>JBLNBR010000021.1:0-110576 GCA_050260105.1 Ignavibacteriales bacterium | reverse complement strand
AGAACCCCGACATAAAGGGGTTGTTGGTCGTGCTGAACACTGTCGGGGGGGACGTGGAGGCCGGGCTGGCCATCGCGGAGCTCCTGTCCAGTATGTCAAAGCCCAGCGTATCCCTGGTTTTAGGAGGAGGGCATAGTATCGGCGTGCCGATCGCCGTCAGTACGAGCTATTCGTTCATCGCGGAGACCGCGACAATGACCGTACACCCGATACGCCTCACAGGGCTCGTCATCGGTGTGCCGCAGACGTACGAGTACCTGGACAAGATGCAGGACAGGGTCGTGAGATTCGTTGTCTCCAATTCCAAGATCACGGAGGAGAAATTCCGGGAGCTGATGTTCAGGACGGGCGAACTCGCGCGCGACATCGGGACCGTCCTCGTTGGGCGCGACGCCGTGAGCGTGGGGCTGATCGACGAGGTGGGAGGTATCTCCGCGGCCGTCGCCAAGGTGAGGCAGTTGGCCGCCGGGCGAGAGGGGGTCAGCCTGAGCCATTGATCCTTTACACGGTGATGCCCGTTGAAGAGGTCATGCAGCAGGACGAGAAGCGCCGGACCATCGAGATCAGGGTGCGAGGCAGGATCATCCAGGTGGAACCCGTGTCGCCGACCGAGGGGCGGGTGGTTCGGGTGATCTCCACGGACCCCCAGGATTTCCTGGACCCCGCGACGCAGCCTGGAAGCCTCGTCAGCCTCTGGGGAGGGGCCTCCTGACGGCATAAACCGCGCCGCGCGATATAGCATTACTTGGGTGCGCCGTTGGGCCGCCAGTCGTACTACGCGGGCGCGGAGGGGATACTCCTGTGTACGTCGCGATCGTGTGCCGGCTCGGCGCCGGATTCGGGCTGTTTCTCGCAGGCGTCCGGATAGTCCGCTCAGGACTGGAGGGGTTGGCCGAGACGGGACTGCGCGGGGCGTTGCGGTTCCTCGCGGGCACTCCAGGCCGGGGCGTGATCCTGGGAGGGGCGGTCACCGGCCTGGTCCAGTCGTCAGGGGTGACCACGACCCTCATCGTGGCCCTGGCCGGGGCCCGGGCGATATCCCTTCGCGAGGCGATCGGACTGATCCTGGGAGCGAACATCGGCGCCACAGTGACCGTCCAGATGCTCGCCTTCAGCGTGCACCGCCACGCCCAGGCGGTGGTGCTGGCGGGCCTGTTTGTTTTGTTGTTGGCGAGGGGCCGGCCGGCCCGCGCCGTGACCATCCGGCGTGTGGGTTGGACAACCGTGGGGGTCGGCCTGTTGTTCCTGGGGCTGCGCCTGATAGGCGGCGCGACCGGTCCCCTCGCGTCGGGGGAGCGATTCGCCGCAGTCGCTCGCGTACTCGGCCGGCGCCCCATTCTCGGCCTGATCGGTGGGGCCGCGATCAGCGCCGCCGTCCAGTCGTCCAGCGTCACCATAGCGGCAACGATCTCCGCGTGTACGAACGGCCGCCTCGACCTGGCGGGGGCGGTGCCCGTCATCATCGGCGCCAACATGGGTACCTGCGTGACGGCGATCATCGCCGGCGCCTGGTCGACCGTGTACGCCAGGCGGGCGGCGGCCGCCCACCTCCTGTTCAATTCGGCCTGTGCCGGCCTGTTCATGGCCCTGCTCCAGCCGTTCGTGGCGGTTGTGTCCTGCACGAGCGCCTCCATCGCCTCACAGCTGGCTAATGCGCACTCCCTGTTCAACGTGGTGGGGACCCTGCTGGCGCTCCCGTTTGTCGACGCCGTCGCGTCCGCCGTCGAAAGGGCGGTTCCCGGCCCGCGCGACTGAAGGGTCGGCGGCCTCCTCCGTCGAACCACAGGTCGTTGGAAAAGGAGGCAGGGGATCGTTGATCAGCTGGATTGTCCTTGGACTCGTGCAGGGGATCACCGAGTTCCTCCCCGTGTCGAGTTCGGGCCACCTCGTGATCGCGCAGGGTCTCTTCAACCTGCATTCCGCGGGAATAGGGATCGAGGTCGCGGCTCACCTCGGCACGCTCGCGGCCGTCCTGACAGTATACGGCGGGGATGCGATAAGCCTTGCCGTGGGTTTCCTGTCGGGCCTTGTCAGCGCCGGGGGGAGGCGGCGCCCCGGGTTCAGGGCGGCTGCCTTCGTGCTGTTGGGCTCAATCCCGGCTGGGGTGGCCGGCATCGTGTGGAAAGACGCGTTCGAAAGGATGTTCGAGAGCCCCGTGTTCGCCGGCCTGGGGCTGCTCCTCACCGGTTTCGTGCTGTTCGTGTCCGGACGGGGAAGTGGGGGGAGGCGGCAGGCGAGGGGGCTTTCCACGAGTGAGATGGGCCCGGGGAGGGCATTTATCGTGGGCGTGTCGCAGGCCCTGGCCATCGCGCCCGGTGTGTCCCGATCCGGCATGACCATCTCCGCGGGTCTGGCCTCGGGGTTACGCGGCGAGGAGGCGGCGCGCTTCTCGTTCCTCCTCTCGATCCCCGCGACCGCCGGCGCCGCCCTCCTCGGCGTGCGGGATTACCTGAACGCAGCCGTGGATATCACCGGGGCCGCCGGAACGGAGGAAGCGCCGCTTGCCGCGCTCGCGATCGTGGCGATCGTGGCGTTCGTATCGGGCACCGTCGCCCTCCGGTACCTGATCGGCCTGCTGCGGAAGGGCGGGCTGAAATCCTTCGCGTACTACTGCTGGGCGGCGGGGGCGGTCGCGCTGTGGATGGGAATGTATGCCAGGTGAGGGAGGAGTTCACCCCCGCGTGGCGAACCCGGTAGATGGTAAGCGCCAGCGTAAGGCGCGGATGAGCCGGGCTTCTCGTGAGGTGGCGCCGTTGCGCGAATTCCTTGGGAAGGTACAGCGGGATTTGAAATACGAGGCCGCCGGGCTGGCCCTGGTCGGCCTCGGTGTGTTGCTGGTAATGTCGTTTCTGGGCGAGGCCAGCGGCATCGTGAGCGATGCCCTCGTGAGGTCGTGCAGGGTCCTGCTTGGGGACATGGCCCCGCTCATCCCCGCGGGCCCGGCGGCTCTGGGTGTATTCATCATGGTCCGCAGGAGGTTGCCGCCGTTTACCCCGAGGACGGCGGGCGCGATCGTCGCCGTTCTGGACGCGGCCCTGGTGCTTCACTCCTCGATCGAGCCTGGGACGGAGTACGTGAACGCTGGAAGGGGGTACGGCGGCGGCGTGATCGGTGCGGTTCTCGCGGTCCTGCTGAGGAAGGGCTTCGGGCAGTCGGGGCTGTGGGTCGCCGCCGTTATTGCGGGGGTCGTCGCGGTGAGCCTGGTGGCCAACGCGTCGCCGGGGAAGATCGCGGGGGCCGTGGTGAAGGGGATCAGGTTGTGCGTCACCTCTTTGAAGCGGTCCATGGAGGATTTCTTCTACGAAGCGGCGGACCTGTCTGATGAGGGCGAAGCGGCGTGCACCGTGGGTGATGCGGTTGAGAAGGCTCCGGCAGTGGCCCCGGCGGCCGTGCAGACCGGTGGCGGCCAACCCCCCTGTGTGGATGCGGCGGCGGAGACGCGTCCTGGAGACGGCGCCGGAGTCGTTATCCCGCTGTCAAGGGCATCGAGGAGGGCGTCCAGGCAGGCAAGGGCGACCGGGGGCGAGGGTGGCGCGGCTGCGCCCGAGCAATTGACCCTCAGCACGCACGGCCCCTATGAGATCCCGCCGCTTTCGCTCCTGGACAGGCAGCAGGGAAGGCCGAAAGCCTTGAGGCCGGACAGGGACATCGAGGACAGGGCGAAGACCCTTGAAGAGACCCTCCAGAGCTTCGGGGTGCAAGCGAAGGTAGTTCAGGTGAGCCGCGGTCCCGCCGTGACCAGATTCGAACTCCAGCCGGGCCCCGGTGTCAAGGTTGCCAGCATCACCAGCCTTGCCAACGACATAGCGCTGAACCTGGCGGCCCAGGACGTGAGGATAGAGGCCCCGATTCCCGGGAAATCGGCGGTGGGGATCGAGGTCCCCAACACAGAAGTCACCCTGGTCCACCTCAGGGATGTGCTCGACACGAAGGAATTCAAGGAGTCACCCTCCAACCTGACGGTGGCCCTGGGCAAGGACATCGCCGGGAGACCCATAGTCTCCACGCTCGAGAAGATGCTCCACGTGCTCATCGCGGGGGCCACGGGTTCCGGCAAGAGCGTGTGCATCAACTCCATAATCACCAGCATCCTGTTCAAGTCCAAGCCGGATGAGGTCAAGATGCTTCTCGTTGACCCCAAGATGGTGGAACTCAGCGTGTACGACGGGATACCCCACCTGGTTGCCCCCGTCGTTACCGACCCGAAGAAGGCGGCGGGCGCCCTCCGGTGGGTCGTGAGGGAAATGGAGAAGCGGTACCAGACGTTCGTCAGCGCGGGCGTCAGGGACATCGCCAAGTATAATCAGGCGGCCGCGGCGCTCGGGGAGGAGCGGCTGCCTTTCATCGTTGTCGTGATAGACGAGCTGAGTGACCTCATGATGGTCGCGCCCGTGGACGTGGAGGACGCCATATTCAGGCTCGCCCAGATGGCCCGCGCGTCGGGGATACACCTCGTGGTGGCCACGCAGAGGCCTTCCGTCGACGTGGTGACGGGCACAATCAAGGCCAACATCCCGTCGAGGATAGCGTTCACCGTTTCGAGCCAGATAGATTCGAGGACCATACTCGACGCGGCCGGCGCTGAGAAGCTCGTGGGCAAAGGGGACATGCTGTTCTTCCCCGTGGGCGCCACAAAGGCGGTGCGCGCGCAGGGGGCCTACATAAACGAGCGCGAGGTCGAGCGAGTGGTAAACTTCGTGCGGGAGCAGGGCGGACCGAGGTACGAGGAGATAGTGACCGAGCCGGAGCAGGAATCGGGCAACCGGCAGGAAGGGGCCGACGATCTCTTCCCGCAGGCAGTCAAGATCGTCGTTGAGGCGGGCCAGGCGTCCGTGTCCCTTCTGCAGCGAAAACTGCCGATAGGCTACGCCCGCGCCGCAAGGCTCATAGACGCGATGGAGGAGAGGGGTTTCGTCGGCCCGTACGAGGGTTCGAAGCCCCGCGAGGTACGCCTGACATTCCAGGAATACCAGCGCATTTTCGGCCAGGACGGCGTGTGAGCCGCCCTACCACATGCCCAGGGCCCTTCGGGTCAACGGTCCCGCGATCCCGTCCGGCGCAAGGCCGTTGTGAACCTGGAAGCGTTTGAGGGCGGTGTCCGTGGTAGGGCCGAAGACACCGTCTGCGAAGCCGGTGAGGTACCCGAGGGCGATGAGCCGGTTCTGCAGTTCCACCACGGCCTGGCCGGTGGCGCCGAGCCTCAGGGCGCCGGAGGAGGCGCCGTAGGAACCGGTGATATCCACCGGCGTTCCTATGGCCACCAGGTCGAATACCTCTTCGGCGTTCTCGTTGTACATGCGTATGCAACCGTTAGATATCTGTCTCCCTATGGACCAGGGGGCGTTGGTGCCGTGGATCCCGTAGTTGCCCCATGGGACGTTGAGGCCCATCCAACGGGTTCCGAGGACCTCCCACGACGGGTTCACGGTCTTGATGGCTATCTGCCAAGAACCGATCGGTGACGGGGTGCTGGGCTTGCCGACCGCGCAGGGATAAGTCGCGTGGTGACGGCCGTTGACCTGAAGGGCGAGGGTGATTGACGAGACGTCGATGGTGATACGCGCCTGACCCACATACTGCGCCAGGTATTGGGGAACATGCGGCATCCGAATCCCCTCCTCGACACATTGTATGTGACGAAACCTGGCGTTGAGACGGAGGTATACACATGCGAGGGATGTTGCGGCGCGAGACCCTGGCGGGGATCGCGGCGGGGATCGTTTTGGGGATGTTCATACCGGCCGCGCTTCCTCACGTGGTTGTCGCCATGGACGCCGGATGGGATCAGTATGGTGGCGGGGCGGCCAGGACCCACGAGGCGGACGGCCCGTATGGGCTGGCTCTGTACCGCAGGTGGGGCACGGTATTGCCGGGGGCGGCGCACTCGCCGGCGGCGATTTCCGGCGATTGCCTGTACGTGGGCTGTGACGATGGGTGCGTGTACGCGCTTGACCTGGACACAGGCGTGCAGCGCTGGCGATTTGAGCCCGAGAACGGCGCCAGGATACGCTCCGGGCCGGCCGTGGGAGAGGGCGTGGTCGTGACTGCCGCCGCCGACGGCTACGTGTTCGGGATTGACCGGGAGTCGGGAGTGGAGAAGTGGAGGTTCCGGGCGGGGCTGTCCGTTACCTCTTCAACAGCGGTGGCCGGCGGGCGGGCGGTTGTAGCCGCGTATGACGGCCGGATATGCAGCCTCTCCCTGGCTGATGGGCGACTCCTGTGGGATTTCGTGATTCCGGGAGACCTGATCTCCGCCTCGCCTGCGGTGGGCGGGGGGCTCGTGTTCGTGGCCGCCCTCGGAACGGGGGAGGGCGGTGGGGCAGTCTACGCGCTGGACGAGGCCACGGGCGCTGTCAAGTGGAAAACCCCCCTGCAGGGCTGGCTCGGGAACAGCGTGGTTTTCAGCGGCGGGAGGGTGGTCGTCGCGGCGACGGGGTTCAAGACGGGCGGCCTGTACGCGCTCGACGCGCAATCGGGGACGGTGCTGTGGGGACCGGTAAGGGGGGCAAGCAACCAGTGGTCGGGCCCGGCGGTATCCGGCGACACCATCTACGCGGGCAACACGGGGTGGCTGTACGCGGTGGACCTCGAAACGGGCGCCATAAGATGGCAGTGGAAGGCCCCCGTCGTCACGAGGGAGTCAGGAAAGCGTACCTATCAGCACGATGCCCTGGTCAGGCCCCCTGTGGTGTCCGGCGGGAGGCTGTACACAGGCACGTATTTCGAAGTGCCGGGCCCGGACGCGATCTACGTACTCTCAGCGGTCACGGGCGAGGAGTTGTGGAGAAACGAGATCCCGTGGCGGGTTGGGTCGGGACCTGTGGGAGGACGGAGGGGCCTGATCGTCGGGGGAACCGGCGGGGAGTTGGAGGCGTGGTCACCCGTCGCTCTGATAGTGAACGGCAAGAACGTCCAGTTTGAGGACGTCAGTCCGGTCATAATTGAGGGAAGGACGTGGGCGCCCTGCAGGGCGTTGTTCGAAGCAGCGGGGTTCAAGGTGGCCTAGGACGGCGCGTCGAGGAGCGTGTCGTGCACGAGGGACGGTGTGTCGGTCGTCATGGCCGCCGATTCGCCGGTGGCCCTCGTCAACGGGAGGGAGATCCCGTTGGGCGCGCCCCTGCGCATCGTGTGCGACCGCGTGATGGTCCAGCCGGCGGCCGTTGTCGCCGCGCTCGGCGGGGGTATCGAATGGGATCCGGTGAAGTACAATGTCCATGTCCGGTTCTGTGAAGACCCAGGCGGCGAGTGAGGTGGTAATGGCTTGGCGGACCTGGAGAAGATGAGGAAAACCGCGGCTCAAGCCGTCGAATCGATGGCGGGGGAATTGACGGCGCTGTCGGAACGCATCCTTCACAATCCCGAGGTCTCCCTGGAGGAGCACAACGCGGTGGAGTGGCTGACCGGGTTCCTCGAAAGCAGGGGATTCGGCGTGGAGAAGGGTGTGGGCGGCATGCCCACCGCCTTCAAGGCGACCTACGGAAGGGGATCGCCGGCCGTCGCCGTCCTTTGTGAGTACGACGCCCTGCCCGGCGTGGGGCACGGATGTGGCCACAACCTGATCGCCGCGATGGGCGTGGGGGCCGGGGTGGCCGTGAAGGCTGCGCTTGAGAGCCATCCAGGCACGATTGTGGTGATGGGCACGCCGGGGGAGGAGTCGGCGGGCGGTAAGATCACCATGCTGGAGAACGGTCAATTCAAGGGGATCGACGCGGCTATGATGGTCCATCCTTCCTCGAGGACGATGGTATTCCGGCCGTCGCTGGCTGCTGTTTCCCTCTACGTGACGTTCAAAGGGAGGGCGGCGCACGCGGCGGGAGCGCCTCACGAGGGGATCAACGCGCTGGAAGCCATGATCCTGACGTTCACGGGGATAAACTCACTCAGGCAACACCTGAGGGAAGACGTGAGAATACACGGGATCATCACCAAGGGTGGCTCGGCGCCCAACGTGGTTCCCGACTATACCGAGGCTGAGATACTCGTCAGGGCGAAGAACCGCGCCGGCCTGGACGAAGTGGTGGAAAAGGTGCGCCGTTGTGTGCAGGGAGCGGGCATGATGACCGGCGCCAAGCCGGCGGTGGAATTGGGCCTCGTCTACGCCGAACGCAAGGACAACCCCACCATGTCGGGAAGGTTCGGGAAATACATAACCGAATTGGGGATGAAGCCGGACGACGGGCTGGCGCTCAAGGGCGGGCTCGGCTCTTCGGACATCGGTAACGTCAGCCAGGAACTCCCCGCCATACACCCGTACGTGGCGATCACATCCGGGGACATTCCGGGGCACACGGAGGAATTCGCCAGGGCCGCGGGCACGGAGCGGGCCCACCTGGCGATGCTGGCGGCGGCGAAGGCGATGGCAATGACATGCCTCGACCTGATAGCAGATAGTTCGTTCATGGAGAGAGTGAAGCGGGATTTCAGGAGCTAGGGGGCGCTGGGAGATGGAGAAGAGCGGGGATAGTGAGGAGAGGGGCCTCGTCCTCGTGTACACGGGGAACGGTAAGGGTAAGACGACCGCGGCGCTGGGCCTCGCGCTGCGCGCCATCGGGCACGGCAAGGAAGTGTACATGATCCAGTTCATGAAGGGGCCTGGGAACGAATACGGCGAGCGCAAGGCGGCGCGCGAATACCTCAAGGAGCTGACGATAGTACCCTCCGGCCGCGACGAGTTCGTGAACAGGAAGAACCCGTCGGAGGCTGATATGAACCTCGCGGCCAGGGGAATGGACCTCGCGAGGGAAATAGTCAGGCGCGGCCGTCACGGGTTGGTCATCCTCGACGAGGTGAACGTGGCGATCGACTACGGGCTGGTAAAGGTGGAAGACGTGATCGAACTCATCAAGTCCCGGCCCGCGCACGTCGACATTGTATTGACCGGCAGGGGCGCCCCCGAACCCATCACGGAGATTGCCGACCTGATCAGCGAGGTCAAAGAGGTGAAACACCACTACAGGAAGGGTGTGCCCGCGCGCGAGGGTATCGAATTCTGACCGGCGCAATGATGCCCTCCGCCGGCCGCCACGGCCCGGACCGGCCCGCGGAGGGTGAGGTATACGTAACACGGATTAGGTCAACTAGGGGCGAGCCGCCGCGCGCCTACCCAGTTCTTGACGTAGTACGATTTGTCTATGGGTGTGGTGGTGACCTGTTTGCGGGCGGAGCTCGCGTGGATGAAGGTGCCGTCGCCGAGGTATATCCCGACGTGCGACGGCCCTGGTTTGTAGGTCGAGAAGAACACGAGGTCCCCCGGGCGCAGGTCCTTCCGGGGAACGGCCGCCCCCTGCGTGAACTGGTCCTCCAGTGCGCGGGGGATCTCGATTCCACAAAGATTCAGCACGTGATATACAAACCCCGAGCAGTCGAAGCCCCGGGGGGTGGTACCACCCCACACATATCTGGTGCCGAGGAAGCCTTTGGCCGTCTCTATCAGGCGGGAGATCGCGGCGGAGGGAAGGCCCCTGCTTGGTTCCGCCGGTCCGCGCAGGGCCTCGAGGGTGCGGGGTCCCGCAATCCCATCGGGCGCCAGGCCCGCGTCCTTCTGGAACGCAATGACCGCCGCCTTTGTCCGCGCGCCGAACACTCCATCCGCCTTGCCTGCGTAATAGCCCTTTCCGGCGAGTACCTCCTGGAGGGAAACGACGGCCGGACCGCGCGAACCGTTTTTCAGCACGGTGGATGCGGGCGCCGCGCCCGCGGTCCGCGAGGAACCCGCGATGGCAACGGCGAATGCCACTGTGAGCAGGAAACGCCTGGTGTTCATCACACACCCCCTGACAAGCCCCGTCTTCGACGGAACCTGGCAGAATCCTGCAATGCTATATGCTGCCTGCCAGCACGCAGGGTATTCGGGCGTTGTGGCGCGTTGCGCCTCGATGGGAGGCAAGAGGCCTTGCAAGGGAGACTCGTCATTGTAGACCTTGATGGAACGCTGCTGGACGACAGGCACTGCGTTGATGAGACGGTGAGGCGAGTTGTGGCTACCGTAAGGGAACGGGGCGCCCTGTTCTCCATCGCCACCGGGAGGATCTTCGCCTCGGCGAGGAGGGTGGCCCTGGAGGCAGGGGTCGATTGCGCGATCATCGCCGGTGGTGGCGCGATCATCGGCACACCGGGCGGCGCCGTCCTTGACAGGCTAGCCCTCGGGACCGAGGCCGCCCGGGCGGTACTCCGGATGGTTGGAAGGGACCACTGCAGGTATCTGTTCGTGAACGACAGCATCCTCACGGACACCCCGGGCGAACACGTGGAGAAGTACTCGCGGGCCCTCGGGGTCCCCGTAACCGTGGTTGAAAACCTGAATTCGCACGTGAGCGGCGGCGACGCGACCCACATTGTCCTCCGGATGTCCCCGGAGGAAGCCGCCCGCGCGGTGAAGGAGTACTCGGCGGCCTCCCGGGGGATTGCCAGGGTGATGCGCACCCTCCCGCACCTCGTCGAATTCGTGAACCCCCTCGTCTCAAAGGGAAACGCTCTGAAGACCCTGTGCCGGATGCTATCGGTATCCACCGGTGATGTCGTTGCAGTTGGAGATAGCGAGTCGGACATGGACATGCTCCAGGTGGCGGGGGCGGGCGTCCTGGTGTCGAACGCGCGCCCCGAGTTGAAGGAGCGGGTGAGGTACGTCACGCGCAACCCGCACGCCGCGGGCGTAATGGAGGCCGTGGAGCGATTTCTACCGCCCCGTGATGTCTCCCTGTTGTGCAGGTCAACGGCGGATGTGTGAAGAAATGGAACGACAGGAAGGCTACGGGGGGTGGTCCGAGTGGCCAGGCTGGCGGCGATTGTTCCCGATGGGCCGCTCTTTTCGCTGATATCTGACACGGCGCGGGAGATGCAGGAGGATGTCATGGTCCTGCAGGCCGGCGCGGAGGAAGTGTTACACGCGGTACGGAAGGCGGAATCGACGGGCGCTGAGGCGATCATCGCAAGGGGATTCCTCGCCGACGCTGTGCGCTCCGTGACATCGCTTCCAGTCGTGGTGTGCAATCCGGGCCCGCTTGACGTGGTGACGGCCATAGCCGGCGCCCGCAGACTTGGGAAACGCGTTGCCCTGCTGCACTTCGGCGGCTCGGTGCTCGACCCCGCTGTGCTTGGCGCATCCATGGACATCGAACTCCAGGAGTTCACCCCCGGGCGCACGCCGCAGGAGGTACGCCGCGTCCTCGCGGAGGTCAAGGAGGCCGGATACGAAGTCGTGGTCGGCGGACAGGTTACCGTGGACATGGCAAGGTCCCAGGGCCTGAAGGGCGTGGCGATCGGCATGGGGAAGGCCTCGGTGAGGCAGGCGATAGAGAACTGCCACGAGCTCGTGAAGGTATGCCGGGACACAGGAGAGCGGAGGGTGAACTACTCCGAGGTGCTCGACGGGCTGCCGGTCGGGGTGATCGCCACCGATCCCAGGGGCACTATAAGGTTGTGCAACCGGGCGGCGGCGGCCATGGGGGCCGCCACGCCCGCGGACGTGGGGCGCCCGGCGTCGGAAGCCCTCAGCGGCTCCCCTGCGCTCCCCTCACTGAAGGGCGAGCAGGGCACAGGCCTGCGAATAGCCAGGCTGGGAGAGTCGCGCGTCGGCATAGAGGCTGTGCCGTGGAAGGCTGAGGGCCAGAATGCGGGCGTCGTGTGTGTGCTGTACGACGTGAGCGCCGCGGAACGCCTCGTGGACCAGCTCTCTTCTCCGGAAGGCGCCGAACAGGAACCGGTGGTGTACACATTCGATGATATCCCCGCCACGGGCGGCGCCATGAGGAAAGCCGTTGAGCGGGCCAAGCGATACGCCCTGGGGGACGCCCCCGTCCTCATTTGCGGAGAGAGGGGAACGGGCAAAGAGGTCCTCGCGCAGTCCATCCACCACGCGGGCATAAGGCGGTCCGGGGCGTTCGGCCGCGTCTCATGCGAGGGGCTGGCCGCCGACGCCCTCGAAAGGCGCCTGTTCGGCTTCGAGAAGGGCGCGTTTCCGGCGGCCCGCAAGTCGAGCCCCGGCGTATTCGAAATATGCCACGGCGGCACGGTCTTCCTGGAAGAGGTATGGGCCCTGCCGCAAGAGTTGCAGACCAGGGTGGCCGCGGCGATAGAGCACCGGACTGTGTGGAGGGTCGGGGGGACGGAGCCCAGGCCCGTTGATGCCAGGGTAATCGCCTCCAGTTCCAGGGATTTGAAACAGATGGTCGCCTCGGCTCAATTCTCCGAGGCCCTCTACTGGAGACTTGCGGACATGCGCTTGAACGTCCCGCCGTTGAGGGAACGCCAGGACGATATCCCCGCCCTCTTTGATGTGATTGCGGGCAGGCTGCTCGGGGGCGCCAAGCAGGTTACGCTTTCCGCCGTGTCTCTCGCGAGGCTGAAGAGATACCATTGGCCCGGGAACGTCCGGGAGCTGGAGGGTCTGATAAAGCGCCTTGTGGCGGCGATACGCTCGATGCCGCTCGTTCCGGCGGACGCCGTCGAGCGCATGGTATTGGAGGAGATCGCGCCACAGGGAGAGGCGGAGGAGAGGCCCTTGACCGAGGTAACCGTCACGGCGGGTTCACTCGACGATATGATCATGGACATCATAGGCCAATACGATCGAGCGTGCGCGGGGAACAGGTCGGAGGTGGCGCGGCGGCTTGGGATAAGCAGGACCACCCTGTGGAAGAAGATGAAGGAGAAGTAGCGGAGGTGCGTAGCGTGGAGCAAACGCTGATACGCCGTCTGAACGAACACGTGGGCCAAGAGGTGGAACTGAGGGGCTGGCTCTACAACAAGAGGTCCAGCGGGAAGATACACTTCCTGATCGTGAGGGACGGTAGCGGCCTCGCCCAGGCCGTGGCGGTGCGCGGGCAGGTCGCGGAAGAGGACTTCAACCTGTGCGACAAGGTGACGCAGGAATCGTCGATTATCGTCCGGGGCCTGGTGCGGGAGGAGTCGAGGGCGCCGGGCGGGTATGAACTGGAACTGAAGCGCCTTCAGATCGTCCAGATGGCCGAGGACTATCCCATCAAGCTCAAGGAGCACGGTGTTGATTTCCTCATGGACCACAGGCACCTCTGGATCAGGGCCCCCAGGCAGCAGGCAATCCTCCGCATCAGGGCGGAAGTCATACGCGCAATCCGCGAGTACCTGGATACCAACGAGTTCGTCAACGTGGACACGCCCGTGCTAACGCCCGCGGCGTGTGAGGGCACAACCAACCTTTTCGAGACGAATTACTTCGATGAGAAGGCGTACCTGGCGCAGAGCGGGCAGTTGTACAACGAGGCGACGATAGCGGCCCTGGGCAGGGTCTATTGCTTCGGCCCGGCCTTTCGCGCCGAGAAATCGAAGACGAGGAGGCACCTCATCGAGTTCTGGATGGTGGAGCCGGAGGCCGCCTTCTGCGACTTCGAGGAGAACATGCGGATCCAGGAGGGCCTCATCACGCACATTGTCAGAAGCGTACTGGCGAACAACAGGGCGGACCTCGAGTCCGTGGGGCGGGACACGAAACAGCTCGAGAAGGTGGACCCGCCGTTCCCGCGGATAACCTACGACGAGGCAATAGACCGTCTCAGGAAGGCCGGGCATGAGATCAAGTGGGGAGACGATCTGGGGGCGGCCGACGAGACCGCGATATCCGAGCAGTTCGAGAAGCCGGTGTTCGTCACGCACTTCCCCGCCGGGATGAAGGCGTTCTACATGAAGCCCGACCCACGCAGGCCGGAAGTGGTGCTCGGGGCGGACCTGCTCGCGCCCGAAGGGTACGGCGAGATAATCGGGGGCGGGGAAAGGATAGACGATCTGGCGACGATAGAACGCCGGATGAAGGAGCATAACCTGCCAGAGGAGACATACAAGTGGTATGCGGATCTGAGGAGGTTCGGTTCGACGCCGCATTCGGGGTTCGGGTTGGGAATCGAGAGGACAGTGGCCTGGGTCTGCAAGCTCGAGCACGTGAGGGAGACCATAGCCTTCCCACGGATGCTGTACAGGGTCTACCCGTAGGGCCGGCGCCGGGCCGGCAACACATGGACCGGGCCTGACTGGAACGGACGGGGGTCGAAATGCGTCAATTCTGGGAGGAATGTGGCATCCCACAAGCGAAGCAGTGTGCCGAAGGAAGTGACATGCCATGTCGAAGCGGGGGTTAGGCAGGGGGATTGGCACGATAATCCCGGACGGCGCGTCCGAGACGGTGGAGTCCGGACGGGAGACGCCTGCAGAGCAGTGCGTGGGGGCACCGTGGGGACCGGCCGAAATCGGAGGCCTCCTCCGCTCGAGGCGTGAGAGCCGCCGCCTGTCGCTCGACGATGTCCAGGCTGCAACCAAGATACGGAAGAGGTATCTCCAAGCGCTGGAAGCCGGTGAGGATACATCATCGCCCGGCGACGTTTATTTCCGGGGATTCCTGAAAATCTACGGGGATTTCCTCGGACTTGACGGCCAGGCGCTCGTCCGGCAATACAAGGCGGCGAAGACCCCCCCGGAGCCGCCCGCGACGGTAAGCCCCGCTCCCACCGCTGGAGAGGCCGTTCCACCCCGGGACGCCGCTCCGGTAGAGGCTGCGCCGGCCCCGCAGGAGGCCCCGGCGCCGAGCCCCGCGCGCCGGCGTCCGCGATCGCCCGCCCGGGTGTGGAGGCTGCCGTTCGTGCTGTTCCTGACCGCCATCCTTGCGTTGGTAATGAGCACGCGCATCATGAACGACATGGTCCCGCCGCCGGCGGCGGGACCCCCTGCACCGGTGGAAGCGCAGTCTCAACCCGCCCCGCCACCCGGAACAAACCCGCCGGCCAGTCCCGAGCAACAGGCTCCACCGCCAGCGCCACCCGCAGAGGCGGAACCGGAAATAGCCAGAGAGGACAGGTCCGAGTATCTTACTGTGATCGGCATCAAGGCGGAGGCGCTCGACCTCTCGGCCTCCGTGAAGGACGGCCCGTGCTGGGTGAGGGTGGAGGCCGACGGCAAGGTGATCGCCGAGGAGCTCCTCGAACCCGGGGCGCGGAGGGCATGGCGGGCGACCGACCGGCTGGTGATCCGCGTTGGCGCCCCATGGACCATGAGCTTGAGCCTCAACGGCGTCGACCTCGGCATTGCCGGCCGGGAGGGTGGTCCCGCCAAGGACCTGGAGATCTCGAGAACAGAATAGAGCCTCCCCGGCCCTGTGTCCAGCGCCTAATAAAGCGGACTCGCGGGAAATATGATCTGGTGAAGGCGCGGGTGAGTCGCTGACAGGGCTCGGGGTGGTGCTCGGATGTGGAAGGCCGGTGCGGCTGTTGTTGTGGCCGCGTTTTGTTTTGGCGCCGCGGCCGCCCCGGTGGCGGCGGCTTCTCCTGGTGGCGGGGGCCCCCCGGCCGCGCCGCCCCCCCGCATAAGCGCCGACGCGGCCGTGGTGATGGACTTCAAGTCCGGCGCGGTCCTCTACGAGAAGCGGGCTCACCGGCCCATGCACCCCGCGAGCATAACGAAGATGATGACGGCGATCATCGCCCTCGAGCGAGGCTACCTCGGCGACGTCGTCACGGTGAGCCAAAACGCGGCATATACTCCGGGTTCATCGATGGGGCTGTCCCCGGGGAGCCGCTACTTGCTGGAGGACCTCCTTGCAGGTTTGATGATAGTATCGGGCAACGACGCGGCGGTGGCCATCGCGGAGCATCTCGCGGAAAGTGAACAGGCCTTTGTCGCGGTAATGAACGAGAAAGCGAGAAAGATCGGCGCTCTGCGCACGACATTCGTGAACTCCCACGGCATCAGCGAGCCGGGCCATCTCACGACGGCATACGACCTTGCGCTCATAGCTCGGTACGGCCTCTCGATCCCGTACTTCGCCACGCTGGTTTCCACAAGGGAGAGGGACGCTTGGAGACTCGACAAGATGCGGGATGTGCCGCTCGCGAATACGAACAGGCTCCTCTGGGGTTTCCAGGGGGCCGACGGGGTGAAAACGGGCACCACGTCTGCGGCCGGGGAGTGCCTCTGCGCGTCGGCGACGAGGGATGGGATGAGGGTCATAGCCGTGGTGTTGCACGCCGACTCCAGGTGGGCGGATTCGGAAACCCTCCTCGAATATGCCTTCAACAGCTTCGAGGCCGTGAGGTCATACGAGAAGGGGGAGAGTGTCTGCGAAGTACCGGTTGTGCGGGGCATGAGGCCGGCGGTGGAGGCCGTCGCCGCTTCCGATCTGTCAGGCGTGATCGCACGGGGCGCGGGCGGGACGTTGAGGATGAACATTGACGTGGAGAAACCCGTGCGGGCCCCGGTGAGCCGGGGGCAGCGGCTTGGATCGTTAAGCCTCTGGGCGGGCGATACGATCGTGGCCTCGGCCGACGTGGTGGCGGCCGCAGACATCGAGGAGCGCACCCTCTTCCGGGCCCTGGCGGCGGCGTACACGCCCGCCTTGAGAATGCTGAGCCGCCTCGGGGTCGGCTAGGCCCGGCGGCCCTACCGTATCAGGTCTCTTGGCGGCTGGATGATGTACCTGTTGCCGGCGAGCGCCAGTAACTCGGAGAGTCTCAGCAGGCGGAAGCCGTTCGCTCTCAGACCGTCGATGACCGGTGGAAGAGCCAGGTACGTCTCCCTGGCGCTATCGGAGGCGTGGCAGAGGATGATGTCCCCGGCCTGCGCCCTGGTCAGGAGCCTATCTATCATGTAGTCGACACCGGGGTTCTTCCAGTCGAGCGAGTCCAGGCTCCAGATGATCGTGTGGTATCCCTCCTCCATGGCGGTGAGAACCACTTCGTCGTCGTAGTCCCCGTTTGGCGGCCGGAACAGCTTCGCCTCGCGGCCGGCCAGGTTGGTTATCGTCTCCCGCGTCTTCCGCAGGCTTTCGACGATTCGCTCCCTTGAACACTGGCTGAGGTTGTCGTGCCACCAGCCGTGGGAGCCCACCTCGTGGCCATCCGCGGCGATCCTCCTCACAATATCCGGGTGAGACGCGGCCCAGGGACCTGACAAGAAGAACGTGCACGATAGGCCCTTCTGTTTGAGAACGTCGAGAACGAGGCCCGGGCACACCTCACCCCAGCCGATGTCGAAAGTGAGCGCCACGGCCTTATTGGGGGTGATCACCCTATATATGGGCAGTACTTTGCCCGAGACGGGCACGCCGTAGGGGCGCCCCGCGAGAGCGGCTCCCGCGACGATGGCGATGAGCGCGACCACCACGAGCGCCCAGAGGCGGGCGCTCCTGCGGACGACAATCAGGATCACCTGGCCGGCCCCCCTTCGAGGATGGACGGTATATCGCTATTCCCTGAGGGAGCGGCCTATGCCGGGCGTGGTTAGGCGCGGTCGCGACCGAGTCTCCGTTCCAGGCGGCGGATCCTGTGGTTGATTTCATCCCTTGCCCGGGAGCGCGAGGACGGGGGCAGCGACCGGTCGGCGGACAACCGGCTGAGGGCGGTCTGCGCGGCCGACAGCGCGGCCGCGTAGTCCTTGCTCCTGTGTTCGTGGTGTTTGGCTATCTCGATCCAGGCCCTGTAGTCCCCGCCGGAGGCGGCCAGGGCCCGCGCGCGGTCCAGGCAGCAATCCCAGTTCCTCTCACTCCTGGAGAGGCGCAGGGCGCCCCACAACGCCCGCGTGAGGAGGTCCCCGGGGAGTCCGGAGTCGATAGACTCTTCGTAGAGGCGGAGCGCCTCGTGTTTGAGGCCGAGCGACTCGTAGTGCAAGGCCGCCCCGAGCGCCTCGACGCCGTCCCTGCGCGCGGGGCGGCCCGTGGGTTCCTCGAAGCAGATGGCGAGCCTTGCGAGCAGCGCGGCAAGGGACAGGATGTCCAGCCGGTTGTGGACCATGACCGGATCGATCGCCCCGGGGTCGCCGCTGCGGAGATATCCGGCGTAGACACTGGGGATGAGCCAGCCCGGGATATCCCCATCCCGGCGAAGGCCCAGCACGGCCTCCTCGAGGCTTGCGAGCGAACATGACGAGAGTACGGGGGACCATATCCTCCGGGACGGGGAGAGGAGGTCCACGTGAAGCGGATCAGCCAGGGGGAACCCGGCCCTGTTCATGGCGTACCTGGTTTCCAGCAGGGGTACGTCGAACGCCTTGCCGTTGAACGTCACGATGGCCCCGGTCCCCTCCAGGGCGGCCGTCGTTTCCTTCAGGAGCTCGTCCTCGGCTGCCGGATCGTGGAGGAAGACCTGGGTAACGTGGAACGAGGAGGATTCGAATCTGCCGATTCCCACCAGGAAGGCAAGGGTTCCGGCGCCACCCGCCAGCCCGGTGGTTTCGACATCCAGGAACGCCGTGGACTCAAAGCCGGGAAACGGGCGGAAATCCCGCGCTATGACCTGAACCAGGCGGAGTGGCGTGGATAGGGCGGAACCCAACCGCGATTGTCCATGGAGATGATCGAGCGGATACGCCGACCGCGTGACCGTGACGCCGGCCTCTGCCGTCAGGGTGACCGGCCTGCCGGCGCCCTGAGAGCAGGACCCCGCCGCGCCGTGGCCCGCGGCGCCGGCCTCCTTGCGCCCGCGCTCCCGGCGTGACACCTCTTCGACCATCCTGCGCAGCGATTCTATTCGATCCTTAAGGTCCATGGCCGGAATCAACCGGGCAAGGCCCCGTCCCGGCCGCGTCGAGGAGGTTGTGAAGTATCGCTATGCTCAGTTTCTTTCCCTCGGCCCCGACTTCGATCGTGGGGCCGACGCAGGACGGGCAACCGTCGGCGCAGGGGCAGCCCGAGATGAGTTCGAGCGACGCGGCGAGTATCTCGCTGTGGATCTCGTAGGCCTTTTCGGCCAGGCCTATCCCACCCGGGTAGGAGTCATACAGGTAGACGGTGGGAAGATGGGTGTGTGGCGATCGCACCTCGCTGACCACACCTATGTCGCGCGGCGAACACATGAGGTGAAGCGGCGCGACGTTTGCGATGGCGTTCGACATGCCCAAGAGGGCCGACTGGAGGTCCGCTGGCGAAAGGCCCCCGGCGCATGTGGGCGGGACGATGAACCAGTACGCCGCAGTCTGCATCTGTTGCTCGGGAAGGTGAATCCTGCCCGACCCGACGTTTTCGTGGGTGTAGAGCCTGATTTTCTTGAACATGGTTGCGATGGCGGTGACCACGACTTCCCCCAGGAACTTGGAAGGGGTGGGGACGCCACCGCTTGAGTCTTCGCGGATTACACGCACACTCACAGCGAGGTTCGCATCCGTGTAGTAGTCCACGTTGACCTTCGTGACGTAGGCCTTCTGCTCGTCGAAGTCCAGCCTATCCACGTGATACTGCTGTCCTTCGTGAATGTAGATGGCATCGTCGTGTATCAACATCGGCGCGCTGAACCTGTCGACCTCGGCGATGACCCTTGGGGACGCCGGCGCCTCCGTTGTGTCCACCACGACGAAATTCTCGGAGGAGGCCGAGCGGAGGCTGATCTCCTCGGCGGGGAACGAATCGTCCATCCAGAACCACTTGTTCCTTGAATGGTGGAGGATGTTCTGTTCCCCGAGGTATTCGAGGGCGCTCGCGGTGGTCGCGGGCGCCACGGACCCGAAGGCCTCGCCGTCCTCGAACGGGAGCTCGAAGGCCGCGCACTTGAGATGGGAAAGAAGTATATAGAGATTATCCGGATTGAGGTGGCCGTGCTCAGGCGGCTTGCCGAAGAAGTAGGACGGGTTCTGGGCTATGAATTGGTCCACGGGGGCGCTGGACATGACCATCACGGCGAGCGATTCGCCGGACCGCCTACCCGCGCGGCCTGCCTGCTGCCACGCGGAAGCCACAGTACCGGGGTAGCCGGCCATGATCGTGGCCTGCATCTGCCCGATGTCTACGCCCAGTTCAAGGGCGTCCGTGGCGACCACGCACGTCACGCTGCCGTCGCGGAGGCCCCGTTCTATGGCCCGCCGCTGGGCGGGGAGGTAGCCGCCCCTGTACCCCCTCACTCTTCCATCGTCAACCGGCCCCCTGAACGCGGCGTCCTTGAGGTAGGTCACCAGCACCTCCACCGACAGCCTGGATCGCGCGAACACAATGGTCTGGATGTTCTCAGAGATGAGCCTGGCGGCCAGGTTCTTGGCCTCCAGGAGGGAGCTCTTTCTGATACCCAATTCGCGGTTCACGACAGGCGGGTTGTATATGATGAACGTCTTCTTGCCGGAAGGCGCGCCATTCTCGTCCACCAGATCAACGGGCTCGCCCGTCAGCCTCTCCGCGAGTTCCACGGGGTTGGCGATCGTCGCCGAACAGCAGATGAACTGCGGATCGGACCCGTAGAACCTTGCGACCCTCTTCAGCCTCCTGAGGACGTTGGCGACGTGGCTGCCGAACACACCCCTGTATGTGTGCAGTTCGTCGACGACGACGTACTTGAGGTTCTGGAATAGTCTAAGCCACTTGGTGTGGTGGGGGAGTATCCCCGTATGGAGCATGTCGGGGTTCGTGACGACGATGTGCCCCGCGCTGCGTATCGCCTTCCTGGCGGATACAGGGGTATCGCCGTCATACGTGTAGGCCTTGATGTCGATGCGAGTGGGTTGAGTGAGCGCCAACAGCTGCGCGACCTGGTCCTGCGACAGCGCCTTCGTGGGGAACAGGTATATCGCCCGGGAGGTGGGGTCCTTAAGGATGGAGTTCACGACCGGGAGATTGTAGCACAGGGTCTTCCCGGACGCGGTCGGCGTTACCACGGCTATGTGCCTGCCTGCCGCCACGTGTTCGAACGCCCGCGCCTGGTGCGAATACAGCCTCGTTATGCCGTTCGCGGCGAGCGACTGTACGAGCAGCGGGTCGAGCCCGTCCGGAAGCGGCGCGTACTCCGCCTCGCGAGCAGGCAATTCGCGCACTGCCGTAACGCACTGCCTGTATTTTGGGTCGAGGAGGATTAACCGGGATAGTCGGGTGGGCTCCATGAGTCCACACATTCTTCGAAACGAGACCAACTCCTCCGGCGGCTATCGGTGGCCGCTGCCTGGGGATAATACTCCCGAGGTGGTTGGGGAGTGGGTTGGGACCGATTCTCCCGCGCGGCCGCCCGGGTGGAGACGGTGGCCTTGGAGGTAGTCAGGGGCTTCAGGAGGGACTTCCTCAGATACGGGCGTGTAGCCTCCGACCTCCTGGAAAGAGCGAGAAGCAATCCGGCCCTTCGCAGGGGGACGGAGACCTTCGAACGGAGGCTCGAGAAGTCGGCCGCAGGCGAGTACATTGGGCGCTTCCTGGGACTGCTGGACCGGGGCGCCGCGTGGTTGGACCCCAGACTTGAATCGGCCCAGCGCTGGGCGATGTCGCTTTCCCGGCAGGAGAGGGCTGCCATCGCCGTCGCTGCTGTGGCGTTTGCGTTTCTTGGACGCTCTCTTGCCAGCCTCCCGCCCACGGAACTCGTTCCCGCACGGAGCATCGAAACCGCCGCATTCTTCGAAAACGGCTGGGGAGGGGTATTCCCGAGCTCGTTTCCGGCTCTGAAAAGGCTGGCTGAGACGGGCGGGGGTCGAGGTGTGGACGTCATATACCCCGTCTGGCACACCGTGATGCCCGGGGGAACGGTGGAGTCGGCCGCTTCGTCCGACGTGCTGGCTTATTGCCGGTCCAGGGGCATAGCGGTAATACCCGTCGTCACCAACACGAAAATCCCGGGAGGGGATAATTCCGGGGTACTGAAAGACCCGGCCGCCATGCGCAGGGCGGTGCAGACCCTTGCGTCGGAGGTCGAGGTGAACGGATACGACGGGCTGAACCTCTCTTTCGAGCTGGTCCCGCCCGAGTACAAGAGGAGGTTGACCGAATTCGCGACCGCCCTGTCCGTGGCGATGAAGGACAGGGGCAGACTCTTCGTAGTCTCTGTCTTCCCCGATACGGAAATGTCCGCCGAGATAAGCGGCGCGTACGACTACTCCGCGCTGGGGAAAGTCGCCGACAGCGTCGTATTGATGGCGTATGACAGGCACTGGGCCGGGAGCGGCGAGGGGCCCGTGGCGCCACTCGGCTGGGTCGACGCCGCGATCCGGCGCACGGCCAGACTGATCCCCGTCTCGAAGATGTCACTGGGTGTCGGCCTCTACGGGTACGACTGGCCCACCGTTCCCGGCGCGGGGAAGCCGGAGTACCTCCCCTCCGCGGGGGCGGTGATGAGGGCGGAGGCGCAGGGCGCGCGTATCCAGTGGGATTCCGCCAGCATGGAGCCGTTCTACGTGTACGATTCGGGCGGCGCCCCGCGCACCGTCAGGTTCCTGGACAGGACCGCGGCCGCGCTCCGGGTGGGTCTCGCCAGGAAATACGGCCTTCGCGGGGTGGCGTTGTGGAGGCTTGGGTTCGAGGAGCAGTAAGGCGTCCGTTTCCATCCCCCAGAAAGCCTGCGACGAATGAGGATTACATAAAGCCTTCAGGCCGCTAATCCGCTCCTACACCCCTTGAGCAGGGAATACGGCGGCTGACTGCTCTGGGTAAGTTAACTACAATTGGATGTGTACTTTAACCGTGCCATCGCGCCGAATCCCACTGGGTACGGGGGACTATGCTTGGGGTGAACCCGCTCGCGCGGCAGGCCTCTCCGGCCGAACCCGTCAACTAACCCCGGAGGCAAGGAGGAATCGTATGAGACGGTTGTTCGCATTGGTTACAGTAGCAGCCATCACGCTGGCGCTCACGGCCGGAGGCGCGCATGCGGCGGCCCCCGTGATGGGGATGGGCTCTTCCGGCGAGGCGGTCCTGGAACTGCAGAAGACGCTCAAGTCGAGGGGTTTCGACCCCGGTGGGTTGGACGGTGTATTCGGCCCCGCGACGGAGAAGGCGGTGAGGTCATTCCAGGCCAAGATGGGTCTCACGGTGGACGGCAGGGTGGGGCCCGAAACAGCGGAGGCCCTCCGCTCGGATTTCAACAGCAGGGCGCGGCGGCTGCTGGCAGGCAAGACAATCGCGCTCGACCCGGGGCACGGGGGCACGAACTCCGGGGCTGTGGGGCCGGCGGGAACGCGGGAGGCCGACAACGTACTGGCGATAGCGCTCGAATTGGAGCGGATGCTCAAGCAGCTCGGTGGGCGAGTCGCCATGACGAGGCGTACCGACAGGGAGCTCACCGGACCCTATTCGACCGACGCCGAGGAACTCGGCGCAAGGGTCGCCGTGGCGGAGCGGACCGGCGCCGACTTGTTCATTTCAATACATAACAACGCATACGAGAAGGATCCAGGCGTTTCCGGGGCCATGACCTTCTACAACGGGGATGGCGAGAGCCGCAGGCTGGCAGGGAGTCTGCTGGAAGGAATCAGCAGCCAGACCGGACTCGCGCCCGTCGGCGTCGAGTGGGCCGGCTTCTTCGTCCTGAGGCACAGTCCCGTGCCGGCGACGCTTGTTGAGATCGGGTTCATGACCAACAGTGAGGACGAGAAGGCGCTGTCCTCGTCCCAGTTCCGCACGCAGGCGGCGAAGGGCCTCCTTGTGGGAATCGTGGAGTACCTGGGCGGTCGCTGACGCCGTCCACGAGGGGCGGCGCCGAGCAGGCCACCTCGGCCACAAGTCAAGAATGCGCAGGCCCACGCGGCGCTCCCTCCCTTCGATCGAGATAGATATCCATCCCCACGCGCCCAAGGTCCGGCAAGAGGATGGACAGTATGGCGTCTTCGCCCGCCCTCACCGGCCGGGGGCGGCAGTGGCGCAGGCACAAGCCGGCGGGCGGGTTGAGGATGACTACCGGTGAAACTGCGGACTCGGCCTCCCTCCGGACGATATCCAGGTCGAACCTCAGGAGGACATCCCCCTCTCTAACGTGGATCCCCGCCTGGACGACCTTCTCGAAGGCGCGGGCCAGCCTCACGGTGCCGATTCCCACGTGGATGAGGACCGCCACCCCTGGATCGGGGCGCAGGACCACTGCGTGACCGGAGGGGAACACGGTCTCCACGCGAGCGGCGACCGGGGCCACGACCAGCCCCTCGGACGGGTCAACCGCAACCCCGTCGCCCACCAGTTTTCTCGCGAACACCTGGTCGGGAACCTCCTCGATGGGCATCAGGTTGCCGGTGAGCGGGGCTTTGACCGTGATTACCCGCGGCGTACGGCCGGTCTTGCTCATTTCGGCTGCATAACGGCTTTCATCTCGGATTCGATGAGCTCGGACGCCGTGCCCATTATCACCTGCACCGAGCTTGCGAGTCTGATCACGCCGATCGCGCCGAGCGCCTTCAGTCTCTTCTCATCCACCGCGCCGGGGTCGCGCAGGACCAGGCGGAGGCGTGTGATGCAGGAGTCCAGCGCTGTGATGTTCGCCTTCCCGCCGAGCGCCTCGATGATGCGCTCCGCTCTGTCTCTGTCTGACATTCTCTATTCCCACCCCTGCCGGATCCGCTGGGTAGGGGAAGCGAGGGCTTCCCCTACCGCCGTGCGGCTCTACCGGCTTGCGACGGTCGTTGCCCGAGTCGATTCTGCCGTTGCCGTTATCGTTCCTTCCTCGTCGAGGCGGCCCGGAGTCGGGAGGTTGAACGCGCGTATGACCGCCCGGAAAACCAGATAGTACAAGGCCGCGAACGCCAGCCCCACCGGTATCAATAGTAGCGGCTTCGTCGACAGGCCGTAGTTCAGGACATAGTCGATGAACCCGGCCGAGGAGCCGAAGCCGTGTTTGATCCCGAGCGCGGTGCACACCGACATCGCAAGGCCCGACAGGAGGGCGTGGATGACGTACAGCACCGGAGTGAGGAACATGAACGCGAACTCGATCGGCTCCGTAATCCCGGTGAGGAAGGACGTCAGAGCGGAGCTAAAGAGTATGCCTCCGACGGCCCTCTTCTGGCCCGGCTTCGCTTCGTGATACATGGCCAGGGCGACGGCCACCAGCCCGAACATCATCACGGGATACCACCCCGCCATGAAGTCACCCGCTGTGACGTCACCGGCGAAAAAGCGGCTCAGGTCACCGTGTACCTTGGTGCCGTCGGCCTTGGTGTACTCGCCGAAAACGAACCACACGAGGCTGTTGAGGATGTGGTGCAGGCCGAATGCGATGAGGAGCCTATTGAGCACGCCGAAAACGAACACGCCGATCACCCCGGCCCCGACGAGCCAGAGGCCGACGCCGTTGATGACCTGCTGCACGGGCGGCCACACGTAACCGAATATGATGCCGAATACGAGAGACCAGAACGCTGTCACGATGGGGACGAATCTGCGGCCCCCAAAGAAGCCCAGGTATTCAGGGAGTCTGATGTTGTGGTACCTGTTGTAGAGAGCCGCCGCGAGGGCGCCGGTCAGGATGCCCGCGAGTACCCCCATATTGATGTCCTTGTTGATCACCACCAACACTTTGGTGAAGACGAAGTACCCGACCATCGCAGACATGCCGGCGACGCCGGCCTGATCGGCAAGGCCGATGGCGACCCCGATGGCGAACAGGAGGGGGAGGTTCGAGAATACAGCGCCTCCTGCCTCGGCCATCGGCTTGAGGTTGAGAAGATCGGGCTGCCCGAAGCGGAGCAGCAGGGCGGCCGCGGGTAGTACCGCAACCGGTGTCATCAGCGCCTTTCCGACCTTCTGCAGGGACCCGAGAGTGTTCATGGGATGACCTCCTTCTTTCGTCTCGTCCCAGCGAAACCCGGAACCCGATCCCCGCTCGTTCGGGACGTCGCGTTTGTCCGGTAACCACCCCCATAGATCAAAATGAGCCAGACGCGCCGGGATTCCGGCGCTCCAGCTCATGCCCGCCAGGCTGGCGGTAACACGCTAGCACGGTCCGCTAATATCTACTTATCAACCGGCCGTTTAATGCCCTTGATCTTCTGGAGATGCAGCGCAAGGTATCCGATTTCATCCTCGCTCACAGGGTACGGGGAGACCTCACGTATCACGTTCGCGGCCAGCTCGTAAGATTCTGGGAACTCTGAACGAATCCTTTCGAGGAGGGGATTCAAAATCCTTCTTCCCGTCTCCATGAATTCGAGGGCGAACTTCAAGTGAGTCACAAGGCGCACGTAGGCCAGGTCCTGCTCCTCGAAGACGCGGCCCAGTGCGGCCTGTATTCGTTCCACCATCTCGCGTATCAGGAGGGTATGCCTCATCACCGACTTCGGCGACTGATCCCTCCTCGCGGCATGGAAGTGGAGCGCGAGAAAGCCGCGTTCCTCGTCCGGCAGGGTGACCCCCAGCCGTTCGGAGACGAGCCGCACGGCCTCGCCGGCCACGTCGTATTCGCCGGGGTAGAGCGCCTGGATCTCCGGAAGAAAGGGGTTGGGAATCTCGAATCCCCGGTTGAGTCGTTCGATCGCGAACCCAATGTGGTCCGGGAGGGCGATGTGGATGTGCTCGTTCAACTCGCCCCCCAGTCTCGTGGCCGCCAGCCCGATGATTTCTTCGCAGACGCCGATGACTTCCTCGTCGATGATCTCGAGGAGCTGGGCGTACTGCCTCCTCTTGGCTTCGGTCACGAAGAAGAAGACCTTCTCGATCCGGTCCTCGTCCAGCAAGCCCCCCGCGCCGGCGACCGTCGCTCCGCGCCGCTCGTACCCGAGGCCCTTCCCAACGGCGACTACCTCGTGGCCGGAACCGACGTCCGTGGCGAGCACCACGTTGTTGTTCAGAGGCCTCACCAGTCTCAATCCCATGGTCGGACCCTCGCTCGGGGGCGGCTTTGGCAACCCTGGAACCTGTTTCGATAGGAGGCAGGAAGATCCTGCCCCTGCGGGATGTCCGGATCGCGGCGCGAAGAGGAGATGAACTATACAGATAGAATCCTCCGTGCTAATGTGATGCGCCCTAAATGGGAGGGAGCCATGCCGGATGACTGAAGGCCGCGAGAGTGGACGACCGGCCGAGTTCGTGGCCCGGTTCGTAAACGAAGACATGCTCGTCACGCTTACCCGCGACCTCGTAAGGATCCCCAGCCATCCCGGCTATCCGGGGGTGGAAACCGAAGTCGCTCACTTCATCAACGCGTTCATGGCGGGTGAGGGGTTCGAGACCTTCCTGGACCCCGTGACCGCGGATGGACGGCCCAATGTCGTTTGCCGGCTCACGGGTTCCGGTGGCGGGCGCACCCTCATGTTCAACGGCCACATGGACACCGTGCCCCCGTACGAGATGGACATCGATCCCTTCGGCGGCGAGGTCAGAGAGGGAAGACTCTACGGCCGTGGATCGGTGGACATGAAGGGGGCCCTGGCCGCTATGATGGTTGCGATGGTCGCCGTCAAGCGTTCCAGAGTCCGGCTGGCCGGCGATATCGTACTCACCGCCGTCATAGATGAAGAGTTCCGCGGTGAGGGTACCGAACACGTGATCAGGCAGGGTATCCAGGCGGATGGCGCCGTGGTCGGCGAGCCCACGGACTTGAGGCTCGCTGCGGGGCACCGGGGCCTAGACTGGCTGGAGGTCACCATTAGGGGTAGGGCGGCGCACAGTGGGGAGATGGAAAAGGGGATTAACGCGATCTCCAAGGCCGCGAAGTTCATCCGGGCCGTCGAGGAGGAAATCGTGCCGCGGTTTGAGTCAAGGGGTCACCAGCTGCTGGGTCACCCGAGGCTGAATTTCGGTGTGATCGACGGGGGGACCCAACCCAGCACAGTCGCCGGCGAATGCCGCATTCAGATTGACCGCCGGTCCACCCCGGCGGAAACCAGCGAGACCATCTGGGGCGATTTCCGCGACATATTCAGGCGCCTGTCCGAGGAAGACCCAGATTTCTCGGCGGACATCGCCAGGATCCCCTCGAGTCAGGCGACGATGGATCACCTCGCGTTCGCGACGCCCCTGGATGACCCCGTCGTTACGTGCCTGTCGAGGGCCGCGGGGGAGGTGACTGGCTCGAAACCGCCGGTCGTGGCGTTCCCGGCGTGGAGCGACGGGGGATTCCTCGCAGTCCACGCCGGCATTCCAACTGTTGTGTTCGGGCCCGGATCCCTCGGATGCGCCCATTCCCGGGTCGAATGGGTGGACGTGGAGCAGCTGGTGGCCGCGTCAAGGGTGTACGCCCTGACCGCGGGCCTTTTCTGCGAAGGGGGTGAGTAGCGGCGAAGGGAAATGACTCCGTGAGCGATGGCGGCATTCATTGTGCCAAGGGTGTGCCAGACCGTAGTAAAGTATGTTGTGTGTCCGGACGTAAGTGGTCGCTCAGGCTCCCGAACGCGCTGGCCCTGTTGTTCCTGGTGGTGTGCGTCGCGGTGGTGATGACCTGGGTGCTGCCAGCCGGCGAATTCGACAGGCAGAAGGACGCAAAGACAGGCAGGATGCTGGCGGTGGCGGGGACGTACCACTTGGTGGACCGCAATCCCGTCTCCCCGTGGGGGTTATTCGTTGACACCTTCAAGGGGATGATGGATGCGGCAGAGATCATATTCTTCGTATTCATCATCCGCGGCGTGTTCCAGGTATTGAAAGCGACGCAGGCAATCAACGTCGGAATACTATCTTTGTTAAGAGTGCTCAAGGGCAGGGAGAAACTGCTCATCCCGCTCTTCATGGTCATCTTCTCCCTCGGGGGAGCGACCCTCGGCTGGGCGGAGGAGGGCCTTATATTCATCCCCGTGTTCGTCCCGCTCGCGCTCTCGCTCGGGTGGGACTCGCTGACGGGGCTGGCGATAGTGATGGCGGGCATGAACGCGGGATTCTCCGCGGCATTCATGAACCCGTTCACCGTCGGCGTCGCCCACGGCATCGCGGGCCTCCCGCTGTTCTCGGGCATGGGCTACAGGGTCGTCATCTGGGTGGTCATCACCATCCTGTCCACATGGTGGGTGTACAACTGGGCCAAGAGAGTTGAGAAGAAGCCCGATCTGAGCCCCATGTACGATCTGGACAGGCAGAGGACCGAGAAGGGGTTCGACCTCGACTCGGTTCCGCAGATGACCGGGAAGCACGTCGCCGTACTCTTGTTGTTTGCCGCCACCATGGCGATGTTCGTGTACGGCGTCCTGAAATTCGGATGGTATTTCACCGAGATGTCGGCGATATTCACCGCGCTGGCCGTCATCGGCGGCCTCGTCGGCGGGTTGAGCGTCGACAAGATATGTGACGAGTTCATCTTCGGGTGTAAGGAACTCCTCTCGGGCGCCCTCCTCGTCGGGGTCGGGCGCGCGGTAGCCGTGGTCCTCACGGAGGGGAAGGTCATCGACACGGTCGTGTTCGGCATGGCTTCGATCGTGTATTACTTCCCCACGATCCTCCGGGGCGCGGCGCAATACATCGCCCAGGCGGTCATTGAGTTCCTGATACCGTCAGGCAGCGGCCAGGCTGCAGCCACGATACCAATTATGGCGCCCCTCGCCGACGTGACCGGGATCACCCGCCAGACGGCGGTCCTTGCCTACCAGTTCGGCGACGGCTTCACGAACATATTCGAGCCGACGTCCGGGTACTTCATGGCAGGCCTTGCGCTGGCCGGTGTGCCCTGGCCGAAGTGGGTCAAGTTCTTCTGGCGCCTGCTGCTGGTGTGGGTGGCGATCGCCATAGCCTCAACCGTAATCGCCGTGGCGATCGGCTACGCCTAACCGGTGTGCCGGAGCGGATCGCTGTCTCGCAAAAACCCCTGGTGCACACGGGAATCCGTGTGCACCAGGTCTCTATCACGAGAGGGGGAAGTCATTTGCTGGATACCCTGATAACGGGCGTTCACGTGGTGGACCCGGAGACAGGGCCGCTCGGGGTGCGGAACGTCGGGATTGAACGGGGTTCCATCGCTTACATTGGTGAGCCGAAGCCGCCCAGCCGCGAGCTGCTGGTGGGCGATGGGCTGACCCTCGTCCCCGGTTTCGTGGACATTCACGCCCACGAGGACCCTGTTGACCCCTCGGCAGGGGTGAAATGGGATTCCGCGTACAACTACGCCAGGATGGGGGTAACCACGGCAATCGGCGGCAACTGCGGCATCGGCGAGGACGTCCCCTCGTTCCTCGGCTGGATCGGGAAACACGGGGCCCCCCTCAACTACGGCATGCTCGCCGCACACGGCAGGCTGCGCGAGGCGGCTGGGGTCGCCGACGTGTACGGCCCCGCATCGCCCGCTGAGATTGCGCGGATGCGCGACATGGTGAGGAGGGCCATGGACGCTGGCGCGTTGGGGGTATCGTTCGGCCTCGAATACACCCCCGGCGCCACCACGGAGGAGATGATCGCGGTGGCGAGTGTAGTGTCGGGGTACCCCGGGTCACTCCTCGCCGCGCACTACCGGTACGACTGCGACAGGGCCGTAGAGGCCGTCCGGGAACTCGTGGAGGTCGGGCGCGAGACGGGTGTGCCGTTCCAGGTGTCTCACATCAACAGCTGCGCGGCCTTTGGGAACATGGCGGCTGCACTGGCTGTGCTGGAGGAGGCACAGGCCGCCGGCGTGGACGTGATGGCCGACTGCTATCCGTACGAGGCCTTCTGCACCTTCATCGGCTCAGCCGTGTTCGATCCCGGATGCCTCGAAAGGTGGGGCGTGGGGTACGACTCCCTGCTCCTGGCTGGTGGTCCTCACGCCGGCACGAGGTGCACGCGGGAGACCTTCGAGGAAACCCGCCGGGATCATCCTGACTCGCTCGTTGTGGCGTTCGTCATGCGTGAAGACGAGGTGACACTCGCTCTCCGGCATCCACTGGTCATGGTCGGGAGTGACGGCCTGATGCGGGAGGGGAGGGGGCATCCCCGGACTTCCGGGACGTTCCCGCGCGTGCTGGGCAGGTTCGTAAGGGACGGCCTACTCGGATTCGTTGAGGCTCTAGCGAAGATGACCTCGGTTCCGGCGCGAAGACTGGGCCTCACTCGCAAGGGCAGAGTGATGGAAGGAGCGGACGCCGACCTGCTGCTGATCGACCCCGGGACACTCACCGATGCGGCCACCTACGACGAACCGGGGCGCCCGCCGCACGGCCTCACCGGGGTCATGGCCGCCGGCGAGGTGGTATGCTGGAAGGGCAACGTGACGGGGAGGTTGCCCGGCCGCGCGGTAGCGAGACAGCGCTAGCAAGGCAGATGTGGCGGGCCTACGCCCCGGGGGCGGGGTCCGGGACGATTCTTCGAGGAGAGGTGCGCGAAGTGCTCGACGTGCGCGTCAATGGAGAGAGGATCTGGAACGACATACAGACCCTGGCGGGATACACAGCCACTCCGGGGGCCGGAGTGACGAGACTGACCTTCTCAAGAGAGGACGTCATGGCTCGCCGCTACGTGGCCGCGAGGATGAGGGAGGCCGGGCTGAGGGTGGTCACCGACCAGTGGGGCAACATCCACGGCAGCCTGGAGGGGCGCGAACCGGGTCTTCCGCCTCTAGTCGCCGGATCTCACATAGACTCGGTGCCCCATGGCGGCGCTTTCGACGGCGTCGTGGGTTCAATCGGCGCGATAGAGGCGGCCAGGTGCATCCACGAGGCCGGCATCCGGATTGCGAGGTCGCTAGAGGTGGTCATTTTCGCGGAGGAGGAAGGCTTCAGATTCGGCGCCGGGACGGTCGGGAGCTGCGGGCTGAGCGGCCGGGCGAAAGAGGCCGAGCTGCTGTCCCTGAGGGACAGCGACGGGATCACATACGGGGAGGCCCTGCGGAACGTCACGGAGGGGGAGAGACTGCTGCCAGGGCGCCTGGAGACGGGGGCGATCCTCGGGATGCTGCAACTCCACATCGAGCAGGGAACCGTTCTCGACGGCGCCGGGGTCTCGATAGGCGTTGTCGAAGGGATAGCAGGCATACGCCAGATCGACGTCGAGATCCGGGGGACCGCGAACCACGCGGGGGCGACCCCCATGCAGGGGCGGAGAGACGCGCTGGCCTGCATGGCGGAGGCGGCCGTCCGGCTCGAGCACACGGCGAAGCGAGAGATGGGGCCCGCTACCGTCCTAACGCTGGGATGGGTTTCCGTGTCCCCGAACGTGCCAAACGTAATTCCGGGGATGGTACGGTTCACCGTCGACCTCAGGGACCCCTGCGGAGAGCACCTTCCACGCCACCTCGAGAGAGTGGAGGGACTCATTCGTGAAATCGCCGGGGGGCGCGGCCTGGAGGCGAAGATATCGCCCCGCTCGGCGAGCGATCCCGTGTCCTGCTCCGGGGAGTTCACCTCTACAATACGGGATGCGGCGCAGCGGCGCGGGTTCTCGTGGATGGATATGTATAGCGGAGCGGTGCACGATTCATGCATGCTCGCGATGATCGCACCGGTCGGTATGGTGTTCGTACCCAGTGTCAAGGGGCGGAGCCACTGCCCGGAGGAGTACACCACTCCCGGGGACGTGGAGCGTGGGGTACAAGTCCTCCTGGATTCTGTGCTGGCGCTGATAGGTTAGGGGGAAGCGGAGGCCCGGCTCAGCGCCGGGCCCCGCGGGTCGCGTCCCGGAAGTCTCTCCCCGCCGCCCCTGTCTCCCGGTGCGTCATGCCTCCGCGAGCCAGGCTACTGCGGTCTCTGCCATCGCCACTGCGCCCTTCCAGAGCACCCCTTCGTCAATGTCGAATCTCGGGTTGTGGTGGGGATAGGCCGTGCGGACGTCGTCCGATTGGGTCCCGAGGCCGAAGAGGGTTCCCGGCACCCTTTCCAGGAAGTACGCCATGCTCTCGGCGCCCATGGAAGACTCCGGGATTTCGCGAACGAAGTCGCCCCCAAAGAGCCTCTCAGCCACCCCCTGGAAGAATCCAGTGAAGCCGTGGTCGTTGATCGCCGGCGGGTAGCCCCTGTTGACTTTGGCATCGGCCTCGGCCCTCAGCGCAGCGGCCACTGACCTGGCTATCTCTCCCGTACGGTTGCAGAGCAGGTCCCGGGTGGTGGGGTCCAGGGCGCGGATCGTCCCCTCCATGAGCACCTCCGGGGCTATTACGTTCCTCGCGAAGCCGCCGCTGATCTTTCCGATGGTGACGACACCAGAGGCGGTCGGTTTGACCTCGCGGCTGACGATGCTCTGCAGAGCGGTGATCACATGGCCCGCGACGAGCACCGGATCCACCGCGAGATGGGGCATGGCGCCGTGACCGCCCTTGCCCCTGATCCTGATCGTGAGGTCGTCGCAAGAGGCCATCATTGTCCCAAACCGGACCCCGATGGCGCCGGACGTCCTCGCTTCCGGCCAGATGTTCCCGACATGGCATGCCAGGATGGCGCCCACGGCCGGGTTCTCGAGCACTCCCTCGCGGATCATGGGGAGGGCGCCACCGGAGACCTCCTCGTCCGGCTCGAATATGAACTTGACCGAACCGGCCAGGGTCTCGCTGCGACCGGCGAGTATTTTCGCGGCGCCGAGCGCCATCGCCACGTGAGCGTCGTGGCCGCAGGCATGCATGGCGCCCGGTTTCTCCGAGGCGAACGGGAGGCCGGTGTCCTCCTGAACCGGAAGCGCATCCATGTCCGCCCGTATTGCTATGCATTTCCCCTGCCGGGCCCCCTCGATGAGGCCGACCACCCCCGTGCGTGCCCCGAGATCCCTCACACCGATCTCGGACATCACGCGCTTGACGAACGCCGTAGTCTCCGGGAGATGCATCCCCGTCTCGGGCCTGCGGTGCACCTCCCTCCTCCACTCGACTATGTCGCGCTGCAAGGACTCGAACTCGGCGGCGCTTACCATGGTCCCACCCCTAACCCCCGTGAAGCAGGATGTATTGAGTCATTGAGCCGGCGGACTGTCCCGGCACAGTATCCATTATCCGGTTACCGGTGAATCCCTCCTCCGCGCAGGGTGCTCCCTTTACACGCGCGTATTCCGGCAATATGATCTGTGGGTAATGATCCCGCGGTCAGGCGCACGGGGGTGGATGAAGACTTGGCGAAAGTGGGAATGGCGTCCCTGGGGTGCTCCAAGAACCTCGTTGACTCGGAAAACATGCTCGGGCTACTGGCGGAAGCCGGATACGAAATAACCGCGGAGGCCGCGGAGGCTGACGCGTTGCTGATAAACACCTGCGGTTTCATCGAGGCTGCGAAGCGAGAGTCGATCGACACCATACTGGAGATGGCTGAGCATAAGGCGACGGGCAGGTGCCGTGCGTTGATAGTGGCCGGGTGCCTGTCCGAGAGATACCGGGAAGAACTCCTCCGGCACATGCCGGAGATAGACAGTATGATCGGGATCGGCGAAGTCGTCAACATCGTGGACGTAGTGGACCGCACCCTCCGCGGCGAACGCCTGGCGCGGTTCTCGAGGCCGCCACGCTGGTCCACAGGGGATCCGGCGGCCCGGCCGCTCCCCAGATTCCCCCTTACCATGCCACATACCGCGTATCTGCGGATAGCCGACGGATGTTCCAACAGGTGTTCATACTGCGCGATCCCCGCAATACGAGGGGCCCTCCGATCGAGGCCGCTGGAGGAACTCGTGAGGGAATCAGAGAGACTGGCGACGTCCGGGGTCAGAGAAGTGGTGCTGGTGGCTCAGGATTCCACCGCATACGGGATGGACCTGTATGGGGAGGCCCGGCTGCCCGCTCTGATAAAGATGATCTCGAGCGCCGGCGGCCTGCGGTGGATCAGGCTGATGTACTGTTACCCTTCGAGGATATCCGACGAGCTGATCGACGTGATGGCGTCCGAGCCGCGGGTCTGCCGGTACATAGACATGCCGGTCCAGCACGCCTCCGATAGGATTCTCCGCGGCATGAACAGGTCCCACGACTCGGCCGCCGCCCTGCGCGCGGTGCGGAATCTCAGAGCGGCGGTCCCGGGCATCGCGATCAGGACCACCTTCATGGTGGGATTCCCGGGTGAGGGAGAAGGGGATTTCGAGGAACTGCTGGCGTTCATGATGGCGGCACGGTTCGACAGGGCCGGCGTATTCGCCTATTCGAGCGAGGAAGGCACGCCGGCGTCGGCCATGAAGCCACAGGTGCCTCCTCGGGTGAAGAGGGAAAGGTTTCGCAGGGCGATGGAGCTGCAGAAGGGGATATCGAGGGAGATCAACCAGGGACTAATCGGCTCGAAGATCGAGATCCTCATCGAGGGGCGGGCCGGGAGAAGCCGGTGGGTCGGCCGCACGTACAGGGACGCCCCCGGGGTGGATGGTGTCGTGAGGGTCAGGGGGGAAGGCCTGGCGCCGGGGTGTTTCGTCACCGGCCTCGTGACGCGCGTTTCAGCGTACGATCTCTGGGCTACGCTGGCCTGACCGCCAGGGATTGCCTGGGGGTTGCGGGTGTCCATAAATAATCCACTCTGATATACTTATGTCAACAGTCTGTGTTCTGGACTGTTGATTTCTTTTGACTATGCCATTGCGTGGAGCTGGTGTGAGGGTGAGACCCAATCCAAGACAGGTGGCCGCGGTGGTGGCCAGCATAGCAGTCAGTTTCGCCGTGCTGTACCTGGGCAACCTGCTCTACGGCAGGTTCACGGTCGGCGAGCCCCTGGACAAGGTGTTCAGGCAATCACCGTCCGTCCTCTCTTATACCGTGCTGAAGAGGAAGCCCGTCACAGTCGTCCGGGTGAAGCTGGGAGACGTGCCGGATCTGCACGAGACGGTCAGCGGCCTTGAGGACAGCGCGGAAGAAGTCTTAAAGGGCCAGGATGTCAAGGTCGTCGTCGAAGACTCTCGGGACGAGGCGCTCTCGGACGCGTACTATTCGATGCACTTCCATATCCAGGAGGCGCTTGTCACGGGAAGGTTCTCCGGCATGTCCGCCGAGGTGGCGCGACTCGCCAAGGAGGCGGGGCTGGATCGCCATAGGGTGTTCGTTGGCGATAGCAGTGTCTACGTCCAACTGCATCTCAACGGGCATTATCTCTACGAGGTCCTGCCAAGGCCGGCAGAGTACCGCGGTAGCCCAACGGGGGTGTGATCTGACATGTGGAAGGAGATAGCCATTGGAACCCTGGCCGGCGCACTGATATACCTGGCCATCGCCGGGGTGAACGTGCTTCCCGTCGTGTTCCTCGGCGCCCTCGCATATGTGCTGGTCCAGACATCAGGCCTGAGAGGTCTCACGAAGCGGTTCGCGCCGGTGACCCCGGGGAGCGTGTCGCCGGTGACCTTCAAGGATATCGGCGGCCAGTCATCAGCCAAGAAGGAACTGCTCGAAGCGCTCGACTTCATCAAGCTAAGGCAGGCGATGACCAGGCTCGGCATACGGCCGCTCAAGGGACTTCTGCTCACGGGCCCGCCCGGCACGGGGAAGACCATGCTCGCCAAGGCGGCCGCAAACTACGTAGATTCGGTGTTCGTGGCCACCAGCGGGAGTGAGTTCGTAGAGGTGTACGCCGGCGTGGGAGCGCAGCGGGTGCGTGAATTGTTCAGGAACGCCCGGGAGATGGCCAAGAACTCCGGCAAGAAGGGGGCCATCATCTTCATTGACGAGATCGAGGTGCTCGGCGGCAGGCGAGGGCACAATGTCGGTCATCTCGAGTACGATCAGACCATAAACCAGCTGCTCGTGGAGATGGACGGGCTTTCGGTGGGGGACGATGTGCGGATCCTCGTGATAGCGGCCACAAACAGGGCTGACCTGCTCGATCCCGCCCTCACGAGGCCCGGCCGGTTCGACAGGGTGGTCCGCGTGGAGGTGCCCGACAGGGAGGCGCGCCTGCAAATCCTCGAACTGCACACCAGAAACAAGCCCCTGGCGAAGGGCGTGGACCTCGACCGGATAGCGCGCGGAACGTTCGGGTTCACCGGCGCGCACCTCGAGAGCCTCGCCAACGAGGCAGCGATCCTTGCCATGAGGGAGGGCGTGCACGAGATCGAGCAACGCCACCTCGAGGACGCGATCGAAAAGGTCATCCTAGGGGAGAAGATCGAGCGCAGGCCGTCAAATGAGGATCTCCGGAGGATAGCGGTACACGAGGCGGGGCACGCGATCGTCGGCGAATGCCTGAGGCCCGGCTCCGTGGCTTCGATAACCATTTCACCGAGAGGGGGAGCGCTGGGCTACGTGCGCAGCACCCCGAAGAGCGAGCAATACATCTACGCGAAGGAGCATCTCGAGGACGAGATCGCATCACTCATAGCGGGGGCGCTGGCGGAGGAGATGGTATGCGGCTCCCGCAGTACAGGCGCAGCGGAGGATTTCGACAGGGCTGTCGAGATTGCGCGCAAGATAGTGCTGTCGGGAATGTCGCCGCTGGGCATCGTGGATCCCCACTCGCTTCCAGGCGATATACTCGCGCGGGCGATCGCCCAGACAGTAGCGGATCAAGAGAAGCGAGTGAAGGGATTGCTGGCCGCTCGCGCGCGGCAGGTAGACGCCGTGAGCGAGTGCCTCCTCAGGAACGAGAGGATGGATTCGGCGGCGCTCGCCGCGATAACAGGGAGAACGGCCGCGAAGGAGAGTTCGTTGCCGCCGGCGGTCCTGCAGAGGCTTCGCGTGAGACGCGGCAGGCGGCTCAAGGCGGGCTGACCCCGGGCTTTCCAGGGCCGGGTCGCCCTGCGGTAGAGGAATAAGGCCACGGGGCCGCGAAACGATATGCCTGATGGGGGCGCGGGCAAGTCAGCCCACGCGCCTGGAGGGTGCGTATCCGGGAAATGATCGCCGAAATCGTGTCCGTGGGAACGGAATTGTTGCTCGGGCAGATCGCCAACACCAACGCCCAGTTTCTGGGCAAGGCCCTGGCGGAACTTGGGGTCAACGTTTACCATCAGGTCGTCGTGGGCGATAACCAGAGCCGCCTGGTGGACGCGCTGGGACAGGCCCTGGCCAGATCGGACGTGGTGATCACCACGGGGGGTCTCGGTCCCACCGCGGATGATCTTACGCGGGAGGGAGTCGCGGCCGCGGTCGGCAGAGACCTGGTGTTCGACGAGCGGGTGTGGCGGGACATAGAGGGATTCTTCCAGAGGGTGGGGAGGTCCCCCACGCCCAATAACAGGAGACAGGCATACGTGGTCGAGGGTTCTCGCGTGCTGGATAACCCCAACGGAACCGCCCCAGGCCTGATTATCCCCCATGACGGTAAGTCGGTGGTGATGCTTCCCGGGCCGCCGGCGGAACTCATCCCAATGTTCGAACGGTTCGTCGCGGATTACCTGCGCGATCTCGGGGCTGGCCGGGAGATCATTCATTCAAAGATACTCAAGGTGTGCATGCTCGGTGAATCCGCCGTGGAAGACCGGCTGAGGGACCTCATGACGATGGGCCCAAACCCCACGGTGGCGCCCTACGCCTATCCGGGCGAGGTTCACCTGCGGCTCACGGCGAGAGCGGGGTCCGTCGGCGCGGCGCAGGCGCTGATAGGCCCGGCCGAAAAGCGCATCCGCGATGTCGTGGGCGACTACGTTTTTGGATCGGATGACGAGACCATAGAGTCGGCCGCCGGGCGGAGGCTCCGGTCCCTGGGCCTGACCGTGGGTCTCGGGGAATCGTGTACCGGCGGGCTCATAGGACACAGGCTCACCCAGGTACCCGGCAGCTCTGATTACTTCTCCGGCGGGGTCATGGCATACAGCAATGAGGTGAAGATGAGGGCTCTGGGCGTGAAGCCGGCGACACTGCGGCGTTACGGGGCTGTCAGCGAGGAGACGGCCTCTGAGATGGCCGAGGGAGCGCGCGTTTTCGCGGGCAGCGACATCGGAATCGGCGTGACGGGGATAGCGGGCCCCTCCGGGGGCACTACCGACAAGCCGGTCGGGACGGTGCACGTGGCGATAGCGGGACCCCGCGGCGGCCTGCACAGGCTGCTCAGGCTGTGGGGTTCGAGAGAGAACATCAAGTGGCGAACGTCCCAGGAGGCCCTGGCGATGCTATGGCGCTACCTTGCCCCCGCGGAGGGCGCCAGGTGAGCGCCGCAGACAGGGGGATAAGGTGCTTCGCGGCCGTGCCTCTCGAGCCGCGGCTGGCCGCGGCGGTCGTATCGGGGACTTCGGCGCTCAGGGCGTCTGCAGCGGCTGTGAAATGGGTGGAGATTGAGAACCTTCACTTCACACTCAAGTTCCTCGGTGAGATCCCTGAACCCAGGGTGGAGGCGGCCCGTAGGGGAGTCGGCCGGGCTGTCTCGGGCGCGGCGCCCTTCACGTTGTCGCTGAGGGGAGCGGGGTGTTTCCCGTCGAGCGGCCCGCCGAGAGTGGTATGGGTGGGCCTGAGCCACGGGATTGATGCCCTGGCGGGCCTCGCGGCGCGCGTCGAGAAGGAGCTCGCGCGGGAGGGGTTCCCGGGGGAGAGAAGGGCGTTCACGCCCCATCTTACCCTTGGTCGAGTCAGGAACCCCGCCGGGTCAGGATCGCTGAAGGCCGGAGTGGAGCGACTCCGCGAGACGGACTTCGGCGCCATGGAAGTCGACCAGGTGTCCCTCATGATGAGCCGTCTCACGCCGGAGGGCCCGGTCTACAGCCCTATCGAGGAGTGGAACCTTCAAGGGTGACCGTGGCTGGACGTTGTCGGACGCTTCGGGCAAGTATATACTTATGAACTAGGAAGGGCTTCCCAGCCGGTAGGCCTTAGGAGGGTAACTGGTGATAGAAAAGGATAAGGCTCTCGAGATGGCCCTCATGCACATAGAGAAACAGTTCGGAAAGGGCTCCATCATGAAGCTCGGCGAGGCCTCCGCCAGGATGCAGGTGGAGATCATACCCACCGGGGCGCTCACCCTGGACATCGCCCTGGGGGTCGGTGGGGTCCCAAGGGGAAGAGTGGTGGAGATATTCGGCCCGGAGGCGTCCGGAAAGACCACGGTGGCCCTCCATATCATCGCTGAGGCACAGCGCGCGGGCGGTGTGGCCGCGTTCATAGACGCGGAGCACGCGCTCGATCCCTCCTATTCGAAGAAGGTTGGGGTGGATGTGGACAACCTTCTCATATCGCAACCGGATACCGGGGAACAGGCGCTGGAAATCGCGGAGGCCTTGGTGAGGAGCGGCGCGGTTGACGTGGTGGTAATAGACTCGGTGGCGGCCCTGGTGCCGCGCGCAGAGATCGAGGGCGAGATGGGCGATGCGCACATGGGGCTACAGGCGCGCCTCATGTCGCAGGCCTTGCGGAAGTTGACCGGGGCGATCTCCAAGTCGAAGACTACGGCGATCTTCATCAACCAGATCAGGGAGAAGGTTGGGGTGATGTTCGGGAACCCGGAAGTGACTCCCGGCGGACGCGCTCTCAAATTCTACGCCTCCCTCAGGATGGACGTCAGGAAGATAGAAACCCTGAAGCAGGGCACCGAAACCGTTGGCACCAGGACAAGGGTGAAGGTGGTCAAGAACAAGGTGGCGCCACCCTTCAAGCAGGCGGATTTCGACATCATTTACGGCGAGGGGATCTCCAGGGAGGGTTGCGTGGTCGACGTCGCCTGCGAACATGGAATACTGGTCCGCACGGGGACCTGGTATTCTTTCGGGGATACGAGACTCGGACAGGGTAGGGACAACGCCAGGGATTACCTGAAGCAACACCCGGAGGTTCTTGCGGAAATAGAGGGGCGGGTCAGGGAACAGCTCAAACTCGGGACCGTGAAGGCGGCGTCCTCCACCGACGAGGCCACACAGGATGCCTGAGGCGTATAATGGAGCGGCAGGGAAGGGCTTTGAGATCGCTCTGAGGTACCTGACGGGCCGGGCGGCATCATCGCTGGAGGTCGCCCGCATGCTCAGGCGCAAGGGAGTGGATCCCGCCGAAACGGCGGAAGTAGTTAGACGTCTGGAAGGGATCGGCTACATAGACGACAGGAGATTCGCCACTGAATGGGCGTCTCTGAGGTGTGAGCACCGTGGCTCGAGGCGCCTGGGCAGAGAGGGTCTCAAGTCGGGGCTCATACGAAGGGGTATTGAACCACGCATTGCGGCGGACGTGGTGGATGAGGTCATGACGGAAGAGCAGGAACTCCGCGCGGCCACAGAGCTTGCGGCGCGGAGGGCTGTTTGTTACACGCATCTGGAGCCGGAGGCGCGACAGAGGCGCCTCTGGTCTTATCTTGCCAGGAGAGGGTTCCGCGCGCGGGTTATCGCAAAGGCCCTCGGACTGGACGATCAGGATATGGTAGAAACTTGACACTCCCAGTTCGTAAGGCTAAAATGTGTCGGGGTGTTTCTCGGTTTGGTCGTTACGACCCTGCTATATGCTGTCGCTGGATTCGTGCGGTTGTCCGGCGGGCAATGGCCGGATTTTGGACAACCAATGTATTTGAGTATTCGCGCCGAGTCTGCCCGACTCGGCTGGACCTTTTATGGGGGAGGTGAAGGCGCCGATGCCGTTCAATGTGATGCTCATAGCCCTGGCCAGTGCTGTGGCCGGCATACTGATCGGTTATCTATTCAGGAAGATGTTGGCCGAGGCGAAGATCGCTTCCGCGGAGGAAGCGGCCAGGAAGATACTGGACGAGGCGAGGAAGGAAGCGGAGGGGCGCAAGAGAGAGGCTGTTGTCGAGGCCAAGGAAGAGGTACACCGCCTGCGGAGCGATTTTGAGAGGGACACGCGCGAGCGGCGCGCGGAACTCCAGAGGCTCGAGCGCAGGTTGATGCAGAAGGAAGAAGTCCTGGACAGGAAGACAGAGAGCATCGAACGCAAGGAAGAGCAGATTGGCAGGCGCGAGAAGGAACTCGAGAAATCGCAAGAACATGTGGCCGAATTGAAGCAGAGGCAGATCGCCGAGCTCGAGAAGATCTCGGGCATGACCAGTGATCAAGCAAAGGACGCCCTGCTCAAGAGGACCGAGGAGGAGATCCGCCAGGAAGCGGCTGCGATGATAAGGGACATCGAGTCGCAGGCCAAGGAGGAGGCGGAGAAGAGGGCCAAGGATATCATCTCGCTTGCCGTACAGAGATGCGCCGCCGACCACGTAGCCGAAGCGACCGTGTCCGTCGTCGAACTGCCGAACGATGAGATGAAAGGCAGAATAATCGGCCGCGAGGGCAGGAACATACGGACCCTCGAGACCCTCACAGGGGTAGACCTGATCATCGACGACACCCCCGAGGCCGTCATTCTCTCGGGCTTCAACCCAATCAGGCGTGAGGTGGCCAGGCTGGCTCTCGAGAAGCTCATCGCCGATGGGAGGATCCACCCCGCACGAATCGAGGAAATGGTTGACAAGGCCGAGAAGGAAGTCGACGCCCAGATCCGCGAGGCGGGTGAGGAAGCAGGCATCGAGGCAGGGGTTCACGGGCTTCACCCTGAGATCGTCAAGCTCCTGGGACGCCTGAAATTCCGCACGAGCTACGGGCAGAACGTCCTGAAACACTCCATCGAGGTCGCGCACCTGGCCGGCGCCATGGCGGCGGAACTCGGGTGCGACGTTGCTGTAGCGAAGCGTGCCGGCCTGCTCCACGACATAGGCAAGGCCGTGGACCACGAGGTCGAGGGGTCGCACGTGGCGATCGGGATTAACCTGTTGAAGAAGTATAAGGAGAACAACGACGTCATACAGGCGATGGAAGCGCACCACGGAGACGTGGAGGCGAAGTCCGTCGAGGCGTTCCTGGTGACCGCCGCCGACGCCGTGTCAGCGGCGAGGCCGGGGGCCAGGCGCGAGACGCTGGAGGCGTATATCAAGCGGCTGGAGAAGCTCGAGGAGATAGCCGATTCGTTCGATGGCGTGGATAAGGCATATGCCATCCAGGCCGGCCGCGAGATCAGGATCATGGTCAAGCCGGAAAGGATCGACGACCTCACCGCAAGCAAACTCGCAAGGGACATCGTTAAGAAGATTGAGGGTGAACTTGAATACCCGGGACAGATCAAGGTGACGGTGATCCGGGAGACTCGCGCCGTGGATTATGCCAAGTAGCACGGGAGGTATTGCGGAGGCACCCGAAGAATCACCCCTTATCACCTGCCTAGAGAGGTGTCGTGGTTGGGGAAGAGGGAGAAAGCGGAGAATTCGAAGGGCGTCGGCTTGCTCATATCGGTTCTCGTGAGGTATCCGGAGCTGTCGACGGTGAACTTCGACCCGCACAGGCGGGTACTGAAGTTCACGTTCATCCTGACCAAGCCGTTGGCACCGGAGAGATTCGAGAGGGTCCGGGGTCGATTCAGGATGAGCGTCGGCGCGTACGGCGACTTCAAGAACAGAAAGCCCTCGCTGATAGAGATGGCAAGGACGGATTTCGGCGACATAACGGTGGTAGAGGTGCAACGCGACGTCGAGACGCTGACACAGGAAGAGATATCCCTGGTGATCGACATCGTGAGGGATGAGTTCGGCAGCCTGCTGGCGGCGGACAGGAACGACAACCTCATGGAGGAGGATCTCCTGGTGCAGGAGGAGATAATAGAGGAGATGCTCCAGGACGTCAGGGATTGCCGCCAGGACAAGAACATCATCGCGTTCAGGGAAGAAGGCAGAGTGGTGGTCTTCAACAAGTGACGGGAATGGGCCAGGGGCGACCCCCCTGGTCTTATTCGTTTTAGGGTCCACTTCCGGAAAGGATGAGGTTGCGCTTTGCGGATCCTTTTCATAGGTGACATCGTCGGCAGGCCGGGGCGCTCCATGCTGGCGGAGTACCTGCCCGGTCTCGGGCGCGAATACGGGCCGGACCTGATCATCGCCAACGGCGAGAACGCCGCTAGCGGGGTGGGCCTGACTCGGGACACCGGAGACGAGATCTTCTCCGCGGGCGTGGACGTGATCACGATGGGAAACCACGTGTGGGACAAGCGCGAGATAGCGGACTACATCGTCCAGGAACCCCGCGTCATCCGGCCGGCCAACTACCCCGGAAATCCCCCGGGCAGGCCGTCCGTCGTGGTCGACGTAAAGGGTTGTCCCGTCGGCGTGGTGAACGCCTCGGGTAGGGTGTTCAACACGATCCTGCTGGATTGCCCGTTCAGGCGGCTTTCTGAAGAGATCGAGATCCTCAACAGGGAGACGGCCGTCGTGATCGTGGACTTCCACGCTGAGGCGACGTCCGAGAAGGTGGCGATGGGGTGGTACCTCGACCGCAGGGTGACCGCCGTCATCGGCACCCATACGCACGTCCAGACGGCGGACGAGATGATACTCCCCGGGGGAACCGCGTATATCACTGACGTGGGAATGACCGGGCCTTACCACTCGGTGATAGGCATACGTACGGACGTCGTACTCGACCGGTTCCTCACTCAGATCCCGGCGAAATTCGAGGTGGCGAAGGGTCCCAGACAGTTTTCGGCCGTCCTGGTCGAGGCCGACCATAAAACGGGGAAAGCGCGCGAAATCAGGAGGATATTCATAAGGGAATAAAGAACGGCGGGGCCGTGGAGCTTGCAAGATGCAGAATATGGTAGTAATATAAAACTCAGGCATCTGACGTGCGCGCGTTGGCCCGAACCCTAAGCATAAGACCAGCAGTTCTCGTTATAAGAGGGGGAAGAGCATCGGTGGTTGAAGTGCTCAAGGTTTCGTCCAAGTCGAGCCCGAACGCCGTCGCCGGGGCCCTGGCGGGAGTCATCAGAGAGCGGGGCTCAGCCGAGATGCAGGCGATAGGCGCGGGCGCTATCAACCAGGCAATAAAGGCCGTCGCCATAGCCAGGGGATTCGTAGCGCCCAGCGGCATCGATCTTGTCTGTGTGCCCGCGTTCACCGATATCCAGATAGATGGAGAGGAACGCACGGCCATAAAACTGATCATAGGACCGAGGTAAGGCCAGTCCGCACTGCCCGTTCTCCCCGGGAACAACGGGGAGGGACGGGCTTTGCATTTTGGGGGTGTTGTCGTTGGGCCGGCGTGGGTTCGACGTGATTGACGTGCACACTCACATACTGCCGCCGGAGATCATCGCGAGGGCTGAAGAGTACCAGGGGAAAGACGAGCATTTCGGAAATCTGGCCAAGACCCCGGGGAACAGGTACGCGACGGCGGATGACCTGATCTTGGAGATGGACAGGACAGGCGTCTCCATGTCCGTCACGTTTGGTTTCGCCTTCCGCGACGCGGGGGCCTGCCGGGAGGTCAATGATTACATAGCGGCGTCGGTTGCACGGTATCCTGATAGACTGGTGGGCTTCATGTGTGTCAATCCCCTCGACGCGGGGGTCGAGCGCGAAGTGTCGAGGTGTGTTTCGGCCGGCCTGAGGGGAGTGGGGGAACTACTCCCCGATGGGCAGGGGTTCGACCTATCGGGGGGCCTTGGACCCCTCGCGAACCTGTGCAGGGAAGCGAGGCTGCCGCTGCTGGTACACGTCAACGAGAAGGTGGGACACACGTATCCAGGGAAGGGTAAGCAGGGGGCCGAGGAGGCGTACGCGTTCGCGGCGCGCCACCCCGGATTGCGGATATGCTTCGCGCACTGGGGTGGAGGACTCGTGTTCTACGAGCTGATGCCGGAGGTGCGAAGGGCGATGAGCGACGTGTACTATGACACGGCGGCCGGCCCGTTTCTATATGATCCACGCATATACCGCACGATGATAGCCTCAGGGGCCGTGGGCAAGGTCCTGTTCGGCAGCGATTTTCCCCTGCTCTCGCCGGAAAGGTATCTCAGGCAGCTCGACGGTCTCTCCCTCCCCGAAGGGGATGTGAAAAGGATACTGTGCGACAACGCAAGGGGGTTCCTGGGACTGGGGTGAGTCCGGATTCGCGGGCCGACCTGCACATACACACTACCGCCTCGGACGGGACGATCACACCCGGTGGCGTGGTCGAGTATGCCACCAGGATGGGGCTTGCCGCGATCGCCATAACCGACCACGACACGAGCGCCGGTGTGGCTGAAGCCATGGCGGTTGCGGAACGACAGGGCATCGATGTGATCCCGGGACTCGAAATCAACACGGATGTCGGCGACAGGGAGATGCATATCCTGGGGTACCTGGCTTGGCCGTTGACCCCGAGACTCGCCGGAATCCTCGAACTGATGAGATCCGCTCGAGAGGTTCGCATCGACGAGATGGTTCGACGCCTGGAGAAATGCGGCATAGCCATATCGGCCGCCCGGGTCAGGGAGATAGCCGGAGGCGGGGTAGTCGGGAGGCCGCACGTTGCAAGAGCGATGGTAGAGGCGGGGAAGGTCCGTTCCATCGAGGAAGCCTTCCACCTCTACCTGGACATCGGCCGGCCGTGCTACGTGGAAAGGTACAAGATCAGCCCCCAGGAGGCCGTGGGCGAGATAGCCCTTGCGGGAGGGGTGCCCGTCCTCGCGCATCCCGGATCCGCCAGGCGGGACGACCTCATACCCGATCTGATCGCGGCAGGACTCCGCGGCATCGAGGCCTACCATCCCGATCACGATGCCGGCACCGCAGAGAGGTACCTCGGGCTCTGCAAGAAAGAGGGTCTCATACCAACGGGGGGATCCGACTCACACGGAGAGGACGACCGGGGACCCACGATAGGCAGGATTACTGTCGCTTACGAGATAGTGGCCGAGCTGAGGGCCGCGAAGCCGTAATTGGAATACCCGACCAGCACTCACGATATAATACACCCCGGAGCGAGCCACCGGGGGGGGAAGTCCTCATGAGGCACGCAAAACCGGCGGCAGAGGACCTGGCTGAACAGGTCAAGTGTCTTGAAGACAGGGTCCGCTCACTCCGCCTCGGTCGGCGGATCCTGATGAACATAGTGTATGCGGAGGTCACTGACAGGCAGGCCTGCCTTTCGCGGCTGAGGTCGGAGAACCGCCGGCTGCAACAGGCAAACGCTCGTTACGCCCACGCAATCCTCGAAAGCCGCAACCGCATCATGGAGCTCGAAGCACAACTGCTGCGCCTCGGCGGTCAATCGACCGGCACCGCGCCCGTGACATCCTCGGCGGGCCACTCTTCGTCGTCGTAGACCTCGTCATTAAGGGCGCCGGCCAGCCAGTGATCGGCCCACAACGGGGTCCCACGCCCCTTCTTCCATCCAGCGCGCGCGGGGACGCCCCGCCGGGCGCGCAGTCCGCTCCATGCACCGCCGGCCCGCTTCTCCGCCTTTCCCTGTGCCATGCCCATCACCCCTGTCATGCGCAGTCCAATAGCATTCATACGCCGGGGGCGCCGAAAGCCCTCGCGACAACCTGTGCGAAAAACGCCATCGCCCTTTCAGCCAGGTCCCTGGGGACCTTATCCGTCCCCACCTCAAGGAGCAGTGCACCCGGGTCCAGGTCCTGGTTGTAGTGTCCCTGGGCGAGGAAGATTCCCTTCACGAGACCGGGATATGCCGCGTCGGCGGCCGCCTTCAACCTCCTGGCGACCCCCAGATTCGCAGTCACCAGGGGGTTCTGCCTTCCCACCACGAGCATTATCTGCGAGGCCGGCTTCCCCTCCACATTCGTCACGTACGACTCCGCCGGGCCGCTGTCCCTGTGAATATCGAAGAGCATGTATGGGCGGTACCTCAGGTTAGAGTATGCGGTACGCCTCGAGCGCGCGTATGCCAGTGCATCGTGAGGCGTGTGGGGCGTCTTGTCGTGCACGACCGCGTACCCGATCCCCTCGAGGGCCTGCCGGAAGGCGTCGCCGACCGCCACCACACCGCCCAGCGCCGGGGCCGATGGTCGCCCCTCGGTGGGTTCGTACGACTCGTCCGTGTGCGTATGGTAGATGACTACGACCCTACTCGCCAGGCCGAGTGGCATCGCCGAGACCCCGGCGGGCGTGGTGGCGGGGGTAACGAGGCGGGGCTCGCCGCCGGGGAGGTCGTGCTCCCACATCACGGTGACCGCCCTCGCCGTGGATGGGGTGACTTCGCGCACGGTGTACGTGCGGTTGGAACGCCCTATGAACTGATCCCCCACCGACACGGGAAGGGACGTGTGAAACAGCACCTCGCCCTGTTCATCGAGCACCGCGCGGGTGCGCCCCCTCGCCTCGGCGGCCGGGCCCAGGTATCCCGCCCTGGATAGGGTGTAGGACGCCAGCAGAACCGCGCCGATTGAGGCGAGGGCGAAAAACCAATTCGGTCTTCGACGGGATTGTCTCATCGGTACTAGGTTGTGTTCGCAGGATCACGGATATACCGTGCGGAAACGTCAGCCTGGCGGCAGGAACGCTGGACAGCGTGGTAGAATGACTGAAGCAGCGGTTCTGGCACTCGCTACCAGAGGGGGATCCCGGAAATGGATTCGGAACAGAGAGACTACGTTACTCTCTCGAAGGTATGTGAGGACCTGGGCGTAACGCCCGCCCATCTGAGGGAGATCCTCGCAAGATTCGGTGACATCATCGGCCTTACCGCCGAGGAGTCCGGCGCCGGCCGGGATGATGGAAGCCCCCCGTGGACGGAGTTACTCGAGGAGGACTGGCGGCCCGGCGTGAGGGCCGAATCACCGCAACCGGAGGGCGACGGCGGCTGTCCGGAGGGCGCCGCCATGGAGGGCGCCGGCCCGGCAAGCGAAGCCGGCGACTCGCTCGCGGCCGGTGGGCCGGGAGCGGCGGCGCTACCTGCGGATTCGGTGGCCGCCATAGCCACGATCCTCAAGATGAGGGCCGAAGGCGCGACCGATGACGAGGTCAGAGAGGCCTTTTCACCGGGGGCTCAGGCCGGAAGGACCGCGGACAGGGTCGAGATGACCCTTCAGAGGCTCGCCAGGGAACTCGCGCAAACTGAGAAGAGGCGCGCCGAGGACCGCGACAGGCTGCTCACGGCGCTCATGAGGACTCACCAGGAGGTGCGGCAGCTCCGGAACGAGCTCGCCGCGCAGAGTTCGAGGAAGGCCCGCAAGAACAAGTCGTTCCTGTCGAGGCTCTTCGGGGTGTGAAGCGGTCCCCGCGGCGCAAACCGTTCATAGTCGAGGGGCCGGTATGGCGCCATTTCGGGTACGGCGAGGGCCAGGAGAGGGATTGCGCCTCCTGTGATGCCGAATTCGCAACCACGGGCCGTGCCCCCGCGGCAACGAGGGATTGCTGGAAGTTGGAGCTATGGCTTGGACAGCTCCCCGATCCAGACTGGCTGGTCTCGATGGTGCTGTCCGAGGCCGCGCGGGACCGTTCGCTCGTGGGGAAGTACAGCGTCCACCCACTCCCCGCGGGAGCGCAGGGAGAGTTCGATCGCGTCATGTTCCTCTATTTCAAGAGCAGGGAACAGATGGAGGCATTCTCGGAACACCTTGTTGCCGCAATGGAGAAACACGGCAAGCTGCCGTCCGCCGGATGGAGGCCGCCGTTCAGAAAGGGTTGCTGGCACTTCGAGCCGGTGGCGGGCCCCTGGCAGACGTGGGATGAATGAGGGACGCCCGCCCCTGCTACGGTGCCGTTTCACCTGCCGCTGACCCTCGCCCCCCAGATGCCCTTCATGGCCGAGAGCATGCTCTCGTCGACTCTGGGGTTTTTCGCTCTCACCGCGCTGAGCAGCCCCTTAACCGTCTCCCTCGACGTCGCGCCCGCGACGGGGCACTCCGAACTGATGACGGGCAAACCAAGGGATTCCGCCGCGGCCCGTATGAGGCCTTCCGCGCAATAGACAAGCGGCCGGATGACCGTGATGTCGCGCCGCGACATGTAGGTGACGGGCGAAAACGTGCCGGCGCGCCCTGAGAATAGCACGTTCATCAACAGGGTCTCAACCGCGTCATCGAGGTGGTGGGCGAGCGCGACCTTGTTGCAGCCCAGCCTGGCCGCAGCGGCGTGAAGGGCGCCCCTCTTCATGTTTGCGCAGAGTGAGCACGGGTTCTGTTCCCGCCGGGCCTCGAGTACGATGGGGCCGATCTGTGTTTCCTCCAGGTGGAACGGGACGCCGGCTTCACCACAGTGCCGCGCGATGCGTGAGAAATCGGTGTCCCAGCCCAGCGATATGGTGACGGCGGCGATTTCGAAGCGGATGGGTGCAACCTTCCGCAGGTGCAGGAGGCAGTGGAGAAGGGTAAGGCTGTCCTTGCCGCCCGAAAGACCAATGGCTATACGATCGCCCTCGCCGATCATTCTGTGATCAGCAACGGCCTTTCCCGCCCTCCTTATCACGGCCCTGAACGAGCGGTCCATGCGCATGCCCCCCACACATAGAGTTCTCGCATCCGGCAACTTTACCTCTCAGCAGGGGTTATGCCTGGCCGGGTAGAAACGGGAAAGCGGTGTCGTTCAGGGTTGTGGATGGAGGAATGGGGATTGGGAGAGGTTACCGGGAGAATAGGTGGGGCGATTTCTGGATACGACATCCGCTGTACGCTGCATGACGGCATATTGGAGGGCAGGATAGGCGGGGCCATCGGCGGCGGCTCGATAAACCTCGAGTACGATCCTGTCGCCGGCACACTCAAAGGCAGAGTCGGAGGAACGGTGCTCGGCAAGGACGTCGATGTGGCGCTCTCCGGCGCCACGGCCGGGGGCAGGTTCGGCGGCCTAGTGGACGGTCAGGACATCACCCTCGAGGCGCTCCCCGACGGGAGGGTCACCGGGAGGTGCGGGGGAGACGTAGTCGGGTTCGACTGCGAGTTCCACATACAGTCCGGGCGGCTCAACGGGCGCATGGGAGGCGCTCTGTGGGGCATGGACGCCGACATGGCGGTGACTGACGACATCCCTCCCCTGATTGCCGCCATCCTGGCTTCCCTCGGGTACTACTACTACCGCGTGATGCACCGCGGTGGCGGCGGGTCGCACGGTGGCGGCTCTCGCGGAGGCTGAGGCGTGAACTACTCGATCCTGACATACGGTTGTCAGATGAACGCGCGAGACTCCGAGGTGATAGCGGGCCTTTTGGAGGGGGCCGGCTATGCGCGCGCTACAGATATTGAACAGGCGGATGTCATCGTTGTGAACACCTGCTGCGTGAGGGAAACCGCCGAACGGCGGATACTCGGCAGGCTGGGCGATCTGAAGCGGCTCAAGCGGGACAATCCGTCGCTCGTGATCGCCGTCGGGGGCTGCATGGCGCAGCAGGAGGGCGTGAGCGACCGGATCAGGAGGTCGTACCCCCACGTGGATGTCGTATTCGGCACGTTCAACCTCCACGAGCTGCCTGACCTCATTCGTGAAAGCCGTGCGCGGAAGAGACGACTCTTCGAGGTGCACCCCTGCGACCGGATGGAGTGGGGGTGTGAAGGCCCGGTCGTGTCGAGGAGGGCCGCCGGCGTTTCGGCTTTCGTCACGGTCATGTACGGCTGCAACAACTTCTGTTCGTACTGCGTTGTGCCGTATGTCAGGGGGCGTGAGGTCAGCAGGGACGCGCGGGCCGTTGTCGCCGAGGTCGAGGAGGCGGTTTCCCTCGGGTTCAAGGAGGTGATGCTGCTCGGCCAGAACGTCAACTCGTACGGGAAGGGAGTGCAGGGCGGGACCGGTTTCGCCGGGCTGCTCGCCATGGTGGACGGGGTCCGCGGCGTCGAGAGGATCAGGTACATGACGTCCCATCCGCGTGATTTCGGTGAGGACATCATCCGCTCGGTTGCCGAATCGTCACACGTTTGCGAGCACTTTCACCTTCCCGTGCAGGCGGGGTCCAACAGGGTTCTTCGCCTCATGAATAGGGGGTATACCAGGGAGTACTACATGGACCTCATCGACCGCGTTCGAGAGGCGGTTCCGGGGGCATCGGTGACCACCGACCTCATCGTGGGATTTCCCGGGGAAACTGAGGCCGATTTCGTGGACACGCTGGACCTCGTCCGCAGGGTCAGGTTCGATATGGCGTATACGTTCATGTACTCCCCGAGGAGAGGGACGCGGGCGGCGGCCATGGAGGGGCAGGTGCCCCTGGACGAACGAAGGAGACGCTTGTCGGCGCTTACCGGCGAGGTCAATCCCATTGCCCTCTCTTTGAACGAGCGCCTCGTGGGAAACGCGGTAGAGGTGCTGGTCGAGGGGCCCAGTGAAAAAAACCCCCGCGTCGCCACGGGCAGGACCCGTACGAACAAGGTCGTTCTTATCAGCGGTGGCTCTCCACGAGCCGGCGAATTGGTCGACGTAAGAATCACCAGGGCGCGCACCTGGACCCTGGAAGGGGAACTCCCGAAAGAGGGATTCCCGCAAGGTCGCTAATGCCCGAGGTAGGCCTTCTTCACGACAGGGTCCTTCCTGAGCTGTTCACACGGCCCTTCCATGACTATCCTGCCCGTTTCGAGTACGTAACCCCTGTCCGCAACCCGCAAGGCCTGGTACGCGTTTTGCTCGACGAGGAGGATGGTGGCCTGTTCGCGTATGTTGCGGATCTCGCGGTAGATCTCCTGCACCAGTACCGGCGCGAGGCCCATCGACGGCTCGTCGAGCAGAAGGAGCTTCGGCGACGACATCAGCGCCCTCCCCATGCACAGCATCTGCTGCTCCCCGCCTGACAGCGTTCCCGCGAGCTGCTTCTCCCTCTCTTTCAACCTCGGGAAGAGGCGGAACACCCGCTCCAGATCCTCCTCGATCCGCTCCCTGTCCGAGCGCAGGAACGCCCCGAGACGCAGGTTGTGCATCACCGTGAGGTTCCCGAAGATGCGGCGGCCTTCCGGAGCGTGCGCTATCCCGAGCGCGACCACCTCGTGGGACGGCGTAGCCGTGATGTCCCTGCCGCGGAACGTGATCTCCCCCGATGCCGCCCTGACCAGTCCCGAGACGGTGCGGAGGAGGGTACTCTTGCCCGCGCCGTTCGCCCCGATGATAGTGACGATCTCGCCTTCCCTGACGTCCAGCGTAACCTCGTCGAGGGCATGAATGCCACCGTAGAAGACATTGAGTCTATTGACCTTCAGCATCCTGCTCCTCCTCTCCGAGATACGCCTCGATCACCCTCGGGTCGTTCTGGATCTCGTGCGGCCTGCCCTGGGCCAGCAGTTCACCGAAGTTGAGCACGTACATGCGGTCCGATATGTTCATTATGACGTCCATGTGGTGTTCGATCAGTAAGATGGTCAGATCGAACATCTCCCGGATTTCGCGTATGAACGATATCAGGTCGCTGCACTCGTGGGGATTCATCCCTGCAGCGGGTTCGTCCAGCAGCAGGAGGTCCGGTTTCAGCGCCAGCGCCCGGGCTATTTCGAGTCGCCGTTGCACGCCGTATGGGAGGCTCGAGGCAATGTCATCCCTCCTCGAGTCGAGGTTCAAGAGCTTCAGCAGCCGGGTCGTCCACTCATCGAGGGTGGCCTCGCGCCTGTGGTACCTTGGAGTGTGGAGGAACCCGTCCAGAAGGGAGTAGTTGGCGCCGGGGTGAGCCGCCGTGCGAACGTTCTCGTAAACGGTAAGGTTCTTGAACAGCCTGATGTTCTGGAACGTCCGCACCACACCGAGCGTCGCCACCTGGTACGGGGCGAGCCCCAGCAGGCTTCTACCGCGATAGGAGATCTCACCGCGGGTCGGCCTGTAGACCCCCGTCACCAGGTTGAATATGGTGGTCTTGCCCGCGCCGTTGGGACCGATCAGGCCGATGATCTTCCCCTCGTCCACGTCGAGCGAGACGTCGTTTACCGCGACCAGGCCGCCGAACTTGATGGTCAGGTTCCGGACTTCGAGGACGGCCATCGTCTTCCCCCCTTACGCGCGAACGCCCCGCCCCAGGACTGGCGGATGCCGGCCCACGTCAACTCGCGGCCGCCCATCAGCCCCTTCGGGCGGGCGAGCATCATCATCAGGAACAGCAGGGCGTAGAACACCATCCAGCCCCTCCGCAAGAAATCGCTCGCCTGCGACATCCCGAACCCGGCGAGGACCGTCGCCAGGTTCCGGAATACCTCGGGGACCAGCGTAATGCAGAGGGCCCCTACGAGGGATCCCGTGAGACTGCCGAGACCCCCGAGTATGACCATCGACACGGACTCGATGGTCTTCAGGTAGTTGAATATGTCGGGGTGCAGGTACATCGTATAGTGGCCGAGCAGCGACCCACCGAGGCCGGCGAAGAAAGACGAGATGATGAAGGCGAGTACCTTGTAATAGGTGGTGTTGATCCCCACCGACTGGGCTGCGATCTCGTCCTCCTTGACCGCGACGAAACAGCGCCCCTGCTTCGATCGGACGAGGTTGGCGAGCAGCCACAGGACCACGACGACCGTGAGAGTCGCCGATGGGAGGTACGTCCGGAAGGGCACCCCCGCGAGGCCCAGGCCACCTCCGGTGAGGTTCGTCGTGTTATTGAGCACGGCCAGGATGATGTATTGGAATCCCAGTGTGACAATGGCGAGGTAGTCGCCCACGAGGCGCAGGGAAGGGAACCCTACCAGGAACCCGAGTAAGCCCGCGAATACGCCGCCACAGATGAAGGAGACGAAGAACGGCCACTTCAACCTCACCATCAATATGGCTGACGTGTAACCCCCGATGGCCATGAAACCGGCGTGCCCGAGGCTGAACTGCCCGGTGAAACCGGATACGAGATTCCAGCTCAGCGCCAGCACTGAGTTGATGGAGACCACCGTCAGGAGGCCCGTGAAGTACTTGGGCAGGTTCGCCTGCAGGACGACGGCGAGAAGCCACAGGCCCGCCGAAAAAACGCCCAACGTGGCCATTCCGCGTATGAATGGTCCGGTGTCTTTTCCCCTCATAACGTCACACCTTTTCCTGTATTCCGCGCCCGAGCAGCCCGCTGGGCTTGAACAGCAGTATCAGAACGAGGAGGACGAAGGCTATGGCGTCCTTATAGTTGGACGAGACATATCCAGCGCCCATGGTCTCGAGAATCCCGATGAGGTACCCCCCCAGATACGACCCGGGGATGCTGCCGATCCCGCCGACGACGGCCGCGGCGAACGATTTGACGCCGAAGAGGCCGCCAAGGTACGGGTTGACGTTGAACTTGATCCCGATGAGGACGCCGGCGGCCGAGGCCATGAGGCCGGCGATGAAGAACGTGTACGCTATGGTCAGGTTTATGTTGATCCCCATCAAGGCCGCGGCGTCCCGGTCGTACGCCAGGGCCTGAATGGCGACGCCCGTCTTGCTGAAGTTGACGAACGCGAAGAGCCCCGCCATCAGGACGATGGCCACCGCTGTCAGCAGGATGTCGATGGGGGGTAGGGTGGCCGCCCCGAACAGTGACACGGTTCCCGACGGGAACACCCTGGGGAACACGTGGAAATCCGCGCTGTAGAAAACGATGATGACGTTCTCAACCAGCAGGGACACGCCGATCGAGCAGATGAGGAGGTTGAGGTTCGGGGAATTGCGCAGCCTCAGCGGGCGGTACGCCTGCCTTTCGATGATGATGGAAAACACGCCGCTCAAGACGAGGCTGACACCGAAAGCAACGGGGAACGGCATCTTCAGCGACAGCATCGCGACGAGGCCCACATACGCGGCAAACGTTAACACGCTTCCGTGGGCGAAGTTGATGAACCGCAGGACCCCGAACACCAGGGTATACCCCACGGCCACGAGCGAGTAGACGCTGCCGATGGCGAGGCCGTTGAAGAGTTGCTGGGTGAACTCCTTCATTTCACAGGGCTCCTTTGGGTTCTCTCTTGGGAGGCGACGGCAAGCGGTCCCTATCGAAACCGCCCCTGCAACAGGATCCCGGGCCCCGTACGCCGGGGCCCGGGATGAAAGCGGCTGTCACTCAGGAGTCACCTTCGTGACGAACCTGTACTGGCCGTCCTTGACCTGTATGACGACGACCGGCTTGTTCAGCGGGTTGTGGGTCGCCGGGTCGATCGTGAACTTGCCGGACGGGACGTCGAGGTCCTTGACTTGCTCCATGGCGTCGCGGATGGCCTGGGGATCGGCCTTCCCCGCCTTCTTTATGGCCTCCGCCACCACCATTGTGGATTCGTAGGAGAAGCAGGCGTTGCTGTTCGGCTCCTCCTTGTACTTGTCGCGGTACTTCTTGGCAAACGCCTGCGCCTTGGGATCGGGGTCATCGCCAACGTACAGCGTGGTGAGGTACAGGCCTTCCGCGGCGTCCCCCGCGATCTCGAGCGTCTTGGGGGCGTGAGTCGAGTCGCCCGCGAGGAATATGGCGTTGATCCCGAGTTCCTTCGCCTGCCTCAAGATCAGGCCGCTCTCGGCGTACGTGTTGGGCGTTATGATTACCTCGGGATTGGCCTCCTTGATCTTGGTGAGTTGGGGCTTGAAGTCCTGGGTCTGATCTGGGTACGTCTCTTCGGCGACTATTGTGCCGCCGTTCTTCTGGAACTTATCCTTGAAGTACTCGGCCAGCCCCTTGTTGTAGTCCTGGGCGATGTTGTACAGGAGAGCCGCCTTCGTCTTGTTGAGGTTCTTGGAGACGAAGTTGGCGAGCACGGTACCCTGGACCGGGTCGATGAAGCACCCGCGGAAGTAGTAGGGATTGAGCTTGGTGAGATCCTCGGGGTCCTGCACCACCTTCGGGTTGGTCGACGTGGGGGCGATGGCGGGCACTTTCAGCTGCTTCACGACTGGACCCGCCGCGATGGAGTTGGAGCTGGCGACCTCGCCTATCAGCACGACCACCTTGTCCTGCTCGATGAGCTTGCGGACGACGTTGGGGACGTTCTCCTTCTTGGACTGGGTATCCTCGAACACCGGAACGAGATTGCAGCCCAGAACGCCTCCTGCCGCGTTGATGTCCTCGATCGCCAGTAGCGTGCCGTTCTTGTTGAGCTGGCCCTTCGCGGCGTTCGCTCCGGTGAGCGGGTAGAAGCACCCAATCTTGATTTCCTTCGCGCCGCCACCCCCGCCGCAGCCCGCCACCACCGACGCGCACACGGCGAACACCACGACGCAGGCCGCGGCCTTAAGTGACCCCCGTATACCCATGACCGCACCTCCATTGTAGGAATTCGGGAAAGAGGGAAAGGTTCTGAGTTGTGCCAATTCTGCGACGGCGCAACGAATCCTGCCTTTCGACCATGCCGCTGTGCAGGTTTTTGGCGAGGTGGACCGAATTCAGCGGTTCGGGAGGATTATCGTGGAAGCGACGACCCCAATGCTTGCCCAATATGCCTCAATAAAGCGAGAACACCCCGGTGCGCTGCTGTTCTTCCGGCTCGGTGACTTCTACGAGATGTTCTACGATGATGCGGAAGTGGCGTCGAGGGAGCTCGAGCTGGTTCTCACGGGCAGGGACGCCGGCGCCGGAAAGCGGGCGCCGATGTGCGGCGTGCCGTATCACTCCGCGGGGCAGTACATATCCAAACTGATCGGAAAGGGATACAAGGTCGCCATCTGTGAGCAGATGGAGGACCCCAAGTCCGCCAGGGGCCTCGTCAAGCGGGACGTGATTCGTGTAATCACACCGGGCACCGTCGTGGATGGGGACTTCCTGCAAGACCGGCGTAACAACTTCATTGGGGCAGTGTGCTGGTTCAGGGCAGGCGGCGGGAGAAAAGCCTGCGCCGGGCTGGCCTTCGCCGACGTCTCCACGGGTGAATTCTCCGCAACACAGATCGACACCCCCGAGCCCCTGGGGTGCCTCGCCGAACTGCTCCGCGTACAACCCTCGGAGTTGCTCGCGCCCCCAACCCTTCAGGATCACGCCCTGATCGGTGAATTCAGGGCGAGGGACCATGGGGCAGTCGTCACACCATATCCGGAAAGCGCGTTCTCGTTCAGGGAAGCGGCTGCCACACTCGGCGAGCATTTCGGAGTCGCATCCGTGGACGCCTTTGGATTCCAGGAGATGCCCGCCGCGGTCTGCGCCGCAGGGGCCCTCCTGCGTTACGCGGCCGAGACGCAGAAGTCGGCAGTGGCCCAGATGACCTCCTTGCGGGCCTACCGCACGGCCGAGTACGTGTCTGTGGACCAATCCACACGACGCAGCCTCGAATTGTTCAAGAGGAATTCCGACGGTTCCGAAACGGCCACGCTGCTCTGGGTCCTCGACCGCACCGTGACGGCGATGGGCGCCAGGATGCTGCGGTCGTGGATGCAGCGGCCTCTTCGCGACGTGGAGGCCATCAACGACAGGCTGAACGCGGTGGAGACCCTGGAGGGTAACCCGCAGTCGAGGGCCCGGCTGAGGGAGGCCCTGTCGGGCGTCTACGACATGGAGAGGTTGATCAGCCGTGTTTCCTGCGGGACCGCCGGCGCCCGCGATCTCGTCGCGCTGCGCCAGTCCCTCGAGGCGATGGATGGCGTGAGGTCCTGCCTCACGGACATCCTGGCAGCCGCCTGGCCCGAGGGGGGCGCCAATCCGTCCGGCGGGTTACTCTCGCGGCTGGCCGGGTCTCTTGCCCCGCTCGAGGATGTCGCGACTCTGATCCGCGATGCGATTGTCGACGACCCGCCTGTCTTGATCCGGGAAGGTGGGCTGATCAGGGCCGGCTATGACGATAGGGTGGATGCCCTTCGCGACGCGTCTTCCGGTGGTAAGGAGTGGATTGCCCGCCTCGAGCAGGCCGAACGCGCCGCAACGGGGATCAAGTCACTGAAGGTGGGGTACAACAAGGTATTCGGCTACTATATCGAGGTGACAAAGCCGAACCTCCACCTCGTGCCGGCCAACTACATAAGGAAACAGACCTTGACCGACGCCGAGCGATTCATAACCCCCGAGTTGAAGGAGAAAGAGGCTCAGGTGCTCGGCGCGGATCAGAGCCTCGCTGATATCGAGTACGAGATCCTCTGCAGGATTCGCGGCGAAGTCGCCGCCAGTTGCCCGGCCATCCAGGAGCGGGCCAGGGCCATCGCGGAGACGGACTGTCTCGCCTCCCTGGCCGAGGCCGCCGCCGAAGGGGCGTATTGCAGGCCCCTGGTCCGGCGGGACGGCGGGATCCATATCAGGGAAGGACGGCACCCCGTGTTGGAGCGGGTGATGGGGCCAGGGCGGTTCATCCCCAACGACATCCACCTCGATGATACGACCAGGGTGTTGCTGATCACGGGCCCGAACATGGCGGGGAAGTCCACGATCCTCGCGACCACGGCGCTCATCGTCCTCATGGCCCACATCGGGTCTTTCGTCCCCGCGTCCTCCGCGGAAGTCTCCACTGTGGATGGTGTCTTCTACCGCACGGGGTCGTACGAGGACCTATCGGGGGGACGCAGCACCTTCATGGTGGAACTCACCGAGGTCGCCGCGATCCTCAATTCGGCCACGCCGGAGAGCCTCGTCCTGGTTGATGAACTGGGCCGTGGGACGAGCACGTACGACGGCATGGCGCTGGCGCAGGCCACCCTGGAGTACCTTCACGACAGGGTGCGGTGCAAGGCGCTCTTCACGACGCACTATCACGAACTCGCCGCTGTGGAGCGCAGGCTCACGGCGATCAAGAATTACCATGTCACCGCCGTGGAACGGGGCGGACAACTGACCTTCCTCTACAGGCTCACGCCCGGGGCCATCGACAAGAGTTACGGAGTCAACGTGGCGCGCATGGCCGGGCTGCCCCGCGAGGTGCTGAAACGCGCGGGATCCATCCTGGAGTCGCTGGAGAGGCAGAGCCCCTCCAAACCGCAGCAGTGTTCGCTGTTCGACGTGCCGGGCCCTCAGGCGGACCCGGCGGGGGACCCGGGCAGCGGCGATGCCGGGGAGGGACTCTCGGCGGTGGAGACCGAGGCCCTTGCCATACTCCGAGGTCTCGATCTCGACAACGTGACGCCCATGGAGGCGTTGAAGCGGCTGGCGGACATCCAGCGGCTGCTCGAGGACGGGGACTGACCCGCCGGGCGCACGGCCTCCGTACGTGAGGATCCGGGTTGGATAGGAAGTTTCATCGGAGGGATTGTGACTGGGCAGGATCAGGGTTCTGGACGCCGCCACGGCCGCCAAGATAGCGGCGGGCGAGGTAATCGAGAGACCGGCGTCAGCGGTCAAGGAACTGATCGAGAACTCACTCGACGCCGGCGCTACGAGGGTGGACATCGAGATCGAAGGCGGCGGTAAGCGCCTCATAAGGGTTACCGACAACGGCACCGGCATGGACCCCGATGATGCCGTCCTCGCCTTCGAGCGGCACGCGACGTCGAAGCTCGCTCGCGCGGAGGATCTGGCGTCCGTCGCCACCCTCGGCTTCAGGGGTGAGGCCCTCGCCAGCATAGCAGCTGTCGCATCGGTCGAGGTCAGGACCCGCATGGCCGGCTCGCCCACGGGGACCCTGGTCAGGGTGTCCTGGGGCGGTGTCCCCTCGGCGGTCGAATGCGCGGCCACGGTAGGAACCAGCGTCACAGTAAGCGGGTTATTCTCAAACATGCCGGCCAGGTTGAAGTTCCTGAAGGGCGATTCCGCCGAAGCCGCGAGGATCGCCGACGTGGCATACTCAATGGCCCTCGGCAACCCGCGGGTGTCTTTCAGTCTCAAGATCGACGGCAACTCCGTCGTGCGTACGCAGGGTACCGGCTCACTGGGGGACGCCATAGCGTCCCTGTTCGGGGTGGCGCTGCTTAGGGACATGCTGCCCGTCGGGGCCGTCGACGCCAGTGGAGAATCCGCGCCGGTCCCGGCCGTACGCGTATCCGGATTCGCAGCCAGGCCGGGGGCAAGCAGGGCTTCGCGCGCGGCGCAGTACCTGTTCGTAAACGGCCGGCACGTCCGGAGCTACGCCGTCAGGGGGGCCGTAGAGGAGGCGTACAGGGGCCTCATCCACGGTCGCAGGTTCCCGGTGTTCTTCCTGGAGATTTCTCTTCCGTTCGAATCGGTCGACGTGAACATCCACCCGCAGAAGGCTGAGATCAAGTTCCTGAGGGAGAGGGAAATCACCGCCGCGGTGTATTCGGCCGTGAGGCGGGCGATACTTGGTGAGGCCGCACCGGCTGCGGCCGCGCCCGCAGCCCCGGCGCAGCGGCAAGTCCCAGGCATGACAGGCCATCCGGTCGCGGCGGCCCGTGGCGCAGGGGAGACCCGCCTGCGCGACTTGCCTGGAATCTACACCGCTGAAGATTCCCGCGGGGAGGCGGGAGCGGCGCCCGCGCGGGCCGGGCTGAGCCTCAGGGACGTCAGGGTGGTCGGCCAGGTGTTCGATTCGTACGTGGTGGCGGAGAGCCGCGATGGCCTCGTGCTGGTAGACCAGCACGCGGCCCATGAAAGGGTATGCTATGAAGGCCTCCTCGAAGCGCGCGGCCGCCACGCCACGCAACCCCTGTTGTCGCCACAGGTCCTCGAGATTGCGCCGCGCGATTTCGAGGGCGCTCTGGAGGCGCTGGACGCTCTCTCCCAGCTGGGATTCGACGTGGCGCCTTTTGGAAACAATACCCTGTTGATCAGGGGTGTTCCCGCGGGCCTGGACTCCGGGGCTTGCTCCGATATGGTCATGGCCGCGCTGGGCGCCGCATCGTCAGCGCCGCGCGGCTCGAACCCGGTGGAAGTCGCGGCGGCCGCCCTGGCGGCCTGCCACTCAGCCGTCCGGGCAGGCAGGCGGCTGTCGCCCGCGGAGATGACGGCTCTCGTCACCGATCTTGGGGCTACCCGGCGCCCGCTCCAATGCCCGCACGGGAGACCCACCGCGGTGGAGATCAGAGTAGAGGAGATAGAGAAGAGGTTTGGGAGGAGATAGCCCCGCTGGCGCGCAATCCCGTTTCCTCGTTCTCACGGGCGCCACAGCGTCGGGAAAGACGTCCGTCTCGATAGACCTTGCGTTGAAGTGGGCCGGGGAGATCATCTCCGCCGATTCCATGCAGGTGTACAGGGGCATGGACATTGGAACCGCGAAGCCCTCTATGCAAGAGAGGCGCGGGGTGCCACACCACCTCATAGACATTCTGAATCCCGATGAGACCTACTCCGTCGCTGATTTCCAGCGGCTGGCCAGGCGGGCCATCAACTCGATATCCTCAGCCGGTCGCCTCCCCATGGTTGTCGGGGGCACGGCGCTCTACATTCGCGCCCTGGTCGACGATTATTATTTCCCCGACGCGCCGTCGGATCCCGATTTGAGGAGATCCCTCACCGTCCAGGCGGAGCGGGAGGGCGTGGGTGCGCTGCACCGGGTGCTCCAGGGGCTCGATCCCCAGTCGGCTGCACGGATACACCCCAACGATCGCAAACGTCTCATACGCGCAATAGAGGTATGCCGCGTCACCGGCAAGCCCTTGTCTGCGTTTCCCCGCACGGTCCGGCCCTTCGCCAGTGTCCTCATGGTCGGCCTCGACATGCCGAGGGACGAACTATACGAGCGGATCGACGCCCGCGTTGAACAGCAGATCCGGGACGGCCTCGTGCAGGAAGTGGAGCGGCTCCGCCGCATGGGTTACGACGAGAGGCTTTTCTCCATGAACAGCCTCGGATACCGCGAGATCGGTGATTACCTGCGCGGGCGTTCCACGCTCGACGACGCGATCCGCCTGCTGAAGAGGAACACCCGCCGGTTCTCGAAACGGCAACTCACCTGGTTCCGCAACGACCCGCGAATAAACTGGATACAAGCCGGACATGATCGCCCAAGGGGAGCCGTCTTGGAAGACATTAGTAATCTGATTGAAGGAAAATGGTTTCTAGCGTAGAAATCATCCAGCGACGTCTGGAACGGGGTGCGAGCCGAATGACCAAGCCTCAGATCAACCTGCAGGACAGCTTCCTCAATCAGGTTCGGAAGGATTCAACCCACGTCACGCTCTACCTTGTTAACGGGTTTCAGATCAAGGGGCTGGTGAAGGGCTTCGATAATTTCACCGTTGTCATGGACAGCGATGGAAAGCAGCTCCTGGTCTACAAACACGCGATATCGACCATAACGCCGTCGCGCCCGGTCAGCATGGTGATCACGGAGCCGAAGAGGGATTCGGAACAGTAGGGAGGCCCTGGTGATCGGGGATCCCGAGGCATGAGCCAGTCGAGCCCGGCTTCCGCCGGGCTCATTGTATTACCTCGCGCAGTATTAGCTCGCATAGGGTTCCATGACGCCGTCTTGCCGGGCGGCCTTCCGAGGTGATCCTCGGTAAGATGGCGCCGTACGTCGTCGTCTCCATAGTCGACGTGGCGCTGGTGATGGTGGTCGCGGTGTTCCACTTCGGCATGCGCATTGTGGGCAGCGTCGCCGTTCTCGGCCTCAACGCCCTGATCTTCCTCCTGGGATCCCTGGGACTGGGCCTTCTTGTCAGCACGGTCTCCTCGAACCAGATGCAGGCTACGCAGTTGAGCACCCTGCTCATACTTCCCAGCATCCTTCTGTCGGGGTACGTGTTCCCGTTCGAGGCGATGCCGAGGGCGCTTCAGTTCGTCGGCTACACCATACCGCTGACCCATTTCCTCCAGGTGCTCCGAGGTGTGATCCTGATGGGCGCGGGCATGGACGTGCTGTGGCGCCAGGCCGCGATCATGAGCCTGCATGCCGTCGCGATCCTGACCCTGGCTGTCTGGCGGCTTCGCAAGCGACTGGACTAGAAGCCCCCGTCCCTGCTGCCGCACAATTGAGAAAGTGAGAAAGGAGGGGAAGGAGGGTCCGGGATGCCGGAGAATGTCTTCCCCCGGAGACCATAGTCTGGTTCTGCGCCGGGGTGAGTGATGTGAACCTGCTGGAGATGGCCCGGCTCGTTGCGGGGGCTGGGGGAGACTGCTGGTTCTGCGGCAAGCCCGTGGCCGGCCCCGATTCCTGGAAGGTGGTTCCGATGCACAGGGAGATATACAGGGTGCCGACCACCTCGGGCGAGCAAGTGTCCTACGAGACGACAACCGTCGTGATCCCCCGCCGTCCGGAGTGCCAGGTGGCCGACCAACGCTTGGACACGGTCATAGGCATCGAGTTCTGGGGCGCTGCAGCCCTTACGGCCGTGGCCTGGCTTGTGTACCTCCTCCCAGGATTTAAGGAGGACCCCTCCGCAGGAAACATCATCGCCCGCATCTTTGGGTTCGCCATAGCCGTGGGGTTTACGTGGATTGTCCCGTTCGCTGCCGCGGCCATCCCCACCTGGGTGGCGCTCTACTGGCAGAGGAGGCGCGCTGCCATCACTTCTGGCTGGCCTCCAGCGCCTGGTCCAAGTCTTCAAGGATGTCGTCGATGTGTTCGAGGCCGATCGACAGGCGAACAAAGTCGCCGGTGACGCCGGCCGAAACTTGCTCTTCGGGTGAGAGTTGCTGATGCGTCGTGGAGGCCGGGTGTATGACCAGGCTCTTGGCGTCGCCGATGTTGGCCAGGTGAGAGAACATCTTTACGCTGTTGATCAGCTTCCGGCCTGCCTCGTGGCCCCCCGCGATGCCGAAACCCAGGATCGCGCTGTATAACCCGCGAGAGAAGTACTTCCTGGCCAGGGTGTGGGTTGGGTGGTCCGGGAGGCCGGGGTAGTTGACCCAGGCCACATGCTTGTGATCCTTTAGGAACCGCGCCACTGCCAGCGCATTTTCGCTGTGACGTTCCATGCGAAGGTGCAGTGTCTCCAGTCCTTGGAGAAGGAGGAACGCATTGAACGGACTGAGGGCCGATCCGACGTCTCTCAGGAACTGGACGCGAGCCTTGGTGATGAAAGCAACGTTGGCCCCGTTCACGTTGCTGAAGGTCTCCCAGAATCTGAGGCCGTGATAGGACGGATCGGGCTCCGTGAAGTGGGGGAACCGCCCATTCGCCCAGTTGAAGCGGCCGCTGTCGACGATAATGCCGCCGATGGATGTGCCATGGCCCCCAATGAACTTAGTGGCGGAATGGACGACGATGTCGGCGCCGTGGTCGAAGGGGCGCAGCAGGTACGGCGAGGGGATGGTATTATCGATGATCAACGGGATCCCGGCCTCGTGGCTGATCGCGCCCACCGCCTCGAAGTCAAGGACGTCAAGCTTGGGGTTGCCGAGACTCTCGGCATATACAGCCTTGATCCTCGGGTGACTCCGCAGGGCCCTCCTGAAGTCCTCCGGATCGCCCGGGTCCACGAAGTGTGTCTTGATGCCGAGTCCGGGGAAGGTATAGCGCAGGAGGTTGTATGTTCCGCCGTACAGGCTGCTGGCAGCCAGCAATTCGTCGCCGGCCTTGACGATGGTCAGCAGAGCCAGTGTTGTGGCGGACTGCCCGGAACTGACGGCCAGGGCGCCGGTTCCACCCTCCATGGCGGCCACCCGCCGCTCCAGGACGTCGTTGGTTGGGTTCATGATGCGGGTATAGATGTTCCCGGACTCCTTCAGGGCGAAGAGGTTGGCGGCATGGTCCGCGTCCTTGAATACGTAGGACGATGTCTGGTATATCGGCACCGCCCGGGATCCGGTGGTTGGGTCGGGTTTTTGCCCTCCATGCAGGGCGATAGTCTCCAGTCTATGGGTCGTTGACATGTCCGGTTCTCCCCTCATGCCGAGTCCGTTCCCTGCTCCGGTTCCCCCAAGACAAAACCCCTCGTGAGAGAGGAGGGGGTCTTGTGTACAAGAAAGCCTCCGAGTGCGGAGGCAGTCATCTCCCACTCTCATCTCTCAGGACCCTCGTCCTGCAGGAGTTGGCACCTTGCGGCTAATGGAACCGCAGGTTGTCGGGCTTCATCGGGCCAGTCCCTCCGCCACTCTGGATAAGAGAACGCTCGCTGTTTGTTTGCTGGCAACGATGCTATCACAGGCGCTGGGTCCCCGTCAACAGACGGATTTCCGGGGGTCTTGAGGGATCTTGCGACGCAATCCTGGTGGTGCGGCTGACACAGTGTCGTTGCGTTCGATTCGGAAGCGTGATATCATGTGGCACAAATCATAAGCGGCCTACTAATATATGCAGGATGGGAGGGTTCCGTTGTGAGACTTTCCACGAAAGCAAGGTATGGTGTCCGGGCCCTCTGTGCGCTGGCCCTGTTGTCCGGAGACGGCGCTCCGGTTTCGCTCGCGCGAATCTCTGAACGTGAAGGTATATCAAGGCAGTACCTCGGGCTCATATTTCACGAACTCAGGAAATCGGGGCATGTCGAGGCCTCCAGGGGGGTGAACGGCGGGTTCAGACTCGCGATGAACCCCGCCGACATAACGGTCGCCGCGATTGTGCGATCCCTCGATGGTCCCATCGCTCCTGTCGGGTGTCTCCTTCCTCCAGGGGACAATGCAGCCAGCCGGTGTGGGAGGAAACGGGAGTGCCTCAGCAGGCCGGCGTGGACGTCGCTCCAGCGCAAGATCGAGGCGGCCCTGGAGTCGATCACGATCGAGTCTCTCATCGCTGGGTTACGTGACTCTACCGCAGGGAGGGGTCATCCATGCTGATTCAAATCAAGGAGGACATCAGGACGGTATTCGAGAGGGACCCGGCTGCCAAGAATGTCATCGAGGTGCTGTTGTGCTACCCTGGGCTTCACGCTGTCTGGATGCATAGACTGGGTCACTGGTTGTACCGGATGAGGCTTTACGTGCTGGCCAGGCTGCTCTCGCACGCCGCCAGGTTTCTCACGGGGATAGAGATCCATCCGGGGGCCCGTCTGGGTAGAAGGGTGTTCATAGATCATGGAATGGGGACGGTCATCGGCGAAACAGCGGAGATCGGAGACGATGTCACTATCTACCAGGGCGTTACCCTCGGTGGAACGGGCAAGGAGAAAGGGAAGAGGCACCCGACCATCGGCAAGAACGTTGTCATATCCGCTGGCGCCAAGGTGTTGGGGGCTATCACGATCGGCGACAACTCCAGGGTCGGCGCAGGCGCAGTCGTGGTGAAGCCAGTTCCCGAAGGCTGCACCGTGGTCGGAGTACCGGGCCGCATTGTGGCAAAGGGCGGTGTCAAGGTTGGGCCGTTGGAGCACGGAGACCTGCCTGATCCGGTCGTTGAGACGCTATCTGATATGTTGAGACGGCTCAATTCCGTCGAAGAATGGGTACAGTCTCATGAAGGTGGAGTGCCCTGGAGGGACGGAGAATGCGCAATGGGATAGTAGCGAGGGGTGTGACTCAGACAATCGGCAATACCCCCCTGGTTCGCCTGAACAGGGTGACGCGTGGAGCCGGAGCGACAGTGGCAGGGAAACTCGAGTTCTTCAACCCGTGCGGAAGCGTCAAGGACCGCGTCGGCGTAGCCATGATAGATGCCGCGGAAAGGGCCGGGCTGCTCAAGGCGGGTGGGGTCATAATCGAGCCTACCAGCGGAAACACAGGCATCGCGCTGGCGTCTGTCGCCGCCGCAAGGGGGTATCGCCTGATACTGACGATGCCGGAGACGATGTCTGTAGAACGGAGACGATACATTGCCGCATTCGGCGCGGAGATCGTGCTCACCCCGGGTCCTCAGGGAATGGGCGGCGCCGTCCGCGAGGCCGAGGAACTTGCGGCATCGATCCCCGATTCCTTCATGCCACAGCAGTTCAAGAACCCCGCAAACCCGGGAATCCACATGAGGACCACTGCGGCCGAAATCTGGCGGGATTCGCGGGGTCGGATTGACATCCTGGTCTCCGGCGTGGGCACCGGGGGGACCATCACAGGCGTCGCGACCGCCATCAAGCGGTTGAAGAGTAGTTTCAAGGCCATTGCGGTCGAACCCGCGGAGTCCCCCGTACTTTCCGGAGGTCCGCCCGGACCGCACACGATCCAGGGCATCGGAGCGGGTTTCGTTCCGGACGTACTGAAACGTGACCTGATTGACGAGATAGTCCTGGCGCCTCAAGATGACGCCGCCGAAATGACCAGGCGCCTTGCGCGGGAGGAGGGAATATTCGCAGGGATATCGTCGGGCGCCGCGGTATGGGCAGCCGTGCAGGTGGCGTCCAGGGAGGAGAATCGCGGCAAACTGATTGTCGCGATACTCCCGGACGGCGGAGAGAAGTACCTGTCCACGGGGCTGTTCGGATAGGATAGACTACCGTTTTCAAAGGCCCTCCCGGCTGAAGACATTCGACCGCTGCCCCGCATAACCTATCCGGGGAAAGCGGGGGATGGGGATGAGCGTTGTCCTGCGCACCCCGGACGATGTCATCCGCCTGTTCGAAGAGGGGAAGGTATCGGCGCCGGACGTGTTCCGGATGCTCAGAGAGCACTCGCCTGCCTCCGCGTCGTCCAGCAGACCCACCGCGGCCCAACCCGCCAATCCACTCGAGGAACTCGACTCGATGATTGGCCTCCACCAGGTGAAGGCGCTCGTCAGGGAGATACGGGCTTTCGTCGAGGTACAGCGAAGGCGGCAGCGGGCCGGGCTTGTCGCTGAACCCGTCGTGCTCCACATGATATTCCGCGGCAACCCCGGGACGGGGAAGACGACCGTGGCCCGTATCCTCGGGAGGATATTCCGTGACATAGGGATGCTGGAGAAGGGTCACCTCGTAGAGGTCGAAAGGGCGGATCTGGTCGGCGAGTACATAGGTCACACGGCGCAGAAGACAAGGGAACAGGTGAAGCGCGCGCTCGGCGGGATCCTGTTCATCGACGAGGCCTACTCTCTCGCCAGGGGCGGGGAGAAGGACTTCGGAAAGGAAGCCATAGATACCCTGGTAAAGGCCATGGAGGACCACAAGGACAACCTGGTGCTGATCCTCGCAGGGTACCCCGATGAGATGGACCGCTTCTTGTGGACCAACCCGGGCCTCAGGTCGCGTTTTCCCCTTCACCTCAGTTTCCAGGATTACACGACGCAAGAGCTCATGGAAATCGGGGACCTCATGTTCGCATCGAGGCAGTACACACTGACGCCGGGAGCCCGCGAGGCGCTCGAATTGTACCTCGCGCGTTGCCTGACGACAGAGACCGTCCCGGCCAACGCACGGCTCGTGAGGAACCTGGTCGAGAAGGCGATTAGAAAGCAGGCCCTGCGTCTCATGGCGGTGGGGGAGACGACCCGCGATGACCTGATGACCATAACAGCGGCGGAAATCAGGGAGGCCACCTGCACGTGAGGGATTGTGTCATCATCGGAAAACCCAACGTGGGGAAGACGCTTTTCCTCATCAATTTCGCCGAGTACATAGGCGCTACGGCGATCCAGTTCGCGTGCTCGCCCTCCGGCGCCACGTACGAAACGGCGTACTCGTTTGAGAGCGCGCGGGCCGGCCTCGTCGGACCGAAACCGCACATGACCACCAGCGTTCGCCCCGCGATACTGCGCATTCGGGTGGGCAAGGGGGTCCGCGACTTCTACATGACCGACACCGCCGGGATTTGTGAGGGCATCCACGAGGACGCCACCGTGAGGTCCGGAATGGCGGACTCCCTCAGGCGGCTGCGGTTCTGTGACATAGTCCTCCATATGATGGACGCGTCCAAAGCGACCGCAACCGGCCAGCCGGAGGCGATCGGGGACGTCGACCTACAGATCGCCAGGTTTGCCGCGTCAAAGCTGGGCTACGCGATACTGGCCAATAAGATGGACATTCGGGGCGCAGAGGCGGGTCTGGTGTACATCAGGCAACTCTTCCCCACGAGTCGCGTCATTCCCACGTCCGCAGTGTCAGGCAAAGGGTTCCGCGAGGTCAGGGCGTTCATCGTCAGCCACCTTTAGTGTGCGGGGGAGTCTCATGCTGGTGTGGTTTGTGATCGCGGCGCTGACCCTGGTCATCATGGCATTGGCGCACTCCACGGGCAGGCGGGCGGGCCTCGCGGAGGGGCGAAGGTTGGCCCTGCTCGAGGCGTACCTCATGGTGAGGGAGGAGGCCCTGCGCAGCGGGGCGTGCCCCGTCTGCGGGGCATGCTGTCATGAACGCCACATATGCTCTTGATCAGGGGGCGGCCCGCATGACCGGAATCCCCTGGCTCCTGGCCTGCACGATCGTCAGGGACACCTTCAGGTTCTTCCTGTGCGCCGCCCTGACGGGGCTGGCGATCAAGATAATGGACGATTGGCTCGATATTTCCCGTGACCGGTGCGACGGGGACACGCCGCCGGGGCCCGGCCCGGATCTGGTGTCCCGCCTGGGCGACGCCTCGCTCCCTTACGCCCTGCTGCTCTTCGCCTGCGCGGTCCCGATCGACGGCCGGACGGCCGTGGCCCTGTTCCTCATGGCGTACGCGGCCGGAATGGGGGGCGCCTCCTCACGCGACCTGTACCCCTCCGGCTTGCGGGGCTGGCAAGAGTCCGTGGTGTCGGCGCTCATCTCGTGGGTGGCGTGTGGCTGGCGGGTCACAGCCGTGGCAGGTCTATGCATGGCCTGTATCCAGGGATTCGACGATGTCATGGACTACGGGGAGGGCGGCGCAAGGGCGGCGCCCCTGGTGGGAAGGTTCGGCATTGTGGAAGTGGCCGCGGTCGCCGCCGCGATGGCGCTCCTGTCCCTTGCACTCGACATCCCCAGGACGGCCGGGATTCTCACCGCAGCAGTATTCGTCTGGCGCCTGGAGTCAGCGCTTCGCAAGGGCCGGCGGCCGCCCGGTATGCTATAATATGGGGCTGTAAGGGGGAATTCACGTCGACAACGCACTGCCTACACCCGCGCTCATTGTCTCCGTCGAGAGCCCTCTCACCCCAGAGTCCGAACGGGAAGAAAGGGTCGAGGAGATGAGGAGGCTGGCGGACACCGCCGGCCTCGCTATAGTCGGCGAATTGACGCAGACCAGGCACTCGCCCGATGCAAACTACTACCTGGGCCGGGGCAAGATCGCCGACCTCGAATCCCTCCGGGCGGAGACAGGCGCCCAGGTCGTGCTGGTTGACGCCGAACTCACGCCTGTTCAGATCCGCAACATAGAGAGCCTGGTCAACGGCCGCCTCGTGGACAGGACCCAGGTCATCCTGGACATATTCGCCAGGCGGGCGAGGACGAGCGAGGGTAAGCTCCAGGTCGAACTCGCGCAGCTTCTCTACGCGCTGCCTAGGCTCAGGGGCCGGGGCGTCGAAATGTCCAGGCTCGGCGGGGGAATTGGGACGAGAGGGCCGGGCGAGACCAGGCTCGAGGTGGACAGGCGCCGGATACGGCGGAGGATCCGTTGGCTCCAGGATGAGATTCAGGCCCTCGAATCACGCCGCCAGATCCAGAGGTCCAGAAGGGCTTCCGTTCCGTGGCCCCTGGTCGCGCTGGTCGGATACACGAACTCGGGCAAATCCACCCTGCTTAACGCCCTGACCCAGTCCAGGGTGCTGGCCGAGGACAGGTTATTCGCCACTCTGGATCCTACTCTGCGCCGCCTCCGGTTGCCATCCGGCCAGGGGGTTCTCCTGGCGGACACTGTCGGGTTCATCCGGGGTCTCCCGCACGAGCTGGTTGCGGCGTTCCGCGCCACGCTGGAGGAGGTCAGGGAAGCCGACGTCCTCGTGCACGTGGTCGATTCCAGCAGCCCGTCCTACCATTCGCAGATGGAAGTAGTCTCCGGGTTGCTCGAATCGCTCGGATCCGGCGCAAAACCCCTCGTTACGGCCTTCAATAAGACCGACGCGCGCCGCGTGCCCGAGTCGGACCTCGAGGGATACAGCCCGGCCGTCCCGATATCGGCCCTGACCGGGGAGGGGTTGGACGCGCTACTGACCACCATCGATCGCTGCCTGGAGAGGGACAGGTGCGAGGCGGCCTTCGCCCTGCCATACTCGAGGCAGTCGCTCCTGTCCGTGATGCACGAGAATGGGACGGTCAGGGACATCAGATATGAGGAAAGGGTCATCGTCGTGACAGCGGAGCTACCCCGCGTGTGGGCAAGACGAATCCAGGAGGAACTCAAGGATGGACGAACCCGGTAAACACATCGGTGAACTGATCGCTGCGCTTGACATCAGTCCGCGGGTGCGATCCGCCGCGGGGGAGGCGCTCCGTTTTGCCGCGCCACGCTGGGACCAGTTCGACGCTGTCTCGTTCCTCAACACTCTCAAGGTACTGGAAGCGTACAAAGAACAGGCGGTTTCGGAGGCCATGCTCGGGCCGACGACGGGATACGGCTACGGCGACGGCGGCCGCGAAGCCCTGGATAGGGTATACGCGAAGGTTACCGGGGCCGAGAAGGCCATTGTGCGCCTGCAATTCGTCTCCGGGACGCACGCGGTCGCGTGCGCTTTGTTCGGAGCGCTCCGCCCCGGCGACGAACTCCTGTCTCTTACCGGTGCGCCATATGACACGTTGAGGCAGACGATCTCGGGGCGCGGCGCAAGCCTCGAAAGCATGGGCGTCACGTACAGAGAGACTAATGCGGTTGGATCGTCGAGGCCCTGGGAATCCGCCGTCGCGGCGCTATCCCCGCGCACCCGCGCGGTATTCGTCCAGAAGTCGAAGGGCTACTCGGACAGGCCGGCGCTGTCATCGGAAGTTGTAGGGAGGATAGCGCGCGAGGTCAGATCCGCTTCGCCCGGGTGCGTTACCATTGTGGACAACTGCTACGGCGAATTCGTCGAGGTCTCGGAGCCCACGGCTGAGGGGGCGGACCTGATCGCCGGGTCCCTGATCAAGAACCCGGGCGGGGGGCTGGCGCCCGCCGGCGGATACATCGCCGGAAGGTCGGACCTCGTGGACGCGGCCGCGGAGAGGCTCACGGCCCCCGGGATAGGGGGTGGGGTAGGGGCCAGCCTGGGTGTGAACAGGGCGTTCTTCCAGGGATTGTTCCTGGCGCCCCATGTGGTGGCCCAGGCCCTCAAGGGAGCGGTATTCTTCTCGAGGCTTTTCGAGAACCTTGGATTCATGGTGGATCCAGATCCCGGCCAGCAGCGCTACGACCTCGTCCAGGCGGTAGACCTGGGTTCAGCGCGGCGGCTGAAGGGGTTTTGCGCCGCGGTGCAGGCCTGGTCACCAGTTGACTCGCATGTGACTCCCGAGCCGTGGCGAATGCCGGGCTATGACCACGATGTGATAATGGCTGCGGGCACGTTCGTTCAGGGGTCATCAATAGAGTTGAGCGCGGACGCCCCGTTCGAGGCGCCGTACCGCGTCTTCGTCCAGGGCGGCCTCTGTCTGGAGCATGCGATCCTGGCCGCGGTACACGCGGCGGATACGGTCCTCAAGATGTGAGGTCCGGTTCTGAGCTCAGTACTTACGGAATAGGCCCACCACTTTCCCGATTATCCTCACGTCCCGGGTGATTATCGGCTGCATGTGGGGGTTTTCGGGTTGGAGCCTTATGCGGTCGTTCTCGCGGTAGAATCTCTTCACCGTCGCCTCGTCCCCGAGAAGCGCCACGACGATGTCTCCGTTCTCGGCAGTCTCCTGCGGTCTCACCAGGACATTGTCACCATCCAGAATGCCGGCGCCCGACATGCTGTCACCGGTTACCTGGAGAAGGAAGGCGTCGTCGTGCTTGATGAGGTCGACCGGCATGGGGAAGGTGTCCTCGATGTTCTCGACGGCCAGCACGGGCTCGCCCGCCCTCACGCGGCCGATGAGCGGGACTTCGACGAGGCGCTTGGAGATGCGGTCGAATCCCTTGATCTCGATGGTGCGTGGTTTGGTGGGGTCTCTCTTGATGAACCCCTTCCGCTCGATCTTGTCGAGGTGCCCGTGCACAGTGGATGTTGAGTTCAGGCCGACAGCCCGTCCGATTTCCCTGACCGAAGGGGGATAGCCCTTCTCCCGCACGCACCGCTTGATGTAATCCAGTATCTGCACCTGCCGAGGAGTGAGCCCGTCAGCCAAGGTATTCCACCCCCGCCTCAATGCTGGAATGATTATAACACGGAGGCGGGGGCGTCGCAAACACTAGTTCGCTTCCCTCTTGGTCACCTGTACGAGTTGATGATCTCCCAGGTGCGCGGGTCCTCGTAGCCCATTCTCCAGATGGCGATGCCCGCGAGGCCCTTGTTCCGCGCGACTCCAATCTTGAATGCCAGGCTGTAGCTGTTCTCCATGAACACGTGGTGCTGTTCCCGTCCCTGCCAATAGTAGAAGTGGGGCGCCTGCGCCGTCCCGTCCCACAGTACTTCCGCGCCGGTTTGGGCCGCAATTCGCATCGCGGCGGGTGTTGACATGTACCGCGCCGGCCCGCCCGCCGTCGGCCAGTCGTAGGAGTACTGCGGTACACCCAGCAGGATCTTGTTCGCCGGGGCCGCTGTCACCGCGTACTCCACGACCTGTTTCACCCATTCGATCGACGCAATGGGCCCGGGGGAGCCGCCGGCCCAGTGCTCGTCGTAGGCCATGATCATAAGCCTGTCGGCCTCTTGGGCCAGGGCGCGGTAGTCGTACGCGCCGCTCCAGCTATCGCTCGGGTTGTCTCGCGTCTTCGCCGGCACCGCCACGCTCACGGTGCGGTTCTTGGCGTGGAGCCGCCCCGCAAGGTTCTTGATGAACAGGGAGAAGGCATCCCTGAGGTCGGGCGTCAGACCCTCGAAATCGATGTTTACTCCGCTATACCCGTTGTCGAGGACCAGTGAGGCTATCGCCCCGGCGGCCTTCGACCTACCTTCGAGGGTGGCAAGCGAGGAGCGTACCATCTCGGCGTTGAACTTTCCGCTTACGAAGTTGTGAACGACGGGGTCGAGGTTGAATCCCTTTTCCTTTGCGAGTTTGGAGTACCGCGCGTCCCCCGACCCGAGCACGCGCCCCGACCAGTCCAGCGTGAACTGGAACAAAGCAGCGGTGTCGACGGAGGCCCAGTTCGCCTTCAGGGAATCGTAGGCCACTGAATCCCCGGGATAGTCAACGGGGCAATACGCCATGACCTCGAGACGTGGGGCCGCCGCCACCTGCGGCGCGACCGCGACGCCGTTCAAGACGAATGTGGCGATGGTCACCGCGGCGAGGACCGCCCCGCGTAGAGCCCAATTGAGGCGTCTCACTCCAGTGTTTCGAGCAGTCATCTCCGATCCTCCCGTTGCGGAACTGGTGTGACACCTGTCCCGCGATGTGTGCCGGTTGTCTCCCGGTTGTCTCCCGGCCGGTGTACATCCCCGCCGCACAACTGTTGACGGAAGTATACGGGGCGACGGGAATAACCTGCCTGCCAGCCCAGGCTTTACATAAGATATGACCCGGGAGGCAGTAATTCCTGCAACAGCCATTAAGGGAAGTGATCCCAGCCCGCGCGAGCAAGTAAAGTTAGAGCGGGTCTGCGTCGCCCTCCAAACCGTCTTGACACCGCCCGAACCGCAGGTGTAGAGTTGTCCGTGGAAATGAGACTCTTTAAGGCTGGTCCGGTGAGGCTGGCAAGAGTGGCAGATGGAAACCCCTGTTCCGCCCTCTGCTTCCTATAAGTTCAGCTGGCCTGGGTCCGCGACCGGCCCCAATCGAAAGGGGTTGGTTTAGTGGACGAGCAACGAGTAGACGTTGTAGGCTATCTTCCTGATGACACTCCACCCATTGGCAAGCTGATTGTGTTTGCGCTCCAGCACGTAATCGTCATGTTCCCGGCCACCGTCCTTGTCGCCATTCTTACCGGTTTCGACGTGGGCGTGACCATTGTGGCCAGCGGCGTGGCAACCCTCGGATTCATTCTGGTGACACGCAGGCGGATCCCGCTGTACTACGGCTCCAGCTTCTCGTACATCGCGGCGGTCTCGGGCGTAGCGCGGGTGGCGGGCGTACAGGCCGCCCAGTGCGGAATTGTCGGTTCCGGCCTCGTTTCCATACTCGCGGGCTGGCTGGTCAAGACGTTCGGGCAGAAGGTCATCAAGCGCATCCTCCCGCCGGTGGTGACGGGCAGCGTCGCAATTGTCATAGGGATCGCGCTTGCATTCACGGCCATGAACATGGCCTCGCTCAACTGGACCGCGGCCCTGATCACACTGATGTCAACAATCCTGTTTTCCGCCTTCCTCAAGGGCACCCTCGGCCAGCTGCCGGTGCTGTTCGGCGTGGTCGTCGGGTACGTCGCATCACTGGCGATGGGGATCGTTGACTTCAAACCCATTCAGGAGGCGGCCTTCTTCGCGGTCCCCAAGTTCACACTGCCTGTGTGGAGCCCGTCTGCGCTCCTTGCGATAATGCCCGTCGCAATCGCGACAATCCCCGAGTCCACTGCTCACCTTTACCAGATCGACCTGTACGTCAACGATGTCGCCGGCAAGCTCGGGCGGGCGAAGAAATACGGGATAGCAGGTCTCCTGGGTGAGAACCTCATCGGCGACGGCGTAGGAGACATGATAGCCGGCGCGATCGGCGGCCCGGCGGGAACCAACTACGGCGAGAACAACAGCCTCATGGCGATAACCAGGAACTTCTCGGTGCCGGTGATCATGACGGCCGCCGTATTCGCGATAATCATGGGGTTCTTCGGCTGGATCGCCGGGGTGGTGAATTCGATACCGACCGCGGTCATAGGCGGTGTATCGATCTACCTGTTCGGGGTCATCGGAGGGCAGGGCGTCGCACTCATGATATCTGAGAAGGTGGACCTGTTTGACCCCAGGAACCTCGCCATTGCGGCGACAATCCTCGTGATAGGGATCGGCGGTTCCTTCTTCACCGACCCGGCCGCCCTCAAGGCGGGTACCCTGGCATTCACAGGAACCATTCCCATATGGGGAATGCAGTTGCCCGCGATAGCCACCGCGTCGGTATTCGGTATGGCGCTCAACCTGGTGTTCGAGGCGTTCAAGAAGTAACCCCGGCCCGGAGTCGCACCTCGCAACGCGACAGGCGATCCGGGCTCGCACCGTGTGGCAAAACGCGAGGCCAGGTCCCATATCCAGATGGGTCTGGCCTTGTTCCTCTGTGAGCAGGATCGTCCGGCCCCGTGAAGAAGGGATTTCGGGGAACGGGATTCATTGGGGATCACGCCCCTGCGTACAATAGGGACAGCGGTAGGGAGGGGTGGAGGGTGGCTCTGCCGGCGCACCGGAAGATCGGCATCGCCCTGGGCGGAGGGGTTGTCAGGGGGATCGCCCACGTCGGCGTGCTCCAGGCGATTGAGGAACTCGGGATCGAGATCGAGTGCATCGCGGGCACGAGCAGCGGCGCAATCGTGGGAGCGATGTACGCCGCAGGGATTCCCCTCCAGGAGATTGTGCAGATCGCGGCCCACGCCAAGTGGCGGGACCTGGCCGAGATCTCCGTCAGGCGCGACGGGTTGATCGGCACCCGAAAACTGGCCGCCTACCTGGATTCAGTAATCGGGGGGAAGACATTCGATGACCTCCGCATAAGGTTCAAGGCGGTGGCCACCGACATCTGCACGGGCCAGGAGGTAGTCATCTCAAGCGGGCCCGTGTGCGACGCCGTACGGGCGAGCTGCGCGATACCGGGCATATTCGTTCCCGTACGACTGGGGGGCAGGATGCTGGTGGACGGCGGGTTATGCAACAACGTCCCCGCGAGTGTGGCAAGGGAAATGGGCGCCTCCTACGTTGTCGCCGTGGACCTCAATGCCCTGGCGATGGGAACCCCGCCCCCGCGGAACGTATTCCAGATAATCCTTCACGCGCACGACATAATGCAAAGGGCAAACGTCGAAAAGGAGGCGAAGCAGGCGGATCTGCTCATCCAACCGGACCTGTCCGGACTGAGTCTCATCGATTTCAACAGCGCGAGGGAGTTCATGGACAAAGGTGCGGCGGCCGCCAGGGCCGCTCTCCAATCCCTCGCGGTACGCCAATAGCGTGGCGCCCCGCCTTCCGCGGAAGGGGGCCGGGACGTTTACCCCGAATCCACCCTTGAACCAATGTACCCGGTACTGGGGGGCGCTTCTTGAGCCGGCTGAACGGCTGTAACATCGTCTCCAGGCGCTGCCTGGATGACCGCGAACTGCGGCAGGTCTGGGAACTGAAGAACACCTGCGAGCAATACGACCACACCAGCATCAGGCTGCTCCCAGCCGTCATGGGCAACCACCTTCAACCGGGGGCGGAAGTCCTGGTCTGCCATCTCGACAGTTTCCTGGTCGGCTTCCTGTGGATGCAGGCGTTCGGCGCAAGCATGGCCGAGCTGACCGGTATGGTCCATCCCACCTGCAGGCGGCGCCGCGTCCTGTCAGACCTGCTGTCCAGGGCCCTGGCGGAGTGCGCCATGGCCGGCCTGCCGGCGGTGGAATGCATTACGGACAGCTCGTCCGCTTCCGGTCTCGCGTTCCTGGCGGCCGCCGGCGCCTCGCGCTCCCATTCGGAGCACAGAATGCGATGGCAGCCCCACGACCTCCCGCGTCTACCCGCGGGTCGTATCAGGCTGCAGCCGGCCGGGCAGGACGACGCCGCGGCCCTCGCGCACATAGACGCCGCGTGCTTTGATCTCCCGTTCACAATCGCCGACCATGAGCAACTCATCCGCCAGGACCTCTTCGCCGCCGTACACCGGCGGCCGCGACGGCGCACGCGGGGCACGGGGTCCACTCTACATAAGAAATATTATACGACCTTAGCAGTACAGTCTTTGCAAGTCTAACCGGGGTCGATCTTCAGAGGTCCACGAGCGTGCCCTTCCCCTCCGCGACGGCCTTCGCAAACACGGCGCTACCGACCGTCACATCCAGGGCCGACAACCCTACCATCTTGCAGAAAGTGATTTCCGACGGCGAGGTCCTGCCGGGCATGCGGCCGCGCACGAGGTCACCGATTTCCCCGGCGATCTTTGTATCATTGATCAGGCCCTTCCGCAACGGGATTATGATGTCCCCGGCCTCTTCCAGCGCCGCGTCCCGCGAATCCACTATTATGCGGTCCGCGCGCAACACAGTGTCCTCCCCGATCTCCTGCATGTCGGGCTTGAACGACCCGATGCCGTTGATGTGCGCGCCCGCCTTCAGGCACTCCGCGTCAAACAGCGGGGTCCTCGATGTCGTGGCGGTTACGATGATATCAGCCCCGCGCACAGCCTCGCCGGCAGCCGGCGCAACGAGCACGCGCGGGCCATCCCTGAGGCCGGCCAACTCATCCGCCAGCCCCCGGGCGCGTTCCATGTTTATGTCAACTATGCGGATCTCAGAGAGTCGCCTCACCTCGAGAAGGCCCATCAACTGGGTCCTGGCCTGGACGCCCGCCCCAAAAATGGCCGCTACGCAGGCGTCGCGCCTGGCCATGTGGTCGGAGGCGACGGCCGCGGCGGCGCCGGTCCGGAGCGCCGTGAGGTAGGTTCCCTCCATCAGGCAGGCCGGAGCGCCGGTCTCAGGGTCTACCATGAGGACCGCCGCGAGAACGACCGGGAGCCCCCTTGACGGGTTTCTTGGGAACACGGAGGCCATTTTCATTCCCACCGCTCCCGGCACGGCGCCCGGCATGAACAGGGACACACCGTCCTGCTCCTGGACGTGTACCGGAGTCCTCACGGGGACCTGCGCCGCGCCGCCGGAGACTGCCGCATAGGCGGCCGCAGCGGCCTCGATGGCCTCCCGCATGCTGATGCTTTCACGAACGTCCCGTGAGGAAAGGAAAAGCATGTTCTTCCCGGGCTTCCACCCGGGTGTCCGCGCGTCCCGCACCTGCTCCAACCCCCTCGCGCCGGGCCCGGCCTGCCGTCTTCCGGTCTACTTCTCCCCGAGGTAGGCCTTTCTCACCCTTTCGTCTTTGAGCAGCTCGGCCGCCGTCCCCGAAAGGGCGATCTTACCGGTCTCCATAACGTATGCGCGGTGCGCCAGTTTCAGCGCCGCCCTCGCGTTCTGTTCCACGAGCACTATGGTGACTCCTTGCCGGTTGATCTCCTTGATCGTCTCGAAGATGCTCTTCACCAGAAGGGGCGCGAGGCCGAGCGAGGGCTCGTCGAGCAACAACACGCTGGGGGACGCCATCAACGCCCTCCCTATCGCAAGCATCTGTTGCTCGCCGCCGGAAAGGGTGCCTCCGAGCTGGTTCCGCCGTTCGAGCAGCCTCGGGAACAACTCAAACACCCTGCTCCGGCTCTGTTCGACCGCCTTTCTGTCCTTGAGCCGTACGTACGCTCCGAGCGTGAGGTTCTCGTCCACCGTCAGTGTGGAGAATATCTTCCGACCCTCCGGGGCCTGGGAGATGCCGGACCGGACTATCTCGTGCGCCGGCACATCGTTGAGAGTCGTTTTCCCGAGGAGAATCTTACCCGAGCTGGGCTTGACCAGGCCCGATATCGCCCTGAGCGTGGTGGACTTGCCTGCACCGTTGGCGCCCAGCAGGGTTACTATCTCGCTCTCGCCGACGGTAAGGCTGATGCCCTTCAGAGCATGTACGTTTCCGTAATGGATGTGAAGGTCCTCGATGTCTAGCAGGGCCATTAGATCTCTTCCTCTTCCTTTCCGAGGTAGGCCTCGATGACCCGTGGGTTCGCCTGCACCTCAGCGGGCGTACCTTCGGCGATCTTCTCGCCATAGTCCAGCACAACGATACGGTCCGATATCCCCATTACGACGGTCATGTCGTGCTCGATAAGGAGGACGGTGACGCCCGAGTCGCGTATCCGCCTTATCAGGAGCATCATCTCGCTGCTCTCTTGCTCGTTCAGCCCACCGGCCGGCTCGTCCAGGATGATCAGCCTCGGGTTGGTGGCCAGCGCCCTCGCGATTTCGAGGCGGCGCTGGTCCCCATATGGCAGGTTCTTCGCCAACATGTCCCGCTGCGCGGACAACCCGACGGTCTCTAGATACCTCAGGGCATCCTCGCGTATGCCTTTCTCCTCCGCTCGCTGGGACGGCGGCCTGAGGATTGCGGGTATGATCCCCGCCCTCGTGCGGCAGTAGCGACCCGCCATGCAATTGTCCAGGGCGGTGAGGTTCTTGAACAGGCGTATCGTCTGAAACGTCCTGGCGACGCCCAGGGACGTTATCTGATGAGGCCTCAGCCCGGCCAGCTTGACCCCGTCCAGGAGGATGCTCCCCTCGTCCGGCTGGTATATGCCCGTTATCAGGTTGAACACCGTGGTCTTCCCTGCGCCGTTCGGGCCGATCAGCCCGAGGATCTGACCCTGTTCTATCGCGAAGTCCACGCGGTTGACCGCCGTGAGTCCCCCGAACCTTTTCGTGACGTGGTTTACCTCAAGCAGTGACATATCGCAGTACCATCCCTCATTTCGCTTTCGCCTCGCGCAGACGTTTCCGCGTCAGCCCTGGGTCTGGGCTGCAGGTGTGCCCGCGGATTTCTCCTGTCCAGGACCGGCCGCGCGTTTCCACTGCTGGACGGGCAGCAGGCCTTCCGGCCTGAACAGCATCATCAATACCATCGCGATCCCGTAGACGAGCAAGCGCGACTTCAGGAAGTACTCCCTGAACAGCTCCGGCAAGACAAACATCCCGAACGCGCCCACTATCACGCCGGGCACGGAACCCGGCCCGCCCAGGACCACGATGCAGAACATGAGCACCGACTCCCAGAAGCTGAAGCTCTCGGGGGCGATTACCGTCATGTAGCCGGCGTACAGGTTCCCCGCGACACCTGCCACGCCCGCCCCGAGGACGAACGCCATCAGTTTCAGCCTCGCGGTGTCAATGCCCATCGCCTCGGCGGCGAGGTCGTCTTCCCTGACGCAGTTCCAGGCCCTGCCGACCCTGGACTCCTCCAGGCGCCTCGTGGCGAATATGACCAGAACCACGAACAACCATATCAGGTAGTAGTAGTGGAGCGGCTTCCTGAACACGAAGCCGGCCAGGGCAGGCCTAGCGATCCCGAATATGCCGTTGGGCCCGCCCGTCAGGTCTAATGGGTTGTTGTACAGCGCAATCCTGATGATCTCCCCGAAGCCGATCGTGACGATGCAGAGATAGTCGCCCCTCAGGTGCAGTATCGGCTTCGAAATCATCGCCGCTATGGCGCCGGCCAATACGGCGCTCAGCGGCAACAGCACCAGTGTCGGCACGTTGTACCTCGTATTCAGGATGGCCGTTGAGTACGCGCCCACCGCATAGAAAGCGGCGTGGCCCAGGTTGAACAGGCCCGCGTCGCCGACGATGAGGTTCAGGCTGCACCCCAGCAGCACGTATATGCCGTAGAAATTCGCCACCATTCTCCAGTAGTCGTTCACCATTAGCGGGTATACGACCATCAGCACGCCGAGGAGACACAGGGCAATCGTCCTTGGTCTTCCCGGCCCGATGGAAATCCGGCTCATCGGCAACACGCTAGTCATCATCTCCGCTGTGTCTCAGATCTTTTCGGCGACCCTCTCGCCCAGTAGCCCCGTGGGCCTGAATACCAGGATGGTGATCAGGATGAAGAACGCGAACGCATCCTTCCATCCGGTGGATACGTAGCCCGCCCCGAGGGTCTCGAGGATACCAAGGAGCAGGCCGCCGATCATGGCGCCCGGGATATTGCCGATGCCGCCCATGATGGCCGCGGTAAATGCCTTCAGGCCGTAGGTCCAGCCCATCGTGAAGTTCACCTGCCGGTAGTAGAGGCCGACCATGATCCCCCCGGCCGCTCCCAGGGCCGGCCCTATGAGGAACACCGTGAGTATGATCCGGTCGACGTCGATGCCCATCAACCTCGCCGCGTCGTGGTCGAGCGCGGTTGCGCGAATGGCCGTCCCCAGCGGCGTGCGTTGCACGAAGGTATATAGTGCGACCATCAGGCTCACCGAGATCCCCAGGATCACGATTTGCATTGGGGTGATCTGCACGCCTCCAATGCGCCAGACAACCTCCGGGACGAGGCCCTCGGGAAACACCTGGTACTGGGTCCCGTAGATGAGCATCACCGCGTTCTGAACGGCGATCGATATGCCAAGCGCAGACACTATGGGCGCCAGTCTCCCGGCTTTCCTGAGCGGCCTGTAGGCGATCCGTTCGATGGCTACCCCCGCGAGGGCGACCACCATCATGGACACGATGAATATGCAAACCAGTGCGAGTAACAGGTTCGGAATCACGGCCAGTACGTTCACGTAGTGCGACACCATCAATGTGAGGGCGATATAGGATCCGAGCATGAACATCTCGCCGTGGGCGAAGTTTATCATGCGGAGGATCCCGTAGACCATTGTGTAGCCCAGTGCTACCAGGGCGTACACCGAGCCAACGGTGAAGCCGTTGACCATCTGCTGGAGGAATTGCTCCACAGACCAGTCCTCCCGGGTAAAGGTTTGGAAAGTCATCAGGGGGCGGAGCGCTGCTCCGCCCCCTTCACAGCGCTATTTGGGCAGAACGAAGTCGCCCTTCTCGTTGACGACGTAGGCCTTGTGGACAGTGCCGAGCCGGTCGCCCTTCTCATCAAACCCGATGATGGGGCCCGTGACGCCCGGGAAGTCCTTCAGTTTGGTGTGGAGGTACTCCGCCAGCTTCGCCGGGTCGGTGGAGTTTGTCTTGGTGATGGCCTCCACGATGACCCTGAACGCGTCGGCGGCGAACGGCGCCCAGGTGGATACGTTCGTCCCGTACTTCGCCTTGTAGTCGGCGATCAGCTGCTTGGCCTCGGGATACGGCAGATCATCCGGAAGCGGCTCGGTCGTTGCAACGAAGCCCTCCGCCGCCTTCAGACCGGCGATCTTCACGAACTCGGGGTTGTTCACGGCGTTACCGCCCATCAACGCCGCCGTGATCTTCAGGTCCTTGGCCTGTTTCACTATGAGGCCACCCTCGGGGAAATACCCGGTGTAGTATATCACGTCGGGATTTGCCGCCTTGACCTTGGTCAGAGTGGGTGTGAAGTCCTTCTCGCCCGGGGTGACCGCGTCGAAGAACACCGTCTTGATGCCTTTCTCCTCGGCGTACTTCTGGGTCCACTCCGCGAGGCCCTTGGCAAACGTGGTGTTGTCATGGATGATCGCCGCGTTCTTGTATCCCTTCGACACCATGTACTCGGCGGCGAACAGCGCCTGCCTGTCATCGAGGAAGCAGGTCCTGAAGAACCTCTTGTATCCCTTGGTGGTCAGCTTCGTGGCCGTCGACGACGGGGTGACATGCAGGATACCCGCCTCGTCGTATATCGCCGACGCAGGCTCAGTCAGGCTGGAGGCGTAGCTTCCGATCACAGCGACGACCTTCTCGGCCACCATCTTCTGGGCCACCAGAGCCGACTCCTTCGGATCGCTCTTGTCATCGCCCTGGATGATCTCGATCTTCTTTCCGAGGACTCCGCCCTTGGCGTTCAGTTGCTCGGCAAGCAATGTCACGGCGCGGACGAAGCCCTCGCCCTCAAACGCCCACTGCCCGGATATCGGTCCCTGGACGCCTATCTTGATTACCTCGGGCGCAGGGGGCGCCGCCGGCTTCTCCGCAGGCTTCTCGGTCTTCGCCTGGCCGCACCCTGCAATCCCCACAGCTATCACGACGAGCAGTAACAGAGCCACCCATTTAGCCTTCAACACTGTCCCCCTCCTTAAGGTTATTTCGCCCGGAACCAGAGACAAGGGCATCTACCAGCAGTCTGTGACCCCTCACCCCCTCACGGAACCGGCTGGAAACCGCCCACCTGATGACCGAAGTCCTACACGCACGCCGGCTCAGGAATGAGCCGGCCGGTCACGAACCTATCAAGGTACAGTGGGCTTATGTCCACGAATGGCTGCTTGCCGAGGATGACCTCGCTGAGTGCCCGGCCGATGCTCGGAGCGAACTGGAATCCGTGCCCGCTCCATCCCAGGTCAAGGAACAATCCCACTACGGGAGTGGGTCCCAATATGGCCTGAGAATCGGGCGTGATATCGTAGGTGCCTGCCCACTGCCGTACGACTCGGGCCCCCGCAAGTCTCCGCATGTGACGGGTGATCTTCCGCGCCATCTCGCCGAGAAACTGCCATGTAGATCCCGTATGATGTCCCTTCACTTCGTTCGCATCGCCTATGCCCATCAGAAAGCTGCCGTGGGGGGTCTGCTTCCAGTACGTACCATCGTCGAAGCACAAGACCATGGGATCGAGGATGTGATCGAAGGGTTCTGTGACTAGTATTTGGTGTCTTTCGGAGTACAGTGGAATGTCCAATCCTGCAGTGGCGGCCAGGTCAGCCCCATGCCCGCCGGATGCGATTACGACGGCGCCGCACGCGACGCTGCGCCTGGCGGTCTCGATCCCGCAAACACGCCCCCCTCTTACGTGAATACCCCGCACCGCTTCGCGGAGATTGAATTCGACCCCGAGCCTTCGCGCGGCCCCCGCATACGCGTGCGTGACGTGGAACGGGTTCGCGTGGCCGTCACGGGGGCAGTAACTAGCCCCGAGTACTCCATCCAGGTCAAGGTCGGGGCTCACCTCCGGTATGCGATCCGGCGACAACATCACCGAGCCGATGCCGAGCCTGTTCTGCAACCGGACGTTCCGCTCGAACTGCTCGAGCTGTTTCCGGCTATACGCGATTAGCAGGTATCCTCTCTGCTGGAATTCGATGTTCCCATCGTAGTCGAGCTCGTCGTTCAGGGTCTCGAATCTTCGTATGTTTTCCAGGGCGAGGCGGCAGTTGATTTCCGTTCCGAACTGGTGACGCACGCCCGCCGCCGACCGCCCGGTTCCTCCGCTGGCCAAGTATTCCCGTTCGAACACACGAATGCGCCCGGCCCCCAAGGCCGCCAGGTGATACGACAGGGAGCACCCATGGACGCCCCCACCGATCACCACGACATCCGCAGTGTCCACCAGGCGCTCACTCCCCGCCGCCATTGGGCAGCCAAGCTGCCCGCTTCTGCTAGACTCCTAGGGCCAAGTGTGTAACCGGACGCCGAATGGGACTTGCCGCTAAATGTTCTATGCAAATCGCAGAAACTCCTCCGTGACTTTTCCGATTAATCTGCCCGTCGCGTGAAAACCCTGCTGAAAGCAGGATAATGCGCGCCCCGGATGGAAAGATTGGCAAAAGAAGGGGGAGAACATCATTGGAAATCAAGGTAATCGGCATAGAGAAGCCGGATCCGGACATGAACATGATCTTGGGGCAATCGCACTTCATAAAGACTGTGGAGGATATTCACGAGGCGATTGTCACTGTGGCGCCGCAGATGAAGTTCGGCCTGGCCTTCAACGAATCCTCGGGGCCGTGCCTGGTGAGGTATACGGGCAATGACCAGGCACTCATCGAACTCGCCAAGAAGAACGCCCTGAATATCGGGGCCGGTCACTCGTTCATCATATTCATGTCCGGCGGATTCCCCATCAACATCCTCAATGCCCTCAAACAGGTGCCGGAGGTGTGCGGGATATACTGCGCCACCGCAAATCCCGTGCAGGTCGTCCTGGCCGAGACTGAACAGGGTCGCGGCATACTCGGTGTAATCGACGGCGGCGCGATCAGGGGCGCGGAGACGGACAAGGACATCGAATACAGGAGGTCCTTCCTGAGGAAGATCGGCTACAAGTTCTGAACCGGACCGGCGCCGTGGAGCGCCAGGCGCTGGATGATTTCGAGGGTCCCCCTGGTGAGGTCCATTCTTCCCGCCTCGCCGACGGGGACCCATATCGCTTCCGACACATCCGAACCGGGCCTCATCTCACCCTCCACGGCCTTGGCCAGGAAATCGATTATGACATAGTGGTATTGCAGTCCGCCGGCCTCGTCGCGGACGAGGTTGTCAAATACGTCGAACACGCCGCACAGCCTTATTTCGAGGCCGCATTCCTCCATGACTTCCCGCACGGCAGCCTCGCGCGCGCGTTCGCCCGGCTCGATCGCTCCCCCGGGCACGCTCCACTTGCCCTTCGCCGGGTCCTTGCCCCTTTTCACCAGCACGATCTCGAGCCCGGATGGAGTCCGCCGCGTGACCACGGCGCCGACCGCCGCGACGGGCCGGGCGGGATAGGTTCTGTTCATCCGGTCTCCACCCCGTCCCGTCCCCATACGGGCCTTACATCCGTTATCTCCACCCGCAGCCTGCCCTCGGATTCGAGGTGACTCAGGTACGCGTGGATCGCCGAAGCCATCAGGTAGTAGAGGGCCACCGACCCGGGTGTCACTCCCATCCGGCTGCACACTCTGGAGACGATATCCTCGGAGGTGGCGCCCCCGCCCGCGGCGTCCAGGACGCATTCCTCGATCCGCCTCACCCTTTCCAGGTTGGCCTCCACGACCCCTTTCGGGTCGTCGCAGACCCCGCCGTGCCCCGGGACGACCACCGCGGCGGGGACCTCGAGGAGGCGGTGGAGTGTCTCAAGGTGCGAGCCGATGTCGACGTTATACGGTATCACGTGCTTCGAGAGCTGATCCGGCTGGAAGAAGGCGTCGCCGCAGAAAAGAACCCCTCCGGCGGCGATACCCATCTGGTTGGGGCTGTGGCCCTTCAGCGACTCCACCCTCATCACGATGCCGCACACCTCGACTTCACCCGGTTCAAGGATGTGATCCACCTGGCACGCCTCAGCCAGCGTGAACTTCGAGAGAAGCCCCGAGGGCGGACGGGCCCCGGCGAAAAGGGCAAGCGGCTCGCTCACCGGTTCACGGATCCAGGCCTCCTCGAAACGCGGGGCCCACACCTCGCATCCTGTGCGCCTCTTGACCTCCGCATTGCCCCCCGTGTGATCGGCGTGAGCGTGCGTGTTGATGACGGCCCCGACCTTCCAGCCACGCGCGGAGACATCGCGCACGACACGCTTCGCGATGGTCGAGTCGAGCCCGGAGTCGATCAGGACCGCCACGCCGTCAGGTGAAACGACCACGCCGATGTTGGTCGGCCCGGCCAGGCAGAACACCCTGTCCGATACCTGTACGAGTTCCATCCCACAGAACACCCCTTCGAACGGTGACACAGCCGCGTTCCAAACCTACCATTCGGCGACGCCGCGGAGCTCACCTTTCGACCAAGACAAGAGCCCCCGGTACCCGCCTCAAAGGGGTTCGCAGGGGCTCAACGAAGGCCCGCCGTCACGGCCCCGTCACAAGGCCAGTTCACCCCCGCCGGAGGGTATGATCTGCATGATCTTCTCCTCGTCACCAGTAAGGGCGTTGATGTACACCAGGAAATCCGTCGCCCCGAGCCGCACCCGGAATTCGTGGGCCAGCACTTCCGTCAGGTTCTCGAGAGGGATGAGCGCAAGCCTCTCCTGCACTACAGTCAGCCTCGGGCTGAGCCGCTTCCTGGCCTCCGCCGCCGACACCCTGGGCGCCGGCATGTTGCGCGGCACGTGGGACATCAGGTAACCAAGCGCCTCGAAACCGCTGATTTCGCCCGTGTCCAGCGAGACTTGTACTTTGATGAGGTCCGAATACACTCTCACGCCGTTCTCCTTGTGGACAAATAGCACGAAGGCTCTGTTGTCTTCCTTGACGGCGTATGTCGCCTCCAGAGAGGCGTACCCCCTGGACGCCAGGAAATCTATCGCTCGCTGCCTCGCCTGGTCCAGGCTCAGCACGGCCGGCCCCGCCAGCCGGTTGGAGGACATCCACACGACGTGGCCGCCGGTGCGGCTGATGTCCAGAAAGTACTCCGGCCCGGCGCCCCCCTGCGGAGTAACCTGGATGGAATAGGCGGGGATCTTACCCGTGGCCTCATTCCGCACCCTGGCCGTGTACGTCACCCCCGGGGGTGATGGGACGAACGCCACGGCCTTCGCGATCGCTTCCTCGGGGGTCACCGCCTTCCCTGTGACGCCGGCGGGTTGCCTCCTTTCTATGTGGTCCGAGAACGGCCCGTCATAGACGAGGGCCGGGTACCTGTCCATTTCCTTCTCTATGCCCCTGAAACCATCGTTCACGTCGATCGTTGTGACCGCGGCCTGCGACGGGCCGGCCGAACGCGAAGGCCCCCGCGACCACGTGAATCCCTGCTTCAGGGCCGAGACCTGCAGTGCCCTCACCTGTTCCCCGAGCTTGGCGGCCTGCCCCCGCAGGGAGTTCATCAGCTCCCAGTCGCTATCACCGATCGGGTCCCCGCGCCCCACTTTCTTGCCGATCACGTATGCGATGTCAGCGGTTTGTTTCAGGAACCTGGATGTCCGCTGTGTCTCGAGCACGGGCAATGGAAGGCGCGCGAGGTTCGACAGCGCGGCGTTGGCCTGGTGCCACAGTTCCGGGAAGATCGCGGCGCTCTGGAGCGGCGACGACAGGACCAGGCCCTTCCCCAGCAACACCTCCACGTTGGAGATGCCGTCCGCCAGATCCGCGAGTGCCCTGTGCCTCTCAGCCTCGAGGGCAGTCTCCATGCGCCGCCTGGCGCGGGCTTGCCCGATGCCCCAGGTGACACTCACGGCGAGCAAAGCCACCAGCAGGTATACCGGCCACTTCGCCCTCATGTGACCCCCTCCCTATCGCGCAAAGACATGGCTGCCTATCTGGGTGATGATCTGCCTTGTCCATATCCACGGGTTGACCGACTTGTAAGGGTTCCAGAAGAAGAGGGCGCCGTATGTCGGATCCCAGCCTTCGAGCGCTGCGGTTGCAGCGGCTATGTTTTCGCTGGTCGGGTACGTCACCCATATCTGGCCGTTGGACACGGATTCAAACGCGTCCGGCTGGAAAATGACGCCCGCTATGGAATCGGGAAACCCCGGGGCACCGACCCTGTTCAGGACCACCGAAGCCACGGCCACCTGGCCAATATACGGCTCAGCGTTGGCCTCCCCAAAGATCAACCTCGCAAGCAGCAAGGCGTCACCGTCGAGCCCGGCCCCCCAGCCGGCCGCGGCGGTCTCGGACCGCGTGTCACGGAGGTCTCCCACGGCGCGCCAAACCGTCACGGCCACGAGGAGGGCTAGGCCCAGGGCCGCGACAATTCTCCAGGTCCGCATCTCACATCCACCTCTGCTGGTTTTCGCGAGTAGCGTTCCCAGCGGGGCGAAGGCTCTATACGGGGGCGGGGCGACCCTACCGCGCGCGGGTCGCCGGCGGAAACGGCGGAGGCGGGGTTTGTGCCCCCGCCTCCTGAGGATCTGACCCTATTCCGCTACGCAATCCTGCTACGTGCAGGACGAGCAATTCCCGGACGAACACGCGGAACACGACTTCCCGCCGATCGACTTCGCCGGTCCCGCGGGAGAAGCGCTCCTGGCGCTGAAACGAGAAACGCGCCTCTTGAGATCGGTCGAGTCGCACGCTGGACATCGCGGTTCCTCGCCCTGCCTGACCAGGGTCTCAAATCTGTTGTTGCAGCGTTCACACTCGAATTCGAGCATGGGCATCGGCTCATACCTCCGTTCGCCTTGAGTTTAGTATTTGCCCCGGCCTTCGTCAATGGATCCGGGGCGCCCACGCGCACGGATTCAACGAGCCGTCTCCGCAGCCGAGAGAAGCTCCTCGAGCCTCCTGACGACCTCCTCAGTCGTCCCCGTTCCAGTCCAGATCAGGGGTTCGCAGGTCATCGAATCCAGCAGTTCGGTCGCCTGCCTCGCGCGGTCCTCGATGAATTGGGCCGCGAGGCGCGACTCGTCGTCGGGTGACCGGCCCGAGGATTCGAGCAGCCTGTTCAGCCTGCCGGCCGACTCGAGGATTTCGAGAAAGGAGTCCTTCAGAAAGCCGCAAGACAAGAAGTGCGTCACTCGACCCACCGTCCTCAGACGCGGAATTTGTCGCCGACCCCCGAAAATCCTCCGGATAGACGCAGGCCCACTTTCCCAAACTAGAACCGGAGGTGTGGAAAGTGCCGGAAAAGGAGAACTACGACCTGTCGCGCACCAACCTCGAGCACGAGCTGGGGCAGGCCGTCAACGCCGCTGACGCGCCTACCCCAAAGTCCGCCGGAGACGAGATAAGGAAAGCGCTGGGCGACCTGCAGACAACCATAAGGGAGCAACAGCTCGGCGCCGATAAGCAGCTACAGTCCCTCCTGAGTGAGGCTTCTGTCTACATAGAGGCGTCGCAGAGACTCGACCAAATGTTCAGGGCCATCCAGCGAATCGGCCCCATGGCTGAGTCCGACGATTCGATCAGGTCAAATCAGCAGCAGATCGTACAGGCGCTGGACCAACTCAGCGAGCTGGCGGCCACCCATCGCGAGAAGGTCGCGGCCAACATAGCGCAGTCCCTGCAGGAAAGCCTCTCCGCCTTGGCCCTGGCGAACCAGGCCATGTCGGAAAACCAGGCGTTTGCGCAGATAAGCGAGATGCTGAAGTCGTGGAAATCCAACCTCAATCAGATGGGGACACCGCCCCAGCCGGTCCAATGACGCCGAAGTGATAACCCATCGAGGTCAGGCCGTCAATGATCTCGGGGAGGGATTCCAGTGCCTCCGGTTGCTCCTTGAGCATGATTATCGAGCCATCGAAAGCCGAGGACAACACGGCCCCGGCGCCGCTACCCCAGATGTTGGACCACAGGGCGATGGTATGCCCCTGGTTGCGGGCTGCCTGGAACACGGCCGGCGACGTGTCCCCGTACGGCGGCCTGTAGTAGTGCGGCCTCGTCCCCCCGACGGCCTCCAACGCCCTCGCTCCCCGCGCTATGTCGTCCTCGATTTCCTCCAGGGACGCGGGCACTCGCTGCTCGTGGGCGTAGGAGTGGTTCTGAACACCGTGTCCTTCACTGATCATCCGGCGCACTAGATCGCGGTATTGCTCCGCCCTCTCCCCTATCACAAAGAATGTCGCCCGCACGCCGCGCGACTTGAGAATATCGAGGATCCGCGGCGTGACTCCAGGGTCCGGTCCGTCGTCCAGGGTGAGATATACGGTGCCGTTGCGGCCCTTCTCCGGTGGCGAAACCGCCGGGGATCTCCGGGCATTCAGCGTCTTCTTCTTCAGTTCCTCCAGGAATACTCGCTTCTGTTCCAGCCTCCGTTGTTCGGCGAGCCTTTTCTCCAGGGCCTTCATTTCACTATCCAGCGCAGCCCTCGTGCGAGGGCCGACCACGCCGTCCACGGGGAGCTTCTTCCGGGCCTGGAACAGCCTGACCGCCTTCTCAGTGGATGGACCGAACACGCCGTCCGCGGGGCCTGACGGGATGCCGATCGAGTTGAGCGCCTTCTGGATGTCCCTGACGGCCTGGCCGGTAGCGCCCCTCGAAATAACGGTGGGAGCAGCCGAAAGCCGGCCCGCTCCCACCGTCACCAGTAGACAGATGCCCACGACAAGCAGCAGTCTCTTCCGCAACATACACCCTCCGGGCTGGGCCTATCGATACGCATTCTGCCCGCCGGAGGCCTCCGGTATTCCCCACCCCCTTCCAACTCTAGAAATTGACCCCTGCGATTCCTCCTACCAGGCCGATCCCGAACCCCAGCACGAGCCTCCTCGCCAGCAACGAAACGGGCATCAGCTCGGGGAAGACCAGCAAGCCCAGGAGGTAACACGCGACCGTGTAGACCACGCCCGCGACTCCCCCGTGTACCCAGCCGAGTCCGCCGCTCTTTCGCCCCGACGCGAACCCGCCCGCGAATATGCTCAGAGCCCCCACAACGGTGACAACCGGGGGAAGCGCCTTCTCAGTCATGGGCGTGAGCAGCAACACGACGGTCAGCGCCCCGGCCGACAGCAAGGTGACCGTGAAGCACAAGACCACTCCGGCGATTATCGATTCGGGAGATATCTTCGAGACACGTCTCGCCGGAGCGGCGCCGCCGAGCTTCAATCCTACCACCCCCGCGGGAATCTTTGTAGAAATGTATTCCCGCGGGCAACACTCAATTACGAAGGACAAATCGAAGAATCGCCCGTCACGAGCCGTCCGGGAGGCCGACCTCCCAGCCGCAGATCTCGTCCATGGCCCAGTGCGCGGTCAGATCGAGGTGAATCGGGGTGATGGAGATCTTGTTCTCCTTGATGGCGCCTACATCGGTGCCCTCCTCATTGTCCACATCGAGGAACCCGCCCGCAAGCCAGTAGTACACGTTACCCTTCGCGTCCACCCTGCGTTCGAACTCGTCGTTGTACCTCCGCACTCCCAGGCGCGTGACGGCTACGCCGGCAATGTGCTCCCCTTCGATGGCGGGGACATTGACGTTCAGCAGGCTGTTCGGCGTCAGCCCCCGCCGTATGACAGTGCCCGCCAGGCACGAGGCAAATCGCGCGGCGTAGGTGTAGTCCAGGTTCTCATAGCCGTCGAGCGATACCGCCATTGCGGGGATACCCAGCACGGCAGCCTCGAGTGCCCCGGCCACCGTTCCCGAATAGAACACGTCCGTTCCCAGGTTAGGGCCCCGATTGATCCCCGATATGACGAGCGCCGGCGCCTCCTGCAACAGGGACTTCACCGCCACCTTCGTGCAATCCGCCGGGGTCCCTGACACCGCCCACATCCGCGACCGAGCGCCGGGAATATTCACCTCCTCCACTCGCAGGGGTTGGTGGATGGTGATCGCGTGCCCGCTCGCGCTACGCTCCTTGTCGGGGGCAACGACGTACACCTCGACACCCTCGACCTTCTCCATCTCGGCCCTCATGGCCTGCAGCCCGTCCGCGTGGATGCCGTCGTCATTCGTCAAGAGTATCCTCAACGGTTTATTCGCCACTTGTCCGCCCTCCAGGCTGCGGCAGCCATTCCCGCAGCCTCTCCAGGATCCCGTCCTCTTCCTCGAAGACCAGGGACGGGCCCGGCAACGAATCGAGGAACCTCGCGCCGTAGTTCGAACACCCGGGGAGTACGCGGCGGTCGAATACCACCACCGCTCCCCTGTCCTCCCTGCTTCGTATGAGCCTTCCGAATCCCTGCTTGAACTTCAAGACTGCTTCGGGGACGAGCAAGTCCGCGAACGGGTTGCCCCCCTTCTTCGCCAGGTGCTCCATGCGGGCCTCCGTCACCGGGTCGTCCGGCGGCGAGAAAGGCAGCTTCACTATGGCCACACAGGAGAGGGCCGGACCAGCCACATCCACGCCTTCCCAGAAGCTCTGCGAGCCGAACAACACCGTCTCGGAGCCATCCCTCAATTCCTCCACCAGCCTGGTCCTCGATCCATCAATACCCTGCGCGAGCAGGCATATCCCGGACGATTCGAGGGCGTTCCTGATCCTATGGTATACCGTTCTCATCATTTTATTGGACGTGAACAGCACCAGCATCCTGCCCCTGGTGGCGTGTGCGAGCCGGATCAAGGACGCTCCGAGCGCCTCCGTGAACCGCGCCTCGCCGTCCTTCGGCGTGGGCAGACCCGAGGGAACGCACACGAGCGCCTGCTTCGCGTAGTCGAACGGTGAACCGATGGACTCGCATACGACCGATCCCTCGGGTTCTTCCGCCAGTCCAAGGCGTGTTTTCAGATAGTCGAAACTGCCGTTCACCGTCAGAGTGGCGGAAGTGAGGATCGCCGATCTCATCCTGTCGAACAGGCGCTGCCGGAGCAAGGGCCCCACTTCGATCGGGGCCGATCGGAAGACAATCTGCGGCCGGGTGTCCCCTTCCGGTTCGATCCAGTACACCCTCTCCGGATCGGCGGCCCTTGCCACGTTCGATATGACGCAAGCCGCCGAGGCGAGAGCCGCGCCCGTCCTCCTGGCATCCGCCGCGAGGTCCCGTAAGGAACCCCCATTCCCGGACGTATCGTTTTCCCACGACAGCTCGTCCACCAAACGGGCGATATCTTCCAGGGGTCCCGCCGCCCTCTCCAGCGCCTGCGAAAGGTTCAGGGCCCGTTCGCGGAAAGCAGCCCAGCGCTCGTCTTCCTGTCCCTCGCCCCTGACGCGCGCCGGCCGCGGCCGCGGGCGCTCCTTGTCACCAGCCCAGGATGATGCGACCGGCTCGAGCCGTTCCCTGGCCTCGCCGGCGGCTGAGCGAGTCGCTGACATCAGGGCTTCGAGGGATCCCGCCGGCGACGACTCATGCATGTTTGCGGTGACTGCCCGCCCGATCCTCTCCAGTAGCCCTCCCCGCGAGGCGATTGTGAGGAGCCGCTCGATGTTCCGGGTCGAAGCCGACTCGCCGAAATGCTCGCTTGCGGCCCTCTCAAGATTGTGCGCCTCATCGAAGACGATGTGGGAGTACTCGGGCAAAACCCGGTTATCCAGCGCGGCATCGGAGAGAACCAGGGAATGGTTCACCACGATGATGTCGGCCCTGGCCGCGGCGCTTCTCGCGGCCTGAAAATAACAGGATGACGCGTGGGGGCACGCCTGGCCCTCACACGAGGCTGAATCCGACGCGACCGATTCCCACACCGCCTCCTGATCCCCGGTGAATCCGAGTTCCGATTTGTCGCCTGTATCCGTCTGGTGGAGCCACACAGCTAGCCTCGCGATCATCTTGATCTCGTCCGCGGTCCTCCCCACTGCCTTGCCTGCAACAACCCGCCACCGCCTCAGGCAGATGTAGTTCGATCTACCCTTGAGAAGGGCGTGGTCGAATTGCAGCCCGAGTCTCTCCTTCAGGAGGGGAATATCCCGCGTCCATATCTGTTCCTGGAGGTTGATCGTGTGCGTCGACACGACCACCCTTTCGCCGTTTGTCGAGGCAAACCGCGCAGCCGGAACCAGATACGCTATCGACTTGCCGATCCCCGTCCCCGCTTCCACCAGGAGGTGCTTACCCTCGCTCAGGGCCTCGGCAACGAGGTACGCCGCCTGGAGCTGCTGGGGCCGGAATTCGTATGATTCAATGGCCGAGCTGAGCAGGCCCTGTTTCCCGAGAACCTCCCCGACGTATTCAGGGGTGACCGGGAGGAAGCCCCCTCGCTCACATCCGGGGGAATCCTCCTCACCCATTCCATCCCTGGTCCCCGCCAGACTCTGCCCGCCGGAAACCGCGCCTTTCTCCCTCGGACCGCCCGGGCGGCCCATCGCGGCGGCAATTGCGAGGGGCGCCGCCTCTTCCAGGATGTCCCGGACCTCCCACCCACACGTTCCAGCCAGTGACGAAATGTAGTCGATCAGGGAGGGCGCCAACCGGCAAACATCCTCAAACAGGGCAAGGAATACACGGCCGGCGGTGAAGGCGTCCATGAGCGCGTCATGCGACCCTCTAAGCGGGATGTTCATCTCCCGGGCGAGCCGCTCCAGCCGGTGACTTCCGCTGGCAGGCCTCACCAGGCGCGCAAGATCCAGGGTATCGTATACCCGGTTGGCCAACCGAGCCTCGCCGCAACGACCCAGCGCCGCCTCGATGAATCCCACGTCGAACGGCGCGTTGTGGGCAATGAGCGGGCTGTCCCCGACGAACTCAAGGAGCTGCGGGGCGATTTCCTCGAACGTGGGTGCGGCCGAAGCCGCTTCCTCCGAGATTCCCGTCATCCGCTGCACCTTCAGCGGAATGTGTACTCCGGGCCTGACGAGACTGTTCAGTTCGCGGACCACCCGGCCGTTCTCAAAGCGGACGGCCCCCACTTGAATGATTGCATCCGATTGCGGGTCTATTCCGGTTGTCTCGACGTCGATTGCCACAAATGATTTCGATATTACGGGCACAACGGCACCTCGCTTCAGCTGTCGCCTTGCCGCCGGTTCACGGACTTCGACCGCTCACGCGCCAAGTCCTTCACTCGCGGCGCCGTTTCCGGGACCGGAGCAAAGCGCCCACGGCCCCTGCTACGCTCCCGCCCGAGGCGGCCGCAAGAATGATGATGGCCGAGTCGACCCGTCTTGACGCAAACGCCGACATGACACCGGCCACGCTGCTCCCGGTCATGGCGGCGACACAGGGCACCGACGCGGCCACTGCGAGAAGGGCCCCTGTCACCCCACCCCACGCCGGGGTGACGGGGAGGGCGACGCCGGAGGCCGCGGGCGCCAACAGCATGAACCAGTACCAGACGGCGGACTGCGCCAGGTTCACGACTATCACGCGGAAGGGCACAATCCTCCACCTGGCGAAGACCATGACGCCGAGCGCGGTCAGGGTCACCGGAAGGCCGGCGGTTGTGGCGAGGACAGTGATAGCCATCTGTCGCACGATGAACTTCACATGGCGCACGGGAATCACCCCGGTACAAGACTATGACGCCGTCCGTGGATGATTCCGCGCCGCCTTTCCCCTTCGCCGTTGGAGACCCCCTTATGTAGTGTTATAATGTGCTTCGTAGACGAAGGAGCTGGAAGAGTTGACTGTACAAGGGATTGTCCTCTTGCTTGCCGCACTCATCATCCTATGGGGGGCCCGCAACAGAATCCCTGATTTCATCACCCTCGGGGTTTCCTCGGTGATTGTCGGCCTGGCGCTGCGTTGGAGCCCGGGCACAATCGCGCTCACCATTGTGAGGACGGTCTTCTCCGGCGAGACCCTGGAGCTTGCGGCCTGTGTCGGCCTGATCAGGATTCTCGGTTCCGTACTACAACGCTATGGAACGCTGGAGACCATGGCCTCCTCGTTGAAGAGGCTGCTGAAGAGCTCCAGGTACACGATAATGGCTGTGCCCGCTCTGCTTGGAAGCCTGTCCGCGTTCGGTGGCGCAATCATATCCGCGCCCCTGGTCGATACCGCGGGAGACCGCCTCGGCTTCAGCCCCACGCGCAAAGCGGCGGTAAACATGGTATTCCGGCACTCTGTCTTCTTCCTTTACCCGTTCTCGACGACAATCCTGTTCACCGCGACCATAGCCCGAGTGTCGCCGGTGGAAATCGTCGGGCAACTGTGGCCGTTGGGCATCATAATGTTCGTGACGAGTTACCTCCGCCTCGTGAAGAACTCGCATGAAGCCGTCGATCCCACTCCCACTACATACTCCACCGCTTTGAAGGAGTTCCTGGTCTCTTCCGGCCCCCTCTCTGTTCCGGTTGTTCTCACTTGCGCGCTGGGCGTCAATCTCACAATCGCCCTTGCGGCGGGGGTCATCATGGCGATGGCCATATCACGAAAGAGCGAGGGCTTCTCACTCAACGTGATCTGGAAGTCCGTGGACTATCCCTCGATCGCCACGGTCCTCGGGGTAATGGTGTTCAAGGCATTCGTCGTGCAGATGGATTTCCTGCCTGTGGCCATGGACTCACTCTCAAGGCGAGGTGTGCCGCTCGAGGTACTCGCAGGTGTGGGCATATTCCTGTTCGCGTTCGTCTCCGGCGCAATCCAGACGGGCATCGCCGTAGCGCTCCCCATGCTCCTCGCCGCGGCGCCGACCTACGAACACATCCTGCTATACGCGTCGTTCACCTACATGATCGGTTTCTCCGCCTACCTTATGTCGCCCCTGCACCTGTGCCAGGTGCTGACCAACAGGTACTTCAAGGTGGACCTGGCGCCGGTGCTCCGCGAATACTGGCCTGTGCCGGTCGTCACATTCCTGAGCGGGATCGCCCTGCACCTGATCCACCGCGCCGCGCTCTAGCCCTGCCCCTGCATTCAGGCCGGAGGACCGGAAACCAGCCGCGCCGCGATCGGCCCGGCCTCCCGCAGGACTTCCTCTTCGTCGAGCGTCAGCACCCGCCCGCCGCGCTTCAGCACCTTGCCATCGACCATCACCATTTCGACATCTTCCGGCCGGGAGCAGTGAACCAGGCACGCCGCGGCATCGTGGGCGGGCTGGAAATGGCTCTTCCCGGCATCTACCATTATCAGGTCGGCCTTCATTCCAACCCCGATCACGCCGCAATCATCCAGCCCTAGCGCGAGCGCACCGCCCCTGGTGGCCATCCACAACGAGTGGCAGGCACGCAGGGCGGTTGGGTCCATCTCGAGGTGCTTCTGGGCCAGGGTCGCGATCCTCATGGCGCTGAAGATGTCGTGGGTCGAGCCGGACGCCGGGCCGTCGGTTCCGAGGCCGGCTGTGACACCGCTCCGGATCATGCGTGAGACAGGGGCGGTCCCGCAGGCGAGGTTCATGTTCGAGACCGGGCAGTGCGCGACAGCTGATCTAGTTGACGCAAGATATGTTATGTCTTCCTCTGTCACGTGGACGCAGTGGGCGGCGAGAAGCCTGACGCCGGCGAGACCCGAATCCACGGCGAGTTGGACTGGGGTCTTGCCATACAGCCTCAGGCAGTCATCGACCTCCTTCCTGGTCTCCGCGAGGTGGATGTGCACTGGGATGCCCAGCCTGGACGACTCCCTCCCCACCTCCTCCAGGAAGTCCGGGGTACACGTGTAAGGCGCGTGGGGGCCGAGCATCACCTGGATGCGGCCGCCGGCGGCCCCGTGCCACTCATCCAATAGGTCCATTGATGCCTTCCACGTGCGCTTCCTGTCATCGTCCCTCAGCGAGGTCATGCCCTGCGAAAGCGCAGCGCGGAGGCCCGCCCGAGAGGCCGCCCTGGCGACGCCGTCCATGAAGAAATACATGTCACAGAAGGTGGTGACGCCCGCGTGTACCATCTCCAGGCATGCGAGCATGGCGCCCCAGTACACGTCCTCCCGCGTCATCCTGTCCTCCGCGGGCCATATTCGCGTTTCCAGCCACTCCTGCAGGCACAGGTCCTGCGCGTATCCCCTCAACAGGGCCATCGACGCGTGGGTGTGAGCGTTGACGAAGCCGGGCATGACTATCAGGCCGGAGGCGTCGATGCGCTCGCAGTCCGGCGGCGCGGCGGCGCCACCCGCGGGCCCGGCATATGCTATCCTGTCCCCGCTCACCACAACATCCCAGCCGGCGTGGAACTCGCACGGGCCGGGTCTCGAGCCGTCCTGGACAAGCACTGTTCCACCGCGGATCAGTGTGACAGAGGCCGCCATTCCCCTTACTCCTTCCACGATTCCATGTAGGCCGCCTGCGGCCCCGTGAGGGAGTCTATGCGTATCCCCAGGCCCTCGAGCCGCAGCCTGGCAACCGCTTGATCGACCTCACGCGGCACGGGAACGACCCTCCGGCCGAGGGATGCCGCGCTGTCCTTCACGTAGCGCAACGCCATGGCCTGCACGGCGAAGCTCATGTCCATTATCTCGATCGGGTGCCCGTCGGCGGCGGCCAGGTTGACCAGCCGGCCCTCCGCGAGAAGGTGGAGTCGCCGGCCGTCCGCCGTCAAGTACTCCGTCACATTGTCCCTGGGTGAGGACACCTCAACACTGACCGCCTCCAGGCCGGGTTTCGATATCTCCACATCGAAATGACCCGCGTTGGCAAGGATGGCGCCGTCCTTCATCACCTCGAAATGCTCCCGCCTGAGGACATCCCTGCATCCCGTCACCGTGACGAATATGTCCCCCACCCGGGCAGCCTCGAACGATGTCATCACCCTGTGCCCGTCGGCGAGCGCCTCGTTCGCTTTCACGGGATCGACCTCGCACACGATCACGTTCGCCCCGAGGCCGCGGGCGCGGAGCGCCACCCCCTTGCCGCACCAGCCGTATCCCAGAACAACCGCTGTCTTCCCCGCTACCAGGACGTTCGTGGCGCGCATGATCCCGTCCCACACGGATTGGCCGCTGCCGTACCTGTTGTCGAACAGGTACTTGCATTCGGCGTTGTTCACGGCCACCATCGGAAAGCGGAGCACGCCGTCGCGCTCCATGGCGCGGAGCCTCTTCACGCCGGTGGTGGTCTCCTCGCAACCGCCGATGACGCGCCCTGCGTACGATCCGAGTTCCCCGTGCAGCATCCCGACGAGGTCACCCCCGTCGTCGATGACCAGGTGCGGCCCGTCCCGGATCACCGACTTGATGAACGACGAGTACTCATCGGCTGTGGCCCCGTGCCATGCGTACACGTTGACTCCCTCGCCGGCAAGCCCGGCGGCCACGTCATCCTGAGTGGACAGGGGGTTCGACCCCGCAATCGAAACCGTGGCCCCCGCCCCTGCAAGGGCCAGCGCAAGGCAGGCGGTCTTCGCTTCCAGGTGGAGGCAGATGCCTACGTTGAGGCCCGCGAACGGCTTGTCCACGTCGAAGGTGCGCCTTACCTCGTTCAACACCGGCATGTGCTTCATTGCCCAATGAATCTTCTTCGTCCCCTCCGGCGCCAGTGAAGCGTCCCTGATTGTACTCATCTGAGTCCTCCAATCCCCTGCGTCGTTGCTAGAAGGCGCCAGTTCTTCCTGCAGGCGCAGTGACTCTTCTCCGCCAGGCGCTTGACCGCGCTCGTGATGACCGTCCCGACCCTCGCTGACGCTTCGGCCATCGCCTGCAACACTTCCCCGTGGCTCAGCTCCCCCTGGCTTATCCCCGCCGCGAAGTTGGTGACGATCGCGACCAGTCCGTAGCAGATGCCTGCTTCCCTGGCCAGGACGACCTCCGGGACGTTGGTCATTCCGACCAGATCCCCACCGAGAATGGAAAACGCGCGGATCTCGGCGCGGGTTTCAAACCGCGGGCCCTCCGTGCACACGTAGCACCCCGAGGAATGCGCCCGCACCCCGGCATCCTCAGCCGCGTGGAGGAGCGCCTTCCTCACCCCCGCGCAGTACGGTTCGGTCACGTCAGTATGGACCACACCCTGGCCTCCACCCTCGAAGAACGTGACCGGCCGGGAGTGTGTGAAGTCAAGGAACTGATCGACGATCACGATGTCTCCGGGGCCCATACCGGGATTGAGTGAGCCGCAGGCCGCCGTCCCGATTACCCTCTCTACCCCGAGCCACCACAGGGCCCATATGTTGGCGCGGTAGTTGACCCTGTGCGGCGGCACCGTATGCCCTTCACCGTGCCTGTACAGCAGGACCATCTCCACTCCGTCCAGATTCCCCTGTTTCATGAACGCGTCTCCATACGGGGTCTTGACGGATAAATCGCGCTGTTCGGTAATGGGTATCGCCCCGTGAACCCCGGTTCCCCCTATGACGCCAACCTTCAAGTGGGATCCCTCCCCTCGAGGCCGGGAAGCTCCTGCCTTCCCGCGCCGCTCCATTGAATACCAAGCAAGTCCCGCATCATGAATGAATTCCTTGCGGCCTTTCCTTCGTGGCAGTTGTTGAACAGCACGTATGTTTTGCCGGCCGTCTCGTCGAGCCTCCTGACCCTGGGTACCCATTCCTGGAGCTCGTCCATGGAATACAGGTAGTCATACCGTTCGGAGGCGTGCTCGTGCTTCCACCATTTCGCCGAATTCCGGCCGTGGAACCTCACGTAACCCAGGTTGGAGGTGGCGGCGGCCACCGGAGGCATGAGACCCTTCAGCCGGGGCTCGTCGACGCAACAGAAACCCAGGCCCGCGCGGCGCATGAATTCGAAGGTGTCCGTATTCACCCAGGCGCTGTTGCGGTACTCGACGACGACGGGCGCTTCCCCGCACTTCTCCTTGAATTCGAGGAGGTAGTCGAACGATTCCTCCGAGGGTTTGAACGAAAACGGGAACTGCGCGAGTATGCACCCCAGTTTCCCGGCGGAGCGCAACGGCGCCAGCGCATCCATGAACCGGTAGAACGTCGCGTCCAGCACGGACCTGTCCCCGGGGATCTCGTGGGTCATCTCCCTGTTCGCCTTGACGCAGAACTCGAAGCCCGGGGGCGTGCGGGCCGCCATCGCCTTCATGGTATTCGCCGCCGGCATGCGATAATAGGTGAAATCGAGCTCCACGACGTTGAACTGCCTGGAATAATACGATAGGAAGTCCGCCTCCCTGATGCCGGGCGGGTAGAAGTGGCCTTTCCAGTCGGCGTACCGGAAACCCGCGGTCCCCACGAGTATCAAGTTCCACACCTACTCCGGGAAGAAGAGCGCTATTTCCCTCGCGGCCGACTCGGGGGAGTCGGACGCGTGCACCAGGTTGTGAGTCACATCCAGCCCAAAATCGCCCCTTATCGTCCCGGGGCCCGCCTTCGCCGGGTCCGTCGCGCCGATGAGGCCCCGCAACGCCCTCACGGCGCCGGGGCCTTCGCAGATCGCCGCCACGACGGGCCCGGATGTGACGTAGTCGAGTAACCGCTCATAGAATGGCTTTCCCCTGTGGGCGGCGTAATGCCTCGCTGCGAAGTCCCTGCTCATATCCATCATCCGCAAGGCGACGATGGACAGCCCGGCCCTCTCAATCCTTGAGATTACCTCGCCGATGAGCCGCCTTTCGACCGCGTCGGGCTTGATCACAAGCAAAGTTCGTTCCATCCGGTGTCCCCCTGGGCGCCCGGGCAGGCCTATCGCCTCCCTGCTGTCCTACTATCTGCTCAGGTCCGCAACGGTGGCCGCGTCGAGCCGCATCACGACCGCGGTGATCAACGCCGCCGCGGCTTCGAAGTCATCACGATGGATTATGCCGACATGCGAGTGTATGTACCGGCCCGGGACCCCGATCACGAGCGAAGGCACGCCGGCGCCGTGAATGTGCATCTTACCCGCGTCGGTGCCGCCCCCTGGCATGTAGCTCATCTGGAGCGGGATGGAAGCCTCTTTCGCCACCGAGAATACCAGGTCCCTCAGGCGAGTGTTCGGCACCATGGAGGCGTCGTACACAGTTACGGCGGGACCCTTCCCGAGCCGTGAGGGCGCTTCGTGCTCTTCGATCCCGGGCGTCCCGCCCGAGATGTCGACCTCGAGGGCGAACCCCACATCCGGGTCGACCACGTGAGACGACGTCGTCGCTCCCCGCAGCCCGACTTCTTCCTGCACGGTTCCAACGCCGTAGACCGTGTTCGGGTGCCGCGCGGATGCGAGCCTGCGTAGTACCTCGACGAAAAGGGCGCACCCCACGCGGTCGTCCCACGCCTTCCCCATGAGCACCTTCCCGTTGGCCATCACGCCGAACCTGCTATCGGGTACTATGGGATCGCCCGGCTTGACCCCCAGGGCCTCCACTTCCTCCCGGCTCGACGCCCCGATGTCGATGAACATGTCTTTCACGCGGACGACCTTCTTCCGGTCTTCCTCGGTCATCAGATGGGGAGGTTTCGACCCGATGATGCCGGGGACATCCCCGCCGGACGTCTTGATGATCACGCGCTGCGCCACGAGAACCTGGTCGAACCACCCGCCCATCGGCTGGAATTTGAGCAGGCCCTTCTCGGTCACATAGGTGGTTATGAACCCGACCTCATCCATGTGGCCGGCCAGCATAACCCTGGGGACCTGGGCCGTCCCTTCCTTGCGGCATATTATGCTACCCAGACGGTCATATTCGATGGAGGCAAATGGTTCACAATGCTTGCGGATGACATCCCGGACCTCGCGCTCGAACCCCGGCAGACCCGTCGCCTCTGAGAGCTCCTTCAGCAGCATCTCCACGGTGTCACTCAACGCACTATCCCCCTTCATCGGACGACACTTATTATACACGAGATCAGGAAGATCCCTCCATAAAACCATAAGCCCTACGGTGTGTGTTCCTGCGCACCGTAGGGCTTTAGTCGTGAGCCTTCCGCCCCTTCGAACGCCTTCGATTATGGGCTAGAATAACTATCCCCCCTGTAGATTAACTAGCCGCCTGCACCGCAGGCTCGTTAAACATCCCTCGCTTGGTCTCCGTTGCGGTGTAGTTCTCGGCTTCAAGGTCCCTGATGATCGCATCCATCACGTTCCAGGGATCCACCCTTGTCCCGCACGTAAAAACGTCCACTGCAGCGTAGCCGTACTCGGGCCACGTGTGGACCGCCACGTGCGATTCGGAAATCACGACGACTCCTGAGACTCCCTGAGGGCTGAACTTGTGGAACGCCACTTCTCTGACTTCAGCGCCGGCTTTGAGAGCCGCGTTGACCATGACCTGCTGGACTCTGGCTGTGTCATCCAGGATGCTGCGGTTGCAACCATAGACCTCGGCCAACACGTGACGGCCCAAAGCGTTCATTTCATTACCAACCCCCTTTGGCGGCCAAAACCCGAATAGTAGCGAGAAAAACCCCTCCTTCAAGCCAATCAAATAAGATTTTAGCAAACCCCTGCCAATTGTCAAGGATTACGACGAAATACAGCCATCCCTGGCGAGCGGCGCCATCACAGTGTATTCAAAGAGCGGCGGGATTGCTCGCCGCCGCCCGCTCATCCGTTGGCAAGCGCAGCCGTCCCTGCCATGGACTCCCTCGCTTCGACGACGGCCTGCCACTCCCTTTGCGTCAGCGGCCTGTCGAAGCTCCTGAGGTCCGCAATATGGAAACCGTGCTCGGCGGCGAGCCTCCTGACGTATGCGATCCCTTCCAGGTTGAGGTCCGCGCCGATGCTCATGTGATCGTAGTGATGCGCCAGCGCGAGCATCATCGTTTCCGCCATACAGGCATAGGCCAGCCCTTTCTCGAACCCGAAGTCCCAACCGAGTGATGGTAATCCCGGCACGGCCACGACCCCTCCGTCTATCGCAAGCACGTCAGCCCTTGCGTCCTTGACCTCCCTGCTCACGTTGGGCGGCCGCGAGAGATCGCACACAACAGCTCCCCGTTTGACATTGTGGGGGGTAACCAGGGCGCCGATGTTGCTGGTAGCGGTCACCACGACGTCGGACACCTTCAGGTGCCTATCCACATCGGTGGTAAGCAGGATTGCTCCCGAAGTGCTTTCGACCTCCAGGGCCACGGCCTCATACGCCCCGTCAGCCGCGTCCTCAACCGGTAACCCGGCGGTCAGCCTAATCCTCTCAGCCAGCGAGCCCGCCGGGAATACCCGGCCCCGTCTCATTTCTGACACCAGATGCCTGCACACGGCGGCCGCCACTGTCAACAGGCGTCTCCTGCTCCTCTCGGGCCACTTCGGGTTCCCAATCAGTATGAGCCTCGGCGCATACTCCGACAGCAAGATCGTGGTCGCGCGCCCGATCGAACCGGTAGCCCCGACAACCGACATCGTCGCCCGGCGCGGGTCGATTTCGAGTCTCGAAAGCGCGGTCATGACTGCCTCCACAGCCGAAACCACTGTGTAACTGTTGCCGGTGGTGATTGCCACCCCTTCGTCCAGAAGGTGACGGCCTCCCCGTGACGCGATCGAGGTGTACGCCCCCAGCCCGACGATCCTGGCGCCCCTGTCGCGCGCGAGGGCGACCGCGTCACGCAGCATGCCCATGACCTCCTCCCGCGGGCCGTTGATGAGGTCCTCCGAGGTCTTCGGAACCGCTATGAACTCCCCGTACGCCGTCGCGCCGCTCGCCGAGACGATCCTGGTTTCGGACAGGACGAAGGGATCCACGAGGTCGTTCCACCTCGACGCGAGCTCCCTCAGCGACTCATCGGGGAATACCCGCAGGCTCTTGTCGAACTCAGTGTAGTTGCGGAGGTCGAGCGGGTGAACCAGGAAAGCGAACCTGCCCTCCGACGGGTCTTCGCCCGGCCTGACCCTCTGGCGAGCCGGAAGCACCGCCTGCCCGCCGCCGTCACAGTGCCCGCTGACTCCGCCGCCAATCCCGCCCCCGGCGAGGTGACCGAGGAGCCGGGCGGTGCAGCCCCGGGACAGGATTTCTATGACTCGACCGATGCCGTCTAGCGCTGACCTGCACTGTTGCTCGTCGATGATCAACGGGGGCTCGATCCTGATCACATCCGAACCGTTGAGCGTCGGAGCGACTCTCAACCCCTCCGCATTCAGTAAGTAACTCGAGATGAGGGGGGTAAGCAGTTCCTGCTCCGCCATTACACCCAGCAGGCTGTCGCGGAACGTGTCCCTGGTTATCCCGAACTGTATCCCCAGCATGAGGCCCCGTCCGCGAACGGACCGCAGAACGTGCGGGAATTGTTCACGCATCTCATCGAGACCGCCCTTGAGGATCTCCCCATTTCGCCTGACGTTGTCGAGAAGCATGCAGTCGTTCCCGGTCAGAATGTCGAGGGAGGCGATTCCCACACGGCACGCCAGGGTGTTTCCCGCGAACGTCGAAGAGTGCTTGTTCGCGAATTCCTCCGTGTAGGCATCCTCGGACGCAAGCACCGCGCCTATGGGCACGATGCCCCCGCCAAGCGCCTTGGCAAGCAGCATGACGTCCGGAGAAACGTCCTCCTCCTGGCATGCGAACAGCCGGCCCGTGCGGCCCAGCCCCGTCTGGATCTCGTCCAGGATGAACAGGACCCCGTGCCGCGAACAAAGGTCGCGCGAGGCCTTGATGTACCCGGGAGGCGGGACTACGATTCCGCCCTCCCCCTGGATTGGCTCCACGATGAAAGCCGCATATTCTCCCGCCCGCCGGCTGAACGCCTCCTCCACGGCGGCGGCGTCCCCGTACGGGACGAAATCGAATCCCTGCACAGGAGCGCCGAACGCCCTCTGGTAAGACTCCTTGCCCGTGGCCGAGAGCGCCCCCAGGGTCTTCCCGTGGAAGCTGTTCTTCGCCGCAAGGATCCGCCGCCTGCCGGTCGCCGCGCGGCACATCTTAATGGCCGCCTCCGCCGCCTCGGCGCCGCTGTTGGTGAACGTCACGTACCTCAGCCCGGCCGGCGCGATGGAGATGAGCCGCTCAGCGAGTTCCCCCGCGGCTTCCAGGTATGACGGTTGTACGAAGCTTGGCTCCCCCGACCGCCGTACCGAATCGATGGCTTCCCATATCCCGGCCGGGTTGAACCCGAACGGTAGGGCCCCGTAAGAAGCGATCAGGTCGAGGTACCGCCGGCCGCTGGAGTCATACAGCCAACATCCCTCGCCCCGGACGAAGCGCTTATCCATCTCTATCTTCGAGAGCAGATCAGCAAGGTATGGATTGACGAAATCCGCAAAGGGGTGCAAAGTAAGCCTCCTAACGCTGGTTGGATTGGGTGGTTGTGGACGTCTGGAGGTCCACTATCCTGGGGACGAACCCGATCTTGTCGAGCAACCCGAGGTAGTCCGCAGGGGTCATATCGGCGGGAGACTTGCCCGCCAGGGCCACGAGTAGCCCTTCCATCACGTTTGTCCCGAACGACCGTCCCTGGATCTCGGGGGTCGTGGTGATCAGCCTGGCGACGCCCCTCGACCGGAGGTCTTCAATGTCAGCCGCGGTCACAGTGTTCGTTAGAATGACCTTCCCCTCCATCCTGGGGGGCATGTAGCGCTTGATGAAGTGATAGTCGCCGGCCACGACGTCAGCCCATTCGTAGTACTTCGTGTGCTTTGGAACGCTCTGTTCCTGCTTCTTCCCCGTGGGGTACACCATCTCGAACGGGAGTTGGACAATTACGGGCGCGAGCAGGCGAGCCGCTATGTCCAGCGTTCGCAGCGACCTGATCGGGACAGGTACACCGAGGGCGAAAATCAGATCGCCGAATATCACGTCGGCGCCGGCTTCGCACAAGGCCTCCGCCATCCCGAACCGGTCCACCCCCGCAACCAGCAGTACCTTCCGCCCCTTGAGGGGCACAACATCGTGCTCCACGATGTACTGCACGACCCTGCGCTCCAGGGTGTTCTTGAGGCCGGAGCCATCCACGATAGGCGATTTCTGTGCGGCCCGGGCGATGTCCCTGGCTTCCCTGAACATGTACCGCCGGCCCCCGCAGCTTATGTAAAGGTCTATCCCTCCCATGCCGAAGGCCGCAACCTGGCCGTCCAGCTCCCTTATCATTTGGATCGCCCTGGCCTTGTCCCCGTCGGTCCCCACCCTTTCGATCAAGAACTCCTGGCCCAGCACCGTAACAGTCGCCGAGTGATTCCGCTTAGAAGACCCGAGGCTGACGCTCATGACCCTTTTCACGCTGTCCATCCCCTTCCTCACTTCAGACCTTGATCCCCCTGATGAGCGCCCTTATCTTCTCAGGGTCCACATACTTGTCTTCCTTGATGGGAGACTTGCCGATCTCTATACCCAGGACCTTGGGTCCCAGGATGGCCTCCGCGAGGCGGATACGCATGTCCGAGCCGATGAATATTACTGCGTCGCAGTCTTTGGCGGTAGTGATCAGTCCCATTACGTCAGCGAGCAACACCTCGCCGCTCCTCCCCTTGACCCATTCCCACCTCTCTACGTCATTCATGAGGAGCACCGTGTCGAGACCCTCAGCCGCGGCGATTGCGCCGATCTCGTCCTTGTTCTTCACAGGAAATCCGATCAGCGCGATACGGCCCCCTCTCCTCACCTCGCCCATGGTCTCGACTTTCGAAACAAACGCCCTGTCTATCCCGAGCTGGTCGGCGACTTCCTGTTGCGGCAGCCCTGTGGCCCTGAGCTCCAGGATCCTGTCCACCGCCCGGTAGATTCTCTCCCTGTCGACCACCTTTTCGCCTATGCGGACAAGGTCCACAGCGAACCCCCCAGTGTTCCCCCATGGTTGAGCACAAAACTGTGTACACCAGTATAGTACCCTATTCTTACCACAAACACAAGGGGCAGGCGTCCTGGAGCCTGCCCCCGCGGGGTCGTGATCCCGTGTGCAGCGATCGCACACGCGGATAATCCGTATGTAGCGAACAGCGCCGGGTCGCCCCCGGCGCCGTCCAGGCTATTCGCCCTTGTGCTTGCACTCCGGTGACTGAGCCTCGACCGCGCAGACGTTGTCCACCGGGATGGCCACCGCAGTAGCCATTTCCTTGATGGCCCTTATCGGGGATATCGAGAACACACATATGAAGTCGCACGGGCTCGCCTTCAGAACGGCGACGTCGTCGCAGATGTCGATGTCCGCCACATCCGTCGCTTTGAAGCAGCAGTCACCACACTTGAACAGCACTGAGAAGCAAACGCCGGGACATATCCCGTGAAAATGGTCCATGACCCCCGCAAGCGCGCTGACCTTATCGGCCATCTTCTTACCTCCTTTCCGGCAGCTGCGTCCGGGCCCCGGAACGAGGCACGGCGCCTGCTTAAATATATGACGCGCCGCGTCACTACGTTCCACCGTGCGCTTGCGCGCGGAAGAAGGCGCACATTTAACGTTCCGTTGACATAAGGTAGGGCTAGGCGACTCGAAAGGGGGATTCGCGCGTGAGCCGCTACGGATACGGTCGCTGGGGTTACGGCCCGGGAATGGCGCCTGGAGGCTATTGCCCGAGGGCGGGCGGATATTGCCCAAGGCTGGCCTACGGACCATGTCCTTACATGGGTGCGGGGCCGGGTATGGGATACGGTCCAGGCGCCGGCCTTGGACCCGGCGGAGGATACGGTCCCGGCATGTATGGCCCCGGGATGTATGGCCCTGTCTACGGGCCGGCCCCCGGTGGCGACTGCCCCTGAGCGGGGCAACTGAGTCCGACGCCCAGGCCCCAAAAGAGGCCCCCAAAGGTCCACCGCCACAGCATCCGTTGGAGTGCGCCCTGACGCCAGAGTCGGGGCGCGTCTTGTGAATCGGGGCCGTCCGGCACACCGGGTTGCGCTCCCGACTCAACTGGAGTAACCACCGGCTGCTGTGCTACGATGAGTACGAGGCACAGAGACTTCGTAGCGGAGTCCCGAACAACCCCCAAAGGAGGCCTCGTCGAGACATGTTGACAGATGAAGCCAGGGCGATGCAGGCGAGGTTGGTCGAGTGGCGGCGACATATGCACCGGTTCCCCGAGGTCGAACTGGACACGCCGGAAACGGCTGCGTATGTGAAGAGCCGGCTCGAGGAGATGGGATTAGAGGTCAGGTACCCGGTGGGAACGAGCGGCGTTGTCGCCCTGCTGCGCGGCAGTAGGCCGGGCAAGACCTTCGCTATAAGGGCTGACATGGACGCCCTCAGAACAAAGGAAGAGACTGGATTGCCGTTCGCGTCCGAAAAGGATGGAATGTTCCACGGGTGCGGGCATGACGGCCACACCGCAATGGCCCTGGGCGCCGCAAGGCTGCTCAGCAACCACCGCGAAGAAATCCGTGGTTCAGTGAAGTTCCTATTCCAGCCGGGCGAAGAAGGCCCCGGCGGCGCCAAACCCATGATCGAGGACGGCGCAATGGAGGATCCGAAGGTGGACGCGGTGATCGCCACCCACCTCGGAGGTATCTGGCCGGGCCTCAAGCCGGGCCAGATCGGCGTCTCGTTCAAACCGATGTTCGCCTGTCTGGACAGGATCAGGCTCAGGGTCAAGGGACAGGGCGGGCACGGGGCGGCCCCCCACGAGACGGTTGACGCGATCTCCCTGGCGGCGCACGCCTATGTGACCCTCCAGACCATTGTGAGCCGCGAGGTCAAGCCGGTCCAGTCGGCCGTGGTCACCATAGGCAAGTTTCACGGCGGCACCGCCTACAACATCATCCCGGGAGAGGTCGAACTCGAGGGGACAGTCAGAGCTTTCGACCAGGGTCTCCGCGAGAATCTCTCACGGCGAATCGGGGAGGTGTTCAGGGGCGTGGCGGCCGCCATGAGGGGAACGTGCGAGTACGAGTACACCTTCGGATATCCCCCCGTGGTGAACGACCCGGAGTTCACTCGCGAGTTCCGTGAACTCGCGGCAGAAGTTGTCGGGAGCCAAAACGTCATCGACCTCGACGAACCGACCATGGGCGGCGAGGACATGGCGTACTTCCTGCAGCAGGCGCCGGGGACGTTCTTCTTCTTGTGCTCGCACAACAAGGAGAAGGGCATCGTCCATCCCCATCATCACCCCAAGTTCGACATCGATGAGGACGTGCTGTGGATAGGAACCGCCCTGCTATCGCACACGGCCATATCCTGGCTGACGAAGCACTCCGCGTAGGCGCTTCCCGGGATGGACACCCACAGTCTCTCGCTCCCCAGGATCCGCTTCCACGATCTACGGCATACGAGCGATACTGATGGTCCAGGCGGGAGCGCATGTCAGGGCGATCACAGACAGGCTGGGTGATACAGTCGAGACTGCCATGAGCACCTACGCCCACGTTCTACCTGACCTCCAGGACCGGGTGCCGCCGCTGTTGATAGCCTCCTGGATCTCAGAGAGGACGGTGGATGGATAATAGATGGACAAGATGCGATCCACTAGCCATCTCATGGAGAATAAGAAGGCCGCAATTCCTTGCGGCTCTAGTGTTTTCATGGTCGGGCTGCCGAGACTTGAACTCGGGACCTCCTGAACCCCATTCAGGCGCGCTAGCCAAACTGCGCTACAGCCCGATTTTCTCCCGAAGTGCAAAGATATTCTAGCATGATAGATGCAGCATTGTCAAAGAATCGAGCCACGCCGGCAGAGGTTCCGCAAGACTACCCCAAGACCAAGCCTATCCGCTGTTGAAGCGCTGAGGAGAGGGCCTTCACCCCCGGGGCCTGTTTGGAGGTGAAGATATCCCGTTAGGGTCCTCCCCT
>JBLNBR010000020.1:0-14094 GCA_050260105.1 Ignavibacteriales bacterium | reverse complement strand
TCCGAAAACGTCCTCCCCGATGTAGGTAATCCCCCAAGATCACCACCAGGCAGACCCAACGACTCCATCTGTTTCCGCGTCTTCTCAAAAATCATTTTCTCCGTCTCCCCCTTCGTCCTGTGCTGTATCCGAGCCAGCCTTTACCCCGAGAACACTCCCGGGCCGTACGCCTTGATGTACGGCGCCAGCCCTCCTTCGCGCAAGATCGCGAGCATAAACTCGGGGATGGGCGTCGCCTTGACTGTAATGCCGCGCGTGACGTTCTCGACCGTTCCCTTCTCAAGCGACACCCTCAGCGTGTCGCCCTCCGCTATGCCACTCGTATCGCATACGACCAGGGGCAATCCGAGGTTGACCGCATTGCGGAAGAAGATCCGTGCAAACGACTTTGCAAGGACAGCCGAGATCCCCGCCGCCCTGATCACCTTGGGAGCGTATTCACGGGATGAGCCGCACCCGAAGTTTTCGTCCGCAACGATGAAATCGCCCTGACGTATCTCGCCGAAGAAGCCCGGCCTTATGTCCTCCATAATGTGTTTGGCAAGCTCATTCCAGTCCAGTGTCTTCGACCTGTGCCTGCTTCCCATGATGTAGTCCGTGTTTATGTCACGTCCAAACCTGCGTGCGGTACCCTCGAGAAGCACACTATCACCCCACGAACTGCCTCGGATCCGTAATAACCCCGTAAGCCGCGCTGGCGGCTGCGGTCTCAGGCGAGGCAAGGTATATGTTGGATTTCGCGTTCCCCATGCGACCCTTGAAGTTCCGGTTTGAGGTAGAGATGACGTTCTCGCCGTCGGCTGGCACGCCACCGTGTGCTCCGACGCACGGGCCGCAACCCGGCGCCAGGATCAGCGCCCCCGCCTCAACGAGGGTCTCCGCAGTTCCGTCCCTGATGATGTCGAGGAGCACGCGCCTGGAGGCGGGAATGACTATGAGTCTTACGCCGGGGGCCACACGCCTGCCCTTGAGTATGGCGGCCGCCCTCCTCAAGTCTCCGGCGCGGCCGTTGGTGCATGTCCCTATCACGGCCTGGGCTATCGGGGTGCCCTCCACGTCCGTGACCGGTCGCACGTTGTCGACAGTATGGGGACAAGCCACCTGGGGGGGCACGGCGCCGAGATCGTACTTCACCCGCCTGGCGTATCGTGCGTCCCTATCAGCGAATACGGGCTCGTAGCCGGTGACGCCCCTCGCCTCCACCCACGATGCAGCCGGTTCATCGAACTCCATGATCGCGACCTTGGCTCCCATCTCCACACCCATGTTGCATACAGTGAAACGTGATTCCATTTCTAGATGACGAACGCCCGGTCCGCCCATCTCAACCGCCATGTAGTTGGCCCCGTCCGCGCCAAAATCGCCTATCATCCTGAGGATGATGTCCTTCCCGTTCAAACCCGGTCCGGGCGCCCCCTCGAAGTCAATGCGGATGGTCTCGGGCACCCTGAACCATATCCTCCCACAGGCCAGAATGGCGGCTACATCCGTCGAACCCATCCCCGTCGCGAATGCCCCGATAGCGCCATAGGTGCACGTGTGGGAATCCGTGCCGACGGCCACGCCGCCGGGCTTGACGAGCCCCCTTTCCGGCAGCAACTGGTGGCAGATCCCCTCTCCCACATCAAACAGGCGAATGCCCATGCGCCCGGCGAACTTCCTCAACCTGTCCTGCATGCTGGAGTAGGTTTCCGCCGGGCTCGGCGCCAGGTGATCGAACACCACGGTGACACTCTCAGGATCCCTGATTTCGCCGACACCCATCTCCTCGAGCGCGTCCAGCACCAGAGTGCCCAGCGCATCGTGCATCATCACGGTATCAACGCGCGCCATGACGAGGTCGCCTGCGCAGGCGTCCGTGCCGGCCGCCCTGGAGAGTGTTTTCTCAGCGATTGTCTTTCCCATGCGGTTCCACGCTCCTGGATTTACTCGAGAGTATCATTCGGGACATATACATACCCTTCCATTATCCGGCGGGCGGTTCTACCCACGCCGACCCTCTCAGGTTCGCCATTGGGCCCTATGTGGACGGATACGTCCATCATCCCATATGGCTGGCCGATCCTTACCACCGATGACTCCCTGCTCTCAGGGCTTGCGGCCTCCCACACGACCGTTCCCGGCACCCTGGCTGCACTGGCGGTGGCAACCGCCCCAGTTACCATGTACGCCCTGTGCATCTTCTGCATCGACGCCAGGCGCGCGACGAAGTCGATGTCCCCGGACTGCACGGTCTTGCCCTCGGGGTTGATGTAGTCGACGGCCGGCGAGACAAACCCGATCTTGGGGATCGCCGGCGCCTTTCTTGTGGCCTCCTCGCGCGACTTCACCACGCCGATCATCTCCGCGGCAACCGATCGGACTCCCTCGATCCTGTTCAGCAAGTCCTGGTTCGTCTCCAACGTGGCCGGAAGCTCCGTTCCATTCAAGCCGAGGTCCGATGCCTTGAGGAACACCGTCGGGTTCCCCGCATCGACGATCGAAACCGTGTAATCCACACCGTCCACTCGTATGGTGTCGACGGGCCGTCCGGTGGGAAGCAGCTTACCTGTGACAGAACCCGCCGGTTCCACGAACTCGAGCGTGATTTTCGCTCCCGTCCCAGGGACTCCGGGGATCCTGTAGTCGCCCTCTGTTACCGCTTTCCCGTTGCGCACCGGTACCCTGGCGATTATCATCTTGGACGTGTTGGTGTTGAAGATCCTGACCGATGTCACCGGCGCTTCCGCGCTCACAAGGCCCTCATCCACGGCGAACGCGCCGACGGCAGATGATATGTTTCCGCAGTTGCCTTTCCAATCCACAATCGGGTTAGTTATTGAGACCTGGCCGAATGTATAGTCAATGTCGGCGCCGGGCCGTGACGACGGCCCGATGATAGCCAGTTTGGAGGTAAGGGAATTGGCGCCGCCCAGCCCGTCGATCTGGCGCACGTCGGGGCTTCCGAATACCCTCAGGACTACTTTCTCCCTGGACGCTTGCGCAGCAGGCAGCTCGTTGGCCATGAAGAAAATCCCCTTGCTGGTGCCTCCGCGCATGATGACGCAACGCAACCGCGTTTGATCAATCAGCATTGATACACCCCTCCCTGGCTACCGAGATGTGACGTACCCAAGTCCCAATGACACTGCATCGGCTGCCGCGACAGTGAGTGGGACGAGCTCCTCGATCTTGTCTGGAGAGAAGTCCTCCGATGAACCGGAGCAGTTCAGGCTGGCGACCGTCTTGCCGGTGTGGTCGCGAACCGGCGCGCCCACGGAAGCTGACCCCAGTTCACGCTCCTCCACGCTGATCGCGTACCCCTGCTTTCGGACCTTGTCGATCTCCTCCATCAGCGCGCCCCTGTCGGTGATGGTGTACTCGGTCAGGCGCGGCAGTCCGGCCGTCTTCAGAAGGTCTGCCAGGGACGCACGGTCGAGCCACGCGAGCAGGACTTTTCCTGAAGCACCCACTGTTATGGGCGCTACGCGCCCCACGGCAAGGGTGGTCCTCACCTCGCGAGGGCTCTCAACCTTCTCGATGCACACCTTCCACACGCCCTGCCTCACGAAGAGGGTGACTGTCTCACCGCTCTTCTTTCCCAGGTCCCTCATAATGGGCAAGGCCACCTGCCGGATTTCCGTCGACCCCAGGGCCATGCTGCCAAGGTGAATGAGCCGGTGCCCAAGACGGAAACCCACCCCCGTTTCGTCCCTGACGAGGTAGCCCCTCACTTCCAGGGTTCTGGCCAGCCGGAATGCAGTCGCCTTCGGGAGACCGGTGAGTTCCACGAGATCTCCCAGCGTAAGCGCCGGCCTGTTTACCTGGAAGCAGTCGAGGATATCGAGAGCCCTTGTGAGGGTCCTGGTACCGGCCCTGCTCGGTTCCGTCATCCCGCTCCCCTCCAACCAGTCGTAGTCAGAACCAGGCAACCGCTTCGGTGCGAACGCTCGGGTCTTCTAGAAATGATGATGCAAACCGCTGGAATTCACCGGAATCTCCATTCGAGACGTAGAACGACACGCGACCTGGGCCATCGCTGCTCGACCGCAAGCCCGACCGGGCCAAGAACCCAGCCGCCTCTTCGACCAGGGCCTCCACAGGATCAACTACGGTGATCGATGGTCCGGCCGCCTGAGAGATTGCCTTGGCGACAAACGTCAGATCGGTGCAGGCGAGCATGATTGCCTGTACTCCATCATCCACCAGGTGGCGTACCAGACGTTCGGCTTCCGCCCTCAGCACACCCTCGTCCACCCCTGCGGCCCCCCCACCGGCCTTCGCGAGCTGAAGCAGCCTGTGGGGGGAGTGACCGCTGAGGCGGCAACCCGGCGCACCAGACGTAATCAACCGCTGGACGACCCCGCTTTCGATCGTTGTGGGCATGCCCACAACAGCAGCCCGGCTGAGGTTCCTCGCCGCCAGTACGGCCTTGAACTGTTCTATCGCAGGGCGGACTATCCCAATCACGGGAGTTCCTCCCGGCGAGGCCGCTTCGCGGCCATCTGCCTCCAGGGCCACCGTGGCCACGTTGCATGCCAGGAGAATAACCTTCACCCCAAAGGACTCCAGAAAACCGCATGCCTGGGTGGTGAAGAGACGAATCTCCTCCACCGGCCGTACCCCGTAAGGCCTGCGCTCAATGTCAGCAAGGTATACGATGTCTTCGGCGGGGAGTCGCCGCCTTAACGAGAGTACCGCTGGCAGACCACCAGTGCCTGTATCGAAAACCCCGACCGGTCGCGAGCATGCATGCATGTTCGTCCTGCTCCCCAAACGCTCAAGATATGGTGAAGAACTTCCTGGGGGTTATCCTGATCTCGGGCTCGTACCCGAAATCTGGGACCGGCCACCCGTATCGTCGCCGCTGGCGGAGTCTGAGTACACTCGCATGCTTCGCCTTCTCCCATCCGTAGCTGCTGCCCAGGACGGACATCAGGTCATGGGGCTCACAGGAGATGTACCCTTCCTCCTGCGCGCCTGCGATGATCTTCTCGCCTGCCTCGGTCCTGACTATCGTGGCTGACCACCGAGGATCCTGGGCCCCCCGCAGCTGGAAGATATCACCCACCGCGATATCGGCAAATTCCGCGGCAAAATCGATGCACACGAGGCACCTGTCCCTGCGATAGTTCGATACTGAATAGAAGTTCCCGTAGGCAGCCTTTGAGGCGATATGTAATATCTTGCCGTCGCGCGTCGCGACCGCCATCATGCCCGGCCAGTCCCCTGCACGGTAGTCCAGCGCCACGATATCCGACAGGTCCGTTATGCCGCCGAGTTCCTTCAGCAAGTGCTCCGTGGCCATGTAGTACACCGTACTGTTGCAGAACAGGCCTATCGTGAACACCACTGCCTTCGACATCGCCAACTGCGCCGGGTACGCCTGCAGTTTCCTGATAGCGTGGGCCTGGCACGGAAGCCCGATCACACCGATCCGCTCCATCCCCAATTCCACGACAGCCTTTGACAGGAGGGAAAGTACCGGTACAACCTCCATGGCAGTGCGGACAGACGAGAGCACTTCTTGCCTCTTCGTCACGATCGTTGGCGCCGATCTCCACGGGTGGGATTGATCCCTTCCTGCAAGGAGGACACCATCGACGAGTCCACGTTCAATCGCGTACGTGGCAAGGGCCATCGCCGCTCCACCGGTGCACGCGAGCCGCCGCGTCTGAGGGTCGCCGGCCTGGACGCGAAGTGACCGGCGGACTATGCCGAGAGGCTCGGCGACAGGGTCGGGAACGCGGCCGAATAGAGCACGGCTCAATCCAGGCATGTCGATTCCCCCGCCGGGACACACGCTCTCGCAGAAGCCGCACGACACGCAATCCCCCGCAGGGACAGGGGCCGGATCATCGCTGTCGTAGTTGCCGGTGCGCATTTCCACCGCTCCGGCGGGACAGACACCCGCGCAGGCGCCACAGGCAGTGCACAGTCCTCTCTGTATCACCCTGTCAAGCAGGGCCTCATATCCGGGCACGTCTCACTCCCCCAGTCGCGGCGCCAGGATCTCCGCCAGCCGTCTGCCGCCAACGGTCTCAAATGAGTTCAGAATGAACTCGGCCGCATGGGCCGACCTGTTACCTCCCAGGAGCGGTTCCGCTGCAGACACGAACTTGGCGACCAGGTCATCGCGGCTGAGAGGGTTGCCTACGGAACCAGGCAATTCGCGGGAGCAGGCTTCCACGTCCTCTCCCGAATCGAATTCGACCGTAACGCGCGTCAGTCTCTTCGTCGGATACTCGGCCTCCAGCGCAGGGTCAACCTCCACCCCGACCTTTCCGAACAGCTCGCGGGCTGTGGTGCTGCTCAGGGCCTCTCCATTCAGGTCCGAGACAGGCGAAAGCCTCCCGTTGAGGAGACCGGCAGACACGAGGTATTCCATGCTGAACTTGGCGTCGGTCACGCTCGCCGGCCACCCGTGGCCCGCGCACATCTTCTGCGCAACACCGTAGGTGCCGACCCGGACGCGCCTGCACCCGGCCGTGTCCAGCCCGCGCGCGAGCGCTGCCGCACGCGCCAGTATGGCCGCGTGCAGCGCCGGCTGCGCGTGCCTGCAAACCGGCCACAGCCGGCAGTACGTATCCAGTATGTCGGTGACACCGGGCAACCCGTCCAGGACGGTGCGGTCGAACGAATCACAGGTTGCCCTCAGGAAGCCATCTTGCCCCTCTATGACAGACAGAGGCCCCACCACTCCCAATCCTGCAAGCGTGGCGGACTGCACGCCCAACATGGACGCCCTCCCTGCGACCAGTCCTTTGGCGTTCTGCCCGGTCCTGAGGGTCTCCATGTATCCTCCTCCGCTGAGTAACGCAAGGGCCATCGCATTTGCGACGCCCGCCGCCGGCAGCCCCATGAGCCTGCCGGCGGCTGCGGCCGCCGCCGCCGGTCCAAGGGTGCCGGTCGTGTGGAATCCCCTCTTGAGGTGGGACGGATTCACGATCCTGGCGAGCCAGTACGCAGATCCGTACCCTGCCACTGTCGCCGCCAGGGCGGTGGTCCCCGGCAGGTCATCCGCCTCACTAACCGCCAGCACCGACGGAACGACCACCGCCCCGGCGTGGATCCCGGCATATGAGTGGCCGTCGTCGTATTCCATGGAGTGCGCGAGGGTGGCGTTGACGAATGCTGCCGTCTCCATCGGTGCCTTTCGATCTGATCCCAGTATCGACGATTCCGGCGACCCGCCGGCGCGCGCTGCGGTCATCCGTACAACGCTCCCCAGGTCACTCTGGGTGGCGCCGTACAGGGCCACGCCAACCGAATCGAGTATCCTTGCCCTGGCCTGCTCAACAACGGTCCCTGGGAGGTCTTCGTAGCGCACGCCGGCCACCCAGCGTCCGAGTCGTTCCAGGGCAGTCGCCATCCCAGTCACAGCAGCCGCCCCCGGATGAATCCCGCGATTGCCTGTCCGACATCGTGCACGTTCTCCAGCAACATCACCCTCCCCATAATCTCACGCGCTTCGGGCTCATCTACCGCCTTCCGCGCCAACCTTACGTATTTCTCTTTGAGCGTGGAGGGGTCGAATGGGTTTTCCGCCTCGCCGCGCGCAAGATCCACCCTTTGGTTGTGTGTGGTCCCGCGCGTGTCGGTGATTTCGACGGCTGCAGCGTTCCAGTAACTCGGGTTAGACCGGGCAAGGTCGTTGAATTCCTCGTCCTCTATGACCTCCACCCTCCGGCTGACTTCTTCCACGACGGCGTCTCCGATACTGCGTTCGAGTAGTTCCAGGTCTACCTCGCCGTGGCAAAGGAGCACAGCTATCGAAAACGGCAGGCTGGACTGGGCGGCTACGATATCCTTCGGGGAGTACTTTCCTCCATCAGCGACGAACCTGCCGCACTTTATCCTGATGTGGGATATGTCGTCCACGCTGAGGCCGTGCCCGGAACAGATCGCCTCTATGCAGTCGAGGGCCGCGTGAGTACGCCTCACGCACCCGAATTTCTTGAAGTAGGAGTGTTCGATCTCCCATTGCACCCTTGGCGACTTGAGGTACTCCGAGTCATATTTCGGTGAAAATGCCTGGCAGAATCCGCTCTTGCCCCCGAATATGGAATCCGGCCCCGTGAACCCGTGCCGGGCGAAGCTCGCAGCCTTGATTCCCAGGTGCGCGGCCCAACCGGAGCACAGATACTTCGGCGAAGACCCGTCTTCGAAGTACTGGGTGAGGCCCCCGCACAGCGACCCTGCGATCGCCATCGCATGCCCCATTTCACCGGCATCGGGTTTCCGGGTCGACGCCACCCCTGCAGCAGCCGCGACAGCGCCGCAGATCCCGGTGCTATCGAACCCCCGTTCACGGTACGCGGGCGGATTGACCACCCTCCCGAGGAAGCCGTAGACCTCGTAACCCCTGATGACCGCCTCCAGGAACTGAGGCCCCGTCACGGTGGACTCCACCGCCGAAGCCAGAACGCCCGAGATTACGGGCACCCCCGGGTGACCCATGGCAAACCTGTGCCCGTCGTCCAGGTCGACGATCCTGGCCACGGTGCCCGACCACAGGGCGAAGTCCTCCCCCCTGGCGAGGGCATCTGGACCGCCCAGGTTGTCCAGCATCTCTCTGGACAGGGGCATTGACATTCCGGCGAACAACACCCCAAGGTAGTCGAGCACGGCCAGCTTCGCGCGCTCCACTGCGCTGCGGGGCATGGTGTCCCACCGAATGGTGCTTATGAGGTTGGCTAGTCTGGTCGCAGTCATGCCGTCACCTCACGCCTCCTGCTCTTCAGGATTCTATATGTCGTCATGCCCGCTATGACGCAAAGACCTATTACATCGGTGACCAGACCCGGATCGATCAGCATGACCGCCGCGATGCCGAGAACGACTCGCTCACCCAGGCTGACTGTCCCAAAGAAGTAGCCTTGAGTGGTCGCCGACAAAGCGGTGGCTCCGAGCAGCGCCGAGACTAAGGCCCACAGTATCCAGCCGACTGAACCTTCCGCCAGGAGAAGCGGGTTCATCACGAACATGAACGGCATGAGGAATGCCGGCAAGGCAAACGCGAACGCCTTCCATCCGGTCTTGTTGGGATCCCCGTGCGCGATGCTCGCGCCAGCGTAGGCAGCGATGGCCACAGGCGGCGTGATCGGAGCGATCACTGCGAAGTAGAACACGAACATGTGGCAGGCGAAAAGCGGAAGTCCCATTTCGACCAGGGCCGGAACCGCGAGCGTCGCCGTTATGACGTACGCCGCAGAGGTCGGCAGGCCCATTCCGAGGATGATGCAGGCCACAGCCACAAACACCAGCGCCAGCAACGGCATGCCGTTCGAAATGGCGATCACGAACGACACAAATTTGGCTCCAAGGCCCGTGAGCGTCACCACGCCGATGATCAGCCCCGCGCAGGCCAGTCCCATCGCCACGGTTGACACACCCGTGGCGCCGTCCGCGAGGGAGTCCGCCAGCTGCCGCACGCCATGCGCCGGCCGTGAGAACATCCTGAGCACTATCAGCGCGGCAGACACACCTATAGCTACGATCGCGGCCTTCGATGGCGTGTATCTCATGATAATCATGATGAATACCAGCACCATCGGCGCCAGCAGATAGAGTCCATCCCTGACCTTGGCCCAGCTCGGAATCTGTTCTTCCGGAAGCGCCTGTATGTTCTCGCGCCTCACATACAGGGAAACGGCCATGAACACCCCAAAGAAATAGACGAGGGCCGGGATAAGGGCCCTTATCACGATCGTGCTATATGGTACACCCGTGATATCCGACATTATGAAGGCCCCGGCCCCCATGACCGGGGGCATTATCTGGCCGCCCGTGGACGCGGCGGCCTCCACGGCCCCGGCGACGTGAGGCGCAACGCCGATGCTCTTCATCAAGGGGATGGTGAACGTCCCCGTTGCGATGACATTGACGACCGCGCTGCCGCTCACGGTCCCAAACAAGCAGCTCGCGATGACCGCCGTGAGCGCGGGCCCGCCCTGGAGCCTGCCTGTCGCCTTGAGAGCAATATTGATGAAAGCCTCGCTCGCGCCGCTCTTCTCCAGGAAAGCCCCCAGGAGGGTAAACATCGCGATGTACGTGGCCGAGATCTCTATCATCGAACCGAACACACCGTTGGATGACAAGTAGAGATGGCCTATCATCCTGGGCAGTCCGTATCCCCCGTGGCCGACGGCCCCCGGCAGGTAGCGGCCCAACACCATGTACGCCAGAAAGGCTGCGCACACGATGCCCATTCCCTTGCCGACCGTTCTCGAGGTGGCGTCGAGCACCAGGGCAATTAGCAGAATACCGATCACCTGATCGATGGATTCGGGGAATGTCACTCGCTCGATAAGAGAGTAGAAGTTGAATGCGTAGTATGCACAGGCACCCACTGCGACGGCGGCCTTGACGATATTGAACACCCTGCCGGCGGCCTTCGTCGACTTCTCAGCGAGACGCAAATAGACCAGCGCGAAAACGAAGGCGAGGTGCAGACCTCTAAGAATGTTGGACGGGAACACGACCCAGAAGTTCGCCAGGTGTATCACGGACAGGGCGACTGCAAGACCGTACTTGACCACTGAAATGGACTTCACCGGCTCGGGCCTCCCCTCGTGTGTTCGAGGAACATGTGGTGCGCATGGCGACATGCGCACCACACGGCTCCCGCCTTACTGCTTCCACACGCCCTTTTCCTTGTAGTACTTGATGGCTCCAGGGTGATACGGGACCGGCGAGCCTTGCGGCCCGAACTCGAGAGTCTGTTCCTTGCATGAGCTGTGCGCGTTCACCCAGTTGTCGCGATGCTCGAATATCGTGGAGACTATCTTGTAGACGACGTCCTCTGGCATGTCCGGCAGGCACAACAGGTGGTTGGGCGAACCCAGCGTTGGAAGCGCCTCTGCGTTGCCGTACATGTCCTTCGGCATTTCTGTCTTTACGAAATACGGTACGTCTTTCACGAGCTTGTCGATGATGGGCTGCTCAATCGCGATCAACTCCACCTTGCCCGTGGTCTTGGACGCCTCGACGATGGCCGGGACTCCCGCGCCGGAGACGTAGAAGAAGCCGTCGATGCTCCCGTTGGCAAGGGCCTCCATGCTGTCGTTCAAGTTGGTCCTGTACCTCTTGATGTCCTTGTCGACGTCGATTCCCGCCGCGGACAGGATCTGCGTGGCGATAATCTCAGTGGAGTTGCCGGGTTCAGCCGTAGAGATCTTCTTCCCCTTCATGTCCGCCACTTTCTTGATCCCGGAGCCCTTGCGCACGACCACGTGTGTGCGGCCAAGGTTGACGCCGGTCAGCGCCATGAGCTTCACCGGTTCCTTGAACTTCCCTTCGCCCTTCGCCGCTTGATCCGTCAGCGGGGCGATGGCCATGCCGAGTTGAGTCTGCTTGCGCGCCAGGAGATTGAGGTTGTCAACAGATCCCCCGGTGACCTCGACGTTGATCTGGATCTCGGGGCAGAACTTGGACATCGTTTGAGCGTACGCGGTTCCCGTTATGTAGTACGTGCCGCCGACGTTGGTGGTACCCATCCGCAGTTGCGTCGTTGCCCCTGCACTCGGCTGTGCGGGAGCGGCAGGGGCAGCGGGAGCGGCCGGGGCGTTGCTGGCGGGAGGCTTCGTTCCACTGGAGCAGGACGTGCACATAATACAGACGATGGCCAGCAGTGCGAACGCAAGACATACTCTACCTTTGCCCATTTCTCCAACCCTCCGTCTAGTGTGATTGTGGCGTGTGGCTAATCGGCAAACCGCCCCAAAGCTTCAGAGTCGGGTCTCACCCCCAAACCAGGCCCATCAGGTACACGAACGACCCCGTCTTCCATGGCCGGAAAGCCAGGCACAAGGTCATATACTAGCGGGTTGCCGGAGGCATCCATCTCGAGGAGGGGCTCCTCGCACAGGCCGGCAATGAAGTGGAGCGTTGCAGCAAGTCCTATCGCCGACCCGAAGTAGTGCGGGATCAACCGGCTACCCTTGCTTCGCGCGACCTCAAGCAGATCGCACAAGGCGGTGATGCCGCCGTGCTTCGCCACGTCCGGCTGAACGATGGGGATACGCGCAGCCAATTGTTCGAACGAAGGCCTGCCGTAGACGTCTTCCCCTGCGGCCACAGTGACGCCGGTGCGCTCCCTGAGGAACGCTAATCCTTCAAAGTCATCGGCAACCAGGGGTTCCTCGACCCAACGCAGGCCCAGATCCGCGAAGCGGCTGCAGGCGTACGCGGCGGTGTCTCTTGACCAGCCCTGGTTCGCGTCCACCATCAACGCAGCGTCGTCTCCGACCACGCGCCTTGCGAGGCGTACCGCCTCGAGGTCCCTGTCAGGGTCGAAACCCACGCGCACCTTGAATGCGCTGAAACCGCGGCCGACAAGCTCCTCGAGCCTGTCCCCCAGCCCTTGCTGGTCGATTCCACTCGCATACGGAGCGATGCGGCCAGGCCACTCCCCTCCCAGCATCCGCCACAAGGGCTTCTCGTGAGCCTGAGCCACGATATCCCAGAGGGCAATGTCAATAGCGCTTATTGCCTCATATACGACACCGATGGCCCCCCAGACGTGCCCGATGCCGGTGAAACGGTTGAACACCCTGCGGATCAATGCATCCCTGTCAAGCGGATTGCACCCAATGATCTCGGGAGCCAGGTCCCTTGAGATGAACAGGGCCCTGTCGCGCGATCCCCATGACGGGAAGTTGTTCCACGCTTCACCCCAACCCTCAACTCCGCTTTCGCACACCAGCCGGACCAGGAGTCCACGCCGCTCGCTAGTCACCGTCAGGGAACTGGCCAAAGGGCGCGCCATCCGGGCCTTGAGAGGAACGCACTGAATGGACTTGATCCTCCCCGGTTCCTTCATCTCCAGCGATCACCCCTGAAGACATCTGTCAGTGCAGGGCTTTGATCTGTTCCTGGAGCCCCGCCTCCCCACCGTATCTGCCCTGGATTTCCTCGCCCGGAAGGTACCGGGCTTCCAGCTTGCGGATCTCGGGTAGTCCCACCGTCTTCGCGAACTCCTCGAAGCTCAGCACCTTGTCCTGAAGGCCTGCAATGCCGCCGTGTTCACGTATGTACGAGAACACCTCGAACATCTTGTGCGCCACAGCCATGATTGACGTGACGGGGATACTGACGCGAGCAGCTCCCCATTCTTCGAGCTGGGAGATGGGTACAAGAGGGGTCCGTCCCCCTTGTAGCAGGTTGATGCTCACGGGGGCGTCTATAGAATGGATGACTCGTTTTATGTCATCGACTTTGGTCGGAGCCTCAACGAAAATCAGGTCGGCGCCGGCCTTCGCATACGCGTTGCCGCGTCGTATGGCCTCGTCCACACCGGCTACGGCAACCGCATCGGTTCTCGCGTTTATGACAAAGTCGGGGTCTCTCCTGGCCGCCACAGCCGCTTCTATCTTCTTGACCGCTTCTTCCATCGGGATGATCTGTTTTCCGGCCATGTGGCCGCACCGTTTGGGGAACACCTGGTCTTCCAAGTTCATTCCGGCTGCGCCGGCATCTTCGAAATCCCTCACAGCGTAGTACACATTGACGGCGTTGCCGAATCCTGTGTCGCCGTCGGCCATGACAGGTATGTCAACGGCCCTACATACGTTCCTGGTCAGTTCGACCATCTGCGTCAGGGTCAGCACACCGATGTCGGGGATACCCAAATAGCTGCCTGCAAAACCGAAACCTGAACACTGGACTGCCTCGAACCCACACTTCTCCGCGATCTTCGCGCTGAGTGCGTCGTGCACTCCGGGCATGACCAGGATCTTGGGATCCTTAATGAGTTGCTTAAGCTTCGTCGTTTTCTTCACCGGCATCTCCCCGCAGTCTCATTCTATGGAACGCTGTTCCATTCCTGTCACATTATACATTGTACTTGCGGCCTATCAGGACGTCAAGATAGTCGGGGTGTTTGTATAGTTTCACTTCATGAGGCCGGAGTAGCGTGTCCCATGCAAGAGTAGGGGCACGGTCCGCGTTGGACACAGACCCTGCCCCTCTGATTGGCTGTGAAGTGTGCCTCTGCTACTCCTCCGGAGCGGCCGGAATGACCCCGTTATTCATCATCATTTCGGTCATGCGCCTGGACGCCAGGATCATCTCCTGCGCGTTCCGGTACAGCTCATCATAGGTCAGGTTCACCCT
>JBLNBR010000019.1:0-8797 GCA_050260105.1 Ignavibacteriales bacterium | reverse complement strand
CGACGGACGTGACGGGTGTAGTGAAGTTGCCGGACGGGGTGGAAATGGTGATGCCCGGCGACAACATCAGGATGGACATCGAGTTGATCTCGTCCATAGCGATGGAGGAAGGGTTGAGGTTTGCCATACGCGAGGGCGGCAGGACAGTAGGCGCCGGCGTCGTGACGAAGATAGTGGAGTAGCCCGCAGGCCTTCCCTTGCTGATATTGACAGCGATTCGGGGCTATGCTAAATTGAAGGGGCGGCTGTGCGGCCACGGCCGTGGAACGGGGGATAGCAGTTGAGGCAGATAATCACGCTCGCTTGTGGCGAATGCAAGCGAAGGAACTATACTACGATGAAGAATAAGAAGAATGACCCCAACCGCCTGGAGATGAAGAAGTACTGCAGGTGGTGCCGTAGTCACACAGTCCACAAGGAGACGAGGTAGCGAGATCGACCACGGTCGCGGTCAACTGATGAACCCCGCAGGCCCGTAGCTCCAATTGGTAGAGCAGCGGACTCCAAATCCGCGAGTTGGGGGTTCGAGTCCCTCCGGGCCTGCCATTTCAATGTGAGGGGGCGTGATCGCCCGCATGCGGTTCAACGTCAAAGAGAGCGCGGGGAGATTCGCAAAGTACCTGCGAGAAACCAGATCTGAACTGAAGAAGATAATCTGGCCGGGCCGCAAGGAGACCGTCGTGTTCACGTCCATCGTCGTCATTTCGGTCATAATAGTGTCGGGCGCGATGTGGATTATGGATATGGTGTTCAGCTCCCTGGTAGGATTCATAATAAGGTGATGTGGGGGTGAGGGACCCGGGGAGGCCTTCCCGTAGGTCCCTTGCATTATGGAGAAAAAATGGTACGTCGTACATACGTACTCGGGCTACGAAAACAAGGTGAAGGCCAACCTCGAGAGGCGTGTCCAGTCCATGGACATGCAGGATAAGATATTCCGCATCGTGGTCCCCACCGAGGAAGAAGTCGAGATAAAAGACGGGAAGCGGAAGATCACCAAGCGGAAGGTGTTCCCCGGCTACGTCATCGTTGAGATGATCATGAGCGATGATTCCTGGTACGTCGTCAGGAACACACCCGGGGTGACGGGATTCGTTGGATCAGGGTCCAAACCCCTGCCGTTGCAGCCGTCGGAGGTCCGGTCGATCCTCAGGCAGATGGGGATCGACGAGCCCAGGCCGAAGGTACACTTCGAGGTCAACCAGAACGTGAAGGTGGCGTTCGGGCCCTTCGCCGGCTTCATCGGGACCATCCAGGAAGTGAACAACGACAGGCAGAAACTGAGGGTGCTGGTTTCGATGTTCGGGAGGGAAACCCCGCTCGAATTGGATTTCATGCAGGTCGAAGAGCTTGAGTAGGAAACCGCCCGCGAGGGTATGGGCCCAGGGGCGTAGCTGTAACGGGAGGAAGAATTAGATGGCGAAGAAGGTAGCCGCTGTTGTCAAACTCCAGATCGTTGGTGGAAAGGCCACACCTGCTCCGCCCGTAGGGCCGGCGCTGGCGCCCCACGGCATCAACCTCATGCAGTTCTGCAAGGACTTCAACGAGAGGACTGCCGACCAGGCGGGCACCGTCATACCGGTGGAGCTCACAGTGTACGATGACAGGTCGTACACGTTCATCACGAAGACTCCTCCGGCGGCCGTTCTCCTCAAGAAGGCGCTCGGGCTCGAGACGGCGTCGGGCGAGCCGAACAAGAAGAAGGTCGGCAAGGTCTCGAGGGCCAAGCTTCGCGAGATTGCGGAGATGAAAATGCAGGACCTCAACGCCGGCAGCATCGAGGCGGCCATGAGAATGGTGGAGGGCACCGCCAGGAGTATGGGGATCGAGGTAACGGACTGACTGTTGGACCGTTCGGGACAACGCCACCGATGTGTGGGAGGATTCGATCCGTCAGGACCACTAAGGGGGTAAGGGTGTAGTGGCATCGCACGGCAAGAAGTACCAGGAGGCCGCGAAGCTCGTTGATGGGACGAAGCTATACGATCCTTCGGAAGCGGTTGAGATCGTGAAGAAAACGGCCACGGCGAAGTTCGACGAGACTGTGGAATTGGCCGTGAGACTGGGCGTAGATCCCAAACACGCCGAGCAGATGGTAAGAGGGGCCGTCGGGCTCCCGCACGGGATAGGCAAGACGATCAGGGTGCTGGTGTTCGCCAAGGGAGAGAAGGCCAAGGAGGCCGAGGAGGCGGGCGCGGACTTCGTCGGCGCGGAAGACGTCATCGAGAAGATCAAGGGTGGTTGGCTGGACTTCGACCTGACCATCGCGACCCCCGACATGATGGGTGCGGTCGGCAAACTCGGCAAGACCCTGGGACCGAAGGGCCTCATGCCGAACCCGAAGACCGGAACCGTCACGTTCGATGTGAAGGACGCGGTCAGGGAGTTCAAAGCCGGCAAGATCGAGTACAGGACGGAAAAGGCCGGGATAGTACACGCGCCAATCGGCAAGGTGTCATTCGACCTGGACAAACTCCTCGACAACTTCTACGCGCTGATGGACGCCCTTATCAGGGCGAAACCAGCCGCGGCGAAGGGCACGTATATCAAGAGCGTCACGGTATCGTCCACAATGGGGCCGGGTGTCAGGATCAACCCGCTCAAGGTGACTAGGGCGGCTGAGAAGTAAGACCGGCAATTCAATATAATTCCTCAAGCCGTAGACAGCAGGCGCCCTTTGGCTTAATGGCGATGCCACCTGCCGAGGTGGGGAGAATCCCGTGATCGGGTGATCCGGGCCCCTGCGTCTGCGGGGGCCCGTTAGTTTTTCCGGCGAAGGAGGTGTAAGATTGCCAAACAAGAAAGCGCTCGAGGAGAAGAAACAGGCCGTCGACGAGATCAAGGATTCATTGTCGCGGTCGCACAGCGCCGTTCTCACCGACTACCGCGGGCTGAACGTCGCGCAGATCACGAAACTGAGGAAGACACTGCGGGAGTCGGGAGTCGAGTACAGGGTCGCGAAGAACACGCTGATCAGAATAGCGGCCCGCGACGCAGGGCTGGAAGGACTGGACAAGTTCCTTGAAGGTCCCACCGCCGTTGCGTTCGGATTCGACGACCCGGTGACGCCGGCGAAGCTGCTGATGGGATTCGCCCGTGAGAACCGCCAGCTCGAAGTCAAGGCCGGCGTCCTCGATGGGAAGATCATCGGGGCCGACCAGGTGAAGTGGCTCGCGGATCTGCCTTCGAGAGAGGTGCTGTTGGCGCGGGTGGCCGGCGGGATGGCGGCGCCCCTCACAGGGTTTGCCAGCGTCCTCCAGGGCACTATCAGGGGATTCGTGTACGCTCTTGATGGTTTGAGAAAACAGCGAGAATCTGAGGCCCAGGCGGCCGCACAATAGGAGGGTAAACGGGATGTCAAAGGTTCAGGATGTTCTCGAGTTGGTTAAGGGCATGACCGTGCTCGAACTGGCGGAGCTCGTGAAGGCGTTCGAGACTGAGTTCGGTGTCAGCGCAGCGGCGCCTGTAGTTGCAGCCGCGCCTGCGGCCGCCGGCGCGGCTGCTGCGGCCCCCGAAGCGGCCGCCGAGCAGACGGAGTTCGACGTGATTCTCACGTCGGCAGGCGACAAGAAGGTGCAGGTAATCAAGGTGGTACGCGAGATCACCGGCCTCGGGCTGAAGGAGTCGAAGGAAGTCGTCGACGGCGCCCCGAAGCCCGTGAAGGAGAAGGTATCAAAGCAAGATGCCGAAGCCATTAAGGCAAAACTGGTGGAGGCCGGGGCGACGGTAGAGATCAAGTAGCGCACGATCGCACCCCGTGGGGGGTCGTGGGAAAGAAGGGGAGGGGCCCGAGAGGGCCCCTCCGGCGCGTTCTCATGCGGTGAAACGCTTGACGATGAGGCAGACGTTCTGACCGCCGAAGCCGAACGAATTCGACATCGCGGCGTTGACTCGCGCCGCCCTCGCCTTGTTTGGGACATAGTCCAGGTCGCATTCGGGGTCGGGTTCCTCGTAGTTGACTGTGGGAGGGACGACCTCGTTGACGATAGACTGTACGCACGCTATCAGTTCGACGATTCCGGCCGCGCCCAACAGGTGGCCCGTCATCGACTTCGTGGAGCTCACCATTAGCCTGCGGGCGTCTTCCCCGAACACACGCTTTATGGCGAGGCTCTCGATCCTGTCGTTCAACGGCGTCGAAGTGCCGTGAGCGTTGATGTAGTCGATGGCGTCCGGGCGCATCTTCGCGTCCCGCAAGGCCGCCGTCATTGCGCGGACGGCCCCGTCGCCATCGGGGGGCGGCGCCGTGATGTGGTACGCGTCCGCGGATTGGCCGTACCCGGCCAGCTCTGCGAGTATCCGGGCGCCCCGGCTCCGCGCATGCTCGAGCGATTCCAGCACGACCATGCCGCCGCCCTCGCCCATCACGAAACCGTCGCGCCCCTTCTCGAACGGGCGGATCGCCTTGGAAGGCTCGTCGTTCCTGGTGGACATCGCCTTCATCGAACAGAAGCCCGCAACCGCGATGGGAGTAACCGGCGCCTCGCTCCCGCCGGCGACCATGACATCCGCGTCACCGCGCCGGATTACTTCGAAGGCGTCACCGACCGAATGGGCCGATGCGCAGCACGCCGTGGTAAGGGTCGTGTTCGGCCCCTTGAGGCCGAAGCGCATCGCGATGTTTGCCGCAGCCATGTTCGAGATCATCATTGGAATGAAGAACGGGCTGACCCTTCCCGGTCCCTTCTCGATTAGCACCCTGAATTGCTGGTCGAACGTCTCCATACCGCCTATGCCCGTGCCGAAGACGACGCCCGTGCGATCCGGATGCAGACCGGATGAAAGGCCCGCGTCTTCAAGCGCCATTCCGGCGGAGACGACCCCGAACTGGGTGAACCTGTCCATGCGCTTGGCCTCTTTCCGGTCTATCATAGCCCCGGGGTCGAAGTCTTTCACTTCGGCCGCTATGCACGTGTCATAGCCGCTCGCATCGAATCTCGAAATACGCCCCACGCCGGACCTTCCCGAGACGAGGCTGTCCCACATCTCCTTCACGCCAATGCCCACGGGAGTAACGGCGCCCATACCCGTGACAACGACACGGGTGTCCATAAGACCCACTCCCCTATAGCCGTGCGGCCAGGTATTCCACTACATGCTTCACTCGGCTCAGCTTCTCGGCGTCCTCGTCCGGTATCTCGATGCCGAACTCTTCCTCCAGGCTCATCACAATCTCTACGATGTCCAGCGAGTCTGCGCCGAGGTCGTCGATGACCGAGGCGTCCGGCACGACCTTCTCCTCATCCACCTCGAGCTGTGCCGATATCACCTTCCGAACCTTGTCCGTTATCTCTTCCCTCGATATTGTCTTCTCAGCCACCCGTAAACACCTCCTTGGAGTAGTCCATACTCACTGTGTCTATGCCGTAAGCCCGCCGTCCACGACGAGCACGTGCCCCGTTATATATGAACCGCCGTCCGATGCCAGGAACAGGACCGCCCCTGCGACATCGTCCGCCGTCGCCGCCCTGCCGAGGGGTATGCGTGACATCAAGCCCTCCCTCGCGTCCTCCGGGAGATCGCGCGTCATCGAGGTCTCAACCAGTCCGGGGGCCACGGCGTTCACCGTGACTCCGAACGGGCCGAGTTCCCTCGCGAGCGTGCGGGTCATCCCAATCAGTCCCGCCTTGGCCGCGGAGTAGTTCACCTGCCCCGGGTTGCCCGCGATCCCCGCCACCGACGTGATGTTGATGATGCGACCCCATCTATTCCGCATCATCGATCTCGATGCCAGCCGGCTGCAGTTGAAGGCGCCGGTGAGGTCTACCCTGATGACGCAATCCCAGTCTTCGGGCTTCATGCGGACGAACAGCCTGTCCCTGGTTACACCTGCGTTGTTGACCAGGATGTCCAGCCGTCCCCACCTTGCCTGGATCTCGTCGAACACGGCCGAAGCCCCTTCGTACGCGGATATGTCTGCGCGGGCGAGGAAGGCGTCCACGCCCTTTCCTCGCGCGATTCCGAGGGTTTCTTCAGCCCCCTGCGAATCCGAAGAGTAGTTGACAGCCACGTCCACGCCCGCTCCGGCCAGGGCTATGGCGATAGACCTGCCGATACCCCTGGAAGCGCCGGTCACGAGCGCCTTCCTTCCCTCAAGACCCAACCGCGGCCGCCTCCTTCCACGACAGGACGGCGTCCACCGACGGCACGTCCTGAACGCTGAACACCGAAACGGACCGGTCGATCTTTCTTATCAGGGATGTCAGGGTCTTTCCGGGTCCCAGCTCAACGAACGCCCTGACACCGTACGCGATCATCGCCCTCACGCTCCTATCCCACAGCACCGGGGAATAGACCTGTTCGAGGAGGGCCTGCTTGATCTCGGCAGGGGACCTTACCACGTTCGCCGAGACGTTGGCGAATACCGGCAGGGCTGCGCGCCGGATCTCCGTCCTATCGAGGTCCCTCTCGAGACGCGCGGCTGCGGGCCTCATCAGGCTGCAGTGGAACGGGGCGCTTACCTTCAGCGGGATCACGGATCCGCCCGCCGCCCTGGCCAGCGAGGCGGCCCTGTGAATCCCCTGGACCCGGCCGGATACGATGATCTGCCCCGGGCTGTTCAGGTTGGCCGGCTCCACGAGCCCCTCACCGGACGCTCCCGCGCAGATGTCCCGGACTTTCGCCTCATCGAGGCCGATGATCGCCGCCATCGCCCCCTCGCCCTCGGGGACGGCCTCCTGCATGTATGTACCCCTGGCCCTGACGAGCGTCAGCGCGGCGGAGAAGTCGATGGCGCCGGCTGCGACCAGAGCGGTATATTCTCCGAGGCTCAACCCGGCCACTGCTTCGGGGGCAAGACCCCGCGCCTTCAGAACCTCGAATATGGCTATGCTGCTGGCCAGTATCGCCGGCTGAGCATTGACCGTCCTCGTCAACTCGGCCTCCGGTCCGCGTAGGCAGAGGCCCGCAAGGTCCTGGCCGAGGGCCTGTCCCGCCCTGTCAAAAACATCCCGGGCTTCCTGGAAATTCTCCAGGATGTCACCCATCATCCCCACGTGTTGCGCGCCCTGCCCTGGGAACACGAACGCTATCAATGCAATCCCTCGCCTTCCTATTCGGGAGTCGCCCGCCGTACGCCCGCGGGGCGCGTCCCGCCGCCCGGTCGTCATCTACCAGCGAAAGGCCGCCGCCCCCCAGGTCAAACCACCGCCGAACGCAACCATCACCCCCACGTCACCCCTGTTGAGGCGCCCCGACCGTATCGATTCGTCGAGCGCCACCGGTATCGACGCGGATGACATGTTTCCGTACCTGTCGATGTTCACAGCGACCCTCTCCATGGGGATCTTGAGCCTCGCAGCGGCCGACTCGATTATGCGGGTGTTCGCCTGGTGCGGAATGAGGAGACTCACATCGTCGCAGGTCATGCCGCACTTCTGGAGGCACGTGGCGACGGCGTTGTCCATCGCCCTCACCGCGAACTTGAACACCTGATTCCCGTTCATCTTTATGGTGTGGAGCTTCTTGTCCACAGTGTCGTGACTGGCCGGCATCAACGAACCCCCTGCGGGCTGCATCAAGGCATCCCACCCCGTTCCGTCCGCGCCGAGGCACGACGCCAGGATGCCCTCGCCGGGCTCGAGCACCACGGCGCCCGCGCCGTCGCCGAACAGCACGCAGGTTGCCCTGTCGCTCCAATCGGTTATCCTCGAGAGGGTGTCCGCGCCTATCACGAGCGCGTTGCGGTAGACACCGGAAGAGACCATCGACGCCGCTGTCGTTACACCGTAGATGAAGCCTGAGCATGCAGCGCCGATGTCGAAAGCGGCCGCCTTCGAAGCCTGCAGATTGCGCTGGACGAGGCACGCTGTGGAAGGAAATACCATGTCGGGAGTGATCGTGCCCACGACTATGAGTTCGACATCCGCGGGGGAGAGACCGGCATCTTCGAGGGCGCGCTGCGCGGCGACTGTGGCCAGACTGGAGGTCGCGACGCCGTCGGGAGCGATCCTCCTCTCGCGGATGCCGGTACGCTCGAGAATCCACTCGTTCGTGGTGTCGACGATCCGCTCGAGGTCGGAATTGGACAGCACGCGCTCCGGGAGGCACGAACCGACTCCGGACAGCCTGACATTCAAGCCTGCGTTCGCCACCTGATTGTGACCTCCACTTAGGACGTAATTACTAGGAGTTACTACTAATGACTATCATAACCTCCCGGATCGCCGAAATCAAGCGGGGCCGGTCCTTGGAAATGAAATCATTGGATAGTAGAATAGAGACTAGCGCACTGGAGGTGTACTGAGTGCTCTCGGGCGAGCAGATCCGGTCCATTATACCCCACAGGGAGCCCTTTCTCCTCATAGACAGGGTCATTGATCTGGAACCGGGGCGGAAGGCCGTAGCGGAGAAGGACGTTCTTGCCGGTGACGACTACTTCAGGGGCCATTTTCCGGGATGCCCCGTCATGCCCGGCGTGCTCATAGTGGAGGCCCTGGCACAGTGTGGCGCCGTTGCGGTGCTCGCCTGTGAGGAATATCGGGGGAAGATCCCCCTCTTCGCGGGCATCGACTCGGCGAGGTTCAGGAGGATAGTGCGGCCCGGCGAGACGCTCCGCCTGGAGACCGAACTACTCAGGGTGCGTTCGGGGTTCGGCAAGGGTAGGGGTGTGGCCACGGTTGGCGGCCAGGTTGCAGCGGAGGTAGATCTGGTGTTCAAGATAGTTGACGCCGGAACGCAGGGGTTCCGCAAGTTAGGAGCCGTGGGGGAAGAAGATCGCAGATAGGAGTGGGTAAGCAGTCGAGTGACGATAGCTTGGCATTTTCGAAAATAATGGCGGACAAATAGCTCTATTGGA
>JBLNBR010000018.1:0-81910 GCA_050260105.1 Ignavibacteriales bacterium | reverse complement strand
GGGCTTTTCGAGGAGGGGACTTGATGCCTGCCCAGAAGATAAGGATCCGCCTCAGGGCATTTGACCACAAGATACTGGATCGTTCGGCGGAACGGATTGTCGATACGGCGAAGCGAACGGGCGCGTCCGTTTCCGGCCCGGTTCCTCTTCCAACTGAGAAGAGCGTGTATACAATTCTCGTCGCTCCCAACGGGGAAAAGGACATCAGGGAGCAGTTCGAGATGAGGGTTCACAAGCGCCTGATCGACATCGTGGACCCGACGTCCAAGACCGTCGATGCCCTCATGCGGCTGGACCTGCCGGCAGGGGTTGACATTGAGATCAAGCTCTAGTGTGCGGGTCCGGACGGTTGCAGAGGGAGGTGGAACAGTTGCAGAAAGGGATAGTTGGCAGGAAACTGGGCATGACCCAGGTGTTTGATGAAAAGGGTGTCGTGATACCGGTGACGGTCGTTGAGGCCGGGCCGTGCGTGGTCGTGCGGAAGAGGACACCGGAGAAGGACGGCTATACCGCGCTTCAGGTCGGTTTCATGCCCGCAAGGGAGAAGTCTATGACCAAACCCGTCAAGGGGCAGTTTGCGAAGGCCAAGGTGGCGCCGCTGAGGTACCTCCGGGAGCTCAGGCTGGAGAAGACCGATGGGTACGAGGTGGGTAATGAGATAAAGGCGGACGTATTCGCGGCGGGTGAGTACGTCGACGTGACGGCTCTCACGAAGGGCCACGGGTTCTCGGGCGGCATCAAGAGGTGGGGATTCCATCGCGGGCCGATGGCCCACGGTTCCAAGTACCACCGCGGTCCTGGTTCGCTGCAGTCCCGGAAGGCGGCGCGCGTCTTCAAGGGCCGGTTGATGCCGGGTCGTTACGGGCACGAGAGGGTGACGATTCAGAACCTCAAGGTCGTCAGGGTCGAACCGGAGCGAAACCTGATCCTTGTCCGCGGCGCTGTGCCGGGGCCCACCGGTTCCCTGGTCACGATAAAGAACGCCGTCAAGGCTAAGTAGAAGGGAGGGACCAGGGTATGCCGAAGGTTGACGTTCTGGATACGTCCGGCGCCAAGGTCGGGGAAATGGACCTGTCGGACTCCATATTCGGGGTAGACATAAATGAGCACCTGATGCACACCGTCGTCAGGATGCACCTGGACAACTCCAGGGTCGGGACGGCGGACACGCTTACGCGCGCGGAGGTCTCAGGGGGCGGCAGGAAGCCGTGGAGACAGAAAGGTACCGGGCGCGCAAGGCAGGGCACCATCCGTTCTCCCCTGTGGAGGAAGGGCGGGGTAGTATTCGGCCCGCACCCCAGGGATTTCGGGTTCACTATACCCAAGAAGGCGAAGAGACTGGCGCTGAAATCCGCGCTCACCGCGAAGTTGCAGGCCGGCGGGATGATCGTGGTGAACGAGCTCACCCTGAGCGAGCCGAAAACGAAAGAGATGATCAGGATCCTGGCGAACCTCAACGCGTCCAAATCCGCGCTGGTCGTTACGGCGGATCCCGATGAGGTAGTAGCAAAGAGCCTGCGCAACATCCAGGGTGTGTCGAACCTGGTTGCGCAGAACCTGAATGTCTATGACCTGCTCAATCACGATAAACTCGTCATAACAAGGGATGCCGTCGCCAGGGTCGAGGGGGTGCTCGCGGGATGATGACAGCCAGGGACATCATCATCAGGCCGGTGATAACCGAGAAGAGCAACGCCGCGATGGGCGGCTCACGCTACACCTTTGTGGTTGATGAAAGGGCGACAAAGACCGACATCAAGCAGGCGGTCGAGGAGATATTCAAGGTGAAGGTCAGGGGCGTCAATACGATGAGGATGCTCGGCAAGGTCAGGAGAATGGGCATCCACACCGGCCGCCGGCCGAGCTGGAAGAAGGCCGTGGTCACGCTCGAGGAGGGGCAGAAGATACAGTTCTTTGAGGGAATGTAGGGGGCCTGGGCGCCCTGGGAGGTAGTTCACCATGGGAGTGAAATCGTTCAAACCGACCTCGCCCGGGATCCGGGGGATGACGGTAAGCACTTTCGAAGAGATAACGAAGAAGAAGCCGGAGCGGTCACTGCTCACGGACCTGAAGAAGCGCGCGGGGCGAAACGCCCGCGGCAAGATCACCGTCAGGCATCAGGGCGGCGGCCACAAGCGGGCGTACAGGGTCATAGATTTCCGCCGCGATAAGGACGGCATACCAGCGAAGGTCTCCGCGATCGAATACGACCCCAACAGGTCGGCGCGCATAGCCCTCCTGCAGTATGCGGATGGGGAGAAGCGGTACATCATTGCGCCGGTCGGCGTGGCGGTTGGGGATACGCTGATGTCGGGCGCCGACGCGGACATAAAGCCGGGGAACGCGCTGCCTCTCCGGAACATCCCGGCCGGCACGGTGGTGCACGCGGTCGAACTGAAGCCGGGCAAGGGAGCGCAAATCATCCGGTCCGCGGGGTCGAGCGCCCAGGTCATGGCGAAGGAAGAGCCCTACGCGCTCCTCAGGATGCCATCCGGGGAGCAGAGATACGTAAGCCTCGACTGCAGGGCTACCGTTGGACAGGTCGGCAACGTGGAGCATGAGAACATCTCCATCGGCAAGGCGGGGCGCAGCCGCTGGATGGGGAAGAGGCCGGCGGTGCGCGGCGTGGTCATGAACCCGGTGGATCACCCGCACGGCGGCGGCGAGGGCAAGTCTCCGATCGGCATGCCCGGTCCGGTGTCCCCGTGGGGCCAGCCCACGCTGGGGTATAAGACCAGGAAGAAGCGCAAGCCCTCGGACATTTACATCGTGAAGAGAAGGAAGTAGTGAAGGGAGGCCTGTGAATGTCCAGGTCCGTCAAGAAGGGGCCGTTCGTAGACGAGAACCTGCTCAGTCGCGTGAAGGCCATGAACCAGAAGGGTGAGAAGCGGGTCCTCCGAACCTGGTCCAGGGACTCCACCATAATGCCCGACATGGTCGGACATACGATAGCAGTCTACGATGGCCGCAAGCACGTGCCGGTGTACATCACGGAAGACATGATCGGTCACAAACTGGGGGAATTCGCCCCCACGCGCACTTTCCGCGGTCACGGGGCCCACACGGAGCGATCGACGGCCCTCAAGTGATCGCTGGAGGAGGAGTTCGACTTGGAAACGGGTGCGGCAGGAGCAAGGGCGACGGCCAGGCACATGAGGATATCGCCGACGAAGGTCAGGATCGTGCTGGACCTGATCAGGGGTAAGCCCGTCAACGAGGCTTTCGCAATACTCAGGTTCGTGCCGAAAAGGGCTTCGGCGATCATAAGTAAGGTGCTGAAGTCGGCGGTAGCCAACGCCGAGAACAACTTCGACATGGACGCCGGCAGACTCTACGTCGCAGAGGCCGTTGCGGATCAGGGTCCCATCTGGCGCCGGTATCACCCGCGGCAGAGGGGCCAGGCCTTCCCGATTCTCAAACGGACCAGCCACATCACCGTGGCAGTCAAGGAGAGAAAGGAGGGGAAGTAATGGGCCAGAAGGTTCATCCCAAAGGTTTGAGGATAGGCATCATCAAGGATTGGGACGCCAAGTGGTTCGCCGACAAGAAGGAGTTCCCCGGCATCCTCATGGAGGACGTCAAGATCCGGGAGTTCCTGAAGAAGAAGCTATTCTCGACCGGCGTCTCCCGCATCGAGATCGAGCGGGCTGCCACGAGGCTCAAGGTCACCATATATACGGCGAAGCCCGGCATGGTCATCGGCCGCGGCGGTTCGGGGGTAGAAGACCTGCGGAAGCAGGTCGAGGCCCTGACGGGCAAGCAGGTTTCGCTCAACATCGTCGAGGTGAAGAGCGCGGAGACCGATGCCCAGTTGGTGGCCGAGAACATTGCGTCGCAACTAGAGAAGAGGATATCGTTCAGGAGGGCCATGAAGCAGGCCGTGTCCAGGGCGATGAGGCTCGGGGCTAAGGGGTGCAGGGTGAGGATCGCCGGTCGCCTCGGCGGCGCCGAAATGGCGCGCAGGGAAAGGGACGTCGAGGGCACGGTCCCCCTCCACACTCTCAGAGCCGATATCGACTACGGGTTCGCCGAGGCGACGACGACGTACGGTAAGATTGGCGTCAAGGTGTGGGTCTACAAGGGTGACGTGATCCCCACCAGGCCCGAAAAGGAAAAGCCGAAGGCGGCGGCTGCTGAAGGAGGAGAGTAACCCATGTTGATGCCGAAAAGGGTAAAACACCGGAAGCAGCACCGCGGGAACCGGGCCGGCAAGGCATACAGGGGCGCCGAGGTGTTGTACGGGGAGTACGGCCTCCAGGCCATGGAGCCGGCGTGGGTTACCGACAGGCAGATTGAGGCCGCTCGTGTTGCCCTGACCAGGTACATCAAGAGGGGCGGCAAGGTCTGGATCAAAATATTCCCCGACAAGCCGGTAACCAAGAAGCCGGCCGAGACTCGTATGGGCTCCGGCAAGGGGAACCCCGAATACTGGGTCGCCGTGGTCAAGCCGGGCAGGGTCATGTTCGAGTTGGCCGGGGTAAGCGAAGATGTCGCGAGGGAGGCCATGAGGCTCGCCGCGTTCAAGCTGCCCTTGAAGACGCGCTTCGTTAAGCGCGAAGAGGTGGGTGGTGAAGCGAATGAAGGCTAAGGAGCTGCGCGACATGGAAGCCCCCGAGCTTCTGAAGAAGCTCGAGGGCCTCAAGGAAGAGTTGTTCAATCTCCGGTTCCAGCTGGCGACCAACCAGCTGGAGAACCCGATGAGGATTGGGGAAGTGCGCAGGGACATCGCGAGAGTCAAGACCATCCTCAAGGAGCGGGAGCTCAAGGCAAGCCAGGCGAGGGCCTAGAACAGGGGGACGACGATTATGGAAAACGGGCGGGGATCGCGGAAGGTCAGGGTGGGCACGGTTGTTTCTGACAAGATGCAGAATACCGTGGTCGTGGCGATCGAGAGGCTCGCGGCCCATCCGTTGTACGGCCGCCGCCTGAAGATCACGAAGAAGCTGAAGGCGCACGACGAGACCAATCAGTGCAAGACCGGGGATCGGGTCAGGATAATGGAAACGCGCCCGCTTTCGAGGGATAAGCGGTGGCGGGTCGTCGAGGTGCTTGAACGGGCCAAGTAAAGCCATGAGGCCTGGGTAAAAGGGGGGTCTCATCCGTGATACAGACGTATACAAGGCTCGCGGTCGCCGACAACACCGGGGCCAAGAGCATCATGTGCATAAGAGTGCTCGGCGGGCACTACCGCAGGTATGCGAATATCGGCGATGTCATCGTCGCGTCCGTCAAGGAAGCGGCCCCTGGCGGCGTCGTGAAGAAGGGCGACGTCGTCAAGGCGGTCATCGTCAGGTCGAAAAAGGGCCTCAGGCGTGAGGATGGATCGCACATCAAGTTCGATGAGAACGCGGCTGTGGTGCTGAAGGACGATAGGGAGCCGAGGGGAACGCGTATCTTCGGGCCGGTTGCGAGGGAGCTCCGTGAGAAGGAGTTCATGAAGATAATCTCACTCGCGCCCGAAGTCCTTTGAGGGGGTACCCTGATGGAACACAAGAAGGTCGAACGTAAGAAACTTCGTGTGAAATCCGGCGACACGGTCGTCGTGCTGGCAGGCAAGTACAGGGGCAAAAAGGGCAAGGTCATGAAGGTGGATCCGGGCAAGGGCACTGTGGTGGTGGAGGGCGTCAACATAGTCAAGAAGCACCAGAAACCCACCCAGAAGATGCCGCAGGGCGGCATCATCGAGAAAGAGGCGCCGCTCCCGGATTCCAGGGTGATGACCGTCTGCCCGAGGTGCAACCGCCCGACGAGGGTGGGTAGGAAGCTTCTGGAGACGGGGAAACCTGTCCGGGTCTGCAAGAAGTGTGGCGAGGTCATCTAGGGGGACTTACGGAAAGGAGGTACGGAATTGGCGTACCTTAAAGAGAAGTACGTTAACGAGGTTGTTCCGGCAATGATGAAGACCTTCGGATACAAAAACCCCCTTCAAGTCCCGAGGGTGACCAAGGTCGTGCTGAATATGGGCGTGGGCGACGCCATCCAGAACCCGAAGGCCCTTGACGCGGCAGCGGCCGACTTGGCGGCCATCAGTGGCCAGAAGCCGGTCATTACCCGCGCGAAGAAGTCGATATCGGCGTTCAAGCTCAGAGAGGGTATGCCGATTGGGTGTAAGGTCACTCTCCGCGGCGAGAGGATGTTCGATTTCCTCACCAAGTTGTTCCACGTCGCGCTACCGCGCGTCAGGGACTTCCGCGGGGTGTCGTCTAAGGGCCTTGATGGAAGGGGCAACTACTCGCTCGGTCTGAAGGAGCAGCTCATCTTCCCCGAGATCGACTACGACAAGGTCGAGAAGATCAGGGGGATGGATATCACGGTCGTTACTACGGCGAAGTCGGACGAGGAGTCTCGCGAGCTCCTCAAGTTGCTCGGGATGCCTTTCAAGGATTGACCCGCCTAAGGAGGGGAAATGGTGGCGACTAAGGCTAAGATTGAAGCGACGAAGCGAGAACCCAGGTTTCTCGTTAAGAAGCATAACAGGTGCAAGCTCTGCGGGCGCCCCCACGCCTACATGAGGCGTTTCGGCATTTGCAGGCTGTGCTTCCGCCGCATGGCTCACCGGGGCGAGATCCCGGGCATAACGAAGGCGAGCTGGTAAACGAAGAGCCTGGTACGGAGGAAGGGGGTTAAGGTAGTGACTGACCCAATCGCGGATATGCTCACGAGGATCCGGAATGCGATCATGGTCAACCACGAGCAGGTCGAGTTGCCTGGCTCGAGACTGAAGAGGGCCCTGGCTCAGATCCTCAAGGAAGAGGGTTTCATAAGGGATTTTGAGTGGATCGATGACGGCAAGCAGGGCGTCATCAAGGTCTACCTCAAATACGGTCCCAACAGGACCAAGGTGATCACGGGACTGAAGAGGATCTCGAAACCGGGACTCAGGGTGTACGTGAAGAGCGACGCTGTACCGAAGGTTCTCGGCGGCCTGGGCCTCGCCATCCTGTCGACTTCAAAGGGGATCATGACCGACAAGACGGCCAGGAAAGAGGGAGTCGGGGGAGAGGTTCTCTGCTACATCTGGTAACCCCGTTCGCTGGTGAGGAGGTGGAAGCGGGATGCCGAGAGTGGGTCGCCTGCCCGTTGTGATACCGGATGGTGTCGAGGTGGCGCTCGATAGCGGCGTACTGAAGGTAAAGGGGCCGAAGGGAGAGCTCTGCCGCAGGCTTCACGAAGCCATGATAGTCAGGATAGAGGACAAGGCCGTCAAGGTTGACCGGCCCTCCGACGGAAAGACTCACAGGGCGCTCCATGGGCTTACGCGCACGCTCATATCGAACATGGTCGTGGGCGTGACGAAGGGTTTCGAGAAAAGCCTGGAGCTCGTGGGTGTCGGCTACAGGGCGGCGAAGAGCGGGAAGAAACTCGTGTTGACAGTGGGGTATTCTCATCCTGTGGAAATAGAGGCGCCCGAAGGGGTGGAATTCGAGGTCCCCAACCCGACCCTGATCGTGGTCAGGGGAAGGGATAAAGAGGCCGTGGGGCAGATCGCGGCAACGATCCGTGACGTCAGGCCCCCGGAACCTTACCAGGGTAAGGGCATCCGGTACGCCGGCGAGAAGGTCCGCCGCAAGGCCGGCAAGGCCGGCAAGTAGTGACGGGGGTGTCTTAGCGTGCAGAAAGGTCGGGGCAAAGAAGCGGGAAGGCTGAGGCGGCACCTCAGGGTACGCAAACATGTTTTCGGGTCACCTGAACGTCCGAGGCTTTCGGTTTTCAGGAGCCTCAAGCACATATTCGCCCAGATCGTGGTGGACACAGGCGGGGAGACCCTGGTGCAGGCTTCCAGCCTGGACCCAGAGATCAAGACCAAGGTGAAGCACGGGGGAAACATGGAGGCCGCGAAACTCGTGGGCGACCTGGTGGCCAGGAGGGCCCTCGAAAAGGGAATCAAGTCGGTCGTGTTCGATCGCGGCGGATACCTGTATCACGGACGGGTACGCGCGCTTGCCGACGCGGCACGGGCCGCGGGGCTGGAATTCTAGACAGGGAGGGGAACTGATGCCAAGGCCTGACGCTTCCCAGCAGGAATTCAAGGAGAAGGTCGTTTCGATAAACAGGGTCGCCAAGGTTGTCAAGGGCGGCCGCAGGTTCAGTTTCTCCGCGCTGGTCGTGGTCGGTGACGGCCAGGGCCGCGTGGGCGTGGGGCTCGGCAAGGCGGCCGAGATTCCCGATGCGATACGCAAGGGCATAGAGGGCGCGAAGAAGGGCTTGATCAATGTCCCCCGCGTCGGCACCACCATACCGCACGAGGTCCTGGGGCACTTCGGCGCGGGCCAGGTGTTCATGAAGCCTGCTTCCGCGGGTACCGGCGTCATCGCCGGCGGCCCGGTGAGGGCGGTCCTCGAGCTGGCGGGGATAAGGGACGTACTGACGAAGTCAATCGGCTCCTCGAACGCCTGCAACGTTACCTACGCCACCATGGAGGGCCTCAAACAACTGAAGAACGCTGAGGACGTCGCCAGACTCAGGGGAAAGAGCAGCGACGAACTGGTGGGGTAACTGGAGGGGACGGAGTTGTCCGATAAGATAAGGATCACTCTCAAGAAGAGTCTGGCCAGTAAGCCGGAGGGAATGCGGGCGGTGGCCGCCGCGCTCGGGTTGCACAGGCGTGAACAGTCTGTTGAGCATTCCGATACCCCGAGCATAAGGGGTATGGTCCGCAGGATCGAGCACTTGGTGTCGGTCGAGCAGGTTGATGGGGAGGTGGACTGACAGGTGAGGATTCACGAACTCAAGCCAGCTCCCGGTTCCAGGACGAAGCACGTCAGGGCCGGCAGGGGCCTCGGCTCAGGCCTCGGGAAGACCGCCGGCCGTGGGCACAAGGGCCAGAAGGCGCGCGCGGGTGGGGCCAAGGGCCGCGGTTTCGAGGGCGGCCAGATGCCGCTGCAGCGCAGGCTCCCCAAGAGGGGATTCAGGAACGTCTTCAAGACAGTCTACGCCGAGGTGAACGTCTCGGCTCTCAATAGGTTCGATGAGGGGGCGGTCGTCACCCCCGAAACCCTGAGGAAGGCGAAGATCATCAAGGGCGTCTACGACGGGGTGAAGATCCTCGGAAACGGCGACCTGGAGAAATCCCTCACGGTCAGGGCGGACAAATTCTCCGGGGCGGCCGTCAAGAAGATCGAGGCAGCCGGCGGGAAGGCAGAGGTGATAGCGGGTGCTTAGTACGCTGAAGAGTGCCCTGAGAATCGGGGACCTGAGGCGGAGGCTCCTGTTCACGCTCTGGATGTTCGTCGTTTTCCGGGCCGGTACCCACGTGCCGGTTCCCGGGATCCGCACCGAGGTCATCGCCGAGCTGTTCAAAGAGGGGAGCATATTTGCGTTTCTCGACCTGTTTTCAGGGGGCGCCCTGAAGACGTTTTCGATATTCGCGATGGGGATCACGCCGTATATCAACGCGTCGATCATCATGCAGCTGTTGACCATCATCATCCCGAAGTGGGAGAAGATGTCCAAGGAAGAAGACGGGCGCAAGAAGCTCAATGAGTACTCGAGATACGCCACGGTCATCCTGGCGGCGGTCACCGGGTTCAGCATGACCCTGGCCATCAGCAGGATGGGCGCCCTGGCCCAGTCAGGGTTCGTGCAGATGACCATTGTAGTGGTTTCGCTGGCGGCCGGGACCTCGTTCCTGATGTGGCTGGGTGAGCAGATCACCGAGAAGGGGATAGGTAACGGCATATCGCTGATAATCTTCGCCGGCATCGTGTCCAGGCTCCCGTCGACTCTCTGGTCCATGGGACAGTATCTGGCGGCGGGCCGGATCTCGGTGATCAACGTGGCGGCTCTCGCGGTCATCGGGGCGGTGGTCATCGCCGCCGTCGTCTGGATAACAGAGGGCGAGCGCAGGATACCGGTCCAGTACTCGAAGAGGGTCGTGGGCCGCAAGGTTTACGGCGGGGCGAGCACCCACATCCCGATGAAGATCAATCAGGCGGGCGTACTGCCCATAATCTTTGCGTCGTCGGTGCTTGCATTCCCCGCCACCATAGCAAGCTTCTTCTCATCGCCTTGGGCGCGGGCGGTGGAGCAGATGTTCGACTATCGCAGGCCGGGTTACCTGATTGCCTATACCTTGTTAATCCTGTTCTTCACGTTCTTCTACACCACGGTCTCGTTCAACCCGATGGACATATCGAACAACATGAAGAAGTACGGCGGCTTCATCCCGGGCATCAGGCCGGGACGGCCGACGGCCGACTACCTGATGAGGATCTCGAGCAGGATCACGCTGGCAGGGGCCGTATTTCTCGCTTTCATCGCCATATTGCCGAACCTGGTGCTGAGGACCACCAATGTTCCGGGTGTTCAATTCGGCGGCACCAGCCTCCTGATCGTGGTGAGCGTCGCGCTTGAAACGATGAAGCAGATTGAGGCCCACATGATGATGAGGCATTACCAGGGCTTCATCAAGTAGGTTCTGGGAGGGACTACCGTGCGCCTTGTTTTCCTGGGTCCCCCCGGAGCGGGGAAGGGTACCCAGGCTGAGTTGATGAGCGAGAAGACCGGCCTGCCACACATATCCCCCGGGGATATGTTCAGGAGGGCGGTCAAGGAAGGCTCGGAGCTCGGCCGCAAGGTCAAGGAATACATGGACAAGGGGCAACTCGTTCCGGACAACGTCACGATAGGCGTGATCAGGGAGCGGATAACGCAACCCGATTGCGCGGGGGGATTCATCCTGGACGGGTTCCCGAGAAACCTTAGACAGGCGGAGGAGCTGGATGATATGATGGCGGAGGCGGGCCTCGACCTTCATGGGGTTATCAACTTCGAGGTGCCGCTGGATATCCTGATCGATCGTTCGGTCGGCCGGCGAGTGTGCCGCGCGTGCGGGGCAACCTATCACGTCAAACACTATCCGCCGCGGGTGGAGGGCGTTTGTGACGCGTGCGGCGGGCCGCTCGCTCACAGGGACGATGACAGGGAGGAGACGGTCAGCAGGAGGCTCGCGGTCTATACTGAGCAGACCGAGCCGCTGATCGAGTTCTATCACCGCAAGGGCGTCCTGAGAAACATCAACGGGAACCAGCCGGTCGGCGCGGTGACGCGGGACCTCGGGGCGGCGCTCGAGGAGATAAAGAGGAAGGCTGGCTGATGATCATTATCAAGTCGCCGAGGGAAATCGGACTGATGAGGGCTGCAGGGGCCGTTGTGGCCGGGGCGCTGGCGGAGGTCGCCAGGGTCGCCAGGCCCGGCGCCCGCACCATCGACATAGACAGGGTCGTTGAGGATTACATCATCAGGCACGAGGCTGTTCCCGCGTTCAAGGGATTCAGGGGATTCCCCGCCTCCGCCTGTGTGTCCGTGAACGACGAGGTCGTCCACGGGATACCCGGATCCAGGCGGCTGGACGACGGCGACATTGTGTCCGTCGACGTCGGCGCCGTCCTGGGGGGATTCGTAGGGGACGCAGCCGTGACTCTGCCTGTCGGGGAGGTTCCGGAGGAGTCGCTCCGGCTCATCAGGGTTACCGAGGGGTGCCTTGATTGCGCGGTGGCGGCGTGCGTGGTGGGCGGCAGATTGTCGGACATCGGCCATGCCGTGCAGGCCTACGCCGAGGCGAACGGGTTCTCTGTGGTGCGCGACTACGTGGGCCACGGGATCGGCAGGAACATGCACGAAGACCCGCAGGTACCCAATTTCGGGCCCGCCGGGATGGGTCCGGCGCTGAAAGCCGGGATGACGCTGGCGCTCGAGCCCATGGTCAACGCCGGTGGCTACGAGGTCAGGGTACTCGCGGACGGGTGGACTGTGGTGACCGCCGACGGTTCGCGTTCGGCGCACTTCGAGCACACGGTGGCCTTAACGGAAGACGGGCCGCTGGTGCTGACGGCCTTGGAATGAGCTGGTAATACCAGGGGGAAACTATCGTTTATGCCGGATTTGAGGGTTGGGCAGGTGGTAACCTCAAGGGCGGGAAGGGACGCGGGCAAGACCTTTGTCGTGATCGGCCTGGATGGCGACAGGGTGGTTGTCGCCGACGGGGATCTCAGGAAGGTCGAGAACGCGAAGAAGAAGAACCTGAAACATGTGGTGGGGCATGATTGGGTAGAGCCTGAGATGGCGGCCAGGATTTTGAGGGGAGACAGGGTCACGAACGCGGAAGTCCGCGGGGTTGTCGAGGCCTGGCAGAGGAGGACGCCGGGGGGAGGTCGGTAAGCATGGCCAAGGAGGATGTCATAGAGGTGGAGGGCACCGTGATCGAGCCGCTTCCGAACGCGATGTTTCGGGTTGAGCTCGATAACGGCCACAAGGTTTTGGCCCATGCTTCTGGCAAGATCCGCATGAATTTCATCCGTATTCTTTCTGGGGACCGCGTTCTCGTGGAGTTGTCTCCTTATGATCTGTCGCGAGGGCGGATTGTCAGAAGGTACAAGTGACATCGAGTCAGTACGGAGGGGGTTTTTACCGTGAAGGTAAGACCGTCGGTGAAGCGCATTTGCGAGAAATGCAAGGTAATAAAGCGGAAGGGCAATGTGATGGTAATCTGTAAGAACCCCAAGCATAAGCAGCGTCAGGGGAGTTGACAGGAGGCGCGAGGTATGGCGAGAATCTCGGGAGTGGACTTGCCCAGGGATAAGAGGGTGGAGGCTGCTCTGCCCTACATCTACGGGATCGGTCCTGCCAGGTCGAAACTCATCCTCGAGACGACAGGGGTCAACCCGGATACCCGGGTCCGTGACCTGACGGAGGAAGAGATAAGCAAGATCAGGGATTGCATCGACAAGAACTACAAGGTGGAAGGCGACCTCAGGACCGAGGTGCAGATGAACATCAAGCGGCTGATCGACATCGGCTGCTACCGTGGCTTGCGCCACCGCCGTGGCCTCCCGGTCCGGGGCCAGAGGACTCAGACTAACGCGAGGACTCGCAAGGGCCCGCGGAGGACCGTGGGAGTCAGGAGGAAGAAGTAGAGGGATCGGGAGGGACTGGGTTTGGTGAGAAAGACTCGCGTGAAGAAAAAGGAAAAGCGGATCGTCGAGCGAGGCATCGCCCATATCAGGTCGTCGTTCAACAACACGATAGTCAGCATAACCGACCCCCAGGGCAACGCGCTGGCATGGTCGACCGCCGGGAAAATGGGGTTCAAGGGCTCCCGCAAGAGTACCCCGTTCGCGGCGCAGATGGCGGCCGAGGCCTGCGCCAGGCAGGCCATGGAATACGGCGTCAAGGAAGTGGAGGTCTACGTGAAGGGGCCGGGTTCGGGCCGCGAGGCGGCGATCAGGTCGCTCCAGGCGGCGGGGCTCGAGGTGAGCCTCATAAAGGATGTCACACCAATACCCCATAACGGGTGCAGGCCCCCGAAACGTCGCAGGGTCTAGGAGGTGCGAGTTTAGTGGCAAGGTACACCGCTTCCGTTTGCAGGCTATGCCGGAGGGAAGGCCAGAAGCTCTATTTGAAGAGCGAACGGTGCTTCACCCCGAAATGCCCGGTGGAGCGCAGAAGCTACGCCCCCGGTGAGCATGGCCAGTCCAAGAAGAAGATATCCGAGTACGGCGTGCAGCTTCGGGAGAAGCAGAAGGCCCGCCGCATATACGGCATTCTCGAGACCCAGTTCAGGCGCTATTTCAGCCTCGCGGCCAAGAAGAAGGGCGTGACGGGCGAGACGCTGTTGAGCCTTCTCGAGCGCAGGCTGGATAACGTGGTCTACAGGCTGGGCTTCGGCGGTTCGAGGCCGGAGGCGAGACAGCTCGTCAGGCACGGGCACTTCACCGTGAACGGGCGGAAGGTCAACATACCCTCGTTCCTGGTGAAGGACAACGACACCATCGAGGTGTCCGCGGGAAGCAAGGATCTTCCGAAGATGAAGAGGCTTGCCGAGATCGCGAAGAGCCGCTCTGTTCCGGAATGGCTCGAGCTGGACCCTGACAACATGCGTGGGAAGATAACCAGGCTGCCCAGGCGCGAGGAAATAGACGTTCCCATCCAGGAGCACCTGATCGTCGAATTGTACTCCAAGTAGGGTAGTGTTGAAGAACGGTTTCTCGGACCCTCGTACAAATGGTGCTCTAGGGAGGGTACTGGATGATCGAGATCGAAAGACCGCGGATCGACTGCGTCGAGATGAGCGAGGATGGTACGTACGGCAAGTTCGTGGTTGAGCCCCTGGAGCGGGGGTACGGAATCACCCTGGGCAACTCCCTGAGGCGGGTGCTGATTTCCTCACTGCCCGGAGCGGCCGTAACTACTGTGCGGATTGACGGCGTGCTTCACGAGTTCTCGACAATTCCGGGAGTCGTGGAGGATACGACCGATATCATCCTGAACATCAAGGGCTTGGCCCTGCGGATGCACGGGGACGGGACGAAGATAATCCGGATCGAGGCCGAGGGCGAGAGGGAGATCACGGCGGGCGACATCACGACGGACGCCGATATTGAGATCTTGAACCCTGGCCTGCATATCGCGACGCTCGACAGGAGCGCCAGGCTCGCCATGGAAATGACTGTCGAGAGAGGCCGCGGGTACGTATCCGCGGAGAGAAACAAACGTCCGGACCTGCCCATCGGGGTCACGCCCGTGGATTCGATATTCACGCCGATCAAACGGGTGAATTACACCGTCGGCGACACCCGGGTCGGGCACGTCACCAACTACGACAGGCTCACGCTCGAAGTGTGGACAAACGGGACCATCAGGCCGGATGACGCGGTGAGCATGGCGGCCCGCATCCTGATGGATCACCTGGATCTGTTCGCAGGCCTGACGCAGGGCGCGGGCGACGTCGAGGTCATGGTCGAGAAGGAAGCCAGCGAAAGGGACGAGACCCTCGAGATGCCGATAGAGGAGCTCGAGCTCTCGGTGAGGTCGTTCAACTGCCTCAAGAGGGCGGGCATAAACACAGTGGGCCAGCTCATCGAGAAGACCGATGAGGAAATGATTAAGGTACGGAATCTCGGGAAGAAGTCGCTCGAGGAAGTCAAGCAGAAACTCGGGGCCCTCGGGCTGTCACTAAAGCCATCGGAGGAATAGGAGGAAGCGCGATGTCCTACGGCAAACTCGGCAGGACCACCGCCGAGAGGCGGGCCCTGCTCAGGAGTCTCGTGACATCCCTCCTTGCGAAGGAGAGAATCGTCACCACCGAGTCCAAGGCGTACGAGATCAAGCGCCTGGCGGACAAGATGATAACGCTGTCCAAGAGGGGAACGCTGCACGCGCGGAGGCAGACCGCGGCATTCCTCCTGGATGAGGACGTGGTGAAGAAGCTCTTCGACACGGTGTCGGCCAGATACGCGCACCGCGCAGGGGGTTATACGCGGATCATCAAGATGGGACCCAGGAGAGGCGATGCAGCCCCTATGGCCATCATCGAGCTCGTCTAGGGGCCGTATGGCCCCGGATGGCGGGGGGTGCCGTGAGTGATCCGTGTTTCCGGGCTTCATCATCTGTATAACGCAGGCGACACACTGGAGGTCGAGGCCCTTGAGGGCATCGACCTTACAGTTCGCCGGGGTGAGTTTGTTGTCATCATCGGCCCCAACGGGTCCGGGAAATCCACCCTGGCGAAGCATTTCAACGCCCTGCTCCTTCCCTCCAGGGGCCAGGTCGTGGTCAACGGGATGGACACGGGGAACGCGGAAAACCTGTGGAAGATCAGGCAGACTGCGGGGATGGTGTTCCAGAACCCGGACAACCAGATCGTTGCCACCCTCGTCGAAGAGGACGTGGCTTTTGGCCCCGAAAACCTGGGATTGAAGCCGGCCGAGATTCGGCAGAGAGTGGCGGGCGCCTTGCGCACGGTGGACATGGCGGAGTACGCCAGGCACGCCCCGCATACCCTCTCGGGGGGGCAGAAGCAGAGGGTGGCCATAGCGGGCATCCTCGCCATGCAGCCGGAGATCATAATCCTCGACGAGCCCACAGCCATGCTTGACCCGCAGGGCAGGGCCGAGGTATTGGGAACGGCCAGGCGTCTCAACAAGGAAAAGGGCATCACCGTCGTATTCATTACTCACTTCATGAGAGAGGCCGTCGAGGCGGACCGGGTCGTCGTGATGAACTCGGGCAGGATAGTCTTGGACGGGACACCGAGAGAGGTTTTCTCGGATCCGGCGAAGCTGAGGGCGTGGGGCCTGGATGTCCCGCAGATCGCCGAGCTGGCCGCCGAGCTGCGGGCGCAGGGCGTGGAAGTACCCGGCGACGTGCTGACCGTCGATGATATGGTGGATTGGATATGCCGATCGAGGTAAGGAACCTTACTCACATATACTCCCCGGGCACCCCCGTCGAAGTCGTGGCCCTCGACGGGATCAGCCTGCGTATTGAGGACGGCGAATTCGTGGCTGTCATTGGACCGACGGGATCGGGAAAGTCCACGCTCGTGCAGCATCTCAACGGCCTGCTCAAGCCGCACAGTGGCTCGGTCATCGTGGACGGCGTGGACCTGTGGGCCAGGGGGACCAGTCTCCGGGAGATCAGGCGGAAGGTCGGGTTGATCTTCCAGTACCCCGAGCACCAGATATTCGAGGAGACCGTTTACCAGGACATCGCTTTCGGCCCGCGCAACCTGGGTATGAGCGCGGCCGACGTCGATAGGCAGGTGCGCGAGGCGGCGAGACTCGTGGGCCTCGACGAGGCGATTCTCAATCGCTCGCCGTTCGAACTCAGCGGCGGGCAGATGCGGAGGGTTGCCATCGCGGGCGTGCTGGCGATGGGCCACGGCGCGATCGTCCTCGACGAACCGACGGCGGGTCTCGACCCACACGGGCGGGACGAGATATTGGGCCACATCAAGAGGCTGCACGCGGAGCGCGGGACCACAATAGTGCTTGTATCGCACAACATGGAGGACGTGGCGAGGCTCGCGTCGCGGATACTGGTGATGAACAGGGGAAAAGTCGTGCTGGACGGGTCGCCTCGCGAGGTGTTCGGCAGGGCGGACCTCCTTCACGAGATAGGCCTGGCGCCGCCCGAGGTGACGGACCTCATGAGGAACCTCAGGGCGAAGGGCAAAGCCGTGCGCATGGACGTACTCACCGTGGAGGAGGCCGCGCTCGAGATCATCGGCCTGATCCGCAGCCCGCGGGCGTCCCGGGAGGGTAGTGAAAAATGTTCAGGGGAGTAGTGGTCGGCCAATACTACCCGGCGGATTCCGTGATACACGAACTCGATCCGAGGGTCAAGATCGCCGTCACGACCCTGTTCATAGTCGTGCTCTTCGTCGCTGGTAGCCTGTACGCGTACCTGCTCCTGGCGTTGTTCGCCCTGGGGGCGATCAGGATGTCGAGGGTGCCATTCGGGATGATCATCAGGGGCCTGAGGCCCATACTGTTCATACTCGTTTTCACGCTGGTGCTTCACGTGTTCTTCACAAAGGGCCAACCCCTGTTCACCCTCGGGCCGATCACCGCGTCGAGGGAGGGCGCCATCCAGGGCGGGCTCGTGGGGGCGCGGCTCATAATCCTGATAGCCACGACCTCCCTGCTCACTCTGACGACATCGCCCATCTCGCTGACGGACGGCCTCGAGAGCATACTCAAGCCTTTGCAGCGAGTGGGGGTCCCGGCGCACGAGCTCGCGATGATGATGACCATCGCGCTGCGGTTCATCCCGACGCTCCTCGAGGAAGCGGACAAGATCATGAAGGCGCAGATGGCACGGGGCGCCGACTTCGAGACCGGCAACCTGTTCAAGCGGGCGCAGAGCCTGGTGCCGCTGCTCGTGCCCCTGTTTGTCGGGGCATTCAGAAGGGCGGACGACCTTGCCATGGCGATGGAAGCCCGCTGTTACAGGGGCGGGCAGAATAGGACCAGGATGGTGGAGCTCAAGGTGACCTGGAAGGACTACGTGGCCCTGGGGGTGTTCGCCGCCTTCGCAGTGGGCGTGATCGTCCTGAACAGGGTGTTCCCGCTGGGCGTGAGGGCCTGACCATGAGGAACATCAAGGTCACGGTCGAATACGACGGGACCAACTACCACGGATTCCAGGTGCAGGGGAAGATGCCCACGATCCAGGCCGTCCTCCAGGACGCTATCGAGAGGATAACGGGGACGCGGGCGGCGGTCACCGGGGCGGGAAGGACGGACGCCGGAGTCCACGCCCGCGGGCAGGTGATCAATTTCAAGACACACTCCCGCATCCCCACAGAGAGATTCGCCCACGCCCTGAACAGTGTTCTCCCGGATGACGTTGTGGCCGTATCGGCCGAAGAAGTCCCTCAGGACTTCCACTCGAGGTACAGCGCCACGTCGAAGGTATATGGCTACACGTTCTGGAATGCGGAGTTCCCCTCGCCGTTCTGGAGGGCGTACGCGCTATGGGTGCGGCAGGAACTGGACGTTGATGCGATGCGGGCTGCCGCGGGTGACTTCACGGGCAGGCACGATTTCGCGGCATTCCGGTCGACAGGCAGCTCGGCGGTGACCACGGTGCGGACGGTGTTTCGCTCCACAGTCCAGGCGTCAAAGGGCGGCTCGCCCGGCCGGGGCCGGCTTGTGGTGTTTACCGTGGAGGCCGACGGTTTCCTCTACAACATGGTGAGGATCATGGCGGGCACCCTGCTCGAGGTGGGGATCGGGAAACGGGGTCCCGGGGATGTCCGGCTGGCCCTCGCGGAACCGTCCAGGGGCCTCGCGGGGCCTACCCTGCCGCCGAACGGTCTCTGCCTGGAGGAAGTGAGGTACGGGGCGACCCCCGGGCGCGGTTTTCCTTGACATGCCAGGGGGCGTTATATACAATGATTGATGTGACTTTTTGGGGCTGATCACCAGCATTCGAGGGGGATTCCTATGAACAGCACCTACCTGGCGAAACCGGGCGAGGTCGAGCGCAAGTGGTACGTGGTTGACGCTTCGGGCAAGGCGCTCGGTCGCCTGGCAAGTCAGATAGCCAGGATATTGAGGGGAAAGACGAAGCCCGTGTTCACCCCCCACGTCGACACCGGCGATTTCGTCATCGTCGTCAATGCTTCGAAGGTCCTCTTGACCGGCAAGAAGGCGGAAAGGGAGTTCTGGTACAGGCACAGCATGTACCCGGGCGGATTGAAGGCGACGTCCCTGGGAGAGATGAGGGCGAAGAAGCCCGTGAAACTCATAGAGCTGGCCGTCAAGGGCATGCTTCCCCACAATACTCTGGGCAGGCAAATGTCGAAGAAACTGAAGGTATACGCGGGGCCCGATCACCCGCACGCCGCGCAGAAGCCCGAGCAGATGCAGGACTTTTGACCCGGTGGTTTGAAAGGAGGGCCTAAATGGCCGAGATGCACGTATACGCGACAGGGCGGAGAAAAGAATCCGTGGCCAGGGTTTGGGTGTCTCCCGGGTCCGGCAAGATAGTCGTGAACGACAAGCCCCTGGAATCATACTTCCCGATGAGGACCCTTCAGACTGTCGTGGTGCAACCGCTCGCGATCGCTGAAACCTCGGGCAAGTACGACGTGACCGCGACCGTCGAGGGCGGCGGCATATCGGGGCAGGCGGGCGCCGTGAGGCACGGCATTGCCCGCGCGCTCTCGAGGGCGGACGCGACGCTGAGGATCCCCCTCAAGAAGGCGGGACTTCTCACGAGAGACCCGAGAATGAAGGAGAGGCGGAAGTACGGCCTGAAGAAGGCCAGGAAGGCGCCGCAGTTCTCGAAGAGGTAGTCGAGTGGGGCCGGGCAGTCCGCCCGGCCCTTGTTGTTCATTGCATCCCCCTCCCCCGCGTTCATACGCGCTCCCCGCCCGCAATAGGCATATCCTGAAGGGCTGGGATCCGTGGCATGATCGTGCTCGTTCGCGTGCCCAGGCACAAGTGGTGTCCCCGCTCCATCCCTCGCTGGTGTCTCATTCCGGTCGCCCTGGCGGCGGCCGCGCTGATCGTTGTGGGCCTGCTCATGCCCTCCGCGAGAGGAGGGTACCTCCCGGCCAGCCGCGTCATGGCGAACCGCGTGATATGCCTGGACGCCGGGCACGGCGGCATAGACCCCGGGGCCGTCGGGGCTTCCGGCGCCATCGAGAAGCGCATCAACCTCGAGACGGCCAGGATCCTCGCGGGCTACCTGCGAGCCGCGGGGGCGACGGTCGTACTGACCCGCGAGGGGGACGAGGACCTGGCGGACCTGTTCAAGCATCCGCAGGCCAGGAAGGTCGACGACCTCGACCTCCGGGTGGAGAAGGCCATATCGAGCGGCGCTGACATCTTCATCAGCATCCACTGCAACAAGTTCCCGTCTTCATGGGAATACGGTCCGCAGACGTTCTACGTGTCGAAGGGCCACCCCGATTCTCGCCGGCTGGCGGAGACGATCCAGCGTGAACTCGCCCGGGCTACGGACGTCACCTGGAGGCAGGCCCTGGGGAACTCACAGCAATACGTGTTGAAGCAGATGTCCGTTCCCGCCGTCACTGTCGAACTGGGCTTCCTTTCGAATCCCAACGAAGAAGCGCTGCTGACCCAACCGGACTACCAGCGCAGGCTGGCCTGGGCGGTGTTCACCGGCATAGCGAGGTTCCTGGTGGAGGGCCTCTCGACCTAGTCAACCGTAACAAATCAGTTCTGTATACCATACAATGCTGTAGTCCAGGTTGGGAGGTGTTCTCATGTGTAGGTATCCGTATGCCCGCTGGCCGGCGTATGAGATGTGGGAAAGGGCCCCATATGGCGCGTATGGGGGCCCGGGTATGGGCCTGCAGGGCATCGCCGGGATCTGGAGATGTGTCGTGAACCCTCTAGTCGCGCACGGAATCAGAGAGGCTTGCAGAGGCGCTCCGCTCGAGCACACCCTCAGGCAGATCGCAACCGCGGGCGTGCTGACGGGAATGGGCTGTGACCCGTCGCAGGCGCTGGCCATAGTGGAGGAATTCGAGCACGCGATGTATGGGCCGGCCATGGGCCCCTGGCGCGGGCCCTGTAGGGGCTGAGCCGGCAGAGACGCCTCATTGACCGATCCATTGATGGCCGCCGTCGCGGCCATCAGTTTTTTGGCGGGGTGTCGCGTAGTGGGCGCTGCCGGGCTGATCTGGGCAGAATAGTGATGGTGAAACGGGCCCGGAGGATTTGCCGCGGGCAAGGCGAATGGGAGTGCCGGGGCCACACAAACCAGGGAGAGTGATTACCGATGGGCGATGGGATCATCATGACGGCCGTAGCGCCACATCCCCCGATCATCGTCCCTGAAGTGGGAGGGCGCGAAGCCGACAGCGCGGCCGCGACGGTGCGGGGCATGCGGGAAGTGGCGGCGCGCGTCTCCGCGGCTTCGCCGGATACCCTCGTAGTCATCACGCCGCACGGTCCGGTGCTGCGGGACGCCCTCGTGATTTCCGCGGTGCAACCGCTCAAGGGCAGTCTTGCCCAGTTCGGTGCGCCCGGCGCGGCGGTGGAGATGGAAAACGACCTGGATCTGGTCAGGGCGGTCGTCGGGGAGTCGAGGAAACGCGGGATTCCCTGTGTCGCGGCCGAGAGGGGGATGGGCGGCATCGATCACGGCGCCCTCGTGCCGCTCTATTTCCTGGCCAAAGCGGGGCTCCGGAGCCGGCTGGTTTCCATCACAATGGCGATGCTCCCAAGGGGTGACCTGTTCGAATTCGGAAGGGCCATCCGGGCGGCATGCGAGGCCCTCAAGCGCAGGTGTGCGCTGATCGCCAGCGGAGACCTGTCCCACAGGCTCATCAGGGGCGCGCCGGCGGGTTATTCGCCCCGAGGGAAGGAATTCGACAGGGTCATCGTGGACGCGCTCCGCTCGGGCGACGCGAACGCGGTGCTGTCCCTGGACGAGGACCTTGCCGATGAGGCAGGGGAATGCGGCCTCAGACCCGTCATAATCATGTTCGGCGCGCTGGACGGGCTGGAATATGAGCCGGTGGTGCTGTCCTATGAGGGCCCGTTCGGCGTGGGCTACGCCACCGCGGTGTTCGAAGTGAGCGGCCCGGAAGAGGACCCGTACGTGAGCCTGGCGAGGCTGAGCCTGGAGACGTTCGTCAGGGAGAAGCGATTCGCCGGCAGACCCGCCCGGATCCCACCCGAAATGCAGAGAAGGGCGGGGGCGTTCGTTTCCCTGCACAAGTCCGGCAGACTGAGGGGCTGCATCGGGACGATAATCGCCCGCGAGAAGGACCTGGCGGGCGAGATAATGCGCAATGCCATCAGCGCGGGGGTCGAGGACCCCAGATTCGATCCCGTCACCCCGGACGAGCTCGACGACCTCGATTACTCGGTTGATGTGCTCAGCGAGCCGGAAGAGGCGCCGGGCGAGGGCAGCCTGGATCCGAAGAAATACGGGGTCATAGTCCAGAAGGGGCACAGGCAAGGCCTGCTCCTACCCGACCTCGAGGGGGTGGACACCGTCGAGGCCCAGGTGTCCATCGCGAAACAGAAGGCCGGGCTGCGGCCGGACGAGACAGGCGTGAGGCTGTTCAGGTTCACCGTGGAACGCCACCACATGCGGCGGCCGGCCGGCCACGCCTGAGTTGGGGAGCGGCGCCGGCAACACAGGCCGCCTCCAATACAGCCGCCTCCGGTAGCGGAGGCTTTTTTGCTATAGTATGAAAAAGATGAAGGAAAAGTCAGTTTATGCAAGAATGTATAAGGGGAGGTGGGGGCGGTGACTTCTCCGAAGGAGGCCGCCTTCTTTGAGAGGACGGGCGACGGCGCGGGTGTCCGGTGCCTGCTCTGCCCCAGGGAGTGTGTGATAGCGGAGGGAAAGGCGGGGTTCTGCCGGGTCAGGAAGAACGTCGGGGGGACCCTGCGGGCGACAGGATACGCGAAGTGCAGCTCATACGCCGTCGACCCGATCGAGAAGAAGCCGCTCTACCATTTCTATCCTGGTTCGTATATCCTCTCCGTGGGGACCACCGGCTGTAACCTCGGGTGCAGGTTCTGCCAGAACTGGCAGATCGCACACGAGGATGCCCCGACGCAGGACCTTCCCGCGGAGAGCCTCGTGAAGGCGGCGGTGGAAGAGAGGGAAGTGGAGAGGCGGGTGGTGGGAATCGCCTACACGTACTCGGAGCCTGTCGTCTGGTACGAGTACGTGATCGAGACAGCGGCGCTCGCTCGCGAGGAGGGCCTGAAGAACGTGCTGGTGACGAACGGATTCATACGTAAAGAGCCCCTGAAAGGGCTGCTGCCGCTGATCGACGGCGTCAACGTGGACGTGAAAGCGTTCAACGATGAATACTACAGGAGGGTTTGCGCCGGGACACTTGAACCGGTGCTCAGGACCGTGGAAGCGGCATGCGGAGCGGACCTCCACGTCGAGGTCACAACCCTCGTGGTCCCCGGGCTCAACGATTCGGACGACGAGATTCGAAGCCTATCGCGGTGGCTGGCGTCAGTCGGAAAGGGGATACCGCTCCACTTCTCGCGGTATTTCCCCAACTACCGTATGACGCTGCCGCCGACCCCCGAGTCCACGCTCAGGCGGTGCAGGGAGACCGCGATGGAATACCTCCACTATGTTTTCACGGGGAACGTGGCCGACACAGAGGGCCAGAACACGTACTGTCCCCAGTGTGGAGCGACGCTGCTGGAACGCTCCGGACTGGCTTTGCGCAGGTCACGACTGGAGAATGGGCGCTGTCCGGATTGCGGCAGGTCCATCGAGGTGAGAGGCGAGGTATTTGTCTAGCGGGCGGGCATGACGGCCGGTCGCCCGCCAAAGGAAGGGGGAACTTCACAGATGGCGGTCACGCTGAAGGGAAGGGATTTCATCTCAATCCACGACTTCACCGTGGAGGAAGTCGAACAGATCTTTGAGATGACCGGGTTTCTCAAGATGATGAACAAGACGGGGCAACCGTTCCAGCCCCTGAAGGGCAAGACGCTCGGGATGATATTCACGAAGCCCTCCACGAGAACGAGGATTTCCTTCGAGGTGGGGATGTATCAGCTCGGCGGGCACGCGCTCTTCCTCAGTTCGCAGGAATTGCAGCTCCGCCGAGGCGAGACTATAGCCGACACCGCCCGGGTGTTGTCGAGGTATGTTGACGGGATCATGATCCGCTCGTTCGCGCACGAAGACGTGACGGACCTTGCGAAGTACGGGTCGATTCCTATCATAAACGGGCTCACCGACCTCCTGCATCCCTGCCAGGCGATGGCGGACGCGTACACCATAATCGAGAAGAGGGGAACCACCAAGGGGGTCAAGCTCGTGTACCTCGGCGACGGCAACAACGTGGCCCATTCGTTGATGTTCGTCGGGGCGAAGACGGGGATGCACGTCGTCGTGTGTTCGCCATCCGGCTTCGAGCCCAGGCGCGAAATCGTGGAGGCGGCGAGGGAAGACGCCCGCGAAACGGGCGCCGTCATCGAGGTCGTCAACGACCCCTCGGAGGCGGTGCGCGGGGCCGACGTGATTTACACCGATGTATGGGCAAGTATGGGACAGGAAGCCGACCATGATAGGAAGGCGCAGGCCATGAGGCCATTCCAGGTCAACGCCGGGATGCTCAGCCTTGCGAAGCCCGATGTCCTGTTCGAGCACTGCCTGCCCGCCCACCGCGGCGAGGAAGTGACCGACGAGGTCATGGACGGGCCCCATTCGATCGTATTCGACGAGGCGGAAAACAGGCTGCACGTTCAGAAAGCCATTCTTGCTCTGGTGATGTGATAGAGAGGGTCTAGTGGGGAGGGGTGGAACGTGGTGCAGACCAGGGTGATCATCATGGGCGCCGCCGGACGGGACTTCCACAATTTCAACGTCTTCTACCGGCAGAATCCGGCATACCGTGTGGTTGCGTTCACAGCAACCCAGATACCGGACATCGAGGGAAGGGTCTATCCCCCGGAGCTGGCGGGTCCCGGTTACCCCGAGGGTATCCAGATACATCCCGAGGAGGAACTACCCAGGCTCATCCGCGAGTTCGAGGCCGACGAGGTGGTATTCGCATACAGCGACGTGCCCCACGAATACGTGATGCACAAGGCATCCCTGTGCCTCGCCTGTGGCGCCGACTTCCGGATTCTCGGACCCGCACACGCCATGGTGCGTTCCCGCAAGCCGCTGGTGGCGATAGGCGCCGTTAGGACGGGAGTCGGCAAGAGCCAGACCACGCGCCGCGTCTGCCAGGTTCTGAAGGACGCGGGCCTGAAGGCGGTCGTCATCAGGCACCCGATGCCCTACGGCGACCTCAGGAAGCAGGCGTGCCAGCGTTTCGGCGACTACGCCGACCTCGACAGGCATAAGTGCACGATCGAAGAGAGAGAAGAGTACGAGCCGCATATCGATCGCGGCAACGTGGTATATGCGGGCGTGGACTATGAGATGATCCTGCGGGAGGCCGAGAAAGAGGCGGACGTCGTGTTGTGGGACGGAGGGAACAATGACTTCCCGTTCTACAAGCCCGACGTGTACATCGTGCTCGTAGACCCGCACCGGCCCGGGCACGAGGTGAAGTATCATCCAGGAGAGACGAACCTGCGGATGGCGGATGCCATCGTCATTAATAAGGTGGATACCGCTACCGGGGACGGGGTCTCGATCGTCAGGGATAGCATCCGGCGGTGCAACCCCGACGCGATGGTCATCGAAGCGGCCTCTCCCATTTTCGTCGAGGACTCGGGAGCGATCCGCGGTAAACGCGTGCTTGTCATCGAAGACGGCCCGACACTCACTCACGGCGAGATGCAATACGGCGCCGGGGTCGTGGCGGCCCGCAAGATGGGCGCATCGGAACTGGTAGACCCCAGGCCGTTCGCGGTCGGCAGTATAGTCGATGTGTTCAAGAAATACAAGCACATTGGGGCGTTGCTGCCTGCGATGGGCTACGGTGATCGCCAAGTGCGTGAGCTCGAAGCTACCATCAACACGTCCGGGGCGGATATCGTGGTCATGGCGACCCCCATCGACCTCAGAAGGATCATGAAGGTGAATATCCCGGTGCTGAGGGTGAGGTACGAACTCCAGGAAATCGGGGCGCCGACCATCGAGGACGCGCTGAGGCCGCTCATCACCGAGAACTCGCAATCAGGACGGAACACCTGATCCAGGCCAGTGCGGCAGAGCAGGGCGAAAGGGCGGGTCGTGCCGAACGGCCCGCCCCATCGATTTCGACGCCCCCCAGACGGGTATGATAGAATTGAACTGCTGGAGACTCCAGGTGAGGGAGCGTCACTGCCAATGGATTGCCGGCCGGCACTGGAGGCGGAGGTCAGGCGCATGTCCAAGGCCCTCGTGGACCTCGGGGCCGAGCGGGTCATACTCATCGGCTCTCTGGCCCGTGGGCGGGCGGACGAGTTGACCGACGTGGATCTCATCGCAGTACTCGAGACGCATTTGCCCTTCGTGGAGAGGAGCGCGTGGGTCTACGGTGCTCTGGTTCCCCGTGTCGACGCCGACATCATCGTGTATACCCCGGAGGAATTCGAACGGATGTCGGACGAGCCGTTTCTCAGGCGCGCACTGGCGGAAGGAGTGGTGCTCTATGAGAAGGGAACCGCTTGATGAGGGCCTGCGCTGGTTGGAGCAGGCCGAGGTCGATCTGAAATGGGCAGGGCGCCTCGCTTCCGAGGGGGGGTACCACATCGCCTGTTTCCTTGCGCAACAGGTCGGTGAGAAGGCCCTCAAGGCGTTTCTGTACGCCCGTGGTGAAGCCCTCGTGCTCGGCCACTCCGTCGGCGCGCTCTGCGAAAAGGCCGCGTGTTACCACGAGGAGTTCCACAAGAAAAGGGAGGCGTGGGCCCCCCTGGACGGATTCTATGTGGCTACACGTTACCCCAACGGGCTTCCGGACGGCATCCCGGCCAGGACGTACAACGCGAAGACGGCACTGGACGCAGTCGCACTGGCGGAAGACATCGTCAGGACGGTTCGGGACCTTATTCGCTCCGAGTAGTGTACCCGGGCAGGCAACGGAATCGTCAGAGCACCTGGTACAGCAATCCGGCAACCACACTCCCCAGGAACACCGTTCCGAGGTACAGCCACCATACCCGCCTTGGGGCGATGACACCCACGGCGGCAAGCGCTCCAAGGTGAGTGCCGGGCCCGGACGTGAGGAACGCCAGCGCCGCGCCCTTACCCATTCCCATTTGCACCAGCGAGCCGGTGAAAGGGATCGAAGCCGTGTAGGACATGTAGAGCGGAACGCCGGCGAGCGCCGCCCATACCACGGAATAGGATTTGCCCTGCCCGAACAATCCCTCCACCCACGATGCCGGCACGACCACCTGCGTGACGGCCCCGAGGAACGAGAACAGCACGAAGAACTTCAGGACGAACCAGGCCTGGGTTCGCAGCGCGCGGAGGAACCGCGCACCGGGATTGGCCGGGCCGCAACACGCGGCCGGTTCAGGCGACCCGCGGGCCGGTGGGCCGGCGGACTGCGTGGTCTCACAGCATGAACTACAACCAGCGCCGGCGGCAGCCTCCTCGCGCCTTGCCGCGGTGTTGACGAGCAGGCGCTTGTTCTCCATAACCAGCGCGGCGCCACCCGACGCGAGGCCGAGGGCGACCGCCGTCACGAGCCTGGCGTTCGCCATGGAGACGCCGAGGACGCCCGCTGTTAACATGTACTCGGAGGGGCTCATCAGCGGCGAGGACACGAGGAACGACACCACCGGGGGCCACGGGACCCCCGATGCCACGAGCGCGAGGATCACGGCCGCGGTGCCGCACGAGCAGAGCGGCGTCAAGGCCCCCACCGCGGTCCCCACCACCACGCCGATCCAGCCGGACCTCGACAATGCCGACATGAACGTGGACCTGTTCAGGTAGACCTCCGCGGCGGCCGCCAGCAAAATGCCTGCCGCCAGGTACCAGATGTTGTGGACGACCCCCTCCACTGTGATGCGCAGGATCTCACGGATCATGACGGCAACCTCCTGTTCCAGGGTTGCTGAGGAAGAGACGGCCGACTGCTTCGAGGACCTCGCGCTCCGGGAAGTAGCACGTCCACAGCCCGCGCTTCTCCGACCTTATGAGACCTGCTTCCTCGAGCACCTTCAGGTGATACGACGCGGTGGATTGTGCCAGGCCGGACTGGTTGACGGCGTCAGTGACGCACACGCCGCTTTCGTTGAAGCATATCTTGTCGCAACACGTCGAAATACTGCCGCGCAGCAGCCTCCTGAACAAGTCGTACCTGGTTTCGTTACCCAGCGCCCGGAATACCTTCACGGGGTCGAACCCCATCCTGACCACCGCCTGTGGACGGATCAATTTGACGCATCATTACATCGAAAGAATTCGATACAAGTATGCCACAGCGGAGGCGCCGGGGTCAACATATGGGTCGTGGAGCCTCCGGGGCCGCCGGCGGCCGGCCGGCTGCTGAATAATCAATTCCGGCGCTGACCAAAACTACAAAACGGTCCTACCAGAGGGGAGTGAACCGGGTGACCCTACCACAAACCATCTATGTCGCCGCGGTAATCCTGTACTTACTCTTCTTCGTTCTGTTCGTCCGGTTCTTCTTCTGGAAATGGTACGCCGACTCGGAGTACTGGAAACGCAAGCCACGCCTCACTGTGCCGGTTCTCAGGTCGATGGCCGAGCGAAGGGGGACGGGACTCCCCTTCTTCAGTATTATGATTCCCGCGCGGAACGAGGCCGAGGTAATCGAGAAAACCATTGACCACATGAGCAGGCTGAATTACCCCGCCGACAGGTACGAGCTGGTCGTTGTCACCGACGAGAAGGAGACGATGGCGCGGGCGGAGGACAAGGCGATCGTCATCAGCGGCGCGGCGGAGGCCATCAGCGGTCACCCACCGGCCAGGATTAACCCGAAGTCCAGGACGGTTCTCATAGGCCTCATCACGAGGATGTGCTTCAAGGAGTTCCACAGGTCGGATTGGCTGAAAGACGAGGTGTTGTCTTCCAAGCCCCTTTCAGAATTGCCGCCCGCGAGGCAGCAGGCCATGGTGAGGGAACTGGCCACCGAGATCGTAGCGGGGTCCGGCAGGCCGTCCATCGAGAGGATGGAACTCCTGGTAAGACGCGAGATCCCGTGCATGAGCGATGAGGAGGTATCACGCGTGTACCCCTTGTGCCTCAGCCTGGCCATGCCGGTCGTGGCCACGTACTGCAGGTTGAGGGGCGGGTCGAGCGGCCGTATCGTGGACGGCATGATCCGCTACGCCGCCCGCGCCAGCCACAACGTCACGAGGGAGATACTGCGTACGCTGACCGAGAGTATCTCGGGGGTGATATTCCAGCAGATCCAGTCCGTCAGGAACAGGGGCAGGCTCGCGGCCATGCTGGCCGAGATCCACGACGCGTGCCTTCCCACGACCCAGGACATTATCGAGGCGAAGGTGCGAGAGTTCGCCTCCGGGGACCCGCGGCCGGTCCTCAAGCACGTAGTGGTCCCATTCGATTTCGACGGGTTCTACGAGGGGCGGAGGACAGGGTCGCCCGTGCCTTCGACGAAGGGTCGCGCGCTGAATTACGGGCTCTCGTTCCTCGATCCTCGCAGCGAGATGTGCGGCTTCTACGACGCCGAAAGCCGCCCCGACCGCGACGTGCTGCTGTACGTCGCCTACCGCCGCCTGGAATCGGGCGACATGGTGAAGATCCTGCAGGGCCCGGTGTTCCAGGTAAGGAACTTCTACCAGATGGGGCCGTTCTGCAAGATCGCCTCCCTCTACCAGGCGATTGCCCACGATTGGTATCTTCCCGTCCTGTTCCGGAGGCTTCCGTTCGTGGGCGGCACGAACCTCTTCCTGGACCGCGGGCTCATTTCGCGGGTGAGAGGCTATGACCATACCGCGCTGACGGAAGACCTCGAGATAGGCACGAGGTCGTACCTCGAGTGCGGCGCGTGGCCGGAGTACCTCCCATACTACTCATCGGAGCAGACACCGCCGAGCCTCCAGGCGTTCTTCACTCAACGGCTGAGATGGGGTACCGGCCACCTGCAGGTGATGGAGAAGATCCGCAAGGACCCGAGGTATCCGGGTTACAAGAAGGGACCCCTTCTCACCCAGCTTCTCGTGAAGGGTCAGGTGGAATGGGTGCTGTACCAGGGGGCCACGCTGGTTCCACCGGCCGTGATGACCCTGTGGTACAACGGCCTCGTGGATCCGTTCATCCTGCCCAATTGGGCGAGGTGGATACTGAACCTGTTCTCGCTCATCTACTTCAGTTTCACTGTGTACGCATACTACCGCTACATGCCTTACCTGGATTCCGTGGCAAGACCCAGGGGCATCCTAAGAAGGGCGCTGGTGGTGGTACAGCTCTTCTTCCTGCCACTCGCGGCGTTCTGCTTTCCGGTGCCGTACTCCAGCGCGCTGGTCCTGAAGAGGCTGAACAGACACCCGAGGACGTGGGCGAAAACGCCCCGCACCAGGGAATAAAGGAGGTGTGGCTGTGCCCAGGGGAGTCGTCATAATGGGTGCGGCAGGAAGGGATTTTCACAACTTCAATACCTACTACAGGGGGAACGGCGACTACAGGGTGGTGGCGTTCACCGCCACGCAGATCCCGGACATCGAGGGCCGCGTATACCCGGCGGAACTCGCGGGGCCGGGCTACCCCGACGGGATTCCCATCTACCCGGAGACTCAGCTGCCTGAGCTCCTAGACACGGGCGATGTGGAGGAGGTGGTGTTCTCCTACAGCGACGTGCCGCACGAGTACGTGATGCACAAGGCCTCTCTGATTCTATCGAGAGGGGCGGACTTCGTGCTCCTCGGTCCCGAATCCACCATGCTCAAATCCACGAAACCCGTCGTGTCGGTGACCGCCGTGCGGACCGGCGTCGGGAAGAGCCAGACCACCAGGAAGGTAAGGGAGATCCTCAGCGGCATGGGCCACCGGGTCGTCGTGGTGCGGCACCCGATGCCGTACGGGAATCTCATGAAGCAGGCCTGCGAGCGGTTCGCCACCTTCGAGGACATGGACAGGCTCGAGTGCACGGTCGAGGAACGAGAGGAGTTCGAACCCCACATCGAGAACGGTACGGTAGTTTACGCAGGTGTTGACTACGAGCGGATTCTGAGAGCGGCCGAGGACGAGGCGGACGTCGTGTTGTGGGACGGCGGGAACAACGATTTCTCGTTCTACAAACCGGACTTGAACATCGTTCTCGTCGACCCCCACAGGCCGGGGCACGAGAGGCGTTACCACCCGGGCGAGACCAACCTGAGAATGGCCGACGTGATTGTGATCAACAAGATCGAGACCGCATCACCCGAGGGGATCGAGTCCGTCAGGGAGAGCGCGCGACGGTACAACCCGGACGCGGTGGTGATTGACGCGGCGTCGCCGATATTCGTGGACGACCCTGACGCGATCAGGGGCAAGCGGGTCCTGGTGATCGAGGACGGGCCGACCCTCACCCACGGCGAGATGGGCTACGGCGCCGGCGTGGTGGCGGCGAGGAAGTTCGGGGCGGCGTGCCTGGTCGACCCCAGACCATTTGCGGTGGGCAGCATCCGCAAGGCGTTCGAGACGTATCCTCACCTTGGTATGCTGTTGCCGGCCATGGGATACGGCGACAAGCAGGTCAAGGAGCTGGAGGCCACAATCAACGCCGCCGACGCCGAGGTTGTGCTGATCGCCACGCCAATCGATCTGAGAAGGATAGCCCGGATAAACAGGCCGTCGCTCAGGGTGCGCTACGAACTCCAGGAGATAGGCCAGCCCACGCTGGCGCAGGTGCTGGAGGAGTTCGACCGGGCGGTCATCCGGGCCAGGGCCGGCATCGGCCCGGAGCTCGGGGGCCGTGAAGAATACCGTCCGGAGGCGAGACCCCACTGAAACCGCTCACGGCGACACCGGCCGGATGAGGTGGCTCAATGGACTGGAAGCTGTTCACAAGCACGTTCGCGCTCGTATTCCTGGCAGAACTGGGGGACAAGACGCAACTGGCCACGATGATGATGGCGGCGCAGACGAGGTCCCCGGTGTCGGTGTTCATCGGGGCTGCGCTGGCCCTGGTGCTGACGTCGCTCCTCGGGGTCCTCGCGGGCGAGGCGATAATGAAGGTGGTGCCCCAGAGGTACATCACGCTTGGGTCCGGGGTGGCGTTCCTCATGCTCGGCTTGTTGCTGGTGCTGGGTAAACTCTGATATAATGCTAGTTGCAGTGCGCCTATAGCTCAGAGGATAGAGCACCGGCCTCCGGAGCCGGGTGCGCAGGTTCGAGTCCTGCTAGGCGCACCATTCTTATTTCCCGCACGAAGGGCAGTGAACGGCGTTCACCGGCCGAGGATTCCCGCACGACGAACACGTCTCCATCAGGCTTCCGCCGCAAGCCACGCAGTATCTCGCCCCCGCCCCCGCCGGGAAACCGCAGTGCTGGCACTGGCCCTTTCTGAGACGGGCCCTTGAGACCCTCGCGGGGCTAAGCACGTACCGCTTGAGTGCGACGAGGGCCGCAGCACAGATCGCGGTTCCAGCCAGGGACACGACGATCTGGGTCAAGCCCCTCAACAGGTGCCAGGAGTACTGGGCTGTCACTACTATGCCCTGGAGGGTCGTGAATGCCAGGAGGGAGGTGCCGATTATCAGGTACTTGCTCCTCGCCCGCCGCATCCTCTGCCAGAGGAGAAACGACGCCGCCAGCGCGGGCAATACATAGATGCACCTGAGCAGGAACAACCTGATTTCCCTGCTCCTCAGGGCCGCCTCGAATTGCCGGGAAACCGCCTGTTGTTTGCCGGATATCTCACTCTCCTGCCGGGAGAGGTCTTCCCTTGCGCGGTCTCGCACGCGGACAGCGATCTCCACGTCCCGCACGGCCGCCTCGTAGTCCGCCCTCGCGGCCTCGTACGTTTCGCGCGACGATTCACCGGGCGTACCCTGCTCCATCAGGACGCGGTATTCCTCGCGGCGGAATTCGTATGCCGCTTGAGCCTTTGCCATCCTCTCCGCCCGCTCGGCGTATAGCCGCTCGGCTTCGGAGAGCTGGGTCTGGAGCTTGTGCAGGACCTCATTGTATCCTGTCACTCCGAGGCCGACTTCCATGGCCATCCTGTCGGGGTACGGGACCAGCGACGACATCCTGTTGAGGATCCAGACGCCGCCTATGAGCATGAAGATGATCATGCCGGCCGCCAGGATGCGTTCGGCTCGCCCGGCCTCAGTCTGCTCGATTTCTTCGTACTCGCCGTCCTGGTGCTTCAACACAGGCCCTCCCCATGGTGGGTCGTTCAATTACCTGACGTACGTCATTCGGCGGTGTTCCGCCGATTCCTGGCGGCGCTGAGAAGGGAGAGGAGATACGGGAAGGAGTGGAGAAACCCATTTCAAAACCCAGATTGTAGCAGGGATGCGGCGACATGCGGACACCGGTTGACTTGAAACGGATAACCACGATCCTGTTTGACTTTGACGGCACACTGGCCGACACCTCGGAAGCGATAGTCCGGTCCATGATGACGACCCTCGACGAATTCGGGATCGGAGGCTACGAGCGTTCCTACCTGCTGGCGACGATTGGAAGGCCGTTGCTCGATGTGGCCGGCGAGTTGTGCCCGGGCAGGGGAGAAGAATTCCGGCGCAGATATAGGGAGATTCACACGGAGGATCACCTGGCCGCGGCGCGTCCCTACCCCGGGGTGAGCGCGGCCCTGGAAAGGTTGCGGGCGGCGGGGTACGGACTGGGGATCGTCACCTCCAAGTCCCGGATGATGCTGGAACTCGGGATCGAGCAATTCGGCTTCAAAGGCTATTTCGACGTTTCCGTCTCCGCGGAGGATGTGGCGAAACACAAGCCCGAGCCGGAACCCGTGCTGAAGGCGCTGGAATTGGCCGGCGTCCCGGGCGACCTCGCGATGATGGTGGGGGACACCGTGGCGGATGTCGTGGCGGGAAAGCGGGCGGGGACGTGGACCGCTGCCGCCCTGTGGGGCGTCGGGAAACGGGATGACCTCCTCGCCGCCGGGCCCGACCTCGCCCTGGATAACATCGGCGACCTTGTGAGCAGGGTCTGTTTCGATCGGGGGAGTGCGGTTGTCCGTGAACGACCGCGATGACGTCAGGCGAATAAAGGAGAGGGGGACCCGCAGGAGTGTCATCGTCTCGCTGGCGGTGAGCCTGGCGGCGTTGTTCCTGGTTTTCCTCTATGTCCCCGACCGGTCCCGCGCGTTCGATTCCATCCGCACGTTCGATCGCGGGAAGCTTGCGGTATGTGCCCTGATCATGTCGGCGGCGTGGGTTGCCGACTCGTTCCGGCTGTATCTGATGACTCGGGGTGTGGGGAAGCCGGTGGGCCTGTTCGTGGCCATCAAGGCGATATTGGCCGGCAACTTCCTCACCCTGATAACCCCGTTCCTCGCCGGTGGTGCCCCCATCGTGGTATACACGGTGAAGCAGGGTGGCATGAACTGGGGCGGGGCGACCGCCGTGGTGGTGGGGGGCGGCATCGTGGCGCAGGCTGCGCTCGTCTTTCTGGCGGTCGGCTCAATGGCGACCCTTCACCGGCTGCAGGTGACCGTCAGGTGGGGCGGCGTCTTTCAGTGGGTCGTTCCCGCGTACGCGTGCGGCCTTCTCGTATTCTCGGCGCTCGCTCTGAGGGCCGATGTCGTGGAGACGTGGCTGAGAGGCCTGATGCGGAACCGCAAGCGGACGAGACTCGTGGCCCTGGGGCGGAAGTTCATTCGTGACCTGAAGGACTTCCGGAAGAGCCTGAGCATGCTGGCGAGCGAGAACCTGCTTCATGTAGCCGGGGCGTTCGCGTGCGCCCTCGTGTATTTCATCCTGTTCTTCGCCATCGGTCCGGTGGTGCTGTCCGGCCTCGGCGTCAACTACCCCTGGATGACCGTATTCGCGCTCGAGGTGCTGGTCTATGTCCTGAGCGGCATAACCCCGACGCCGGGAGGTAGTGGGACCGCCGAACTCGGGACGTTCGTCCTCCTGTCTCAGGTGGCGCCCACTCACACAATAGGGGCGTTTCTCGTCGTCTGGAGGCTATTGACGTTCTACCTGAGCCTCCTCACGGGCGGTATTGCCTTCACCGCGGTTCTCCGTGATATACTGTCAGACAGATAGTTGCCGGGAGGGATGACTGGTCTGAGGCGACACATTCGAATGCCGCAGATCCCCGCGGCGGGGAAACCGCTATTCGGCATAGAGGAAGAGATTTTCATCACTCACCCCGAGCGAACATCCCTCGAGGCGCTGTACTACCTGGCGAGACTGTTGTGGAAGAACCCCGGTTTCTACTACTCCCACAGCGACTCCAATTTCGCCCGCGGCCGCGACGTGAAGCAGGCGATCATGGGCGGCGTGGAACTATCGACCGATTGCCGGTCCGATCCCGAGAGCCTGGTGGATGACCTGGCGGCGAGACGCGCCGAGTTCTCGGACATATGCAGGGACGCCCTGCTGGTGCCGCTGGGACACCTTGTGGATCTGAGCGCGCCGACCTTGACGTGCGGGATGCACATACACATCGGGAATCTCAGGGACAGCGAGAACGCATACGCCGGCCTCGTCCATTTCCTTCCCCTCCTGGCGCTGCTCAGCGCGAATGCCCCGTTCGTAGGGGGGCGGTATTTCGGACAATCGTTTAGGATGGCCAATTCTTACGCAATAGGCCCGCTGCGCAGCGACCCGTGGTACAGGTTCCAGGACATCATCTTCGCGAGAAGGCTCGGCACCATCGAGGTCCGGATATTCGACCCCGTGTGGGACCTGGGTAGGGTGAGGCTCATAGTCGAATGCATATCCGCCATAGTAAACGCCGGCCGCGCGTACTCCCTCGATCGTGAGACGTACAACCGACTCAGGCCTCAGTTCGTACGCGACGGCTATAGCGAGGAACTCCGCAGGCTCTACCGGGAATTGCGCGACCTCGTCGACGTGCCCGAGGAGGCGTTCATCTCGACGCCGTCAGACGTGGTGAGCAGGATGTACGGGGAGACGGGGCTGCTGGAAACCTATTCGGCGCTCGATAACGCCTACAGGAATAACGTGCTCGCGGCGCATGACGTCCCGTCGATCAGGAGACAGCCTGCCAGGGCGGCCGTCGGCCTCGCCTCGTACTACATCGTCAGGCTGCCCTACAAGCTCCAGAAGGTCTGGAAGGAGTGGAAATAGTGATAGGGCCGGCCTGGCTGCTCGGTATCGTCGTCGCGGTGCTCGGGGTCCGCCTGTTCCTGTGGAAGGTGTGGTTCTACAGGGATCCCGTCAGGCGCCCTGCGGTGCGCCCCGGCGACATCCTCTCCCCCGCCGACGGCAGGGTCGTCTACATCAAGCCCTTCAGGGGCGGCAAGGTCGTGTGCGAGAAGCTCGGCGAGGAGATCCCCGTTTCCGAAATCGGGAAGGGTGATGGGGACTACTCGGGCGACGGGTGGATAATGGGCATATACATGTGCCCGCGCGACGTCCACTTCAACTACGCCCCGGTGTCCGGGCGCGTCACTCGGGTGATCCCCACCCACGCGGCCGTCAACCTGCCGATGGTCGACCTCTGGGAGTACATCAGGATGACCTACCTGAGGAAGGCCATAGACCTCTTCGCGCACAGGTACAGGCTGGTCAACGAGCGGAACACTGTCTTCCTCGAGGGCGGTCCCGGCGGCTGCCCGAGAATAGTCCTGGTCGAGATAGCGGACAAGTTCGTCAACAAGATCAGATGCTTCGTGAAGCCCGGCGATCCGGTCGCCGCGGGGGAGAAGATATCGTTCATAGAGCGGGGATCACAGGTCGACCTGGTAATCTACGACGAGCGGGTCCGGTTTGCGGTGAAGCCCGGCGATCACGTTACGGGGGCGCTCACCGTCGTCGCCACCTATGACTGCGGCACGTGAAAACGGTCACGCAGGCATCCGCGCAGCCCGCGTGACCGGCGTGGGACAGGCCGCGTTTCTCAGGAGTAGTACTTTTTCAGTCCATTGTAGAGGGCCGTGGCCGCGTCCCTGCAGAAGTCGTTCCTCTTGAGGAGGCTCTCCTCCTCAGCGTTGCTGATGAAGACCACCTCCGCGATGGCTGCGGGAACGGGGCAGGTCCTTGAGACGAAGTGCTCCGCCGTGCGGACCCCGTTGTCGACCCTGCCGAGGACCCTGACGAGTTCGGATTGGAGCGCCTCCGAAAGCGCCCTCGACGCCGCGGCGTTGAGCGAACTCGAAGCATAGAACATGGTGGAACCCGACTTCGACCTGTCGTTGTTTGCGTTGTTGTGGATCGAGAGGAACAGGTCCGCCCCCGACGATTCGACCATGGCCACGCGAGACGCCAGGTCCCCGTAGTGATCACCGCCGGGCTCGGATGACGCGACCGAAGGGGTCGAATCATCGGAACGCGTCAGCACCACCTTCGCCCCCGCCTTTTCCAGCAAAGGCTTCAGAGCCAGCGCGATCTTCAGGTTGGGTTCCTTCTCGTACAGGCCCCGCTGCCCTATCGCCCCGGGGTCCCGCCCGCCGTGACCGGGATCCAGTACGATCGTCTTGCCCTTCAGTCCGGACTCGAGGAACTCGACGGTGAAGGAACCCGCGCGCCGTTTTGCGACGTGCCTCTTCCACGAGGGGGCTTCTACCGTCACCGTCACCCCCTGGGCGTCCGCAGACGTGCGCACGCTCCGGACTAGGGTGCCCGACCCCGTGGTCTTGCCGTCGAGCACGGCCCCCGGGATCACGAGGTCAACGCCTTTCCCGTCCGCGCGCGCCCTCAGGGATGGTTCGGCGTAGCCGAGAGTGCTGACGGACACCGTCTCCCGTTTCCCGTCCTTGCGGAGGGTGACACCCGTGACGGAGGTCTCGATGACGACGGTTATCTTCCCCGGGACCGCCTGGGTCACGCGGATGTTGGCTTTCTCCACCAGATCCAGCCTCATGCCGTTGTCGTTGACAGAGAAGCCGCCGAGATCGAACGTGTTAATGTCCACCTTCGCCGCGCCCGACCCCGGATTCTGGAACCACGCGGCGAGGGTCTTGCCGTCGTTCACCACCTTGACCACCGGTGAGCCGAAAGACCCCTGAATGACAACGTTCTTACGCTGGGGAGACTCCGCCTTCACGGATACGGACCTCACTTGCGGGGTGTACACGATCGTCGCAAGGGAGGCCGATATCCACCCCGACTCGCCCTTCTCCGTGGACACCCGGTACCATCCGCTTCTTGTTTCCAGCACCTTGAACTGGCGCCCGCCCGGGAGCGTCCCTGTCTTCTTGTAGCCCGTCCCGGGCCCGGACCTCAGGTTGACGTACGAACCCTTCACCCTGCCGATGTTATGCCGCGTTACAGCCCATTCGCTTCCGCCGATGGTGTAGTTCACCGATTGCACGAATGGTCCCTGGTTATACACTTTGATGTCCTTGCCCTCGACCCAGCCCGTCTTGCCGTTCCAGCTGACACTGGCCCAGCCCTCCCAGCTGTCGAGGTACTTGAGCGTGGTCCCGGCCTTCACCGTGACGACGGCCGAGGCGGAAGTGGACCTGGAGCTCCTAAGGGTAACTCCGCGGATGGCCTCAGCGCCCCGCGGCACAGCGCCGGTGTCGAGATCCGCCAGGTCCAGTGTCCTGATTGTCCCGAGATCCCCCGAGATCCATGCCTCCTTGCCCTGCCATGAGACTTTGACCCATTTCCCCCTGGATCCAAGCGCGGGGAGGCTTGTCCCACGGGTGACCGAGCCAAGGAGCGCGTTTGAAGTGCTCGGGCCGCTGCGGACGTTGGCCTTCTGCACAGTCACTGTGAAGAGCGTGTTGGGGTCGTATTCGCGGTCGACCAGCGGCGAGTACACCCATGCCTCGCCGCCGCCGGGCGCGCGGACCCTCGACCAATCGCCCTTCGTCTCGATGAGTTCCAGGCGGGTGCCCCCCGTGACCTCGCCGGCCTTGGGGTAGGTCGTCCCGGGACCGGAACGCAGATTGACCCTGGGTTGATTCACTATGACGCTTTCGGCCGCCGCCGCGCCTGCGGACAACAGGACCACGATCATTGCCGCGAGGCATACTGTGAGCGACTTCTTGATCAACATCCCGCACCTACTTCCTCAAGAGCTACACCGCGTTTAGACGCACACCCAGACAAGTTGTTCCAGGATGTGAAGAATTTCTCCAGCGTTCGAGCAGTTTCCTACCCTTCCTGCCATCACCTTGGCTCACATTTATATCCAATTCGACAAACCCCTGCGATATGTGGGTATAGCGGCCCGGGGCCCATTCATATCGCGTGGGATGTTGCATATCAAATCGCATAGGCGTATAATTATACTATTCCACTGGGGAGGGATTCCGGTGAACAAGGTTGTCCTCGCGTATTCCGGAGGCCTGGATACGTCCGTGTCCATAAAGTGGCTTCGGGAGAAGTATGACGCGGAAGTAGTTGCGCTCACTGCGGATGTTGGGGAGGGCAGGGACCTCGACTTCATCGAGAAGAAGGCCCTTGCCATCGGCGCGGCCAAGTGCTACGTGGTGGACGCCAGGGAAGAGTTCATGAAATCTTATGCGTTCGCGGCGTTGAGGGCGAACGCTCTATATGAAGGGAAGTACCCGTTGAGCGCCGCGCTCTCGCGACCGCTCATATCGAAGATACTCGTGGAGATCGCAGAGAAGGAAGGTGCTTTCGCGGTCGCCCACGGGTGCACCGGCAAGGGCAACGACCAGGTGAGATTCGACGTTTCCGTGTCGGCCCTGAATCCCTCGCTGAAGGTGATAGCCCCCGTCCGGGAGTGGCCGATGTCCAGGGAAGAGGAGATCGACTACGCGTCCAGGCACGGGATCCCGGTGCCCGTGGACAAGAAGAGCCCGTACAGCATAGATCAGAACTTGTGGGGCCGGAGCATCGAGTGCGGCCGGATCGAGGATCCATGGGAGGAGGCCCCCGCGGACGCATTCCAGTGGACCAGCGACCCGTGCGATGCCCCGGACGAGCCTCAGTACTGCGAGATCGGCTTCGAGGAGGGGTATCCGGTCTCGATAGATGGCAAGGCATGTGGCCCCGTGGAGCTGATCGGGACGCTCAATGAGATCGGCGGGAAACACGGCGTGGGCCGGCTCGACATGGTGGAGAACAGGCTGGTCGGGATCAAGTCCCGCGAGATATACGAGTGCCCGGGTTCCCTGATACTGATCAGCGCGCACCGTGATCTCGAGGCGTTCAACCTGCCGAGGGAGGTACTCCAGTTCAAGGCCATTGTCGACAAGCAGTACGCGGAGCTCACCTACTTCGGCCTCTGGTATTCGCCCCTGAAGGCGGCCCTGGATGCGTTCGTCGCCGAAACGCAGAAGACGATCACGGGCGTCGTGAAGGTGAAGCTTCACAAGGGGTCATGCATGGTCGTCGGGCGGAAGTCCCCGTACTCCCTCTACAACTACAACCTTGCCACGTACGACAGGCAGGATGCGTTCGATCACAAGGCGTCGAAGGGATTCATCGACATCTGGGGACTGCCGACGAAGGTGTACTCCAGCGTCAACAAGCATATGCTCGAGGGCCCCGTGCTCGATTCGAAGGTGCATGTCAGGGTATCCACGGCGGGAGCAGGTGACAAGAAGGCCGTGTTGAAAACATGCACACGGATGGCGAGCGACTAGGACACAGCGGCGGGACGGTGGTACGTTGAAGGCCTGGGGCGGGCGGTTCGAGAAGAGCGCGGATCCGGGGGCGGAGGGGTTCACCTCCTCCCTTTCTTTTGACAGGGCCCTTTACAAGCAGGACATCGCGGGGAGCATCGCCCACGCCAGGATGCTCGCGGCGAGGGGGATCATCAGTCCCGCGGAGATGGAACGAATCGTATCGGGACTCAACGAGATCTTGCTGGAGATAGAGGAAGGGCGGTTCGACTTCAGGATCGCTGATGAGGACATTCACCTCAACATCGAGAGAAGGCTCATCGAGAAGATAGGCGATGCGGGAGGCAAGCTGCACACGGCGCGCAGCAGGAACGATCAGGTCGCGTTGGATACGCGCCTGTACACCATCGACCGCATCAGTGCTGTCAAGAGCGGGATCGCCTGCCTGCAACGGTCCATCGTCCAAGTGTCCAGGGCGCATCCGTCGGCAGTCATGCCTGGGTATACCCACCTGCAGCGGGCACAGCCGGTATTGTTCGCGCACCATCTGATGGCGTATTTCTGGATGCTTCTCCGGGACTATCAGAGGTTCTCGGACTGCGGGACGAGGGCGGCCGTGAGCCCGCTCGGCGCCTGCGCGCTGGCCGGCACCACTCACGACATCGCCCCGCAGATGACCGCCGGCGAGCTCGGGTTGCCCGCCGTGTTCGACAACAGCATCGACGCGGTAGCCGACCGGGACTACGTAATCGAGTTCGTTTCGTGCTGCGCGGTGCTGATGATGCACCTGAGCAGGCTGTGCGAGGAGCTCGTGTTGTGGTCGTCCGCGGAGTTCGGCTTCGTCGAAATGGATGACTCGTTCAGCACCGGATCGAGCATAATGCCCCAGAAGAAGAATCCCGACGTGGCGGAGCTCATCCGCGGCAAGAGCGGGCGCGTGTACGGCGACCTGGTCGCGCTGCTCACAACCATGAAGGGCTTGCCGCTGGCGTATCACTCCGACATGCAAGAGGACAAAGAGAGGTTGTTCGATGCCGCCGGCACGGTGGAGTCTTGCCTCCGGGTCGCGGCGGGCATGATCGATACGATGAAGATCAACGAGCGCAGGATGGCGGACTCAGCGGCGGGCGGTTACACAAACGCCACAGAGGTAGCGGACTTCCTCGCTAGTCACGGGGTCCCGTTCCGCAAAGCGCACGAGATAGCCGGCCGGATCGTCCGGCACTGTATCACCCGGGGAGTCGCCATAGGGGACCTGTCTCTCGATGAATTGAAGCGGTTTTCGCCGGAGTTCACCCCCGAGATCCATGACCTTCTGACGCCGCAATCGTGTGTTTCCAGGCGCACCTCGCACGGAGGCACCTCGCCCGCGCGGGTCCGCGAACAGATAAGAAGGGCAGAGGAATTGCTGGCGAATATGCCATGAACCCCCGCTAATATCGCGAAGCCCGGTGGGTCAACACTAGACCTGCAGGCGGGAAAGCGGAGGTGATAAGCATGCCCGACAGGCTCCGGAAGCGGCCGGCGAAGGACCGCGCCGCGTTCGACGCACAGAGGCTGCAATACGAGGTCGGCGAGGAACTGGACGAGGGACCGAAGACAACCGGGCCCGAGACGCCCGGGACGAAGGGCAGGACGCCCGGGATCCCGGACAAGGATCGCGACGTCAAGAAGAGCTAGGTCACCGCGTTTGGCTCACACGCTTGCGCGCAGGGGGCTGTCCTTTCGAAGGGACGGCCCTTCTCGCTTCGCGGAGACCACGCGCGGTGCGATGGCAGGATAAGCCCACCGCCGCAGAATAATGATCCAGTACGGGAAGGTGAACATCGTGGAGGTCCTCGCACTGGTAGGTCCCAGCGGCACGGGCAAGAGTTACAGGGCTTCGCTGGTGGCGCACGAATACGGTGTGGACATGATCATAGACGACGGGCTCCTCATCAAGGAGGCGAAGATACTCGCCGGCAGGTCCGCCAAGAGGGAAGCCACGATGATGGCCGCTGTGAGGAGGGCGGTGTTCTCCGACGCTTCGGACGCCGTCGCTGTCAAGGCCAAGCTGAGGGAGGCCAATCCGGGGAGGGTGCTGGTGCTCGGCACCTCACGCGAGATGATCGAGAGGATCGTGGAGTCCCTGGATCTACCCACGCCCTGCAAGTATATAGACATATCCGACGTCTCGACGAGCGAAGAGATCAGGCGCGCAATCAGGATAAGGCGCGAACAGGGCAAACACGTCATACCCGCCCCGACCTTCGAGGTCAAGAAGACCTTCTCCGGCTACCTCGTGGACCCCCTCAAATTCTTCCTGAGGCGCAAGTCGGGGGCTGACGAGCGCCCGTTCGTGATAGAGAAATCCGTGGTGCGTCCCACCTTCAGCTCCCTGGGCAAGTTCGTCATAGCCGATTCCGTCGTCATGGCCATAGCCGCGAGGGCTTCCAGGGACGTCCCGGGGGTGTCCAGGGTATCCAGGGTCCAGGTCGACGGCACTGACGAGGGCGTGACCCTCACGGTGGATCTGGTCCTCTGCTACGGGTATCACGTGTTTCAGGTTCTGGAGCAGGCGCAGCAGGCCGTCAGGCTGGCGATCGAGTACATGACGGCCCTGAATGTGCTCGCCGTCAACGTGAGGGCGAGGAAACTATCCGTGGATTCGCCTCCCGTGCTGCCAGCCTCGCAGGTATAGTGGCTTTCATGTCGAACTACATATCCAAAACTCCGACTCACCGGTTAGTGAGTGGAATATAGTGCTACAGGGAACGGGCGGGAAGTGCGACCCATGAAGATGAGCTACACGCTCAACCTGCAACAGACGCAGAAGCTCATAATGACCCCTGAGCTCCGCCAGGCCATCGCCATCCTGCAGATGGGCGCCCTCGATCTGAACGAGTACATCGAGGGAGAGATGGCGTCCAACCCGTTGCTGGATTCCAGAGATGAACCGGCGGAGGATACTCAGGGCGAAGCCCAGCAGGGGGAATCCGTGGACCTGGTGGAGTGGATGGAGTATTTCACCGACTCCAGTGACATCGGGTATGTTCCCCGCTGGCAGGACGAAGACCGTTCACCTTTCGAGCACCTCGTGCCGAAGGGACCCACCCTGTGCGAACACCTCCTGGACCAGCTCTACCTCACAGTGTTCACCGACGAAGAGCGAGAGGTCGGGGAATTCCTCATCGGAAACGTGGACGAGAACGGCTATCTGCGATGCTCCCTGGATGATGCTGTCGCGCAGACAGGATATCCAGCGGATAGGGTTGAGGCCGTCCTCGATGTGATACAGAGTCTCGATCCCGTCGGGGTCGGCTCGAGGGACTTGAAGGAGTGCCTGCGGAGCCAGATGGATTACCTCGGGGTCGATAACGAGACCGCGAGGAGGATAGTGGACTCCCACCTGCCGGACCTGGCGGCCGGTAGGTATACGCGCATAGCGGAGGAACTCGGTTGCTCCGTGCAGGACGTGCAGAAGGCCGCCGACCTGATAAGGACGCTCGACCCCAAGCCCGGCAGGAGATTCGCAGGGGCGAACGACACGAACTACGTCATCCCCGACATCGTGGTTGAAAGGGTTTGCGGCGAATACGTCGTAATCATGAATGACTCGATGCTGCCGCGGCTCTCCATCAATCCCTACTACCGGCGCCTTCTCTACGAAAGGAAAGACGCCGAGACGAGAAGGTTCCTGGAGAACCGCTTCAATTCGGCCTTGTGGCTCCTGAAGAGTATAGAGCAGCGGCGTCTGACGCTGTACAGGGTCATGGACAGCATCGTCAGGCTCCAGAGGGAGTTCTTCGACTACGGAACGAGATACCTGAAACCGATGACGCTCCGGCAGGTCGCCGACATGATCGGCGTGCATGAGTCCACCGTGAGCAGGGCGGTTGCCAACAAGTACGTTCAGACGCCCCACGGCGTCTTCGAAATGAAGTCCTTCTTCAACAGCGGAGTCTCCAGCACGAACGGCGGGGGCGTTTCGTCGAAGGCGATCAAGAAGATGCTCCAGGAAATGATCGACTCCGAGAACCCCACGAGGCCGCTCAGCGACCAGAGGATCGCGAACATGTTCAGCAGGCGCGGGATCTCCATCTCGCGGAGGACCGTCACGAAATATCGCGAGGAAATGGGGATCTCGAGCTCCGCCAGGCGTAAGAGGTACGAGTGACCACAGCCGGCTGCCGGCCGGCGGATTCTCCTCCCTGCGGCGCAACCTCAAGTGCGCCTCGAAGGCATGCCCTGCTTGAGCCCACCATCTATTGCCGCCATGCGGTTGCGGGTTTTCCTTCAAGGGGGCATAATAGTCGGGGGATAGATTTTCCAGCTGGGAGGGAATCTGAAGTGGCCGTTAAGGTTGGCATCAACGGGTTTGGGAGCATTGGAAAGCGCTTCTATCGCATAGCGCGGCGTCGTCCGGGCGTCGAAGTGGTCGCCGTGAACGACATCACCGACGCCGGTACCCTGGCTCACCTGTTGAAATATGACTCGAACTACGGGACGCTGGACGCGGAGGTCTCTCACACCAGCGCCTCGATAATCGTGGACGGCAAGGAAATCAAGGTCCTGGCCGAGAAGGACCCCGCCGCGTTGCCCTGGGGCAAGCTGGGAGTCGACATAGTGATCGAGTCCACGGGCAGATTCGTCGACAAGGAGAAGGCGAGCCTTCACATCAGCCCCGCCGGCGCCAGGAAGGTGATAATCTCGGCGCCCGCCAAGAACGAGGACATCACGGTCGTCATGGGAGTGAACCAGTCCAAGTACGATCCCTCCACCCATCACGTCATCTCCAACGCGTCCTGCACGACCAACTGCCTCGCTCCCGTGGCCAAGGTGGTCAACGACAAGTTCCAGATCAAGAAGGGGCTCATGACCACAGTCCACGCATACACGAACGACCAGCAGGTACTCGACCTGCCGCACAAGGACCTGAGAAGGGCGCGCGCCGCGGCGCTCTCGATCATCCCCACGACCACAGGCGCCGCGAAGGCAGTCGCCCTGGTCCTGCCGGAGTTGAAAGGGAAGCTCAACGGTTTCGCGCTGAGGGTTCCGGTGCCCGTGGTTTCGATTGTCGACCTGGTCTGCCAGGTTTCCCGCGAGGTCACCGTGGATGAGGTGAATGCCGCGCTCAAGGCGGCCGCCGGCGGCGAGATGAAGGGCATACTCGGCTACTCGGAGGCGCCGCTTGTCTCCAACGACTACAAGGGCACCCACTACTCTTCGGTCGTGGACGCCCTTTCGACCATGGTCACGGGGGGCGATCTCGTCAAGGTTGTTGCCTGGTACGACAACGAATGGGGTTATTGCCAGAGGCTGGTGGACCTGGTGGAGTACGTCGCTTCAAGGGGGCTGTAAGCGGGACTGTCAGCGAGGACCGCAAGCGACCCGGAAAAGGGGGATCCACGTGAAGAAGAAAACGGTCAGGGACGTGGACGTCCGTGGCAAGAGGGTCCTGGCCAGGGTGGATTTCAATGTGCCGGTCGACGCGTCGGGGAAGATCACCGACGACACGAGGATCCAGGCGGCTCTGCCGACTATCCGCCACCTCAGTGAAAATGGGGCTGTCGTGGTCCTGGCCTCACACTTCGGACGGCCCAAGGGCAAGCCCGATAAGGCGTACAGCCTGGACAACATCGCTTTGAGGCTCTCGGAACTCCTGGGCCGGCCGGTGAGGAAACTCGATGACTGCATCGGAGACGAAGTCAAGCGCGCGATCTCCGGCATGAAGCCCGGGGAGGTCGCGCTCCTCGAAAACGTCAGGTTCCACGCCGGGGAGGAGAAAAACGACGAATCGTTCGCCGGCGCACTCGCCGAAGGTATGGACCTGTTCGTGAACGATGCCTTCGGCGCAGCCCATCGCTCGCATGCCTCCACCGCCGGAGTGGCCAGGTTCATTCCCGCCGTGGCCGGGTTTCTCATGGAGAGGGAAGTGGACGCGCTCTCGAAGATCCTCGAATCACCGCCGGCGCCGTTCGTGGCGGTTCTGGGCGGCGCCAAGGTATCGGATAAGATAGGTGTATTGCATAACCTGGTGGCCAGGGCGGACGCGCTGATCCTGGGGGGCGGGATGGCCAACACGTTCCTCAGGGCCAGGGGTTACTCCATGGGTAAGTCCCTGGTGGAAGACGACAAGTTGGATGTCGCCTCGGCGATCCTGTCAAAGGCGTCGGCGGAGGGGACTCAGGTGTTGCTCCCCATCGATCTGCTGGCGGCGGAGAAGATGGAACCGGGCGCCGGAACGCGAGTGGTTGACGCCGCCTCGGTCCCCGAAGGATGGATGGCCCTGGACATCGGACCCGAGTCGGCCCGGGCGTTCGCGGCCTCCATAAGCGGGGCTCGCACCGTATTCTGGAACGGGCCGATGGGCGTGTTCGAAATGGACGATTTCTCCCGCGGAACCGTGGCCGTGGCGAAAGCCATCGCCGGATCGGGCGCCTTGAGCGTTGTCGGCGGCGGTGACTCGGTCGCCGCGCTCGAGAAGGCGGGCGTCGCGGCGAGGATCTCACACGTTTCCACCGGCGGGGGCGCGTCGCTCGAATTCCTCGAAGGAAGGGAATTGCCGGGCGTCGCGTGCCTGCTCGACAAGTGATCTGGGAGGCATTCCAATGAGAACGCCTGTCATAGCGGCGAACTGGAAGATGAACAAGACCAGGGGGGAGGCTGCGGCCTTCGCCCGCGAGTTCCTTGCCCGGGACATTCCGGCCGGTGTCGAGGCGGTGATATGCCCACCTTTCACGGCGATCGCGGCGGTGGTGGAGGAACTCGGGAGAGCGGGCAAACCCCAGGTGTTCCTGGGGGCGCAGGACCTGTACTGGGAGGGGAAGGGCGCGTTTACGGGGGAGATCTCGCCCTCCATGATAAGAGAGGCCGGCTGCTCGTTCGTAATCGTGGCGCATTCTGAGAGAAGGCGCCTGTTCGGTGAAACCGACGAAACGGCGAACAGGAAGGCCTCCGCGGCCTCCGCAGCGGGGTTGACCCCCATATTCTGCGTTGGTGAGACCGCCGAGGAGAGGGACGCGGGACTGACCGCTCAGATCCTGGAGAGACAGGTGAGGGCCGGCCTGGCGGGACTCTCCGCCGAGACCGTCTCACGGATGGTGGTGGCGTACGAACCCGTGTGGGCCATCGGCACCGGCAGAGCGGCGTCGCCCGCGGACGCCCGTGATGCGGCCGCCCTAATACGTAGGGTAGTCGCGGGGATGTACGGGGAAGCGGCGTCACAGGCCGTGCGCGTCCAGTACGGCGGTTCGGTGGACCCGGGCAACATAGCGGGGTTCATGGCAGAAGAGGGCGTGGACGGCGCCCTGGTCGGAGGCGCGAGCCTCGACCCCGTGAAGTTTGCGCAGATAGTCGCTTCCGGGCGGTAGGGCCCCGGGGAAGGTGAAGGCATATGAGTCGTCCGAGACCGGTCTGCCTGATTGTGATAGATGGGTGGGGATTGAACGACTGCGACCAGGGGAACGCGCTGAAGACCGCGCGCACCCCGGTCCTCAGCGGTCTCCTCGAGGAATACCCGCACTGCAGGCTCGCCGCTGACGGAGAGGCCGTCGGCCTCATGCATGGGCAGATGGGCGACTCCAACGTCGGCCACCTGAACCTGGGGGCGGGACGGGTCGTCTACCAGGACCTGGTCCGCATCAGCAAGGCCGTCAGGTCCGGCGCGATATTCGAGAATCCAGCGCTCCTCCAGGCGATGCGCCGGGCGCGCTCGGGCGGCGGTCGCCTGCATCTCATGGGCCTGGTCTCCGACGGCGGGGTGCACAGTCACCTGGATCACCTCCTGGCCCTCCTCGATATGGCGAAGAGGGAGGGTGCCGGGGACGTGGCGGTCCACTGCTTCATGGACGGGCGTGACACGCCTCCGACATCCGGGAAGGGGTATATCGAGAGGCTGGAAACGCACATCCGCGAGACCGGAACCGGGCGCATAGCGACGGTAATGGGACGTTATTACGCGATGGACAGGGACAAGCGCTGGGACCGGATCAAGTCGGCGTTCGACGCGATCGTGTGGGGAAGGGGCCGCAAGGCCGGTTCCGCCTCCGAGGTGATGGAGGGATCGTACGCTGAGGGCGTGACGGACGAATTCGTCGTGCCGGTCGTGACCGGCCCCACCGGCATGGGACCGGGGGATGCGGTGATATTCTTCAACTTCCGTGCGGATCGCGCGAGACAGCTCACCCACGCCCTCGTGGACCGCGAATTCGACGCCTTCGATCGCGGGGACTACCGGCCTGTGCCGGTAGTCTGTATGGCGCAATACGAGGAAGGAATCGACGCGCCCGTCGCGTTTCCCCCGCAATACATCAAGAACACGTTCGGTGAGGTCGTGAGCAGGCACGGCCTGAGACAGCTCCGCATCGCCGAAACGGAGAAGTACGCCCACGTGACGTTCTTCTTCAACGGCATGGAGGAGCGACCTTTCGAGGGGGAGGAAAGGATCCTGATCCCCTCGCCCAAGGTGGCGACGTACGACCTGAAGCCCGAGATGAGCGCGCCGGAAGTGGCGGAGTCCGTGCTCGAGGAGATACGCGGAGGGAAGTACGATGTCATCGTCCTGAACTTCGCCAACCTCGACATGGTTGGCCACACGGGGTCCCTGTCCGCCGCGGTGGAAGCGGTGGAGACCGTGGACAGGTGCACCGGCTCGGTGATACGGGGAATCCTCGCCGCGGGAGGGGCTGCCCTAGTCTGCGCCGACCACGGCAACGCCGAGTGTATGACCGATGAAAGCGGCGGCCCGCATACCGCGCACACCTCCAACCCCGTCCCGTGCATACTCGTAGATCCCTCGCGCCGTGACGTGTCGTTGAGGGACGGGGCGCTGGCGGACGTCGCCCCGACGCTCCTGGAGATCCTGGGTATCGAAAAACCCGCCGAAATGGATGGCGAGTCTTTGATGTTGGGAGGTAGACCATGAGCACGATAGTTGACGTTTTGGCCAGGGAGATCCTGGATTCGAGGGGCAACCCCACCGTTGAGGTGGATGTGGTCCTGGAGGATGGCACAACGGGAACGGCCGCTGTTCCCTCGGGGGCGTCGACCGGCGCCCACGAAGCGGTGGAACTGCGGGACGGCAACCCCGAAAGGTTCCTCGGCAAGGGTGTGCTCAAGGCAGTCAAGAACGTAGAGGAGACCATCATGCCGCAGGTGCTCGGCTGGGACGCGCTCGACCAGGCCGGCATAGACTCCAGGCTCATCGAACTCGACGGCACGAAGAACAAGGGAAAACTCGGGGCGAACGCCATTCTGGCGGTCTCCCTGGCCTGCGCGAAGGCGGCCGCGGAATACGTGGGGCTGCCGCTCTACCGGTACATCGGCGGCCTTGGCGCCGGCGTCCTGCCCGTTCCCATGATGAACGTGCTGAACGGCGGAAAGCACGCTGACAACAACCTCGATATCCAGGAATTCATGATTGTACCCGCCGGCGCCGGCGATTTTGCCGGGGCCTTGAGGATGGGGACGGAGATCTTCCACAACCTCAAGTCCGTGTTGAAGTCAAGGGGGCTGAGCACATCTGTTGGTGACGAGGGCGGGTTCGCTCCCATGTTGTCGTCCAACGAGGAGGCTCTCGAATTACTCGTGAAGGCCATGGAGAAGGCCGGGTACACGCCCGGGAGGGATGTGTTCATCGCCCTCGACCCGGCAGCTTCCGAGTTCTACAAGGACGGCAAGTACATCCTGAAGGGTGAGCGGCTCGAACTCGACCACAGCGGGATGACGGACCTGTATCTGAGATGGGCATCCTCCTACCCGATAATCTCCATCGAGGACGGCCTCGCCGAGGATGACTGGGAAGGGTGGACGGGACTAACCGAGAGGGCGGGGGGATCGCTGCAGATCGTCGGAGACGACCTGTTCGTCACGTCCATGGAAAGGCTGGAAGAGGGGATAAGGCGAAAGGCCGCAAACTCCATTCTCATCAAGGTGAACCAGATCGGGACCCTGACGGAGACCCTGCAGACTATCAGCAAGGCGCGGAAGTCGGGGTTCACATTCATAATCTCCCACCGTTCGGGAGAAACCGAGGATGTAACCATCGCGGATCTCGCGGTCGCCTGCGGCGGCGGCCAGATCAAGACGGGTGCCCCCTCACGGACCGACAGGGTCGCGAAGTACAACCGCTTGCTCAGGATCGAAGAGGAACTCGGCTCGGCCGCGGGTTTTGGAGGGAGGCAAGCCTTCGCGAGATAGGTGGGCAGCCCGGGGCGCCCGCGGTTGTGTTTGGAAAATCCCTGTGCTAGAATATTTGACGTTGGACAAGGGGGTGGAAGCGTGCTGCGGAGCGCCCTTCTGGTCGTTCATGTGATCGTCTGCATCGGCCTCATCGCCACGGTCCTGCTGCAATCGGGTAGATCGGCGGGACTGGGCGTCATCGGCGGCGGCGCCGAGGCGCTGTCCGGGAAGAAGAGGAAAGGGATTGACGCCCTCCTCGGCAAGTTGGCTGTAGCGCTGGCGGCTGCGTTCGTTTGTACGTCCATCGTTCTGAACGTCGTAAAGGGCTAGAACAGCCTGCAGGTGACGGCCCCGGGCCCAAAAGGCCTGGGGCTGAGTAGCTTCTACCACCGGCTTCTTTCAGGAAGGGGAGGGTGTTTCATGGTCGACAACCTGGCTGTCCTGGCGCCGCTTGGTTCGCTGCTGGCGCTCGGGTTTGCGGCGTATCTCGCGTACTCGGTGCTGCGATTCAGCGAGGGCACCAGCGAGATGACGGCGATAGCCGCGGCCGTCCGCGAGGGCGCAGGGGCGTACCTTCGCCGCCAGTACAAGGGAGTGGCGTTGTTCTTCGGCATAATGTTCATAATCCTGCTGGCGCTCGCGATGAGCGGGTACATAACGATCTTCGTGCCGTTCGCGTTTCTTACGGGCGGCTTCTTCTCGGGTCTCTCCGGATTCATCGGCATGAGCATAGCGACTCGTTCGAGCGCCAGGACGGCGAACGCCGCGATGGAGGGGTTGAACAGGGGATTGAGGGTGGCCTTTTCCGCCGGCGCCGTCATGGGCCTGACCGTCGTGGGATTGGGTCTTCTGGACCTCAGTTTCTGGTTCTACTTCCTCAACTGGTACTACAGGGCTCTCGAGCCCGCCGCCAGGATCCAGAACGTGACGAGCGCCATGCTGACGTTCGGCATGGGGGCCAGCTCCTACGCCCTGTTCGCCAGGGTTGGCGGCGGCATATTCACCAAGGCGGCCGACGTGGGCGCTGACCTGGTAGGCAAGGTCGAAGCCAACATACCTGAAGACGACCCGAGGAACGCCGCAGTCATCGCCGACAACGTCGGCGACAACGTGGGCGACGTCGCCGGTATGGGCGCAGACCTGTATGAATCGTACGTGGGATCAATCGTCGCGACGGCCGCGCTGGCGGTTGCCGCCGGGTTCGGCGTGAGGGGAGTGACGGTCCCTCTCATCATGGCTGCCGTGGGGGTGTTCGCGTCCGTCATCGGGACGTTCTTCGTCAGATCGGGCGAGAACGCCGAGCAATCAGTGCTGCTTGGCGCCCTGAGGCGCGGCGTGTACGTCTCGAGCGCCATAATCATCGTGGTCTCGTTCTTCATAATCAGGGGACTTCTCGGAGGCGAGAACCTGGGTGTTTACTGGGCGGTACTGTCCGGACTGGTCGCCGGCAACATCATCGGGCTCTCGACCGAGTACTTCACCTCGGCTGGATATGGCCCGACGCAAAGGGTGGCCAACACCGCCACAACGGGGGCGGCCACGGTCATCATCGGCGGCCTGTCTGTCGGAATGCTGTCCACCGTCGTCCCGGTCGTAATCGTCGGTGCGGCTATCCTGGTCAGCTTCTATCTGTCGGGCGGGGCGCAGGACTTCAACCAGGGGCTCTACGGGGTGGGCATATCGGCTGTCGGCATGCTGTCCACCCTGGGAATCACGCTGGCCACTGACGCGTACGGCCCGGTCGCCGATAACGCGGGCGGCATCGCTGAGATGGCTCACCTGGACCCCGAGGTGAGGAAACGCACCGATGCGCTTGACTCTCTCGGAAACACGACGGCCGCGACCGGCAAGGGATTCGCCATAGGGTCCGCGGCCCTCACGGCCCTTGCGCTCATCGCAGCCTACAGGGACCAGATCGAGACCCTGTCAAAGGGATTGAATCTTGGTACTTCCATAGACCTGTCCATTCTCAATCCCAGGCTTCTCGTCGGGTTATTCGTGGGCGGCGTCATGCCGTTCGTGTTCTCATCCATGGCGATGAGTGCGGTCGGGCGCGCTGCGCAGGAAATCGTGATCGAGGTGCGCAGGCAATTCAAGGAGATCGCCGGGCTCATGGAGGGGAAGGCCAAGGCCGACTACGCGCGGTGCGTCGACATATGCACCAGGGGCGCCCAGAAGGAAATGGTGGCGCCCGCCCTCTCGGCGATAATCGTACCCATAGTCCTGGGCCTGCTATTCAGCGTCGAGGCGGTAATCGGCCTCCTGGCCGGGGCGACCGTCACAGGGTTCGTGCTGGCCATCATGATGGCGAACGCGGGCGGGGCCTGGGACAACGCCAAGAAGTACATCGAAGGAGGATTCCTGGGAGGCAAGGGTTCGCCCGCTCATAAGGCGGCGGTCGTAGGCGACACCGTGGGCGATCCGTTCAAGGACACCGCCGGCCCGTCGCTGAACATCCTCATCAAGCTGCTCTCCATGGTGTCCGTGGTGTTTGCGTCCTTCATACTGCAGAACGCGCTGATCCGGTGAGCTCCGCGAAGCGGTGAGTCAACAAGACCGCCTGGGACTCGAGGGCCGGTGTGCTTGACACCGGCCCTTGCCGCAATTCAACACACTATCGCGGATGCCAGGAGGATTGACGGTCTTCCTGGCGTATGGGTGGGGAGACGCAGGATCGCAATGCGGGATTCCGCCGTCCGTCCGGGAAATTGCGGATATGAAGGAGGATTATCTATGAGTGATTGCGGCATGCGGCCCGATGTCACCGCCAGGCGCCGGGGACTGTGGGAAAATACGAGGGTCCTCGTGGCGACGGGCCTTATGATCGGCCTCGGGGTGTTGTTGCCGGTAGTTTTCCACGCGTTCAATCTGGGCAAGGTATTCCTTCCCATGCATATTCCAGTCTTCATGGCAGGTCTCTACCTCGGGCCAATACCGGGTCTGCTGGTCGGGCTGATTACGCCCTCCCTCAGCGGCTTGCTCACGGGCATGCCGCCGTTTGTACCCCCCACGGCGCAGGCCATGACGCTGGAGCTGGCGACCTACGGCGTCGTAAGCGGGTTGTTCAGGCGGTACACTAGGACTCGTACCGCCATAGCCCTGGCGGCCTCGATGGTCTCCGGCAGGCTGGTGTACGGACTGGCATGGCACCTGGCGATGCCCCTGTTCGGAGTCAGGCAAATCCCAGTGCCCGCCCTTATCTGGGCCGGCCTCGTCACCGGTTTCCCCGGGATCATCGTGCAGATGGTGCTTGTGCCTGCCATGGAAAGGGTATTCAAGCGGGCGGGATACGGGCACGAGCCCGGGTCCGCACTGGAAGACCTCGGGTTGGCTACTGCTGCCCTCAAGAAGGGGCATTCGGTGGTTGTGGTCAAGGCCGGACAGGTGCTCACTGTGAGGGACGGCAGGGGCGTGAAGCCGTTTCTCGAGGCTGCGTGCAGTCTGGGCCGCACCATGGAAGGCGCCGCTGTGGCGGACCGCGTGGTCGGCGTGGCGGTTGCGAAGCTCGCAGTATACTTCGGCGTGCGGGCGGTATACAGTGAGGTGGCTAGTGTTCCCGCGAGGGATGAACTGTCGAGGGCGGGAATCCCGTTCACATATGGCCGGCTGGTTCCGCACATCATGAACCGGGATGGGACCGACCTGTGCCCGATGGAGCGCCTGGCCTCCGGCGCCGTTTCGCCTGCCGAAGTGTACACGCGCTTGACGGCGATGCTGGCCTCGAGGCCTGCCGGGGCCTGAGGGGCCTTTGTTGACAAACAACGAATGAGGAGGCATTCCTGTTGGAGCGCTCAGAAATCGTAAACACCGTCAAGTACAGGCTCCCTAACGTAAACCTGTTCAAGCATTGTCTCGCCGTCGAGGCAGTCATGCGCGGGCTTGCGCGGCGGTTCGCCGAGAACGAAGAGGACTGGGGCCTTGCAGGGTTGCTGCACGACATCGACTACGAAGAGACGAAGAACGACCCCGACCGCCACAGCCTGCTGAGCGGGGAAATCGTCAGGGGGATGGGCTTCGGTGACGAGATCGTCGACGCGGTGATCGCACACAACGAGAGGCACGGGCTGCCGCGTGACACACGCATGGCAAAGGCGCTGTACGCGTGTGACCCGCTCACCGGGCTCATAGTCGCGGCGGCGCTCATACACCCCGAGAAGAAGCTCTCAGCGATCGACACTGCGTTCATCCTGCACAGGTACAAGGAGAAGTCGTTCGCGAAGGGCGCGAACAGGAAGACCATAGAGGCCTGTTCGGATCTCGGGCTGAGCCTCGAGGAGTTCGTGACGATCGGCCTCGAGTCGATGACTGGGATAGCGAGGGAACTCGGCCTCTAGCCGTGGAGACGCAGTTGTGCGTCCGCGCGGGGCGCGGGGTGATTTCCGGTGAGTGGAGTCAAGGTAATAGCTGAGAACCGCAAGGCGTGGCACGATTATCATATCGAGGAGACTATCGAGGCCGGCATAGCCCTGGTGGGGACTGAGGTGAAGTCGCTGCGCCTCGGTAAGTTGAGCCTCAGGGATTCGTACGCGCAGGTCAAGAACGGCGAGGCCTTTCTCTACAACGCTCACATCAGCCCGTACGACCCCGCCGACAGGTTCAATCATGATCCCCTGAGGCCGAGGAGGCTCCTGCTCCATAAGCGGGAGATACAGAGGATTCTCCAGAAGGCTGAGGAACGGGGATACACGCTGGTCCCGCTCAAGATGTACTTCAAGCGGGGGTTGGCGAAGGTCGAGCTCGCCGTGGCGCGCGGCAAGAGGGAATACGACAAGCGGCAGGACATCGCTGAAAAGGATGCCAGGCGCGACATCGCGCGAGCATTGAAGAAGAGAATGGACTGATAGGCGGCCGGGCGCGATCCCGCGCCGGCTGAGATGTCGTGGACGCATTTGTGCAGGTAGAGCGGGGTTGCACATGAGGGCAAGATAGAATATTATAGAGCGTACAACACTCTTTGGGGGCGAACAAGGTTCGACGGGGGTTGTCATGGGCAGGAGCAGCGGGTCGAGCGTCCGCATCTCGTAAATCCGCGGAACAAGATAACTGCCAACAACACTGAGTACGCACTAGCCGCTTAAGGCGGCTACGCTCTACCGGACCCCTCCCGCGGGAGCCGGATAGGGCGTCATAAAAGCGGGATACCCACCAGTACCTGGCCCGGGGACTGTCATGGGGAATCAAACGGGCTGGCTGGATCCGGACCCTGCCCTTCGGGGGCCGGTGATGGCGAGAAAGCTAAACAAGGGATACGCCCGTAGAAACTCCTGTTGGTGAGCCTTCGGACGAGGGTGCGATTCCCTCCGCCTCCACCAGAAACTGTGAACTCAGTTCAGTCGATGGTTGAACTGAGTTCTTTGTTTGCAGGGGCAGCCCTGTTGGAGGCAGCCCTGTTGGGGGGAGCCGCAGCATCCGGTCCCCCATAACATGTGCTATACTTATGGAAAGGCGTCCAAAGAGGGGAGTCACATTTGTCCTTTTTCCTCGAAGCACTATTCATCTTCGCCTGTCGCGTTGTAGATGTCTCCCTCGGTACGATAAGGCTGCTGCTAATTGTTCGCGGAAGGCGGTACCAGGCGGCGGCCGTCGGATTCTTCGAAGTGCTCATATTCATCAACGCGCTTGGCCGTGTGATGTCCAACATCAGCAGCCCGTTGAAGCTCATCGCATATGCCGGCGGTTTCGCCTTCGGCAACATCATCGGGAGTCTCCTCGAGGAGCGAATCACCACTGGCTATCGCACTGTGTACGTAGTATTGCCGCAAGAGCAGGCGGAGACACTGACTTGCAGGTTGAGGGAATCTGGATTCGGGGCGACCGTCGTCCCGGCCAGCGGGCGGGAAGGGATGCGCAGCATGGTCATGATGACGCTGGAGCGGAAGACCCTACAGGTTGCTCTCAATCTTATCGATTCAGAGGCCCCCGAGGCGTTCGTGACGGTCCTTGACACGAGGCAACGCAGGGGCGGGGTTTTCGTAAACGGCAAATAATGTTGCGGGCCGGACCGGCCTGTGCGGGGTGTCGATGGTGGTACGTATAGATGGAAGGGCGTGGAACCAGCTCAGGCCTGTCAGGATAACGCGCGGATACCTCAAGTATTCGGACGGCTCCACCCTCGTCGAGACAGGCGATACGAAGGTTATCTGTACGGCGAACATGGAAGACAGGGCCCCGTCGTTCCTCAAGGGGACCGGCCAGGGATGGGTTACGGCCGAGTACGGCATGCTGCCGGGATCCACGCCGACGCGGTCGCAGCGCGAGGCCTCCCGGGGCCGGCCCGGAGGGAGGACCTTGGAGATCCAGCGACTGATCGGGAGGGCATTGCGCGCTGTGGTCGACCTGGCGGCCCTGGGTGAGCGGACCGTATGGATAGACTGCGACGTCATCCAGGCGGACGGAGGCACGCGGACGGCGTCGATCACGGGCGCTTTCATCGCCCTGGTGGACGCGCTGGACAAGGCCAGGCAACGCGGCATGACGCAAAGCCTCGCCGTCAGGGATTACCTGGCGGCGACCAGCGTCGGTATAGTCGAGGACACGCTCCTTCTCGACCTCGCCTACGACGAGGATTCCAGGGCCAGGGTGGATATGAACCTGGTCATGACTGGCAGAGGTGAGATCGTGGAGGTCCAGGGGACGGGCGAACGCGCGCCGTTCTCTCAGTCAGAGATGGAGAGGCTCATATCGCTTGCGCGCGAAGGCATCGGCGCCCTGGTCCAGATAGAGAAGGAGACCCTTGGCCCGCTTGCGGCAGAGGTGGGACGTGGCCGGTAGAAGGATCGTCATTGCCACCCGCAATGCCGGCAAGGTGAGGGAAATAAAGGAGATCCTCGGCGACCTCGACGTGGAGACGTTGAGCCTCGCCGACTTCCCCGGCGTCGACAGCCCCGAGGAAACGGGGGCTTCTTTCGAGGAGAACGCCATCATAAAGGCCAGCCACGCAGCACAGGCCAGCGGCATACTGTCGCTGGCCGATGATTCGGGGCTCGAGGTGGATGCGCTCGACGGCCAGCCGGGTGTTCGCTCTGCCAGGTTCGCGGGTGAGGGCGCGGGTGACGAGGCGAACAACCGGAAGCTCCTGCGCTTGCTGGAGGGAGTCCCTGCGAACAGGCGTACAGCGCGGTTCAAATGCTGTGTAGCCGTGTGTTCTCCGGACGGGGCGATCGAGACGGTCACAGAGTCCTGTGAAGGCACGATATGCTTCGAACCCAGGGGTTCGAGTGGATTCGGTTACGATCCCCTGTTCTACGTGAAGGAACTTGGAATGACGTTCGCCGAAACCAGCGTGGAGACGAAGAATAGGTTGAGCCACAGGGGCAAGGCCCTGCGAGCGGTCCGGCCCGTGATCATGAGGATGCTCGGGATACTGCCGCCGGCGGGTGAGGATAATTGCTGCTAGGGGTATTGAGCGATTCCCATGGAGATGTCAGAAGGCTGACGAAGGCCGTCCTGGAGATGGGGCAGGTCGATGTGCTGCTTCACGCGGGTGACTTCTTCGAGGACTCCAAGCGGCTCCAGGAGGCCACCGACATAAAGGTCATCGGGGTAATGGGTAACTGCGATCATCTGATGACGGGACCCGTCGAGAAGGTGATCGAGGCCGGCGGCAAGACCATCTTGCTTACTCACGGGCACCAGTACGGCGTGAAGCGTGACAAGAAGGCCTTGACTCGCCGGGCGGTAGCCCTCGGGGTGAACATCGTCGTGTTCGGCCACACCCACGTGGCCGAGACGTTCTGGTCCGACGGGGTCCTCTTCTTCAACCCGGGCAGCTGCCGCTACGGAAGGTCCAGCCAGGGGCTGTCATACGGGACTCTGGAGATATCTGCGGACGGAGCGCTCATACCGCTCATCCATTGCCTTGGATGAGTCTCCGTGACGCCTGAAGGACTGGGGGCGGGGCCGTGTTCGACGACGCGAGAGGCAAGAATCTGGTCCTGATCGCGCACTGTGTGTTGAACCAGAACTCCATTTCCGATGGGACCGCCGACTACCCCGGCGCCAATGGCGAAGTGGTGAACCTCCTGGTCCGGTCTCAAGTAGGAATTCTGCAGATGCCTTGTCCGGCGTGATCTGCGCCTGCGATTGCGCCACCGGCGTGTTTGACTTGGCGCATGGGGTCCAATATACTATTGGTGCAGGTCAGGCTTTCTCCAGAAAGCCGTCGCAGGCCTTGCGTTCCAGTCGGGGCGTAGCGCAGTTTGGTAGCGCGCTTGGTTTGGGACCAAGAGGCCGCCGGTTCAAGTCCGGCCGCCCCGACCACTCACTTAGCAGGGAGATTGGTTGTTCCCGCCATCCGTCATGCTTCCGCTTCGTCACGTCCGCCTGCTAATCTCTAGTCTCTAGCCGAGCGCGGAGGGCTCCGCCGGCGACAGGGCGCAGTCTGAAGAGACTGGAGGTCGTTGACGTTGCCGAGCGAGATACCGACAAGCGAGGTGACGAACTTGAACGAAGGCAAGAGGGAAGACGTAACCACCGGCACAGGCCCGGCGAAGAAGGTTACTGCCATTGTGGGGAGTCCCAGGAAGGGCGACACGTACCGTATCGTCAAGATGGTGGAGGAGCGGCTGGCGGCGCGCGGCGCAGTAGACTTCGAATATGTCCTGCTAAAGGACTGCCACTTCGAGCCGTGCAGTGGCTGCGGGCTCTGCATAACCAGGGGAGAGCGGTATTGCCCCAGAAAAGATGACCTGGCGGCCATATTCAACCGCATGACGGACTCCGACGGTGTGATAGTCGCCACGCCGGTGTACAGCCTTCACGTGACTGCGCTCGTCAAGAACCTGCTCGACAGGCTCGCCTACGTCTTCCACCGTCCGTGCTTCTTCCACAAGGCATTCATGCCAGTCGTGGCGCAAGGCATATACGGCGCCGATGATGTGCTCAAGTATCTCGAGACCGTGGCTCGCTTCTGGGGGTTCAAGACCTGCCGCGGCGTGAGCGTTACAACCTTGTCTGTAGAAGCGGGAGGGGTCATACCCGGACCGGTGACCAGAAGCATAGATGAGGCTGCCGGGCGATTCCACCGGCTGCTCAACGACCCACGCGATCCGGCGCCTTCTTTCAAGGATATTGCCATGTTCCGCGGCATGCGGGGCTGTAAACCCGCCCTTGCGAAGATCTTTCCCTTCGACTACGAATACTTCAAGGAACGAGGCTGGCTCCAATCCGACTACTTCTATGAGGTCAGACTGAACCCGTTCAAACGGGCTTTCGGGGCCTTTGTGGACTGGCAGACAGGCAGGATGAACAGGAAACAGCCAGTGAACGGCAGTGAGCAGCGACCTTGATTTTGGCCACCCATTCGGGTAGAATAAGGGTCGCACAGAACGAGCGGGTGTAGCTCAATGGTAGAGCTCCAGCCTTCCAAGCTGGTTACGTGGGTTCGATTCCCATCACCCGCTCCATTTGTTTGCCTGCGGCTGTCTGCGGCCAAGTAGGGTGCCACTCTCGGTGCCACTCGCCGTGCGACTCGATATGCGACTCCACGCACGTAATGCAGAATCCCGCGCTGCGCAGATCCCCGGCCGTTCCCGCCCGTTCCCGCGCGTGAGGATCCCATTCGTGAATGTCAAATATCATTGACATAGAGTCCAGCATATATTACATTCACGTCGGGGGTGGTGGCTTTGCCCAAGAATCTCCGGCTCAAGGCTGCACGGGCTACAAGGGATATGTCGCAGAAAGACCTGGCCGAAGCGGTGGGTGTTACCAGGCAGACCATCAACGCGGTTGAATCCGGCGACTACAACCCCACGATAAGACTGTGTATCGCGATCTGCAGGGTTCTCGGCAGAACCCTGGACGAGATCTTCTGGGAGGCTGACGGTGATGGGCAATGAGCGGGGCGGTGGGCGCCCGGGCGGACGGCAGCTGGATGAGATGCAGGTACGGATCAGGGACAGGATCGGCAACCAGTCATTCACTATGATCTTCTACCTCTTGCTCATCAACAATAGGGCTGGAGGGGTTCGGAATAAGGTGGGCGCCGTACCCCGTGAGTGTGTTTCTCATCATGCTGTTCTGCGCGGGCTGCTATCTGGTCAGAATCGTCTGGTCCGGCGCTTACGCGGGTCCCAGGGAGAAGAACAAGCACCGGCTGTCAATCGTGGGCGCTGCAGGTGCAGCGCTCCTCGCGGCGGCAATAGTGTTCGCGCAAACGCGCCTCGCCGGCCGCCAGGCGGAAGTCAATTCCGCGGACGGCGGCGCCGTAGTCGTTTTCCTGGCGTCGATCTCCATTATGGTGGCCGTGGCGGGGGTCACGATCGCTGCCGGGGCCGTATCACGGTGGAGAAGCGGGAGGGATGAGGAATAGCACGGTGTCCCGGCGTCAACGCTGGTCCGCGACGCTGGCCCAATGACTTGATCGTCGGACTCTCGTGATGTAAAATGATGTAGCGACCTGCGTGGGATGTAGCGCGCCTGTAGCTCAGGGGATAGAGCACCTGCCTTCTAAGCAGGGAGTCGCAGGTTCGATTCCTGCCAGGCGCGCCAGAACTCGATACCGATTTGTGGTGAGTGTAGCTCAACTGGCTAGAGCGTGGGACTGTGGCTCCTAAGGTTGCGGGTTCGACCCCCGTCACTCACCCCAAAATGATTCGACGGCGCCGCGAGGGCGCCGCCGGTTTTTTCCAGGCCGCTTCACTTGTACCGCGGGTCATTCTTAGTCTCTTCGTAGTAGGCCTCGGGGCCGATTTCCTTCATCCGCTGGTTCATCGCGATCCATCGTTTCTCAAGGTGGGGGTCGAAGTTGGTCCTCTTGCAGGGAAATTCGTCACATTCATGGCAAAAATCCACCTTCTTCACACGGTGGCACTCAGCGACCCCACACCCCGGCAGCCTGCACATGCCCTTCCTGCATCCCACGCAATCTCCGTTAGCGAGGTACTCGAGCAGGGCTTTGAAGGCCGGGTAATTCTCGAACGCGGGCATGCCGAACTTCACGAACCTCTCGGCGAACACGTCGAAATTGCCGAGTTTCTCTTTGAGCATCCCAGCGTACCTCGGGATGTCACCGTCCTTGAACGCGAAACACTTCTCGCAGCTCAAGCCGCATGGGGCGAGCGATCCCAACACGTGATCCCGGGTCACGGTCATCTCGATCCCTCCCGCTGTGACTTTATGGCCAGGTCCAGTACCTGTTCGGTGGAGAAATGCTCGACCTGCATGTACCACAGCGCCGAGTCGAGCAACGCCGAGAGCGGCAGCAGGCCGACGATCTCTGTCCCGGCGACGGCGACCCCGAACCGGCGGGCCTCCACCCGCACGAGTTCCAGCGCCCTGTGTATGGGCGTCCTCTCGTGATCAAGGATATTCATCGTCACCTGGGCCAAGCCGCGGTCCTTGATGAACACGCCCTTGGCCTGCACGTTGACCAGCCCGCCGCTGGATTCGCGAACGGCCCTCGCGACCGCGGACGCAACCTTGACGTCACTGGTGGCGAGGTTCACGTTAAACGCGATCAGCGGCTGTCGCGCGCCGACTACAGTAGCGCCGGCCGTCGGGTGCATCTTGGCCTCTCCGTAATCGGGCCGCTTGTCGGGTTCGCCGATCGTTGTCTTGAGCCCCTCATACTCTCCCCGCCGTATCTCGGGGAGACGCCTGCGGTCCGGTCGCGTCGCCGCTTCCGCGTATAGGTAGACTGGAATGCCGAGTTCGCCGGCGATCCTCTTGCCGAGGCGCCTGGCCATCTCGACGCAGTCAGCCATGGTCACGCCGCGGATAGGCACGAACGGCACAACATCGGTCGCGCCTATGCGTGGATGCTCGCCGTGGTGCTCTTCCATGTTTATCAGCTCCGACGCACGCCTTGTTGCGCGAAAGGCGGCCTCTTCAACGGCGGCCGGCTCGCCGGCGAATGTCACCACCACCCTGTTGTGGCTCGCCTCGGGGGCGTGGCCCAGGAGAGCGGCGCCGCTCACCCCCCGGATCTCGTCGAGAATCGCCCTGATGATTTCCTGGTCGCGGCCCTCGCTGAAATTCGGCACACACTCAACGATCTTATCCAAGGCGCCACCTCCGGGGATCGATACCATTCGGAATGTTGTTCGACCGGAGTATTCGACGGCGCCCTACCGGAGTCATGCAAGGCGCCGGCGCGTCCAGATGGCTGTGTAAGGCCGTATCGAGCGCTCTAGCGGCCCATCGCCATTGATTGGGCCCCCCGGATATGGTACTATATGATTTGCGACGTTTCGGGCGCCCGTAGCTCAGCCCGGATAGAGCCGCAGACTTCGGATCTGAAGGTCGCAGGTTCAAATCCTGCCGGGCGCGCCACCGAGAATTCAACACGCGACATACGTGTTTCACTGGGGCGTAGCCAAGCGGTAAGGCACGGGACTTTGGATCCCGCATTTCGCAGGTTCGAATCCTGCCGCCCCAGCCAGATGTGAATGGGCCATTAGCTCAGCGGTAGAGCACCCGCCTTTTAAGCGGGGTGTCGAAGGTTCGACCCCTTCATGGCCCACCATTCATACATACGATGGGCACACGCCTGGGGCACATGCCGGCGCCGGGCGATTGTCCCTGCGCAGTGCGGGTGTGGCGGAACTGGCAGACGCGCAGGACTTAGGATCCTGTGGGTTCACGCCCTTGTGGGTTCAAATCCCACCGCCCGCACCATTGTTTAGCAGGCCCTCGTTCGATGTCCGCATGGCTTATGTCACCCTTCCGCCGCCCGCGCATATGATGAGGACGTGAATCGTTGTTTGGGGGGTGCGCTTCGTGGCGGAGGGCAAGGGCGGCTTCGGCGGCGGCGGATTGTTCGGCGGCAATTTCGCTTTCATCATCTTCCTGGTTCTCATCCTGCTATTCTTCGGCAACTGAGCGACTCGTACAGCCTGTCCTGGAACTCAACCAGACCACCGGTCCTTCCTCGGCACGGACCGGTGGTCTGGCGTCCACCACGAATTCCTTCAACCCCCTTCCCTTCAAGGCCCTGTGCAGGGTTTCATCCCTGCGGCGCGAAACCTGGAGGAGGATGATCTATACCCCGACCAGGGCTGGTGACGCCAAGGCGCCGCTCGGAGGATGGCATGCGCCCAACCGCTCGCACAAGGATCCACGAGCCAGATCCCACAGCAGGCCTAGTCCCCCCCGCGATGGTTCGGAGAGGTGTTCACTGGGGCGTCTATACGATTCCCGGTTAGCGTATACCCCTGTGGATGCGCCCGGAAGGAGAGTTGAGCAGTGATCGCAGAAGATGTTTGGAGCCATTATGGGATGTGGGGAGCCGTCGCGTTCTGGATAGTTCTGTACGGCGCATTCCTGTTCTTCGTCCCGTTCTACAAGAAGGGCCAGCGTAGGCCGGCCAGCGCGTATCTGGCCTTTGTCATAGCGTTCGCCCTGGAGATGCACGGGATTCCCTTCAGCATGTACCTGATCGGAGCCCTGTTCGGAGTCAAGTTGCCGGCCGGGTTCCTCTGGGGTCACACCCTGCAGGGATACGTCGGCTTGCTGGGGATGTACGTGGCGATAGTACTTGGCATCACCGACTTCATCCTGGTCTACCTGGGCTGGCGCGACATCCACCGCGAATACTGGAGCAAGGAAAGCGGGGAGGGGGAACTCGTGACCCGCGGCGTGTATGCCCGCATTCGCCACCCGCAATACACCGGTTTTCTCCTGGTGACTCTGGCCATGCTGTGCGAGTGGGCGACCATCCCGCTCCTGATCATGTGGCCGATGATGGTGGTGATGTACTACCGTCTCGCGCTGCGCGAGGAGCGCGACATGGAGCGGGAATTTGGGGAGGAATACGTCGAGTACCGGCGGCGGACCGGCATGTTCGTGCCGCGCCTCGCCAGTCGCGCCTGAGCGTGCGCACGGAGGGCATGGCCCCGGCGTGACTGCGCGGGGGAACGGCCCACTCGGGGTCGAATAAACTCCGTGTCCAGTCTATGTCGCTACACGGATTGGCCCACGAGAAGACGGTGAACTCCTCACCACTGTTCCGTGGAAACACGGCGGAAACATGGATACCACTGACATCTGCGAGCGATCGACAGTCTATCTCCCGGTGAGGCAGGAAGGCGCCCTGCTGGCCATTGCGACGCGGTGATGGGTGACGGCGAGCTCTGCCTGACGGGCGCCGAAACCGTCGGAGAAGCGATCATCCAGGTGGACGTGATCAAGGATCGGGTGGTGGACTGGCCCATGGTGGAGACGCCGCAACGGATACCGGCCTCCTGGGAAGAACGGGAGGCGCTAAGGCGGAAGGGGCAGTTCTGGACGCCCGCCTGGATAGCCGACGCCATGATCGCATACGGGTTGGCCGGCGGGTGCTCCGAGGTGTTCGATCCCGCGGTTGGGGCCGGGGCGTTCCTTTGTGCGGCGAAGAGGCTGGGGGAAGCATCCGCCACGCCGCTCGTGCTCTCCGGCTGCGAGATCGACCCCTCAGCCCTGCGCGAGGCGCTCGCGAACGGCCTCACGAGCGAAGACCTGGCGGGCGTGCGCCCGGATGATTTCGTGCTCCATCCCCCTCAGGGCCGGCTCGAATTCGTGGTGGCGAATCCCCCGTACATAAGGCACCACCGCTTGCCGCCCGCGGTCAAGGACCAACTGAGAAGCATGGCCCTTAGCGTAACCGGGCGCGAGATCGACGGGCGGGCTGGCCTGCACGTTTACTTTCTCATCAGGGCCTTGAGCCTCCTCGCTGACCGTGGGCGGCTCGCGTTCATCGTGCCGGCCGACACGGTCGAGGGTGTTTTCGCCAGGCGCCTGTGGGCCTGGATTGCGGGCGGTTTTTGCCTTGACGCAGTGATCACCTTCATGCCGGAGGCATCACCTTTCCCGGGAGTGGATACGAACCCCCTCATCCTGATGATACGGAAGAGAGCGCCGCAGGACGCCTTCTGGTGGGTGAAGTGCAATGTGCCGGCGCCTGTCGCCCTGGTGGAGTGGGTCCTGTCCGGCTTCGCCGCCAAGAGCACGGCGATGCCCGGCCTGACAGTCATCAGGCGGCGCCTCGGCGAGGGCCTGGATACCGGCCTCTCGCGAGAGCCGTGCTCCGCGTCTCCCGGTGACAGCCCGGTCGCCAGGCTCGGAGACTACGCGAGGGTGATTCGCGGGATAGCGACGGGTGACAATGACTACTTTCACATGACCCTCGAGAGGGCGAGGTTATTGGGAATCCCCGCTGAGTTTCTCGTGAGGGCCGTCGCCCGTACGCGGGACGTGCCCGGCGACGTGCTCGCCGAGCGGGATCTGGCCGTGCTCGACCGGCAGGGGAGGCCCACCGTCCTCTTCTCGCCCGACGGCAAGCCCATCGAAGACTTCCCGGACCCCGTCCGCAGATACCTGATGCATGGGGAACGGCTGGGACTTCCCAAGAGACCCCTTCTTGCGTCGCGACGGCCATGGTACAGGATGGAGATACGGTACGCGCCGCCGTTCCTGTTTGCCTACCTTGGAAGGCGCAACGCCCGCTTCATCAGGAATTGGGCGGGCGCCGTGCCGCTCACCGGTTTTCTCTGCGTGTATCCCCGGGCCCCCGGCCCCGACGCCGCCGAGCGGCTGTGGGCGGTGCTCAGGCACCCCCGGACCCTGGCCAACATCCCCCTCGTGGGCAAGTCGTACGGCCGGGGTGCGATAAAGGTTGAGCCGAGGGCCCTTGAAACGCTGCCCATCCCCTCGCCGGTGCTCGAGGAGGCCGGCCTTCCACTCCCGTTTGGCGCTACAATTCGAACGCCGCCACGAGCGCCTTGAGTTGCTGGGCCATTTCGGCCAAAGTCTGTGTGGAACTTGACATCTCCTCAATGGAGGCGTTGATCTCCTCCGTTGAGGACGACACCTCTTCAATGGATGCGGCGTTGCGCTCCGCGGCCTTCGCGATCTGCCCAGCCGAGCTCATGACCTGGGAGCTCGATGCGGCCATTTCTTCGGCTGCCGAGGTGCTCTCCTCCACCACCGCCGCGGCGGCGTCCACCGATGCCAGCACCTGCTTACTGGCGGCCTGCACGTGACTTATCGCAGCATTCACCTTCTCGAACTGACTCCCTGCTTCGTTCACGGTGGCGACTATTCCCTCCAGGAGCATCCTGGCGTCGGAAGCCACCTCCATCCCGTCCCTGGCCGCGGACAGTCCGTCACTCACAGCCTTGACGGCGACATCGGTGCTCCTCTTGATGTCGGCGATCAGGTCTTCGATCTCCTTCGTGGACCTGCTGGATTTCTCGGCCAGTCTCCTTACCTCGTCGGCCACCACCGCAAAACCGCGGCCGTGCTCGCCTGCCCGCGCGGCCTCAATGGCGGCGTTCAGCGCGAGCAGATTCGTCTGGTCTGCGATGTCGTCAATAACCTGCACGATCTCGGCGATCTTCTGAGAGCGCGCAGCCAGTTCGTCTATGCTGGCACTGATCTTGTTGCTGGTCTCATTGATGAGATCCATTCCAGCCACTGTCTTCGCGACCGCTTCCTGGCCGGTCGCCGCCGAGGCGCTCGCCTGCGTGGATGCCGATGCGAGGCCCTTCGCGCCGGCCGCCACTTCCTCGACCGCTTTCACTATACCGTGGACGCTATTGATGGCCTCGGACAGGCTCCTTGATTGGCTCTGCGCCCCCTGTGCGACCTGGTCGATGGCCTTCCCGAGCTGCTCCAGTACGCTGCTGGTTTCCCTCGCGCCTTCAGCCTGAGCCGTGGTCTCCCTGGAGACCTCCTGCACGGTGACTGTCACCTGGCCGACTGCGGCCGCGACCTCGTTCGCCGTGGCAGCCAATTCCTCGCCCGAAGCCGCTACCTGCTCCGCTGACTGGGCTGTCCGGGCGACGACATCCCTCAGGTTCGCCACCATCGCCTGGAACGCCCTGGCGAGCCTGCCCACCTCGTCACCGGACCTCACCACGGGGACTTGCACCCCCAATTTGCGGTTTGCCACGTCGTCGGCCACGCGGGCGAGGCTCATGATCGGGCGCGAGATCGAGATGGCGATCACAACCGCGACGACCACGCCGGCGCACGCGGCTGTTGCCAGCGCCCCGTACCCGATGGCGATCGCCCGGCTCGCGGCGGACTCCGCGGCCTGCTTCATCTGGGCGGCCGCAGCCTTCACCTTCAGGGAGAGACCCTCCGAATTCGCCTGGATCTGGGCGAGAACCGGAGCTCCCTTTGAAGCGATCAGGGCTGCCGCGTCTTCATCCCTGCCCAGCCTGGCAAGGTTTATTCCCTCGTCGGCGGTCTTACAGTATTCGTCCACGAGTGTCATTGTATGGGCGATGATCTGCTTCTCCTCCTCCGAGAAGGGCAGGGCCAGGAAATCGTTGCAGGCCTTCTTCGCGTAGTCAACCCCCGCCTTGTACTCCGGGAGCAATGATTCATTGCGATTGACCATGTAACCCCTGACGTTGGCTGCCGCTTTCCACATGCCGGCCTGGAAATCGGACGCGGCTATGTCCGCCGCATCGAATACGTCCACTACCTGCTGGTATTCCGCTACGGTCGTCTTGAGCCTGGCTGCGAGTATGAGCCCCGCAGCTCCCGCGATACAGATGACCAACACGAACGCTGCCACCAGTCTTGCCGCAATGGACCGCAATCTCATGTCGAACCCCCCAGGCACGAATCTGACAGTAGTCTAATCGTTACGACGCAGGCGAGGATTAACTGTATAGCCAGAAGATGTAATTTCTCCACAATTTCGACACTGACCGGACGGCCCCGGGCAGTGGGCGGCATGCATGCCGCCAAGACAGCGACCTAACGAAAACCCCCGGGGTTCGTCCTCCTCCCGGGGGTCGATCGCTCTACCGGTTCACTCGGACTTCACTTGGCGTTCGCTTTGATTACCTTGAACGCCTTGATAATCGCCTTCTCCGGCTCGGCCCCTGGTTTGGCCATGTAGGGATTCCAGAACGGATTGTTGGTGACTGCGAGCACGTCGCCGTTATAGCCCAGCACCAACGTCTGGCGGTTCGGGCCGAAGCGTACCAGCTCGCGCCATCCGCGAGGCTCGAACACGTACACGGCCGACCACTGCGGGTTGCTGACGGCCCCAACCATCGGGTCCCCGGAGACGTACTCCATGCCCCACCCCTCGAAACCCGCCTCCATCGTTTCGGGCGCCTTCGAAGATTCCAGGCGGGCGTGCCGCGTCAAGATCTTGTCGGTACGGTATTCGGTGTAGAGCACTCCGCCACCGTCCGCATCGACCGCACCGATTGTGATGTAGACGTCCTCCCCGGGCTCACTGCGCTCGACGGCGGCGGCCATGAGTGGCTCGCCGGCCGCGCCGTCCTTGAGGGCGTCTCCCGACGGGGCGAGCCAGACACCATCGTGGATAACCTGCTCCACGCCGCCTCCGGCCGTCCCGACGTTCCCGGTGAGGAATCCAATGGCGTTGGAGCCGGGTCCCCATCTGAAAGTCGACAGTTTCTTGCCCTCGACCTTGATGGTATGTGCGACTTTCCCGTCGAGGTCCACGACGGTAATGGCGTCGGAGGCCGACTGGGGACCGTCCTCGCCCTCCAGGATGTCGTAGTCGGCCCAGTCGATGGCCTGCCCGGGCTGCGTCGCTTTCGCGCCCTGCTTCTTATACACTGTGTACGCCGCGATGTACTTACCGTCCGGCGACCAGAACGGGTAGAAGCTCATGGTCTCGCCGGCGGGCAGGAGCGGTCTCTGTTGCCCGGTCTCGGTGTCAAGCAGATAGATGCCGTAGGCGTCGTCCTCACGAATGTCGTAGACATAATAGCGCCCATCCGGCGACGGTTTGGGGAAGAACAGCCCGTCGTAGCTCGGGAGGTCGCTCTTCACCTGCCTGAGCCTGTTGTTGGCGGCGTCAAACTCCCAAATCGTCCTCGGGACGTGAAGATACGCCTTCTTTCGCTCCGGGATCAGGATGCCGGAGTTCAACGACCCGTCGGGAAGCGCGATGAAGCCGACTTCCTCGACGGACGCCGGATCCTTCGCGACATCGCCGGCGAAGATGGCCACGCCACGCTGGCCCTTGTGCGGCCCGGTGTTCTGCCACCCCTGGGTCGCGAACAGGCACTGCGTCCCGGATAGCCATCCCAGCGAGTAGTAACCGAAAACATTGTTGGACGTCCATGCCCGGTCGGCGGAGTGCAGTATGCGTGGGTCCCCGGCCGCCCCATCGAGCGGCAGCGCTACCATCTTCACTCCGGCGGTGTCCGTTTGTGTGGCTAGCACCCACCTGCCGTCCGGCGACATCGTTTCCTTGAAGTTTATTGTCCAGAGCTCGCCTTCAATCTCGTACGACAGCGTCTCTTTGAATTCGACTCCCTGCCCCGCAGGCGACCCTCCAGGCGAACCGGCCGGAGTCTCCGGCGCGGTGCCGGGCTGTGCGGGCTGGTCGCCCTGCTCCGGCTGGCCGCCGCCGGGGGAACCGCCGCCCGCCGGCGCCTGGGGCCCCGCCGGCGCCCCGGGGGCAGCCGGCCTGACCGTGCACCCCGCAAGAACGCCGCTGAGAAACGCGGTGACCACCAGTACGGCGACTATCGCAGCAGCGGGCCCCTTCTTGGAGACGCCCGGCCCCAAGCATGCCTTCATCATGACCACCCACCTGACTTGTACTCGAATCCCATGTTACGGACGACGCCCGGTTCCCCTGGTTCCGGAGCGCGCTCCGCCAAGTCCCTCATCGGTGCCATACTCGAGTGACCGCGCTCACTCAAGAGCTGGTTCCAGGGAGGCGGCGGCGCGCCCGGTTCCTCCTCCAGAGGGAGACGCCGATAGCCGCCAGTATGATCACGAGTACAGGCGTCTGGAGAAGGTCCAGCGGGTAGAGCCAGAGACGCCTCGTCAAGGCCCATGTCGAGACGACTGCTGCGAATCCCGCTGACAGGATCATCGCGCGCCGCGAGAATTCCATGGCCAGTGCGAGCAGGTATTGTGACAGGCTGCACAGCAACAGGATGTGGGCGCCCCCGCGGGTCGCGATGCCGGGTAGCATCCCCAGCCCCGAGATGATCGAGACATGAAGGTCGCCGGGTGGGAGACCATGGAAATCCCCCACGAGCAGTCCGGGCCCCCGTCTCGACAGCTGGTCGCCCATCGAAGTGGCCACCCTGTAACCCCAGGGAACCCTCAGTGTGATCGTCAGGTCGCCGAACCCTGCCCATCTCCTTGCGGGCGTCAGGTAGTAGGTGAAGTGGGAGATCGGGTTCACGTAGCGCAGTTCGTCCCAACCGGACCTTGTCACGTATTCGACCACGAGATCGTGGGTCTTGCCGGGTTCGAGACGCACCCTGAACAACGTTGCCGCGCCGCGGCCCGATGGCCCGCCCCGCAGGTCGTACAGCTCTCCAGTAACCGGATCGTACGTCTCTTCTTCGAGGGAAAACCCGTACGCCTTCGCCGGGCCCCCGTTTTCCACGGCTACTGGACTTCCGTCGAGGGTCACGTTCCACGACGATGACAGGCCGTCATGGATGAAGGCGACCGCCACAGCCTGGGCGGGAGCACCGTCGGTCAACTTCATGGCGTACCGCGCCCTCACTGCCACACTCGACCCCCTCCGGGGGACGGGGCGCGAGATGGTGATGAGCAGGTCTTCGCTGACCACGGCCGCCTGCGAGTCCTCGTCCCCGGCGAATACGCCGGTCCCTTCCTGAACCCATCTGACCGGCAGGCCGTTGGCCCGCGCAATGGGCGAACCGGCCAGCAGTACGGCCAGGGTGGCCAGCGTTGCCAGGGTTCGTCTCACTCTCGATCCCTCCGGTTACGGTGCGTGCACCCTCATGATGCTCCGTCTATACGATATTCAGGTAATACTCTGGGGATCCTTGCCCTTCCTGCCGCCTCACCGGGGACATGCCGGCAGGGAAAAACCGCAATGATTGTACTTGCAAGTACTTACATGAAACTCAGAATTGATGGAAGGGATTCCCCGCGACTCGTCGAACATGATGTAGTACTATCAACTGAATAAGCCGTGGGGACGGAGAAAAGGGAGAGTCCCATTCATCCTCGCACAGGGGATGGGTGGGATATTTTGTCTCAGTAAGGGGGTGATCCCCGGAGGAAACGCGCCAGGTTCTGTGGTCCTGACCCGAATACTACGAAGGTGGTGAATCAGGTGAACCTCGATCCCAATGTGCTGATTGCGGTATTCGGAGGCGGCGTGTTTGGCGCGGCAATCGGTGCCCTTCCGGCCTTCATATTCACCGGAGTCCTCGTCTTGATCGGCGTTGCAACAACGGTGGCCGGAGGGAAATCAGTGATTACCGACTTGATCGCCTTCGGCCCCTACTTCGGGCCGAACGTTGCGTTCGCCGGAGGCGTCGCTGCCGCCGCGTTCGCCGGGAGGATAGGCGCCCTGTCCGCCGGCGGTGATTTGAAGACGGCGCTCGCCAGAACGAAGTCGTTTTCGGTGCTGTTCGTGGGCGGAGTATTCGGAGTGATCGGTCACCTCATCACGTCGGTGCTGAACGCCGCCAAGTTCCCCAGCGACAACATCGCGATCGGCGTCGTACTCTCGGGGTGCATCGCAAGACTGGCGTTTGGGAAGAGCGGCCTCTTCGGCAAGAGTGACAAGCCGAAGTCCCTTCTCCCAGCTGCGGATTCGTTTGCGATGAACATCCTGCTCGCGGCGTCCCTGGGATTCCTGTCGGCGTATGCTTCGTCGGTCACCGGCAGCCCTGTGATCGGGTTCGGCATCAGCGCGGTCTCCCTGATATTCGCCCAGACGGGATTCGATGTCCCCGCTACTCACCACATCGTGCTGCCGGCTGCCATCGCGGCAGCGGCATTCGGCAGCTTTTGGATGGGCGCCCTGTTCGGAGCGCTCGGGTTCATCGTGGGATCCTTCGGCGGCAACCTGCTGAACACGAACGTGGACAGCCACATCGACCCACCCGCGTTTGCTATCGCGATACTGACCCTTGTCGTGAACCTGTTGGCTTGAGGCCTCTCGATGTCCGGTTTCCATCCAGCATGAAACATGGAGGTGCGGTATGGCTGGCAAATACGTAATGGCGCTCGACCAGGGGACAACGAGTTCGCGTGCGATGGTGTTCGACCGGGACGGCCGTGTGGTCGGGTTCGCCAACAAGGAGTTCGAGCAGATATACCCGAAGCCGGGCTGGGTCGAGCACAGGCCCACCGACATCTGGGGGACGCAGCTCGAAGTCGCGCAGAAGGTGCTCGCTGACAACCACATTCAGCCTGGGGACATTGCCGCGATCGGCATCACCAACCAGAGGGAAACAACGCTGGTTTGGGAAAAGGCCACCGGAAAGCCGGTCTATAACGCGATCGTATGGCAGTGCCGCAGGACGGCCCCGATCTGCGACGACCTGAAGGCCAAGGGATGGGCCGAGCGGATCAGGCAGAAGACGGGCCTCGTCGTAGACGCGTATTTCTCTGGCACGAAGGTCAAGTGGATCCTCGACAACGTGCCGGGGGTACGGGAGAAGGCCGAGAAGGGAGAAATCCTGTTCGGCAACGTGGATACCTGGCTCATCTGGAACCTCACCGGCGGGAAGGTCCACGTCACGGACTACTCCAACGCCTCGAGGACGATGCTGTTCAACATCCACGACCTGAAATGGGATAAGGAGATCCTCGACGAGCTCAAGATACCCGCCGCGATGCTGCCGGCAGCCCTGCCATCCAGCAAGGTGTACGGGCACACCTCCGCCGACGTCTTCGGCGCCGAAGTACCCATCTCGGGTGACGCCGGTGACCAGCAGGCGGCGCTTTTCGGACAGACCTGCTTCAAGCCCGGCACCGCGAAGAACACGTACGGCACCGGCTGCTTCATGTTGATGAACACGGGCGAGAAGGCGGTGCCGTCCAAGCACGGCCTCCTCACGACGATCGCCTGGGGCATCAACGGCAGGGTCGAATACGCCCTGGAGGGCAGCATATTCATTACCGGCGCGGCTGTGCAGTGGCTCCGCGACGGATTGCGGGTCATCTCCTCCGCCGCCGAGTCCGAGGACCTCGCCTCAAAGGTCCCCGATTCCGGAGGGGTGTATGTGGTCCCGGCTTTCGTCGGGCTTGGCGCCCCGTACTGGGATATGTACGCTCGCGGCACCGTGGTTGGCATCACCCGCGGGACGAGCAGGGAGCACCTGGTTAGGGCGACGCTCGAGTCGATCGCATACCAGACGCGCGACGTCCTGGAGTCCATGGCCGCGGACTCGGGCATCGACCTGAAGGCTCTCCGCGTGGACGGCGGCGCCGTGAAGAACGGCCTGCTCATGCAGTTCCAGTCGGACGTCCTGGGTGTGCCCGTCGAGCGGCCGATGATAACCGAGACCACCGCTCTCGGCGCAGCGTACCTGGCCGGGCTGGCTGTCGGGTTCTGGGAGAACCAGGACGAGGTGGCCAAGAAGTGGAAGGTGGACGCGCGGTTCGACCCCAAGATGCCGAAGGAGACGCGCGAGAAGCTGTACAAGGGCTGGAAGCGCGCGGTCGAAAGGGCGGTCGGCTGGGAACAGGCCGGCAGTTAAGGGTCCATTCACGCGTTCAACCTAATAGCGCGTGGCCGGAGACATGGAGAGGCCACTTGCCGGACGGCATCCGGTGGGTGGCCTCTTTTCGTCTCAGGCTCTCGCAGACGGGGGTCTTCGGATGCGGTACTTTCAAGTGCTCGTTGCCGGCGGGGGAATCACCGGGACGATGATTGCCAGGGAGCTCTCGAAGTATCTGGTCAGCGTCGCGCTGCTCGAGAAGGAACTCGATGTGGCGGTGGGCAGCACCAAGGCCAACAGCGCCATCGTCCACGCCGGTTTCGATCCCGAAGCCGGGACGCTGAAGGCGTCGCTCAACGTGAGGGGCGCCGCCCTCTACCCTGCGGTCACCGCCGAACTCGGGGTTGAGTTCGTCCAGGAAGGGTCGCTGGTCGTGGCGGTCGGCCAGGAAGAGATGCCCACGCTCGAAACCCTTCTCGAGAGGGGGAAACACAACGGGGTGTCCGGCCTGGAGATAGTCGGGCGGGAACGGATGCTGGCCATGGAGCCGAACCTCAATCGCGCCTCAGTCGGCGCCCTGTACGCTCCCACAGCGGGGATCGTGTGCCCCTTTCGCCTGGCGATCGCGGCGGCTGAGAACGCGGTAGCGAACGGCGTGAATCTGTTCAGGGGTTGTGAGGTGACCGGGGTCCTCGTCGAGAATGGGGCCGTGAGGGGAGTGTCAACGATCCTTGGTGAGTTCTCGTGTGATTACCTCGTCAACGCCGCGGGCGTCCACGCCGACGTGATCGCGCGGCTGGCGGGGGACGAATCCCTGGAGATACGCCCCAGAAAGGGCCAGTACCACGTGCTCGACAAGGCGGCGCAGGGGCTCGTCCAGCGGCCGATATTCCCCGTACCCAGCAAGGTGAGCAAGGGCATAGTGGTCACACCCACGGTCGACGGCAACACCCTGATCGGTCCGACCGCCGAGGACATCCTGGACAAGGACGATACGGGAACGACCCGGGGCGGCCTGGAGGACGTGGTGGCGGGGGCGGCCCGCCTTGTGCCGCAGGTAGTGGCGGTCATGCCGCCCATAACCCAGTACAGCGGGTTGCGGGCGGTCGAGAAGCGAGGGGACTTCGTGATCGGGCAGAGTGCGGCTGTGCGCGGCCTCATCAACGTTGCCGGCATACAGTCGCCTGGTTTAACGGCAGCGCCAGCGGTTGCGGAAATGGTGGTGGAAGTCCTGCGCGACGCGGGGCTCAAGACCCCCCCCAACCCGGGGTTCGTCCCCGAGAGGAAGCGCCCGTGGCGGTTCGCCGCCGCGAGCGACGACGAACGCAACCTCGCCGCGGAGAAGTGCGGGGATTGCGGACACATCGTCTGCCGTTGCGAGTCTGTGACGCGGGCCGAGATCCTGGATGCCCTCAAGGGGCCGGTAGGGGCCCTTACGCTGGATGGGATCAAGCGCAGGACGCGGGCGGGGATGGGCAGGTGCCAGGGAGGGTTCTGCACGCCCCGGATCATCCCGCTGGTAGCGCGCGAACTCGGAGTTCCAATGGAACGGCTGCTCAAGAACGAGCCGGGATCCCACCTCCTGTCGGGGGCAACCAAGACGGGGACGGCCCGGGATGGAGGACCTGAATGATGCTACCATTCAAGTTCGACGTGGTGGTCATTGGCGGCGGCCCGGCGGGGCTTTCCGCGGCCTGCGCCGCGAAACAGGCGGGAGCTTCCTCGGTGCTCGTGGTTGAGCGCGATCGTGAGCTCGGCGGCATCCTCCGCCAGTGCGTCCACACCGGCTTTGGGCTACGCGTTTTCAAGGAGGACTTGACCGGGCCTGAATTCGCCCAGCGCCTCATCAAGCGGGCGGAGTCGACCGGCGTGGAAGTGGAGGCGGGGACTTTCGTTCTATCGGTGTCCCCTGACCGGCGCATCAAGGTCGTGTCGCGCGGCCGGGGGGTCAGAGAGATTGCCGCCGGCGCCGTCGTGCTCTGCATGGGGTGCAGGGAGAAGACGAGGGGCGCCCTGGCCATACCGGGGAGAAGGCCCGCTGGCATATGGACCGCCGGCGCCGCCCAGCGGTTGATAAACGTCGAAGGATACCTGCCGGGGAGGCGCATATTCGTTGCCGGGTCCGGCGATGTCGGCCTCATCATGGCCAGGAGACTGCATCTCGAAGGGGCTGAGGTGTTAGGCGTCGTCGAGGTCATGCCGTATCCGGGAGGCCTGATCCGCAACGTGGTGCAGTGCCTCGAAGATTACGGCATTCCCTTGAAGCTGTCCCACGCGGTGACGGAGATCGGGGGGCGAAGGCGGGTGGAGTGGGTCAAGGTCTCGAGAGTGGGGGCCGATCTCGCTCCAATCGAGGGGACCGAGGAAGTCGTGCAGTGCGATACCCTCCTGCTGTCCGTCGGCTTGATCCCCGAAAACGAGCTCAGCCGGGGCGCCGGCATACGCCTGGACCCATATACCGGCGGCCCCGTGGTCAGCAATCATATGGAAACCTCGATCGACGGGATTTTTGCGAGCGGTAACGTAGTGCACGTGAACGATCTGGTGGACAACGTGAGCGATGAAGCGACGTTGGCCGGCAGTAAGGCCGCCGGATTCGCGCTGCACGGGCCGTCCCGGCACATCCGGTGGCTCGACGTGGCCCCGGGTACCAACGTCAGGAGTGTGGTGCCTCAGAGGATATCGGCCGGCGGCTTCAGCACTGTAACCCTGGACCTGAGGGTGGCGCAGCCGTTTGAGGAGGCGCTGGTCGACATCGAGGCGGGCGGAAGGATGCTCGCCACACACCGCAGGAGAAAGGTGCGACCAGGCGAGATGCTGAGGATACCTGTCACCTTGGCCCAAGTAGACTCCATACCGTGGGAGGCTGGGAAGATCACCGTGAATGTCAGACCCTCCGGGGGGATTCGCTGATGGAGATCACTTGCATCATATGCCCAAATAGTTGCCGGGTCTCGGTCACCAGGAAGGAGGGACAGGTCACACCTTCTGTGGAGGGCGCCGAATGCCAGAGAGGAGTTGACTATGCCATTGAAGAATTGGAAAGCCCTGTAAGGGTGTTGACCTCCACCGTCAGACTGGGGGGCGGACCCGCCAGGGTGATCCCGGTGAGAACGGCCTCGCCTGTGCCGAAACCAAAGATCGGGGATTGCATGAAAGCCATGGAGGCCCTCGAGGCGACCGCGCCTGTCGCAGTGGGCGACGTCATAACCCCCAATCTGGCAGGCACGGGAGTGGCCCTGATTGCCACCTGGAGCGTTTCGAAGGAGGTCTGAGTCATCCAATATGGGGGGCGGCAAGCCCGGGGGTGAAGGGAGAGATGGGTCTAGTCCACCTGCTCAAAGGCAACCCCATTATAGCCGCTGTCAGAGAGACCCAGATGCTCGACACTGCCCTTAAGCAGAACGTCGGAGCGATATTCATGTTGTGTGGGGAGATATCCGATCTCAAGGGGATCGTCTCCAAGTGCAAGGCTGCGTCCAAGCCGGTGTTCATCCACCTGGAGCTGGTCTCGGGCCTCTCGGGCGACCAGGCGGGGATGAAGTACCTGGCTCGTGAAGTGCAGCCGGACGGAATCATCACTACCAAGGCACACCAGGTTACCCTGGGAGTCAAGGAAGGACTGCTCACTATTCAGCGCCTCTTCGCGCTCGATTCCCTCGCGGTGAAGACGGGCGTCTCCACCGCAAAATCGGCGAAGCCCGATGCCGTGGAAGTGTTGCCGGCTGTCGTTCCCAGGGCGATCGCGATGGTTGTCAGCCAGTTGAACTGCCCCGTCATCGCCGGGGGCCTCATCGGAACGACCGAGGACATCAGGGCGGCGCTTGCCGCTGGAGCGATCGCGGTGTCGCTTAGCAAATCCCAGTTGTGGAGCCATTCTGTTCTGGAGTCCAGGGCCTATCAGAAGACGAGATAGCCTGGAAGGAGAAGCCGGACACACGTAGAAGGTATGTCCGTTAAGCGGATCACTGGTTCGCCAAGTGGACCGCTGCGAATTCAAAGTCGGGGGGTTGCTGGATGGTGGATCTGGCAGGTTTAAAGGTATACGTCAACGGCCGGTTCGTTCCCGCCGAAGAGGCGAGCATCTCGGTCTTTGATCGCGGCCTGCTGTATGGAGACGCAGTGTTCGAGGGTATCAGGGAGTATGACGGGAAGGTCTTCAAGCTGGATGAACACGTGGACCGGCTGTACGCCTCCGCCCATATCCTGCGCCTGGAGATACCTGTCTCGCGCGCACAGATGAAGGATATCATCCTCGAGACCCTGAGAGTCAACGGCCTGCGGGACGCCCACATGCGGCCCATCGTCACCAGGGGGACGGGAGCGCTCGGCCTGGACCCCTCCGGCGCCAAGCCATCCATTATCGTGTTCGCTCATCCCTGGCCTCCATTCCTGGGGGGCAAGGGCGTGCGTTTGAAGACCGCGTCCTGGCGGAGGATCCCGCCGGAGTGCCTGGATTCCAAGGTGAAATGCGTGGGCGCGTATGTGAACAGCGTGCTTGCGGAGATGGAGGCGAAGGCCGCCGGCTACGATGAGGCCCTGTTGCTGGACACCCTGGGCTTTGTCGCCGAAGGCCCCGGTGAGAACGTCCTGCTGGTCAAGAACGGCGAGTTGCTGTCCCCCCACGTCACAAACGTGCTCGACGGCATTACCCGCCGGACTGTCCTCGCCCTGGCCGGGGAGATGGGCATCCCAGTCCGTGAAACGAACCTCACCCTGGGAGACGTCTACACCGCCGACGAGGCTATGATGTGTGGAACAGCCGTCGAGATAGCGGCCATAGCGGAGGTGGACGACCGCCGGATCGGCGTCAAGGCCCCCGGAGAGATAACGAGCCGCCTCCAGGACAAGTTCCGCGATCTTGTCAAGCGAGAAGGCACGAGCGTGGATATCCGTGGGTGAGTCTCTGCAAACCGTGGAGCGCGCATTGCTCGTGATAGAGGCTCTTGCTCAGAAGGAAGCGGGCCTGTCGGCGCTCAGCCGCTCGCTGGGCATGCCCAAGGCGGTCGTATACCGCATACTGACCACCCTGGCGAGCCGCGGATACGTGGTGCAGGACCCTGAGAGAGTGGTCTACCGGCTGGGCGTCAGGATGTTCGAAATGGGTAGTTCGGTCGTCAACAGGACGGGGCTCAGGAAGGCCGCCGTCGGTCCCATGGGAACCCTGGCCATCCTGACCAGGGAAACGGTGAACCTCGCGATCCCGGACGGTGTTGACGTCCTGTACGTCGACCGGATCGAGTGCGCTGAGGCCCTTCGCGCGGATCTTCAGGTCGGCAGCCGTGTGCCGATGCACTGCAGCGCTCTGGGAAAGGCCATTCTGGCGTTTCTACCCGCCGGCGAGGCGGAACTCATTATCAAGGGCCTGCTCTTTCAGTCGTATACGCCCCGGACCATCGCGGATGAGACCGCGCTCCGGCTGGAACTGGAGAAGACGCGCCGCACCGGCTATTCCCTGGACGACGAGGAATATGTGGAAGGGATCCGCTGCATGGGCGCTCCCATCAGGGATCATACGGGGCGCGTGGTGGCGGCGGTGAGCATCGCCGGCCCGTCGGTCCGGCTCCCGTACGGCCGGATAGCCGAGCTGGCGGGGCCCTTGAAGAAAACGGCCAGGGATATTTCGAGGTCCCTGATGTACCTCGATGAATCCGGGTCCGGGGAGGAATGAGTGACTTGCAGAAGCGAAAAATGGCCCCCCTTGAGGCTATGGAGTTCAAGCGCCAGCAGAAGAAGATACGGATGATAACGGCGTACGACTATGCCACCGCGAGTTCGGTGAATCGCTCCGAGATAGAGATCATCCTGGTGGGCGATTCGCTGGGCATGGTTGTGTTGGGCTACGACAGCACCCTGCCGGTCACCATGGATGACATGCTCTACCACCTGAAACCCGTGGTAAATGCGGCGCCGGACACCATGGTCGTGGCGGACATGCCGTTCCTGTCCTATCACCTGAGTGTGGAGCAGGCGCTGTCAAACGGGGGCAGCCTCATGAGGGCCGGCGCGGACGCCGTTAAATTGGAGGGGGGAACCGCTCGCTGTCCGGCGGTGAGGGCCCTGGTCGACGCCGGGATCCCGGTGATGGGTCACCTCGGCCTCACTCCCCAGGCTGCAGCCCAGTTGGGTGGCTTCAAAGTGCAGGGCAAGAGCGCCACTGCCGCAAGGACGATAGTCGAGGACGCCGTCGCCTTGCAGGAGGCCGGAGTGTTTGCGATAGTGCTAGAGGCGGTCCCGCACGAGCTTGCACGGATCATCACGGAGCGGCTCACGGTTCCCACCATAGGCATAGGGGCCGGCCCAGGATGCGACGGGCAGGTGCTGGTGATCCACGACATGTTGGGCTGGTTTGACCGTTTCCGGCCGAAGTTCGTGAAGCAATACGCCAATCTTGGACAGGAAATCGACCGGGCGCTCGCTGCGTTTGCGCGGGAGGTGGCGGACGGTTCCTTCCCACAGCCGGAACATTGCTTCAACATGAAAGAAAACGAGCTCAAGCAGTTGCTTGATGGGCTGCAAGTGCCGGTTGAGGGGAGGGGATAGACGCCGCACGACAGTACGCAGGCCGATGCACAGGGCACCTCCACGGAGCTGCTGCATGGAGTCAGTACACAACAGGAGGGGTACAAGTGAACGGTAAGCACGTAGCACTCGCGATGGTCGTCATCATGTTGCTGGGGTGCGTGGGGTGTTCGTCGAAGGCCCCGGCGCCGGCCCAGGGAACCCCCGCACAGGGTACGCCGGCCCAGGGCGCAAGTGAGCCAATCAAGATCGGGAGTATCGCCCCGCTCACAGGCCCGATTGCGACGTACGGCCAGAGCCACCGCAACGCGGTGGACCTGGCGGTGGCCCAAGTCAACGAAAAGGGCGGGATTCGCGGCAGGCAGGTAAAGGTCATTCATGAGGATAGCCAGGGCGACCCCGTGGTAGGGGCCAATGCCGCTCTCAAGCTGGCGGAACAGGACAAGGTCCTGGCGATTATCGGGCCGGTCGCAAGCAAGGTGGGCATGGCGGCGGCGCCTGTCGCGGAGCAGGCCAAGATCCCCATGGTAGTCACCGGCACGAATCCCGACATCACGAAGGGCAAGCCCTTTGTCTTCAGGAGCTGCTGGACTGATGACTTCCAGGGCCTGGTCATGGCGAAGTTCTGCACGGACAAACTCCAGGCTAAGACGGCCGCGGTCCTCTATGATCTCGGGAACGACTACGCGAAGAGCGTGGCCGAGATATTCGTGAAGACCTTCCAGGATCTCGGAGGCAAGATCACCACGGTACAGACTCACCCCACCGACGCAACTGACTTCCGCGCCCAACTCAGCACCATCAAGGCGGGCGCGCCGGATGTCTTTTTCTTCTCCGACTTCTACAACGACGCCAACCTCATAGGCAAGCAGGCGAGAGAGGTCGGTATCAAGTCCACTCTCGTCGGGTGCGACGGCTGGGATTCGCCCGACCTGGATCTCAAGGCCCTCGATGGGGCGTACTACTGCAGCCACTTCTCCAAGGAAGACCCGCGCCCTGAGACAAAAGCATTCGTGGAAGCGTACAAGTCGAAGTACGGATCCGATCCCGACTTGCTCGCAATCATGGCATATGACGCGGCGGTCATGGTCTTGAACTCGATAGACCGCGCCGGCGACAAGATGGACAGCCAGTCCATCCGCGACGCCATGGCTTCCATCAAGGGATTGAAGGCTGCGCAGGGTGACATAAGCCTGAACGAGAACGGCGATCCGACAACCCTGCCGGCGGCCGTCCTGCTCATCAAGGACGGGAAGACGCAGTACGTACAGAGCTTCGCGGCCAACTGACGACTGACGGTGGAGAACGACTAGGATAGGGCGGGAGCTGGAATCGATGGAGTTGCTCATCACCCAGGTCATCAACGGACTTCAGCTGGGCACCATCTATGCCCTGATTGCCCTCGGGTACACGATGGTGTACGGGATAATCAGGCTAATAAACTTCGCCCACGGCGACCTGATCATGGTTGGCGGCTATGTGGCCTACTTCTGCATAATCGGGCTGAAGATGACGCTGGCCCCCGCCCTCGTCGCCT
>JBLNBR010000017.1:0-7930 GCA_050260105.1 Ignavibacteriales bacterium | reverse complement strand
ATGTCCTTGCCAGTGAGCGTCACCCGAACTCCATGCGCAACGGAGGCCACGATCCAATGACTACATTCTTATTACGAGTCAACGAATCCCGTTCATCTACCTTTTATTTTGAGGCAACAGGTTCTGATTTCCCCAGCCCGAGGCCTTCCGCAGGCCTCAGGAATCGCCGGCGGGGAGCTCATCCGTGGGATAGGGTTCCTCTGGATACGCCTCCACCACTCTGATGTACCTGTACCTCGGCATGCCCGTGCCGGCCGGTATGAGCTTGCCTATGATCACGTTTTCCTTCAACCCGATCAATGGGTCGCGCTTGCCCTTGATCGACGCCTCTGTCAGCACCCTCGTCGTTTCCTGGAAGGAGGCCGCCGACAGGAACGAATCCGTCGCCAGCGAGGCCTTGGTGATGCCGAGGAGCACGGGCCGCGCCACCGCGGGCAGCCCGCCGCTCGCTATTGCGTCGACGTTCTCGTCCTCGAATTCGAACAGATCGATAAGGCCGCCGGGCAGAAGGTCCGTGTCCCCCGGGTCGTCTATCTTGACCTTACGCAGCATCTGCCTGATGATGACCTCGATGTGCTTGTCGTTGATGTCCACGCCCTGCAGCCTGTACACGCGCTGCACCTCGTTGAGGAGGTACACCTGCGCAGACCGTACCCCCTTGATCCTCAGGAGGTCGTGCGGGTTGATGGAACCCTCCGTCACGACGTCGCCAAGTGCGATGCGATCCCCGTCCTTGACCCTCAACCTCGCGCCGTATGGAACGGGGTAGACGACGACGTCGCCGTCGCCCGTCATGATCTCCACCTCGCGCTTGTCCTTGCCCTCAACCACCCGGACCACGCCGCCCGCCTCAGTGACGATGGCCTGCCCCTTCGGCTTGCGGGCCTCGAACAACTCCTCCACCCTGGGGAGACCCTGGGTGATGTCTTCACCTGCCACCCCTCCGGTGTGGAAGGTCCTCATCGTGAGCTGGGTGCCCGGTTCGCCGATCGACTGGGCGGCGATGGTGCCCACGGCCTCGCCAACGTCCACCATACCGCCTGTCGCGAGGTTACGGCCGTAGCACTTGGCGCACACTCCGTGCCTGGTGCGGCAAGTCAGTACGGACCGTATCGCGACTTCCTTTATCCCCGCCTCTATGATCCTCTCCGCGTCCTCCTCCATGATCTCCCCGTCCGCGGGGACTATCACGGCGCCGTCGCGGGGATCCACGACGTCGTTCAGCGCGATGCGCCCGATCAACCTGTCCGGCAAATCCTCGATGACCTCTGTGCCGTCGCGCACCTCGGAGACGATGATCCCCTCGTGGGTGTGGCAGTTGTCCTCCCGCACGATGATATCCTGGGATACGTCCACGAGTCTCCTGGTAAGATACCCGGAGTCGGCGGTCCTCAGGGCGGTGTCCGCGAGTCCCTTCCTGGCGCCGTGCGTCGAGGTGAAGAACTCCAGGACCGTCAGGCCCTCACGGAAGTTCGCCCTGATCGGCATCTCGAGGATCCGGCCGGAGGGATCCGCCATGAGTCCCCTCATGCCGCCCAGCTGCGAGATCTGTTGCACGTTACCACGGGCGCCCGATATGGCCATCATATACACCGGGTTGAACCTCGACAGCCCGCTCATCAGGGACGAGGTTATCCTGTCCTTCGCCTCGTTCCAGAGAGCGACAACCCTCTGATACCGCTCTTCCGATGTGATCAGGCCCCTGTTGTACTGCTGCTGTATCTTGTCGACCTCGATCTCGGTCTCGTTCAAAATATCCTGTTTGTCAGCGGGTATGGCGATGTCCTTGATGCCTATGGTGGTCCCCGCCCTGGTCGCATACGAGAAACCGAGCTCCTTGATCCCGTCCAGCACCTGGGCTGTGGCTACCGCGCCATGCCTCCTGTAGCAAGTGGAAACCAGCCTCGTCAGCATCTTCCTGTCGATCACGTCGTTTATCCCGCGCATGTCCTCGGGCAGCCTGGCGTTCACCATCGCCCGCCCGAGCGTCGTGCTGACCCTCTTGCCGTCCAGGACGATCTCCACGCGCGACTGCAACTCCAATTCGCCCTCGCCGTAAGCCAGGAGCGCCTCGTCGATGTCCCTGAACACCCTGCCCTCGCCCTTGCCGTGCGGCTTCTCGATGGTGAGATAGTACGAACCCAACACCATGTCCTGGGTCGGCGTGACCACGGGCGACCCGTCCTTGGGGTTGAGGATGTTGTGCGCCGAAAGCATTAGTATCCTCGCCTCGGCCTGAGCCTCGGCGGAGAGCGGCACGTGCACCGCCATCTGGTCGCCGTCGAAGTCGGCGTTGTACGCCGTGCAGACCAGCGGGTGGATCTGGATGGCGCGCCCCTCCACGAGCACCGGCTCGAATGCCTGGATGCCGAGCCTGTGCAGGGTCGGCGCGCGGTTCAGCAACACGGGGTGTTCCCTGATGACCTCCTCGAGGACGTCCCACACCTCGGGCTTCACCCGTTCCACCATCCGCTTGGCGCTCTTGATGTTGTGCGCCAGTCCGTCCTTGACGAGCCTCTTCATCACGAACGGCTTGAACAGCTCGAGCGCCATCTCTTTCGGCAGCCCGCACTGGTGGAACTGGAGCGACGGGCCGACAACGATGACGGAGCGACCCGAGTAGTCCACGCGCTTGCCGAGCAGGTTCTGGCGGAAACGGCCCTGCTTGCCCTTCAGCATGTCGCTCAGGGACTTGAGGGGCCGGTTGCCCGGGCCGGTCACCGGCCGGCCTCGCCTGCCGTTGTCGATGAGCGCGTCCACGGCCTCCTGGAGCATCCTCTTCTCGTTGCGGACGATGATGTCGGGCGCGCCGAGGTCGAGCAGCCTCTTGAGGCGGTTGTTCCTGTTGATCACCCGCCTGTACAGATCGTTCAGGTCCGACGTGGCGAAGCGGCCGCCGTCGAGCTGCACCATCGGCCTGAGCTCCGGCGGGATCACCGGTATCACATCGAGGACCATCCATTCCGGCCGGTTCCCCGACTTGCGGAACGACTCCACTACCTCCAGCCGCCGGATCGCCCTGACCTTCCTTTGCCCGCTGACCTGCCGGAGCTCCTGTCGGAGTTCCTTGGACAGCTTGTCGAGGTCGATCGCCTCGAGCAGTTTCTTTATTGCCTCAGCGCCCATCCCCGCCTTGAACCCGCTGCCGTACTTCTCACGCGCCTCGCGATACTCGCCTTCGGACAGCAGCTGCTTCTGCACGAGCGGGGTGTCCCCGGGGTCGGTCACGATATACGACGCATAGTACAGTACCTTCTCAAGGGCCCTGGGCGACATGTCCAGGAGGAGTCCCATCCTGCTCGGGATCCCCTTGAAGTACCAGATGTGAGACACGGGGGCGGCGAGTTCGATGTGCCCCATTCTCTCGCGCCTCACCTTGGACCGCGTCACCTCGACGCCGCACCTGTCGCAGATGATCCCCTTGTACCGAACCCGCTTATACTTGCCGCAGTGGCACTCCCAGTCCCTGGTCGGACCGAATATCCTTTCGCAGAACAGGCCCTCCCTCTCGGGCTTGAGCGTCCTGTAGTTGATGGTCTCCGGCTTCTTGACCTCTCCCCTCGACCAGCGCCTTATCTGATCGGGTGACGCCAGGCCTATTCTGATGGAATCGAAGTTGTTGATATCCAGCAACGACCTCTCCTCCCGGTGTGTTAGTCCTCGTTGCCGAGGGGTCTGTCACCCTCGTCCACGCTGTCGCCGTTGTCGGTTCCGGATTCGAGGAGCTTCAATTCCTCCTCGATGTCCCGCTTTGATGGCTTCCGCAACTCCTGCTTGGTCTTGAGAGTCTTCTTCTTCTTGCGCTCAACGGCGCGTTCCTCGCTGTGCTCCTCTTCGTGCAGCGGTACCGGCTCTTCGCCATCCACGGTCTCCGGTTCCTCGAGTCCGGCGAATTCCCCGGGCGCCTCACCCCCGGCGAGCGCCTCCTCCGCGAGTTCCTCCGCGAGCGGTTCCTCCGGAAGTGGCCCGTCCGGGAGCACCTCCACCTCAATGGCCTCCGGCGCCTCGATCTCTTCCACTTCATCGACGGGGCCGTCCCCGCCGAACACCTCGCCTTCCTCGACACCCACGGGTTCCCCATCTTGCTCCGTCAGGAAGTCCTCCTCGATCTCGGCTTCGGACTCCATCTCAGCCGCCGCCTCGCCGCGTCCGGGCGGGCTGGGCATCCGGAGGGCTTCACCTTCGATGGGTATCTCGAGTTCCCTGGCGGTCTCGGTTATGTCCTCGTCGGTCTCCTTCATTTCGATCTCCTGCGCGTCCTCGGAAAGCACCCTGACGTCCAGCCCGAGGCTCTGGAACTCCTTGATCAGGACCTTGAAGGATTCGGGCACGCCCGGCTCGGGGACGTTCTCCCCCTTGACTATGGCCTCGTACGTCTTCACGCGTCCGACCACGTCGTCTGACTTGACCGTCAGGAGCTCCTGGAGCGTGTATGCGGCGCCGTACGCCTCGAGCGCCCACACCTCCATCTCGCCGAACCTCTGGCCGCCGAACTGGGCCTTGCCGCCCAGGGGCTGCTGAGTGACAAGGGAGTAAGGGCCCGTGGACCTGGCGTGGATCTTGTCATCCACGAGGTGCGCGAGCTTCAGCATGTAGACGTAGCCTACCGTGACCCTGTTGTCGAACGGCTGCCCCGTCCGGCCGTCATACAGCACAGTCTTCCCGTCATCGGGCAGACCCGCCTTCTTCAAATACTCGAGTATCTCGCCCTCTCTGGCGCCGTCGAACACGGGACTCGCGACCCAAAGGCCGAGTACCCGCGCCGCCCAGCCGAGGTGGCATTCGAGGATCTGGCCGAGGTTCATCCGGGACGGAACCCCGAGCGGGTTGAGTATGATCTCGACCGGCGTGCCGTCGGGGAGGAATGGCATGTCCTCCTCCGGGAGTATGCGCGCGATCACGCCCTTGTTCCCGTGGCGTCCGGCCATCTTGTCGCCAACGCTTATCTTCCGCTTCTGGGCGATGTAGACCCTGACCAGCTGGTTTACCCCCGGCGCCAGTTCGTCGCCGTTCTCGCGGGAGAACACCTTGACATCCACGACTATCCCGCTTTCGCCGTGGGGAACCCTGAGCGAAGTGTCCCGCACTTCCCTGGCTTTCTCGCCGAATATGGCGCGGAGCAGCCTCTCTTCCGCCGTCAGCTCCGTCTCGCCCTTCGGTGTAACCTTGCCGACGAGGATGTCCGCCGGCCGGACCTCCGCGCCGATCCTGATGATGCCGCGATCGTCCAGGTCTTTCAGCACATCCTCGCCCACGTTGGGGATGTCCCTCGTTATCTCCTCGGGGCCGAGCTTCGTGTCACGCGCGTCGCATTCGTACTCCTCGATGTGAATCGAGGTGAATACATCATCCTTGACGAGCTTCTCGCTTATCAGGATGGCGTCTTCGTAGTTGTACCCCTCCCACGGCATGAACGCCACGAGGACGTTGCGGCCAAGGGCGAGTTCGCCGTGGTCCGTACAGGGGCCGTCTCCGATGACGTCGCCCTTTTCGACGCGTTGCGACGGCACCACGATCGGCTTCTGATTCATGCACGTGCCCTGGTTGGAACGAGCGAATTTCATCAGGGAATACCTCTGGGATTCGCCCGTATCAGCCCTTATCACGACCTCGTCAGCGGTGGCCTTCTCGACGACGCCTGTCTCCCGCGCGATGAGTACCGCCCCGGAGTCGCGGGCCGCCCGGTACTCCATGCCGGTGCCGATGAGCGGGGCCTCGCTCCGCACCAGCGGCACGGCCTGGCGCTGCATGTTCGATCCCATGAGGGCCCGGTTCGCGTCATCGTGCTCCAGGAACGGGATCAGGGCGGTGGCGATGCTGACCACCTGTTTCGGCGAAACGTCCATGTAGTCGACCTGGTCGGCCGGGACCTCGAGGATGTCATCCCCGTACCTGGCGGGGACGTGCGCCTCGACGAAACGGCCCTCCTCGTCGAGTGGTTCGTTGGCTTGTGCGATGACGCCCTCATCTTCCTCATCCGCGGTGAGGTAGACGACCTCATCGGTGACTATCCCCTTTTCCTTGTCAACCTTGCGGTAGGGCGTCTCGATGAAGCCGAACTCGTTGATCCTCGCGTATGTGCTCAACGACCCGATGAGCCCGATGTTCGGGCCTTCAGGCGTCTCTATTGGGCACATCCTGCCGTAGTGGGAGGTATGGACGTCCCGCACCTCGAATCCCGCCCGTTCCCTGCTGAGGCCGCCGGGACCGAGGGCGCTGAGGCGCCTCTTGTGCGTGAGCTCGGCGAGCGGGTTGGTCTGGTCCATGAATTGGGACAGCTGGCTGGACCCGAAGAACTCCTTCACCGATGCGACTACCGGCCGGATATTGATGAGCGCCTGGGGCGTGATGATATCGACGTCCTGGATCGTCATGCGTTCCCGCACGACCCTCTCCATCCTGGCGAGGCCGATCCGGAATTGGTTCTGCAGGAGTTCGCCGACGGAACGCAGTCGCCTGTTCCCGAGATGGTCGATGTCGTCGAGGCTCCCCAGGCCCTTGAACAGCGTGATAAGGTAGCTGATGGACGCGCAGATGTCCTCCCTGGTGATCGTCCTCACACTGGTGTCCGGGCTACCGTTGGATATGACTTTGGCGATGGTCTGATCCCTGGTTTGGACCTCTATCTGCGTGATACCTGCGGCCTCGAATCTCTCCGCGAGTCTCCTGTTTATTGAGGTTCCCGCCTCGGCGATGAGCTCCCCCGTGGCGGGGTGAACGACCGCCTGCGCCGTTGTCGTGCCGATTATCCTCCTGCGGAGGGACAACTTCTTGTTGAGCTTGTACCTGCCGACCCCCGCCAGATCGTACCGCCGCGGCTCGAAGAACAGGCCCTCGAGCAGCGTCCGCGCATTCTCAATCGTCGGCGGTTCGCCCGGCCTGAGCCTCTTGTATATCTCTACCAGGGCTTCCTCCTCGGAATCAGTCGGATCCCTGTCGAGTGTGCTCCTGAGCTGAGCGCTCTCTCCAAGCAGATCGAGTATGGACGCGTCAGTGCCGTAGCCGATCGCCCTCAACAGCACAGTCACGGGCACCTTCCTGGTCCTATCGATTCGAACGTAGAGGACGTCGGACGAATCACTTTCGAATTCGAGCCACGCGCCGCGGTTGGGTATGACAGTCGCGAAGTAGAGCTTCTTGCCGGTCACGTCCACCTGCTCGTTGAAGTAGACCCCCGACGAACGCACGAGCTGGCTGACGATGACCCGCTCTGCGCCGTTGATGATGAACGTGCCCGTGTCCGTCATAAGGGGAAAGTCACCCATGAAAACCTCCTGCTCCTTGACCTCTCCTGTCTCCTTGTTGATCAGCCGCACCTTGACTCTCAGCGGCGCGGCGAAGGTGACGTCCCGCTCCTTGCACTCCTCCACGGAGTACTTGGGGTCCCCAAGGCTGTAGTCGGTGAATTCCAGGATGAGGTTGCCCGTGAAGTCCTGGATGGGCGAGATGTCCCGGAATATCTCGCGGAGGCCCTCCCTGAGGAACCACTGGTATGAGTTTTGCTGGATTTCGATGAGATTGGGCACCTCCAGAACCTCTTCGATCCGGGAGAAGCTCAGCCTTTCGCGCCGCCCAACCTTCATTGCTCGGGCCATCCATGGTTCACTCCCCGCAAAACCAAAATAACCAAAGGCAAAATGTCCGGTTTGACTCCGGTAATCACTTCACCTTTGGGTTAACCTGTTACGGTGAGTAATCTCTGATCCCCACCTGTGCCAGATAGAACACCACTATCGACTGTAGAATCGTGAACGATGGCAATACATCATGTTATCACACGCGTGCCAGCTTGTCAACGATCCACCGTTCCGGCGCAGAGGTTCCGCAAGACTACCCCAAGACCAAGCCTATCCGCTGTTGAAGCGCTGAGGAGAGGGCCTTCACCCCCGGGGCCTGTTTGGAGGTGAAGATATCCCGTTAGGGTCCTCCC
>JBLNBR010000016.1:0-78119 GCA_050260105.1 Ignavibacteriales bacterium | reverse complement strand
GGCCGGGTGGGCGCAGGGCCCCCTGGATTGCGGTAGTCGGCAGCAGAAAGGCTACGCCTTACGGCAGGAGCACCGCGCGCCGCATCTCTCACGATCTGTGCGTCTACGGATGCGTCGTAGTGAGCGGCATGGCGGCGGGAGTGGATTCATACGCTCACAGGGGCGCGCTTGACGCCGGCGGGCCCACCGTTGCGGTGCTCGGGACGGGAGTGGACGTGGCGTACCCGAGGGAAAACGCGCGGGTCCTGGACGAGACTTCCGCGGCCGGCGCGGTCGTTTCGGAGTACGGGATGGGCGAAGGACCGGAACCCTGGCATTTCCCGATCCGGAACAGGATCATCAGCGGGATGTGCGAGGGCACGGTCGTAGTTGAGGCCGGTGAGTCCAGCGGCGCGCTGATTACCGCGGACCTTGCGCTCGAACAGGGGCGCGAGGTAATGGCCGTCCCCGGACAGGCGGGGTCCGCGATGAGCAGGGGGACCAACCGCCTCATAAAGATGGGGGCTGCGCTGGTCGAGAGCGCTGAGGACGTGTTGGAGGCATTGGGGATCGATGCGGCGGCCGCGCCCGTGGGCACGGTGCGCGACGATGCGGCGGCCGGGCCGGTAGGTCCGGTGCGCGGCGCTGCGGGGAGGGAAGAGCAAGCGGTGTTATCGCTGCTTGACAACGGCCCCTCCACCATCGACAAGATCTGTGAGGGAACGTCGCTCCCCCCGTCCGCCGTGGTCCCCCTGCTCACAAATCTCGAGCTCAGGGGGCTGGTGGAGAGGATGGACGGGGCGGTATACTGCAGGCGACGGTAGGCAGAATAACGAGCCGGAGGGGTTCGGAAAACACATGACAAAGCCTTTGATAATTGTCGAGTCACCCGCCAAGGCGAGAACCATACAGAGCTTTCTGGGAAGGCGGTTCGACGTCAAAGCCTCCATGGGGCACGTGAGGGACCTCCCCAGGAGCCAGTTCGGGGTTGAGATCGAGAGGGGCTTCCAGCCCAAGTACATCACTATCAGGGGAAAAGGCGACATATTGAAGGACCTCCGGGAAGGGGCCAAGAAGGCGTCCAGAGTATACCTGGCCACCGACCCCGACCGCGAAGGGGAGGCCATATCCTGGCACCTCGCCCACATCCTCGGCCTGGACGGGGACGGAGCGAACCGCATAGAGTTTCACGAGATCACCAAGCGGGTGATCGAAGAGGCGGTCAAGTCACCGAGGAACATAGACATGGATCTGGTAAACGCCCAGCAGGCCCGGAGGATCCTTGACCGCGTCGTGGGTTACAAGCTGAGCCCGCTGCTGTGGCGCAAGGTTGGGCCCGGCCTCAGCGCGGGGCGTGTGCAATCGGTAGCCGTGAGACTCATCTGCGACAGGGAAGAGGAAATCGAGCGTTTCGTCGCTGAGGAGTACTGGACGTTGGTGGGGACGCTGCGGAGGAAGACGGGCGACAGGGCGACTTTCACCGCAAAATACTACGGGTCCGGCGGCGAGAAGCGGGAACTCAGGAACGGCGCCGAGGTCGAGGAACTCGCCAAGCATTTGAAGGCGCAATCCTTTGCCGTGTCGTCCGTCAAGAAGAAGGAGAGACGGCGAATCCAGCCCCTGCCGTTCACCACGAGTACCCTGCAACAGGAGGCATCGCGCAGGCTCGGCTTCACGGTCAAGCGCACGATGAGGGTCGCCCAGCAGTTGTATGAGGGCCTCAAGCTGGGGACGCACGAGACGGTCGGTCTCGTGACGTACATCAGGACGGATTCGACCAGGGTGGGGGACGCGCCGAGGGCCGCGGCGCTGCGGTACGTGGAGTCGAGATTCGGGCGCGAGTACCTCGGTTTCGCCAGGAAAGAGGGGGGACAGAAGGCGTTCGTGCAGGGCGCCCACGAGGGCATCCGGCCGACGTCGGTCGACAGGGAACCCGAATCGGTCAGGGCCCTCCTCACGCAGGATCAATACAGGCTGTACCGCCTCATCTGGGAGAGGTTCGTCGCGAGCCAGATGGCGCCGGCTGTCTACGATACCGTGACAGTCGATGTCTCGGGGGGGCCCCACCTTTTCCGCGCTACCGGTTCCACGCTCAGGTTCCCCGGGTTCACGAAGGTTTACGACGAGGCGGCGGATGACGAGGAGAAAGAGGGGGAGCAGGCCCTCCCCGACCTGTCCGAGGGAGAGGCGCTGGATCTCAAGGCCCTCAAGGGGAAACAGCATTTCACCCAACCGCCTCCTAGGTACACCGAGGCTATGCTGGTGAAGACCCTGGAGGACAAGGGCATAGGTCGCCCCAGCACGTACGCCCCCATCATAGAGACGATCCAGGAGAGGGGATACGTGGTCAGGGAACAGAAGCGGTTCAAACCGACGGACCTGGGCAGGGTGGTTGTCGACCTGCTGCGACAGCACTTCCCCAACATCATTGACGTGGACTTCACCGCCGGAATGGAGCAGGCCCTCGACGAGGTGGAATCTGGGGGCAGGGACTGGCTTGATCTCTTGAATGACTTCTACGAGCCGTTTTCCGAGATGCTGGAGGTGGCGGACAAGAGGATCGAGAAGGTCGAGCGGCCGGAGGAAGCGAGCGACGTCCGGTGCGAACTCTGCGGTCGCCAGATGGTCATAAAGCGGGGCCGCTTCGGGAAGTTCCTGGCGTGTCCCGGGTTCCCGGAATGCCGCAACACCAAGCCCATTACCGAGCCCGCAGGAGTGAAGTGCCCGCTATGCGGTCTCGACGTCGTGGTAAGAAAGTCCAAGAAAGGGCGTAGATTCTACGGTTGCAGCGGGTACCCGCAGTGCCAGTTCGTTTGCTGGGATAAGCCGGTGAAAGAGGTATGCCCGGAGTGCGGGGCGTTCCTCGTGGAGAAGCGGGGCAAGGGAAAGGGCCTCGTATACCGGTGCTCCAGGGAGGGTTGCAGGTACTCGCGGAAACCGGCGCGCCGCGCCGCCCGTGCGCCCGCGGCCAGAGAGGCCGGTGCGGCTGAAGGGACCGCGCCCGCCGGGATAGAAATCGAATACTAGTCGAGCGGAATGTTCTGATTTGGCTGGAGCGTAGGATATTGCGGTGATCAGGCTGCTGTGCTAGTATTGAGTGGGCTATCAGGCAGGCGAAGGAGTCGGCAATAGTGGCGTGCAACCTGGCAGAAGAGTTCGTGACTTACCTCGTCGCGGACAGGAAGGTATCGCCGAACACAGTTGAAAGCTACAGTCGTGATTTGCAGCAGTTCGCCGGATTCCTCCACACCACGGGTCGTGATCTCGACAGGCCCGAGGAAATCGACTATCTGGTGATACGGCAATTCATGTCGAACCTCGCGGACGCCGGCTACTGCAAGCGATCCATCGCGAGGAAACAGGCGTGCCTCCGTACCTTCTTCAAGTACCTCTGCAGGGAAGAGCGCATCCCAAGGAACCCCGCCAAGGACGTCTCCACCCCAAAACTCGAGAAGAAGCTCCCGCAGTTCCTCGAGGAAGTCGAGGTATCGGCGCTCCTGGCCCAGCCGGATACACGGACGGTACTGGGCCTCCGGGACAGGGCCCTGCTGGAGACGCTCTACGCGGCGGGCCTGCGGGTCGGGGAGGTCGCCAGCCTCAACGTGACCGACATCGACTATTCGGCGGGGTACGTCATCGTCATGGGGAAGGGCCGGAAGGAGCGGTTCGTACCTGTGGGTTCGGATGCGATTGCCGCCCTGGGTGAGTACCTCAAGGGCGGTCGACCGCAGCTGGCGCGCAAGTCCGCGAAACCGTCCAGGGCGCTGTTCCTCAACTTCCGCGGGGGAAGGCTTTCCGCGAGGGGCGTAGCGAGGATTCTCGACAAGTACGTAAGGATCACGTCCCTGAGAAAGCACGTGAGCCCCCACACGATACGTCACTCCTTTGCCACCCACCTGCTGGCCAGGGGCGCAGACCTGCGGTCTGTTCAGGAGATGCTGGGTCACGCGAGCATTTCCACAACGCAGATATACACGCACGTCACCCGCAAGAGGCTGAAGGAGGTTTACGACAAGACCCATCCCCGGGCCTGAATATGAGTGGATTGGGGTGATCGGTGTGTTCGTGGGCACGACTATTGTCGCCGTCCGCCGCGGGGGGAAGGCGGCAATGGCTGGGGACGGACAGGTGACCCTGAGCGCGACGAATACGGTGATGAAGCATTCCGCGCGGAAGATCCGCAGGATCGGCGGGGGCAAGGTGCTCGCCGGGTTCGCGGGGTCCGTCGCGGACTCCTTCACCCTGTTCGAGAGGTTCGAGGCGAAGCTGGCTGAGAACAGGGGGAACCTCCAGCGGTCGGCGGTCGAACTCGCCAAGGAGTGGCGTACGGACAGGGCGTTGAGAAGGCTGGAGGCCCTGTTGGTGGTCATGGATGCCGGCAGCCTGCTGGTCATCTCGGGGAGCGGCGACGTGATCGAACCGGACGACGCCGTTGCGGCGGTGGGTTCAGGTGGGCCATACGCCCTCGCGGCGGCGAGGGCCCTACTGCGCTTCACGGAGATGCCCGCTGCGAGGGTCGCCGAGGAAGCCCTCAAGGTGGCTTCGGAGATCTGCGTATACACCAACGACAGGGTGGTTCTCGAGGAGATCGATTCGGAGTGAACCAAACGCTGCGCCTGGGGGGTCGGGTTAATGGGTAGTGGCGCTGAACTCGGCGAACTCACCCCTCGCCAGATAGTCGAAGAGATCGACAAGTACGTAGTCGGACAGGCGAAGGCGAAGAGATCCGTCGCCATCGCGCTGCGCAACCGGCACAGGAGGCAACGGGTTCCCGGCGAGTTCAGGGAGGAGATCGCGCCGAAGAACATTCTCATGATGGGGCCTACCGGCGTGGGCAAGACAGAGATCGCCCGCAGGGTGGCGAGGCTCGTGAACGCGCCGTTCGTGAAGGTTGAGGCCACCAAGTTCACGGAGGTCGGTTACGTGGGGCGCGACGTCGACGCGATGGTGAGGGACCTCGTGGAGACGTCGATCAGGATTGTGAAAGCCCAGCGCATGGAGGAGGTGAGGGAAAAGGCGGCCCTCCGCACCGAAGAGCGCCTGCTGGATCTGCTCGCGCCGCTGCCCAGGAAGGAGACGGTCAGGAACCCGTTTGAAGCGATATTCGGCGGGCACAGGGAGCCCGAGCCGGACGAGGGGTATGAAGCGCGCGTGATGGAGGCCGAGGCGGCGCGTGAAGAGGCGCGGGCGCGGCTGGCGGCGGGCGACATGGAGGACCAGATGGTTGACGTCGAGATTGACGAGACTGCAACACCCCTGATCGAGGTCTTCGACGGCGCCAACGTGTCTGAGATGGGGATCAACATGCAGGACCTGTTCGGGGGGATGTTTCCGAAGAAGAAGAAGCGGAGGAGGGTCAGCGTGTCCGAGGCGCGGCAACTGCTGCTGTCAGAGGAAGCCCAGAAGCTGATAGACATGGATGCGGTGTCCGCCGAAGCGATCCGGAGGGCCGAACAGTCAGGCATCATCTTCATCGATGAAATGGACAAGATCGCCGGCCGGGAAGGGGGCTATGGGCCGGACGTATCCAGGGAGGGCGTACAACGCGACCTCCTGCCGATCGTGGAGGGCTCGACCGTGGTGACCAAGTACGGACCGGTGAAGACCGATCACATCCTTTTCATCGCCGCGGGCGCGTTCCATTCCGTGAAGCCGTCGGACCTGGTCCCGGAGCTTCAGGGCAGGTTCCCCATCAGGGTTGAATTGGAACCCCTGGGTAAGGAGGAGTTCAGGAGGATACTCACAGAACCCAAGAATGCGCTTGTGAAGCAATACCGGGCCCTTCTCGAGACCGAGGGCGTGAACCTCGAGTTCCTGCCGGAAGCGGTCGATGAGATCGCGGGCATGGCCGCCCGCGTCAACGAGCAAACGGAGAACATCGGGGCCAGGCGACTCCACACCATAATGGAGAGACTGCTGGAGGATTTGCTGTTTGAGGCGCCGGAGGCGGCGCCTGACAGGGTCGTGGTGGACGCGGCCTATGTGAAGGCGAAACTGGAAGATATCGTCGCTAGCACCGACGTTTCCAAATACATTCTTTGAGGTAGCATCCAGAACACCATCTGTAGGACAATGCGCCGTCAAGGGCGCCAGGAGCGAAGAAGGGAGAGACCAGAGGATGCAGACTTTGTTGCAGAAGACGCGTCACATCAGCCACCTTTTCCAGCAACACGCGGGCAGGCCGGTGAATTTCGAGGAGGTGGCGCGCCAGCTACGCAATCTGATTTCGTGCAACGTGTACGTGCTCAACCAGAAAGGTTACCTGCTCGGAACCGCCTTGCTGGACGACCGGCACTGCGAGGTGCTGGAGAGTGAGGTCGTCGAAAACCGGCGGGTGCCGGTAGATTACAACGACAGGTTGCTCCAGATGGATGAAACGGTGGCGAACCTTCCGCAGGAAAACGGCAGGTGCCTGTTCAGGAAGGAAACGAGCTGCCCGTTCGAGGGGAAGGTATCGACGATCGTCCCGGTAGTCGGAAGCGGCGAGCGGTTGGGGAACCTCCTCCTGGCGAAGTACAGTGGCGAGTTCTCTGATGACGACCTTGTAATCGCTGAGTACAGCGCGACTGTTGCCGCCATGGAGATGCTGAGAGCGCGTTCCACGGAGATCGAGGACGAGGCGCGCAAAAGGGCGGCGGTCGAGGTCGCCGTCGGGGCCCTGTCGTATTCGGAAATGGAGGCGGTCCAGCACATCTTCGACGAACTCAACGGGAACGAGGGCTTCTTGGTGGCGTCGAGAATCGCGGACCGCGTGGGCATCACCAGGTCGGTGATCGTGAACGCCCTCAGGAAGTTCGAGAGCGCCGGCGTGATCGAGTCGCGTTCCCTGGGCATGAAGGGGACATACATCAGGGTGCTCAACGATAGGCTTATCGACGAGCTAAAGAGAATACGCCGGTAAAGGGGTTTCACCGTATGACGGCGGGACCGCGGGATCGAAAACCCGCGGTCCTGTTCTGTTTTTGGTGCCAGTTGCTCCCAGTTGGTCCCTTCATCACATATATATCGGATGGAGCGAAAAAAAATTTAGCTGTCAAAGAAGGAAAAGATGGAAATCTGTCGTATCTGAGTATTACTATCTGAATCAGCGTCTGCGCGATAAATGGCAAACCCACCGAAAGGTGGGGACGCAAAGCCACGGGTCTACAGCCGAAAGGCCATGATAGCCGGGTTGCCGAAGCAGGGGAAGGTTCTTCGCCCGTCTGCCGTGCAACCACGGCGGGCGGGCGAATCGTTTTGGGGGAGGGATGGGGATGAGCAGCGGGACAGGGAGCCTTCTGGGAAGTGTCGTGAACGATCCCACCATGACGCTCATCGAGCGGGGACTGGACCTTGCGTCGGTCAGACACGCGGCCCTTTCGAACAACATAGCCAATGTCAACACCCCCGGGTACAAGCGCAGGGACGTCCCGTTCGAAGACGTGATGCGGGAGGTGGCCTCCGGGGGATACGAGGGGACCAGCGGGGCGGCGGGGCTGGAGCGCGTCGTGACCGTGAATACCGGCCGGACCAACCGGAACGACGGTAACAACGTCGACATCGACTACGAAATGACGGTGCTGGCCCAGAACAGCGTTCTATACAACGCTCTGGCCAGACAGATCAGCCAGAAGATATCGCTCCTCCGGACAGTCATAACTGAGGGGAGGCGTTGATGTGAGGATATTCAGGGCGATGGACGCAAGCGCGTCCGGACTGACGGCCGAGAGGTTGAGACTGGACGTAATCGCCGGGAACCTTGCGAACGCCAACACCACGAGGACGGCCGAGGGGGGGCCGTACAGGCGGAAGATGCCCGTGTTCGAGTCGAGGCAGGCCGGTTTTTCCGGCGCCTTCTTCCAGGCGTTCTCAGGCGCGCTGGAGACGCCGGCCGGCGTCCAGGTGGCGGCAATCGTGACGGACGACAGGCCCGGAAAGACCAGGTACGAGCCGGGACACCCTGACGCCGGCCCCGACGGGTACGTGCGAATGCCCAACGTAGACGTCGTGACCGAGATGGTGGACATGGTGTCGGCGACGAGGGGTTATGAGGCGAATGTCACGGCGATCAACGCGAGCAAGCAGATGGCTTTGCGGGCGCTCGAAATAGGCCGCGGCTAGAGGGGGGTGCCGGTAGATGCCAATGGTTGGACCGATCATCAAGTATCCGGGTGTGCAGGTGGGCCAGAACGAGTGGCCGGCGCGGGTCACGGGCGGCCTGCCCGGCGCGGTGGGGGACTCAGGCCCACAGGCCGCCCAGGCGCAATCGTTCGAGTCATATCTGAAGGGTGCGATCGATGAGATCAACGCGCTGCAGCGTGAGGCGGACGCGGCATCGCGGGCGATGGCCACGGGGGATGTCTCGGACATCCACCGCGCCGTGATCGCGAGCGAGAAGGCGACCCTTGCGGTGCAACTCGCAATAGAGGTCAGGAACAAAGTCATCGAGGCCTACCAGGAAATCATGAGGATGCAGATATAGGGAGGATGAGCGGTGGCGCCGATGAAGTTCGTCCCGCAACTCGGTGAGACATGGAAGAAGATGCCCGCGGTCGCCAGGGTGGTTGTGGCGGGGGCCGGGGGCCTTGTGCTTGTCGCGCTGATCGTTGTTGCGGTGCTCAATTCGAGAGGACCGAAGATGCAGACGCTGTTCACGGGGCTGGACCCCAAGGACGCCGCCGAGGTCGTGGCGAGGCTCGAGAAGGAGAAGGTCGAGTACAAGCTGGACGCGGGCGGCGCCGCGATACTCGTGAGCGAGCGGGATGTCCACAGGATGAGACTGATGCTCGCGGCGGAGGGCCTGCCGAACGGCGGGGCCGTTGGGTTCGAGCTGATGGACAGGACGAGCATAGGCGCGACCGACTTCGACAGGCGAGTGAACTACCTGCGGGCGCTGCAGGGGGAGCTCGCGAGGACCATCATGCAGATCGACGGGGTTGAGGCGGCCAGGGTGCACATCGTGCTCCCTGAACAGAGCCTCTTTGTCTCCAATGCGCAACCGGCGACCGCTGCGGTGATGATCAAGGTGAGACCCCTCGCGGAAATCGATAAGGGGCAGGTCCGCGGCATCGCCAATCTTGTGTCGAAGAGTGTCGAGGGCCTCAAGCCGGAGGAAGTCACGATCATCGATTACACCGGCAAGGTCCTGTCAAGTGACTACGGTAGCCAAGCGAACGCCGACAGCCAGGCGGGTTCGTTCTTCGAGCTCAAAATGGGGTTCCAGAAGGAGTTGGAACGCAGCGTCCAGTCGTTGTTGGAGAGGGCGCTCGGGGCCGGGAACGTGGTGGCGCGAGTCAACGCCGACCTGAACTTCGACCAGACCACCGTCACTAAGAGCCTTTTTACCCCCGCTGCTGACGGCGAGGGACTGGCAAGGAGCGTGAGGGAGCTCCAGGAGGTGTTCCAGGGTACCGGCGAACAGGGCGGGGGCGTTCCAGGTGTACCTTCGAACGTGCCGGGCTATTCCGGGGCGTCGGGCGGCGGCGGGGGCAGTTCATCCTATGAGAAATCCGAGACGGTGAAGAACGTCGAGATCAATGAGGTGCGCGAACAGACGGTCGTGGCGCCCGGTTCAGTCAAGCGGCTGTCGGTGGCCGTGATCGTCAACAGGGACCTGACCGCTGCCGAGACGACGGCGATTGAAAATACTATCGCGTCGGCCGTCGGGATAGACCCGAAGCGGCAGGATACCATCAGCGTCACAGGCATGCAGTTCGATACCTCGCTGGTCGACCAGCTCAAGAAGGAGATGGAGCAGCAGAAGGCGCCGGCCCGCGACCCCAGACTGGTCTACGTGGGGGCGGGGCTGGGCGCGTTCGTGCTCGTCGCCGTTGCGGTCATGTCGCTGCGCCGGAAGCGGAAGAAGGCGCCGGAACCAGCGGAGGCTGTGGCGGCGACGCCGTTCCCGGAAATCGACGCGGACATGGGACCGAGCTCCCGCGCCAAGGAGCAGATCGAGAAGCTCGTGAAGCAGAATCCCGAGGGCGTCGCCCAGCTATTGAAAACGTGGCTGGCGGAACAGAGGTGATTTGATGCGGGCGCAGACTGGTCCTTCAGGTAAGCAGAAGGCTGCAATACTGATGATTTCGCTGGGACCGGAACTATCGTCCCGCGTATTCAAGCACCTCAGGGACGAGGAGATCGAGCAGCTCACCCTCGAGATCGCTGCGGTGAAGGCGGTCAACTCGGAGGTCAGGGAGAAGGTGTTCGACGAGTTCCACGAGCTCGCCCTGGCCCAGGAGTACATCAGCGAAGGTGGCATCGAATACGCCAAGGAGGTCCTGGAGAAGGCGCTCGGATCCCAGAAGGCGCTGAACATCGTCCAGCGCCTCACGGCGTCGTTGCAGGTGAGGCCGTTCGACTTCCTCCGGAGGGCGGATCCGTCCCAGCTCCTGGGGTTCATCCAGAACGAGCATCCGCAGACGATATCGTTGATCCTGGCGTACCTCCAGTCGGAGCAGGCGGCGCAGGTTCTATCCGCCTTGCCGCCGGAGAGCCAGGTGGAGGTGGCCCGGCGCGTCGCGCTGATGGACCGGACGTCTCCCGAGGTCATCAAGGAAGTCGAGCAGGTGCTCGAAAGGAAGCTGTCCTCGATGATGACCGCCGAGTACTCGTCGGCGGGGGGCATCCCGTCGGTGGTTGACGTGCTGAACAGGGTGGATAGGGGCACCGAGAAGACGATAATGGAGGCCCTGGAGGTCCAGGACCCCGAGCTCGCCGAGGAGATAAAGAAGCGGATGTTCGTGTTCGAGGACGTCGTGCTCCTGGACGACAGATCCATACAGCGTGTGCTGCGTGAGGTCGACATGAGTAAGGACCTGCCCATGGCCTTGAAGGTGGCGTCCAATGAGGTCAAGGACAAGATCATGAGGAACATCTCGAAGCGGGCGCAGGAGAACCTCAAGGAGAGCATGCAGTACCTCGGCCCCGTCAGGCTGCGCGACGTCGAGGACGCGCAGCAGAAGATCGTCAATCTCATCAGGCGCCTTGAGGATGAGGGCGAGGTAATGGTCATGCGTGGCGGAAGGGATGAGGTCGTTGTCTAAGGTGATAAAGTCCGGCAATGTGGAGTTCAGACCTGACGCCATCAGGCTCCCCGTAATCGTGCCGGTGGTGTACAGGGCGCCTGGCGCCGGAACCGCCGCTCAGGCCGATGTGGAGAAGATGACGCGCAGCATGGAGAAGATGGTGCGCGACGCGGAACAGAAGGCTGCTTCGATTGTCGAGAGGGCCGAGGCGTCGGCGCGGGAGATCAAGGAGAAGGCCAGGGCCGCCGGATTCGAATCCGGCCGGAAGGACGGGTACGCCGAGGGAATGGCGGAGGCCGAAAGGGGGACCGCGGAGATGAAGGCCGCAGCGGCCCGCGCGCTGGAAGAGGCGCGTGGGGAGGCCGCGAGAATCGTCGCCGCGGCGGGACCGCAGATCGTGGAGATAGCGATCGCGGTGGCGCGGAAGGTGATAAAGCGCGAGGTCTCGGCGGACCCGGAGGTTGTGGTGGCCAACGTGAGAGAGGCGCTGAAGAACGTGGACCGCGAGGACGCGGCGGTGGTGAGGACGAGTCCGGTGGAAGTGGCCGTCATCGACAACGTGCGAACGCGGTTGAGGAAGGAGTGCGGCGGCCTCGGGGAGATCACCGTGCAGGAAGACCCGTCCGTCGAGCCGGGTGGTTGCGTGGTCGTCACTGACAAGGGGATTGTTGACGCGCGCATAGAGTCGCAGGTAGAGGCGATAAGCGAGAGACTCTCGGAGGTAATCGACCAGCGTGATAGCGACGGAGCGACTCCTGAAGCAAATTGATGAAACGTGCCCCCTGGTCTTCAAGGGGCGGGTGAGGCGGGTCGTGGGGCTGACCATTGAGTCCCAGGGCCCCATGGCGAAACTGGGGGATGTCTGCAGGATATTCCCGAAATCTGGGTCGCCCATTCCGGCGGAGGTCGTGGGGTTCAGGGGCGGCGATGTGCTGCTCATGCCCCTGGGGGAGATGAGCGGCATCGCGCCGGGTTCCGCGGTCGTCTCCACGGGGCGGCCGTTCGCGGTGCCCGTGGGGAAGGACCTGCTGGGCCGGGTACTCAACGGCCTCGGAAGGCCGATCGACGGGAGGCCGTGCGGTGAAGTGGAGGCAATGTACGCCGCGCATAACGCCCCGCCGGATCCCATGGCGAGGCGGCGGATAAGCAGCCCCCTCGGGGTCGGCGTACGGGCGATAGACAGCCTGCTCACCTGCGGCAAGGGTCAGAGGCTGGGCATATTCTCGGGGTCGGGGGTCGGCAAGAGCACGTTGCTCGGCATGATTGCGAGGCATACGTCGGCGGACGTCAGCGTGATCGGCCTTGTGGGAGAGCGGGGGCGCGAGGTGCGCGACTTCGTGGAGAAGGACCTCGGGGAAGACGGATTACGGAGGGCGGTGGTGGTGGCCGCCACCTCCGATCAGCCGGCGCTGGTGAGGATAAAGGCTGCGTTCGTTGCCACGGCGATCGCGGAGTTCTTCCGCGACAGGGGTATGGACGTGGTCCTGATGATGGACTCGGTGACGAGGTTCGCCATGGCGCAGCGCGAGGTCGGGCTGGCGATCGGTGAGCCGCCCGCTACCAGGGGATACACGCCGTCGGTGTTCGCGCTGCTGCCGAAGCTCCTGGAAAGGTCCGGGACTTCGGTCAGGGGCAGCATCACGGGATTCTACACGGTCCTCGTGGATGGGGATGACATGAACGAGCCGATAGCCGACGCCGTAAGGGGCATCCTGGACGGGCACATAGTACTGTCGAGGGATCTGGCCTCGCAGGGGCACTTCCCCGCGATAGACGTACTGCAGAGCGTGAGCAGGGTGATGACCGACGTGGCGAGTGAGGATCACATCTCGTGCGCGCTGAGGGCCCGGGGAGTGCTGGCCACATACAGGGAGGCAGAGGACCTCATCAACATCGGGGCGTATGTGGCGGGGTCCAACCCGCGCATCGACTACGCGAGGAAGATGATCGACGCGGTGAACGCGTTCCTGGAACAAGGCACCCGCGAAAGGGTGGCATACGAGGAGTCGGTGGCGGGGCTGCTGGGCATGTTCGAGGGGGTTGAAGGGGTTTGAAGCGGTTCCGGTTCAGACTGGAACGGGTGCTGAGGGCCAAGGAGGCGATCCAGACGGTGCGCCAGGTGGAACTCGCGGGAGCGAGGGCCAGGTTGGACGCGGAAGAGGGAGTCCTGGCATCGATACTAGGCTTACTCGACGAGTCCGAACGGCGGTACCGTGACGTCGCGACCGGCGGCATCGACCCCTGGAGGATGTCGTGCGCGGCGGGTTACTTGAAACACCTGGACGGCCAGGCGGAAGTACAGGAGCTCAAGGTGGAGAGAAGCCGCGACGAAGTGGAGATATGCAGGCAGAGAGTGATTGAAGCGCGGCAGGACACGAAGGTGCTGGAGAACCTCAGGGCAAGGCGACGGAGTGAACACGTGGCCGCATTTCTAAAGGAAGAACAGGGCCTGCTGGATGAGGTGGGCGGCGTGCGATACGCGTCGAAGACCGGGCCTGGTACTCCGGCCGTGATGGCCGGTTAGGTAGTCCCAGGGTATCTTCAGTGGAAAGGAGGTGAGCAAAGAGATGATGAGCGTGATGGATACCGTTGGAACGGCGCCCTCCGGCGAAGCGGGCGGGTCGCGCCCGGCTGGGAAAGCGGCGGAGAGAGCCACGGGGCGGGCGCAGGCAGAAGAAGAGGTCTCACAGTGGTCGGTAGTGCTGATGAGTCTCCTCGCGGCGGATTCGGCGGCTCAGGCGGGCGCGTCCGGTTCCGAGGCGCCGGAGGCCGGTGTATCGGGAATGGAGTGTGCCGCAGTACTCGCCGGCACGGTCGCCGCGCCGGAGGGGGCATGCGCTGTGGCGGGGGCGACCGCTCTGACGGCTGCGCCGGTACAACCACGGGACGGTACGGCCGGCCGGCAATGCGCGGCCGGGGTCGGAGGCGTGAAGACCGCCGGAGAAGGCGGGGAACCCGGCCCATTCCCGGGACCGGTGACGGCGGAACGGGGCTCCGGGGCCGGGGCATCCCTGGCCGCCGCAATCCCGGTTGGCGGAGAGCGTACTGCGGAGGCCGCCGGAGGGAGCGGCGGGACGCCCGGAGACCCGGCGGGAATGGAGCTCCCGGCGGGCGTCGTGAACGATGCGGTGGCGCCGGCGGAAGCGGAAACGGAAGTGGAAGTGGAAGCCGGGACGGCGGCGGTTAGGGGGAGAGGCGCTGTGAGCGCCGCGGCCGGGCGTCGTGAGGTGACGGCCACAGGAGGGCAAACCCACGCTGGGGTGCCAGACCGGGGGACTGCGGGGACCGGGGTTGGTGACGTTGTTGCGGCGCCTGCGGTCCCGCATGAGACGGTCACCGGCATCCGTCCGGACACCGGTGGCACGGCGGGAATCACCGCCGTGGCGGGAGGCGCACCGGGTGGCGCGGCGCCTGCGGGCGACGGTGTTGCGGCAACTGTAAGGGCGGAAAGCGCGGGCGACGACCAGGCAGTCCCTGCGTCGGGCTGGAATCAGGCCCCGCCGGAGGATGGGAACGGGGTTTCCGGGGAAGGCGCCGGAGAGGCCCGCCGCACCCGGGAGAAGAGGCAGGGTGACGGGTCCGGTGAGATGAAGGGCGTGGCCCGGCGTGACGGTGAGTTCGCGGCGGATCTGGGCGCGGTGCGGCAGGCGTCCGCCCGTGAGACCGGCGACAAAGCGGTTGCCGGCGGTGTCGAGGGATCGACGGCGCAAGGCGAGCCGAAACGCGCGGGGATCGGCGAGATCGGACGGCAGATAGTGGATCGCGCCAGGGTACTCAAGTACCCTGAGAGGACGGAAGTGGAAATCAGCCTCAAGCCTGAATCGCTGGGCAAGGTCGTAATGAGAATCAGCATGCAGGGCGAGCGGCTGTCGGCGAAGTTTGAGGTCACCGAGCCGGAAGTCCGGTCCATACTCGAGACGAGGATGGACGAACTCAGGAGGGGCCTCGCTGAACGGGGCCTGGAGGTCCAGGACCTTTCGGTCTCAGTCGGGGACGGCGCGGGGGCGAGGCAGTACGGCCACGACGCCCGTGATGGAGGGCACTCTGCTCAGCGAACCGGACGCGCATGGATGGGGCGGCTTCCGGGCGGCGGTCTGGGGGCAGTGGTCACTAAGTGGCGGAACCTCGATCAACGGGCCCTGGATCTGATGGCCTAGCAGCGTGGAATCTGGACTACGGAGGGATGAGAGATGGAGGTTAGCGCGACGGATTCGACGACGACGACGACCTATAGTACGGGCTCGAGCAGTTCAACAGCGAAGAGCCTGCAAAGCGAGTTCATGAAGATCCTGGCTGCCGAAATGCAGTATCAGGACCCCTTGTCCCCGATGGAAAACAAGGACGTCGTGGCTCAGGTCGCCCAGATGACGACGCTGGAGTCTATTGAGGGGATCAAGAAGATCTTCGCTGCGTCGCTCGTGGGGAGGACTGTCTCGGCGGTGAGCAACGGCGTGGAGGTCGAGGGAGTGGTCTGGGGAGTCAGACTGAGCGACGGCGTCGGAGTCCTGATCGGTGAGACGGAGGTCGCCCTCGATGACATCATCGGTGTGAGGTGAGTCTGGTGGCGGTCGACGGGCTTGACGGGTCCCGCAGGATAATACCGGTTGGCGCACCTGGTCCAGGGGTCGACCGGGGGCGGGGAATCGCGACTGAACCCGGGGCGTTCCAGAGGCTCCTGGAGTCGGCGATCGAGGTGGGGAACCTCAAATTCTCGGCACACGCCCAGAAGAGGATCGAGGCGGGCACCACTCCTTTCGGGGCCGGCGAGCTGAAGAGGGTCGCTCACGGGGTGGATCTGGCCCAGTCCAAGGGTTCCGGGGAGTCACTGGTGTTGCTCGACGGGATGGCGCTGGTGGTGAGCGTGAAGAACAGGACGGTCATCACCGCGGTAGACATGCAGCGCATGAAGGACAACGTGTTCACCAACATCGATAGCGCGGTAATCGTCTAGGGGCCGGACCTCTTTGAGGGAGCCCCGGGCCGCTGAACGATGGAGGCGGCCGAACAAGACAAGGAGGTCGGAAAGAGTATGATGCGTTCAATGTTCTCGGCAGTGTCGGGTCTCAAGACCCACCAGATAAGGATGGACGTCATCGGCAACAACATAGCCAACGTCAACACGATCGGCTTCAAGACTGGGCGGGTGAACTTCCAGGAGATGTTCAGCCAGACGATGAGGGGCGCGTCGGCGCCCACCGGCGAGAGTGGTGGCACGAACCCGCAACAGGTGGGACTGGGTGTGGCGCTGTCCAGTGTGGACACTATCCAGGGGCAGGGCAACCTGCAGTCCACGGCCAAGACGACGGACCTCGCCATTCAGGGGAACGGATTCTTCGTGGTCGAGGATGGTGGCACGAGGATGTTCACGAGGGCCGGCATGTTCGATCTGGACAGCCAGGGCAACCTGGTTGACCAGGGGGGCAGGAGGGTCCAGGGCTGGATGGCCACCAACGGGGTGTTCGGCTCGAAGGACACCGCCACCCTCAGCGACATAACTGTTCCCGTCGGGCAGGTCATCCAGGCCACGCCGACGACCATGGTGGAATGGGGTCATAACCTTGACGCTGGGGCGGCGGTCGGCTTCACGCGCACGACGTCGGTGGACGTACTCGACTCCCTGGGGAGGTCCCATTCCATATCGATGTCGTTCAGGAGGACGGACGGCGCGAGGGAGTCCGGCAACATAGACTGGGGCGGCAACCTCCTAACGGGGTCGGGCAGCTATGTGGCTACATTCGACGCGTACGACGACCTTGGTGTAGCACACAGCATAACAGTGACGTTCACCGAGGTCGACGTAGATACGTGGTCATGGACGGCCACAGGGCCGGCCGGCATTGCGGATAACACGGGCCAGATCGAGTTCTCCGGGGGAGCGTGGTTGTCGCAAAGTGGCGGCCCCGTGAGGTTCACTCCCACGGGCGCCAGCGAGGTAGTGCTCGATATGGACTTCTCCGGACTGCAACTTGGGGCGACGAACAACGCGGCGGCGACCACTGACGGAGCGGCGGCGGGGACGGTCAGCAACGAGTGGAGCTGGACCGCGAGCGGCCCGGCGGGTCTGACGAACAACACCGGGACGATCGTATTCGACACGAACGGTGCTGTGCTGACCGCGGACATAGGACCCCTGGCGTTCAATCCGGTCGGGGCGGAGCCCATGAGCGTGACCATGGACTTCGACCGGGTGACGCAGAACGGCGGTGAGTCGACCCTCGAGTTCATCGACAGGAACGGGAGCCCGATGGGCACGCTCGGGAAGATCACCATCGACGGCGAGGGGGTCATCACCGGCACGTACTCGAACGGCGAGAGCCAGCAGATCGGCCAGCTGTGCGTGGCGAACTTCGCCAACCCGGGCGGCCTGTTGAGGCTGGGCGACAACCTGTACGTGAGTTCAAACAACTCGGGTCCGGAACAGATCGGGGAGGCGGGGACTGGAGGCAGGGGCGACATCAAGCCGAGCGCCCTGGAGATGTCCAACGTCGACCTTGCCGAGGAGTTCACCAGCATGATCGTGACGCAGAGGGGTTTTCAGGCCAACTCTCGCGTCATCACGGCATCTGACGAGATGCTCCAGGACCTGGTCAACCTGAAGAGGTAACGATCGGGGCCGAAGGGCGGGGAGATAGGGGGAGTGGCCGGTGATCAAGGTTTCGCGATTGAACGGCGACGAGATGGTGATCAACGCCGACCTGATCGAGAGTCTCGAGGCCACTCCTGACACGGTGGTTGTGCTCACCAACGGCAAACGTCTCGTTGTCAGGGACAGTGTGGATGAGATAGTCCGCCGGGTGATCGAATACAAGAGGGGCATCTTCTGTTCAATGCCCGGATGCCCCTCTTCCTCCCCTGACGACGGTCCGATTGGGGGGTAGGCAGTGGACATCGGAACACTTGCGGGTCTTGCGATCGGTTTCGGGTTCATATTGTGGTCCATAGTTATCGGCGGGGATGTCCGGGGCTTCTGGAACATCCCATCGGTCATGATCACTTGCGGGGGCGCGCTTGCGGCCACGATAGTATCTTACCCGCTTCCGCAACTCCTTAGCGTCACGAAGGTGCTGCGGAAGGCGTTCATGGTGAAGACCGACGACCCCTCAGCCATAATCGAACTCCTCGTGTCCTTCGCCGAGAAGGCGAGGAGGGAAGGCCTGCTTTCACTGGAGGAGGAGGCCGAGGCGCTGGACGACGAGTTCCTGAAGAAGGGGATCCAGCTCGTCGTGGACGGCACCGATCCCGAACTGGTCAGGACGATGATGGAAACGGAACTGGCTTTCCTCGAGGAACGGCACAGGGCCGGGCAGACGATGTTCGAGACCATGGGTGCGCTGGCGCCCGCGTACGGGATGATCGGCACCCTGATCGGTCTCATTCAGATGCTCAGGACCCTGGACGACCCGAAGAGGATAGGCCCGGGGATGGCCGTGGCGATTGTGACAACCTTCTACGGCGCTGTGCTCTCGAACCTTGTGTTCATTCCGATAGCCAACAGGCTCAAGGTAAGGACCAGCGAGGAGATCCTGCTCAAGGAGGTCATTATCGAGGGCATACTCTCGATCCAGTCGGGCGACAACCCCAGGATCGTAGAGGAGAAGCTCAAGTCCTTCCTGGCCCCGAAACTCCGGAGAAGCAGGAAGCGCGAGGTCGAGGGGGAGGTAATGGCAAGTGGCCAGGCGGCGGAGAGGTAGCGGGCCGTCCGGATCCGGGTCGCCGTCGTGGCTGTGCACGTATGGCGACATGATGTCGTTGCTTCTCACCTTCTTCATACTGCTGTTTTCTCTCTCAACTCTGAGCCAAGAGAAGTTCCAGATGGCCAGGGCGTCACTGGCGGCGGTGTTCGGGGCGGTCCTGGAAGGCGGGCCCACCGTCATCGGGGAGGGGACAAGCCCCCAGGACCTCGAGACTCTGCTGCAGGAGATCGAGAAACAGGATTTCCAGCAGTTCGAAGAGGTACGTACGGCGCTGAGCCAATTCATCGAACGGGAAGGGCTGAAGGGTCAGATAGAGGTGACGGACGACTCGCGAGGGCTGGTCGTGCGGTTCGCGGATTCGGTATTGTTCGACCTCGGCCGCGCCGACCTGCGCCCCGATGCCAGGGAGATTCTCGACAAGGTGGCCGGGCTGATATCGTCGATTCCGAACCACGTCAGGGTGGAGGGGCACACCGACGACCTGAAGATCAATACCGAGAAGTTCCCGTCGAATTGGGAGCTCTCCACGGGGCGTTCGGCCGCCGTGGTCAGATATTTCATAGAGAAGCACGGGTTACCGCCGGCGAGGCTGTCGGTGGCCGGTTACGGCGAGTACAGGCCGATAGCGCCGAACGACGGGGAAGAGAACCGCAGGAAGAACAGGCGGGTGGACATCGTTATCCTCAGGCTCAGTACCTCGCGTTCCGAGCCGGTGTCGGGGGGGACATGGTAGGTGAATAGGCCGGTTGTGAAGATGCTCTTGCTGGTTCTTCTCGTCATCGTCGTCGCGGGTGGTGTCGCGGCGGGCGCAGTGTACTTGATGACGAGGAAGCCCCAGGCCGCGCAGCAGGCAAAGGGCCCGAAGAGGGGTATGTACGCGGCTGGGGATTTCACGACGAACCTGGTGCCGGACAACGGCAAGAACAGGTTCATACGGGCGAAGATCGAGCTCGAGATTTCGGACGAGAAGGGCCTGGAGGAAATGGCGAAACAGCACGCGATAATCCGGGACCAGATCCTGGTCGTGCTGCGCTCCAAGACGGTTCAGGACGTATCGGAGGACGCCGGGATGGCTGCGCTCGGCAGGCACGTCATGAGCCAGCTGAACGGCGTACTAAAGGGCGTGGAGATAACGGGGGTTTTCTTCACGGATTTCGTCGTGCAGTAGTTGGGAGGTTCCTCCATGGAGATGCTGACGCAGTCCGAAGTAGATGCATTGATATCCCAGCTCACTACGGGTGCGCTGGTGAAGCCTGCCGAACAGCGGGAGGACCCTCACAGCGGCAGGGTGAGGCTGTACGACTTCCGGCGGCCGGACAAGTTCTCGAAAGACCAGCTGCGGACCATCCAGATGATCCACGACGCACTGTCGAGGCAGCTCAGCGGGTATCTCGCGGGGAAGACGCGGCACGTGGTGCAGATGTTCATAACGTCTGTCGACCAGATGACCTACGCCGAGTTCCTCCGGGGCGTGTCCAACCCGGGGATAATCGGGGTCGTCAACATGGCGCCGCTGTCCGGCAGCGCTCTGATGGAGGTAACACCGAACGTGGGATTCGCTATTGTGGACCGCATGCTAGGCGGCCCCGGGGTCGCCATCGGTAAGAGTAGGCCGCTGACCGAGATCGAGGTCACGATCATCCATGGAATCCTCGCCGGGGTAGTCGACATCCTGGGAGACTCCTGGAAGAACATCATCGAACTGAGGCCGTCGCTCGAGGTGATAGAGACGAATCCCCTGTTCGTTCAGGTAATAGCGCCCAACGAGATGGTGGTCGTCGTTTCGATGGAGACGCGCATCGGAGAGACGGCGGGTGCGATGAACCTGTGCCTTCCGTACCTGTGCATCGAGCCCGTGTTGCCGAGGCTGTCCGCCCACCAGTGGTTCTCGAGCGCGCAGAGGGGAAGTCGCGAGGGGGACGACGTCGCATCGCGGCTCGGGGAGGTTCCGGTTCCGGTAGTGGCGGAACTTGGGGAGGCGGAGATAACCGTCGACGAGTTGCTGAACCTTGAACCCGGCGACGTCGTGGTCCTGAAGCAGGGGGTCGACCGTGAGGTCAAGGTGATTGTGGATGGGCGGCCTAAGCTGCTTGGAAAACCGGGCAGATCCGGGAGGAGAGTGGCGGTGCTCGTCACCAGAGAGTCGGGGGGAGTGGCTTGAGATGGGCGGAAGGAAGGGGAGTCCGAACACGCCGGGCGCGGATGAATTGAAGTCGCTCGGTGAGGGCATGGCAAGGCTGCTGGATGGCGCGACCGAGGCGCTGTCCACCCTTCTCGGGAAGGATGTGTCGTTCACAGCCACGGGGACTTCGACTATCACAGAGGCCCCGGCCGTTGAGAGGGGATCGGACAACGTCGTCGCGGAGATCGCGATCAGCGGTGACGTAGACGGCAAGTGCCTTCTGCGCTGCGGAGCAGGCGCCGCTTCGCGGGTCGTCGACCTCCTCATGGGCGGCGACGGGACGAAGGAAGGCGAAATCGGAGCGGAGCAGCTGGATGCGCTCAGCGAACTGGTGAACCAGGCGACCGGAGCGGCGACCGCCGCGGGCGGCGCCGTCATGGGGATCCAGTGTACCCACGCGGTTCAGAGGGTGTTCGTGCTCAGCCCCGATTCGGCGGAGGCTTTCAACAACAGCCTGGACTACCCGGTGCTGAAATTCGCCTGGTCGATGAACGTGGGTGACGGCATGACCGTCGGCGTCGACCAGTTGGTCGAGAGGCGGCTGTCCAACGCGTTGATCGAGCGCCTCGCCGGGGCGCCGGAGGAGAGCGCGGTGCCGGCTGAGGGAGGAAAGGGCGTCGCGGCGGTTGCGGGCCCGGTGGCGAGCATCGTGCCAGAGGAGATCTCGAAGATACTCGAGAGCGCCGGCGCTGCGGAGTCCGCGGAGGCGCAGCCCGTGGCGGCCGGCGGGAAGAAGGGCGGAAAGGGAGTCGTCGTCCAGGCGCACGAGTTCCCGGAGATACAGGACGGTGGGCCGATGCCGGAGCCCCGCAAGATAGATATGCTGTTGGATGTCCCGCTGCACCTGACGGTGGAGCTCGGGAGGACCAAGCGCCTCGTCAAGGAGATTCTGCAGCTTGGACCCGGATCTGTCCTGGAACTGGACAAGCTGGCCGGGGAAGCCGTTGACGTCCTGGTGAACGGGAGGCTCCTGGCGAAGGCCGAGGTCGTCGTGATCGACGAGAATTTTGGCGTCAGGATAACCGAGATCGTCAGCAGGTCCGACAGATTGAAGGAACTCAAACAGTAGGGGGCGCGGGCGGTGTTACAGGTTATCCAGGCGTTGTTCTTCCTCGTCGTTGTCGCGGGCCTGGCCTATGTCGCGGCGAGATTCCTCGGGGCCAGGGCGATGAGGTTCTCACAGGGTAGGGCTATCCGGCTGCTGGAGATGGTCAGCCTGGGGCCGCGGAAGCACGCGTGCATCGTCAGCGTCGGCGATAGGGCGTTCCTGCTCGGGGTCACCGACCAGTCCGTGTCCAAGATCGCGGAGATCCCGAGCCAGGAAGTGGCTAGCCTCTGGCCTGCGGACTACCGGGATGGGGGCCCTGCCGGAGGGGAGGACTTCATGGCCAGGCTCATGGGGTTGCTCGGGAAACCGGGAGAGGGGCGCAAGCGATGAGGCGCGTCGGGACGGGGCTGCTGGCGGTCCTCATCGCCTGCGTAATACTGTTGGGGACAGCTCGTGAGGCGTTCGCGCAGCCCGAGCCGTTCCCGATCCCGAAGGTGAGCATTGACGTGGACACAGCCGGCAACCCGGAAGAGGTCTCGGGGGCGCTCAAGCTCCTGATGGTGCTGACGGTCCTGTCCATAGCCCCCGCCATCATCATATTGATGACCTCGTTCACGAGGATCGTGGTGGTACTGTCATTCGTGCGAAACGCGCTGGCGACCCAGCAGATGCCGCCGAACCAGGTGCTGGTGGGGCTGGCGCTGTTCCTCACGTTCTTCGTCATGGCGCCCGTGTGGAACCAGGTCAACCAGACCGCGCTCCAGCCGTACCTGGCCGGAGAGATGGCGCAAGAACAGGCGATGGACATTGGCATGAAGCCTGTAAGGGAGTTCATGCTCAGGCAGACCAGGGAGAAAGACCTGGCGTTGTTCGTGAACATGTCGGGGCTGCGCAGGCCCGAGACACCGGATGACGTCCCAACCTACGTCATCGTCCCGGCATTCTGCCTGAGCGAGCTGAAGACAGCGTTCCAGATAGGCTTTCTCATCTTCATCCCGTTCCTTGTGATCGATATGGTGGTGGCATCCACGCTCATGTCGATGGGCATGTTGATGCTGCCGCCGATGATGATCTCCCTGCCATTCAAGGTGCTGCTGTTCGTGCTGGTGGACGGGTGGCATCTGATTACGCAGTCGTTGTTGCTGAGTTTCAAGTAGTGCCGGATGGCCCGGCGGGCGGAGCGCCCGGGGCCTGCATCGGAGGTGGATCGAGTGACTGAGGAGTTTGCCGTGTCTATCGGGCGTGAGACGCTGGGGCTGGTGCTGATGGTCTCGGCCCCTACCATGGGGCTTGCGCTGGTGGTCGGCATCCTGGTAAGCCTGTTCCAGGCCACCACGCAAATCCACGAGCAGACGCTGACGTTTGCGCCGAAGGTGGTCGCGGTGTTCCTGGGACTGCTTGTGTTCGGGCCCTGGATGCTCACGGCGGTCAGCGAGTTTACGGTCAGGCTTCTGAGCGGGATTCCGTTGAACATCAAGTAGAATTAAACACTGAGCGGGTGAGTTGGTACTGTGACTCTGGATCTCCTGGTTTCGAGGTTTCCGGTTCTGTTGCTCATATTCGTGAGGTTCTCGGGGCTGTTCGCCACCGCGCCGGTGTTGTCGTCCAGGTATATCCCGGTGCAGGTCAGGGCGATGGCGTCGGTATTCCTTGCGGTATTCACGCTGCCCTTCGTGAAGCCCGTGGAGATCCCCGGGAACGTCGCCGGACTCGCGCTGTACGCGGTGAATGAATTGGCTGTGGGGTTGTCGGTGGGCTACGTGGCCAGCGTGGTTTTGTCGGCGATCCAGGTGGCCGGCCAGTTGATCGACACGGAGATCGGGTTCGGAATGGTGAACGTGCTCGATCCGCAGTACGGGACGCCGGTCCCCCTGTTCGGCAATTTCTACTATCTTACAGCACTCATGTTCCTCATCGGCGCCGGCGGTGACAGGATGATAGTCGCGGCGCTTATCCAGAGTTACGGCAGCATCCCGCCGGGTGCGGTAATCTCCGCCCCGGCCCCGGCATTCATGAGCGGGCTCGTGGGCGCTGTGTTCACAACGGCGTTGAAGATTGCGGCGCCCCTCCTGGGGTCGCTTTTCATGGTTACGCTGGCCCTTGGCATTGTGGCGAGGGCGGTGCCCCAGATGAACGTGTTCATGGTGGGCATGCCGGTCAAACTGGTTGCCGGCCTTGTGGTGCTGGCCGCGACCTTTTCGCTGTTGCCGGGGCTTCTGGAGGGACTGGCCGGGGACATGCTCAGGGCAATCCAGGGAACAATCGGGCTGCTGGCCCCGTGAGGAGTTGCTGAGTTGTTCAACCTTCAGGTGTTCGGGGAGGAGAAAAGGGAAGCGCCCACACCGAGACGGAGGATGCTCGCGCGCCAGCGCGGGCAGGTGTTCCAGTCCGGTGACTTCGTGTCGGCGGTTTCGCTCCTCGCGGGCGTGACGGCGATAAGGGTCAGCCTCCCCGGGGTCTGTGCGCAGGTGGCGGCGCTGGCGAAGACCACCTGGGGTTCACCCGCGCTTGCCGACATGACTGTCGCGGACGTGATGGCGCTGGCGGCCGGCTGCGGCGTCCTGACGGCTAAGATGGTTGCCCTTGTCGTCGCTGCGGTTCTCACAGTGGGCGTGGCGGCGAGCGTAGCGCAGACCGGCGCCGTGTTCACAGCCGAGCCATTGGCCCCGAGGCTGGACAGGCTTAACCCGTTCGCCGGGCTGCAAAGGCTGTTCTCGCGGCGGGCGTTGCTGGAGGCCGTGAAATCGTCCTTGAAAGTGGCCATAGTCGGGTATGTCGCCTGGACGTCACTGCGGGGAGACTGGGAGCACCTCGCGAGGCTCTCGATGATAGGGCCTGTTGAGGCTGCCGGCAGGGTCGGGGGGTTCTCGATTGCGATGTTCAACCGCACGTGCCTCGGGCTCGTCTTTCTCGGTGGGGCCGACCTGGCCTATCAGTGGTGGGAACACGAGATGAGTCTGAGGATGACCAGGCAGGAACTGAAGGAGGAGATCAAGGAAACCGAGGGCCGGCCGGAGGTCAAGGCCAGGATACGGTCCATCCAGCGGCAGATGGCGGCAAGGCGCATGATGCACGAGGTCAAGAAGGCCGACGTGGTGGTCACAAACCCGACCCACTATGCTGTCGCGCTGAAATACGAACCGGGCAAGATGGCCGCGCCCCTGGTGGTGGCGAAGGGAGTCGACCTCGTCGCCCAGAGGATCAGGCGGGAGGCGGAGAAACACAACGTGGCGGTTGTGAGGAATCAGCCGCTGGCGCAGGCGCTCTATAAGATGGTGGACATCGGCAGGGCGATCCCTCCCGAGTTGTATCAGGCGGTGGCCGAGGTGCTGGCGTTCGTATACAGGCTGAGGGCGAGGGTGGTCCACCAGTAATCAGGAAGGCAGGTGAACGGCCACGAAATCGGGAGACTCGTTCATGGCGGCGGCGGTTGTGATGGTGATCGGGATGATGATCATCCCCCTTCCCACCGTCCTGCTGGATCTCCTGTTCGCCATGAGCATCAGCGTCAGTCTGATGATCCTGCTCGTTACGATGTACACGACGCAGCCCCTGGACTTCGCCGTGTTCCCGTCGCTCCTGCTGGTCACGACGATACTCAGGCTGTCGCTGAACGTCTCCGCCACCAGGCTGATCCTGCTCAACGGGTATGCCGGGCAGCTCGTGAGGTCGTTCGGGACGTTCGTCGTCGGGGGGGACCCCGTTGTAGGCTTCGTTGTGTTCATCATACTCGTCCTCATTCAATTCCTCGTGATAACGAGGGGCGCCGAACGGGTCGCCGAGGTGGCCGCGAGATTCACCCTTGACGCGATGCCGGGCAAGCAGATGAGCATAGACGCGGACCTCAACGCCGGGCTGATAAACGATCAGCAGGCCAGGGAGCGCCGGCTGAAGGTGCAGAAAGAGGCCGATTTCTACGGCTCCATGGACGGCGCCACGAAGTTCATCAAGGGTGACGCCGTGGCGACGCTACTCATAACCGCGATCAACTTGCTCGGCGGGTTCATCATCGGTATGTTCAAGGGGCTGACGCCGCTCGACTCGTGGGAGACATACGCGTTGCTCACCGTGGGCGCGGGCCTCGTCGCGCAGGTGCCTGCGCTTCTGGTTTCTACGGCGTCCGGCATCATCGTGACGAGGGCGGCCTCCGAGGGCAGCCTGGGCGAGGACCTTGTCAGCCAGATGGTGAGGCAGCCGAGGGTGCTCGGGATATCCGGAGGGGTACTCCTCGGGCTGGGCCTGGTTCCGGGCCTGCCTCACATCCCGTTCATTCTATTTGGCGCGGGACTCATGCTTCTCGCTACGACCACGAGGGCCGGCGTGAGGCGAAAGAAGGAAGCGGAAGCCAGGGAAGCGAAAAAGGAAGAAACCGAGGCTTTACGTAGACCTGAGAGTGTTCTTCCGCTGATACCGCTCGACCCGCTCGAAATAGAACTGGGTTACGGGCTGATACAGCTTGCGGATCCGAACCAGGGTGGAGACCTCCTGGACCGAGTGGTCATGGTGAGGCGGCAGATGGCTCTGGACTGGGGCCTCGTGGTTCCGCCGATCAGGGTGAGGGACAACCTCGGCCAGCTCGAGCCGAACCAGTACATAATCAGGCTCCGCGGGTCGGAGGTCGCCGGCGGCGAACTGATGGCCGACCAGTACCTGGCCATGAGCCCGGCGGGCGAGGAAGACGTCGAGGGAATACCGACGAAGGAGCCCGCGTTTGGCCTTCCGGCATTGTGGGTTACCGGGGAGAACAAGGAGAAGGCGGAACTCCTGGGGTACACGGTGGTCGATCCGCCGTCGGTTCTTGCTACGCATCTTGCCGAGGTCCTGAAGTCGAGGGCCCATGAGTTGCTGACAAGGCAGACTGTCAAGGATCTGCTGGACACTGTGAAGCAGGGCCACGGCGCACTAATCGAGGAACTGGTGCCGAACGTCCTGACGCTGGGCGAGATACAGAAGGTGTTGCAGAACCTTCTGAGGGAAGGCATTCCGGTGAGGGACCTCGTCACCATACTTGAAACACTGGCCGACTACGGTCGCGTTACCAGGGACCCGGACACCCTCACAGAATACGTGAGGCAGGCGATGGCGAGGACGATAACGAGGCAGTTTGGCTTGAATGCCCCGAAAGCCAGGGTTCTGACCGTGGATCCAGCCCTGGAACGGAAGATTCTGGAGGGCGTGAAGAAGACCGAGCGCGGGGCGTACATGGCTCTCGCCCCGGAGCTGATCGACGCTGTCGGGTCTTCAGTCAATTCTGAGTTGGCACGGCTCGCGACGGCCTCGGGACCGGCGGTCGTGCTCTGTTCGGCGCCGGTTAGGCCCTATCTGAGGAGGCTCGTCGAAAGGATCTCGCCCAGGGTGGCAGTGGTGGCGTACGAGGAGATCGATTCATCGGCCGAGATTGAATCAGTGGGGATGATCAGGGCTTGAAAGAGAAGAGTCCTATCAAGGCGCAGGCGCGCTGGAAGCTGATCGTGAGCGACGGGCCGTACGCCGGGGAGTACCCCACTGTGGTGGAGGGCGTCTCGGGGGATCGCAAGAGCGTGACGGTCGGGATGCCCATATCGAAAGGGGAGGTCGTGCCCCTTCCGGTGGGGACGCGTGTACGCGTGCACCAGAGCGGCCAGGCTGTTTACGTGTTTGACACGGTGGTCACCGGCCATACGAAAGACGCGGTGCCGCTTCTCATAGTGAAGGCGCCTGACAAGATAACGCGCATCCAGAGGCGGAACTATGTCAGGATGACGATGTCGGCGGGCGTCCCGCTGGAGATCATGGAACCGGACGGCACGGCGAATGCGTTCGGCGAGGTTCGCCTCGTCGATCTGAGCGCGGGGGGCGTCGGGATCGTTTCGCGCAGGGAGATCGCGAAGGGAACCGTGGTGAGACTCGTGATTCCCTTTCTTGAGAAACGAATCGTCGGCGAGGTCGTGAGGGTCAGGCCGAACGGGTTACCGGAGTCTCCAGTGGACTACTCGATCGGGGTCAGGTTCACCGGAATGGACGACGGAGAGGCCACAAGGATCACGCGAATGATATTCCAGGAACAGATGAACCTCAGGCGTAGGGGCCTGGTGTAGGGGGGAAGGCCTCTGATGTTGAGCCAGGAACGCGGGGATCTGTGGGGGGCGTACAAGTCCGCGAGGGACGCGAGCGCGAGGGAGAAGCTGGTCATGAAACACGCCCCGCTCGTCAAGTACGTGGCCGGCAGACTGGCCATGGGGCTGCCCGCCCATATCGAAGTCGACGACCTGATAAGCTATGGGATCCTGGGGTTGCTCGACGCGATAGAGAAATTCGACCCGAGGAGAGGGGTCAAATTCGAGACGTACGCCATCGCGCGCATAAGGGGCGCCATGCTGGACGGCCTGAGATCGCTGGACTGGATCCCCACGTCGATGAGGCAGAAGGCCAGGGAGATAGAGCGGCAGTACCAGGCGCTGGAGAGTAAGCTGGGCAGGGCGGCGACGGACCAGGAGATGGCCGACGCCATGGGACTCAGCCTCGATGAATTCCAGAAGAGGCTGGCCGCCCTGGGGAGCGTTTCGCTCGTCTACCTCGAGGACATATGGTTCGGGTCGGAGGAGGAAGAAGGGGGGTTCCGGGCCATCGAAATGATACCGGACCCGGACGGCGCCGACCCCGCGGGGGAACTGGAACTCGCCGAGGTGAAGGAGTCACTTGCCGAGGCCATAGACGGCCTTCCGGAGAAGGAACGTCTGGTGGTTGCCCTCTACTACTACGAGGGGCTGACCGTGAAGGAGATCAGCAAGGCCATGAACGTCTCGCCTTCCCGCATATCCCAGCTGCACACGAAGGCGATATTGCGTTTGAGGGGACGGCTTTCGAAGCACCGGAGCGATCTTATCTAGGGGGGGAACGAGGTGACGGCGACCAAACGTGAGATAATCGTACAGGTTTCGCCCGACGAGATGAAAGCCCTCGTCATCGTTCCAAAGGATGAAGAAAACCCGGTGACATCCGAAGAAGTCATTGCTGCCGTCAAGGCAGCCGGCGTCCAGGTCGAAGTGGACAAGGACGCCGTGGAAAGGGCGGTTGAGAATCCCGGGCAGAAGGTGCTCGTGGCAAGCGGCACGCCCCCGATCAACGGTGAGGATTCCTCGTGCAGGGTTGAATTCCAGGAACCCGTCGGTAGGCCGACCGAATCCTCGGATGGGCGCGCCAACTTCTACGATCTGCACCTTGTCACGAACGTGAAGAAGGGCGACCTGCTGGCGACGCGAATCCCTCCGACCGGCGGGAGGGACGGGCTGAACGTGAGGGGCGTCGCCGTGCCGGCGCGGCCGGGGCGGCTGGTTCCCCTTCCAAAGGGCAATAACACAGTCGAGTCGGACACGGGCGACGCCCTGTACGCGGCCGTTGACGGGCAGGCGCTCGTCGACAGGACCGGCAAGATTATGGTGTCCCCTGTCTACAATGTCAACGGGAACGTGGATTTCTCCACCGGGAACGTCGATTTTGTCGGCAGTGTGAAGGTGAAGGACGGGATCCAGCCTGGATTCAGCGTGAGGGCCGATATCAACATTGAAGTGGGCGCCTCCTGCGAAGGCCTACTGGTGGAAGCGGGGCAGGACGTCATCGTCCGGGGAGGCATACAGGGCGGCAGGAGGCAGGGCAAGGTGGTGGCGGGGCGAGACATTATCGCGAGATTCGCGGAGAACGCCACCATGGAGGCGGGGCGCGACGTGGCCGTGAGCGAGGCGATCATGCACTCCACCGTCAGTGCGGGGCGCAGGGTCGGCGTCAAGGGCAAGGGCCTGATAGCGGGGGGCGTGATAACCGCCGGCGAGGAGGTCTCCGCGAAGGTCATCGGCTCCACGCTCGCCACTCCCACCGAGATTCAGGTCGGGGTGGACCCGAAGGTCCGCAACGACCTCGCCGAGGCAACGGAGGAGACGGAGAAGCTCAGGAAAGACCTCAAACAGGTGGATCTCGCGCTACGGAAGCTGAAAGAAATGGAGCAACTCGGATTGCCGCCCGATAAGAGGGCCCTGATCCCGGTGCTGACCAGGCAGAAAAACCTCCTCTCCGGTGAGGTGCAGAGGAGATCGGAACAGGCCAACCGGTTGCAGGAGGAGATGAAGAGTCAGAAGCGCGGGAAGGTGCGCGCGGAGCTGGTGTACCCGGGCGTAAAGGTCACAATCGGCGAGGCGGTGCTCTTCGTCAAGGATGAGATGAAGGATGTCGTACTTGGGCTCAACGAGGCCGGGGAGATTCGGGTAAAGGGGTGATACCCTGTGAGCGTGAAGCCTGTTGATCTCCAGGCGACGGTCCCAAAATCGAGCGAAGTGGGCAAGATAGCCAAGATGAAGCAGGATGAAGGGCAGGCAAGGCTGTCCGAGATCGCCACGACTTTCAAGGGCGAGATGGAGAAGTCCCAGCGACAGGTGCGCACGCCCGCGAAGGCGGCGGGCGCCAGGATAGAGCGGGACAGGCGCAGCGGAAGGCAGGAAGGCGGGGGGGAGAAGCGGGACGAAGCCGCGGAGAGCGGGGAGAAACCGGAAGGCGGCCAGGAACAAGGCGCCGCAGTCGACCCGAGGAAGGGCGGCATGCTCGACGTCCTGCTTTGATGTGAACCCCGGGATGTGGTATACTTACCTACGGCCATAAGGCCGAAAACGCACGCCCCCCGGCAGCGGCGGTGCCCTCGTCGAGAGGACGCGGGTTGGTGGGGCGGAGGCAAACCGCGGAGGTGTTGTGATCGTGTCGGTTATCTCCATGAAGCAGCTCCTAGAGGCAGGAGTCCATTTCGGGCACCAGACCCGCAGATGGAACCCCAAGATGAAGCCGTTCATCTTCACGGAACGAAACGGCATCTACATCATCGATTTGCAGCGAACCGTCAAGATGTTGGAAGAAGCGTACGCATTTCTCCGTGACGTGTCGTTCAACGGCGGCAAGGTGCTGTTTGTCGGCACGAAGAAGCAGGCGCAGGAGGCGGTCGCGGAGGAAGCCACCAAGTGCGGCCAGTTCTATGTGAACCAGCGCTGGCTGGGCGGGATGCTGACCAACTTCCAGACCATCAAGCGGAGGATCGACAGGCTCCTCCATCTCGACGAAATGGTCCAGTCCGGATACATTGAGAGACTGCCCAAGAAGGAAATCGCGGGTCTCATGCACGAGAGGGCCAAGCTCACGAAGTACCTCGGCGGGATCAAGGGGATGAAGGACCTGCCTGCCGCCATGTTCGTCGTGGATCCGCGCAAGGAGAGGATCGCGGTCGCCGAGGCGAGGCGCATGAAGATACCCCTGGTGGCGATCGTGGACACCAACTGCGACCCGGAGGAGATCGATCACGTCATACCGGGGAACGATGATGCCATAAGGGCCGTGAGGCTGCTGACCTCGAAGATGGCGGACGCGGTGTTGGAGGGCAGACAGGGCGTTCAAGTGGTCGAATAATAGCGGGGGCCCCGCGGCAAGGGCGCGAGGCCCCTTTTGATAGCGTGACGCGGGCGGCGTTGTGCGATGTCAAGATCGGGGGGCATTGAGAGATGGTTGAGGCGAGTCTCGTGAAGCAACTGCGCGACAAGACCGGGGCTGGGATGATGGACTGCAAGAAGGCCCTGGCCGAGTGCGACAGTGACATGGAGAAGGCGGTGGAATGGCTGAGGCAGAAGGGCCTCGCCCAGGCGGCGAAGAAGGCGGGGAGGACCGCGAGCCAGGGAATAGTCGATTCATACATCCACCTGGGAGGGCGCATAGGGGTCCTCATCGAGGTCAACTGCGAAACTGACTTCGTAGCCAGGAACGACGAGTTCAAATCGCTCGTGCACGACCTGGCGATGCAGGTTGCGGCGGCGAACCCGAAGTACATAAGCAGGGACGACGTCCCGGCGGAAGCGCTCGAGAAAGAGAGGGAGATCCAGAGGGCTCGCGCGCTTGAGGAGGGCAAGCCGGCGGCGGTCGTCGATCGCATCGTGGCGGGCCGGATGGACAAGTTCTTCCAGGAGGTATGCCTGCTGGAACAACCCTTCATACGCGAGCAGGATACGAAGGTGGAAGACCTGATCAAGCAGAAGATCGCAAGAACCGGCGAGAACATAAGGGTCGCGCGGTTCGCCAGGTTCGAGTTGGGCGAGGAGGCCACCAGGTAGGAACGGCCCGGGCCGCGCGCGGAACGTAACACGGTTGGGGGTCTGGTCGATGACGGGTCCAAAATACCGGCGCATAGTGCTGAAACTCAGTGGCGAAGCCCTGGCGGGCTCGATGAAGTCGGGCATCAGTACGGAGACGGTTGATGCAATCGCCGCGCAGATCAAGGAGATCGTGGACCTGGGGGTCCAGGTGGCGGTCGTAGTGGGCGGCGGCAATATCTGGAGGGGCGCCCAGGGAAGCGCGAAGGGCATGGATCGCGCGACATCGGATTACATGGGGATGCTGGCGACGATAATCAACGCGCTGGCGCTGCAGGATGCCATCGAGAAGCACGGGGTCGACTCACGGTTGCAGACCGCCATCGAAATGCGGGAGATCGCGGAACCGTACATCAGGAGAAGGGCAATCAGGCACCTCGAGAAATCCCGTGTAGTCATATTCGCGGCCGGAACCGGGAACCCGTATTTTTCGACAGACACAACGGCGGCGCTCCGCGCGGCTGAGATCGAGGCTGAGGTCATCTTGATGGCCAAGAAGGGCACGGACGGGGTATATGATTCCGACCCGAACGAGAACCCGGGGGCTGTCAAGTTCGACGAGTTGATGTACATGGACATACTCAACCGCGGTCTCCGGGTCATGGACGCGACGGCGACGTCCCTCTGCATGGATAACGGCATCCCGATGGTTGTGTTCGACCTTGACGTGCGAGGAAACATAAGGCGGGCGGTAATGGGCGAAAGCATCGGAACCTACATAGGGAGGGACCGAAATGGTGAAGCAGGTGCTAAAAGAGACTGAGGAGAAGATGAAGCGGTCGGTCGAGGCGTTCAGGAAGGAGCTTGCGGGCTTGAGGGCGGGCCGCGCCACTCCCGCGATCCTCGACAAGGTGGCCGTGGATTACTACGGCACTCCCACTCCTGTAAACCAGCTTGGGACGGTGACTGTCCCTGAGCCGCGCCTCCTGGTAATCGCGCCGTGGGACAAGAGCCTGATCGGCGCCATCTCTAAGGCGATCATGAAGTCGGACGTGGGCATCACCCCCGCGGCGGACGGTAACGTAATCAGGCTGGTCATACCGCAGCTCACGAAGGAGAGGCGGCAGGAGCTGGTCAAGGGCCTCAAGAAGAAGGCCGAGGAGGAGAGGGTGGCGATCCGGAACATCCGGAGGGATGCCATCCAGGAGATCAAGTCGGCGGAGAAGGATGGAGACGTGCCCGAGGACGAGAGCCGGCGGGCTCAGGACGAGGCGCAGAAGATACACGACCGCTACATGAAGGAAATCGATCGCGTGGTGGAGGCAAAAGAGAAGGAGATCATGGAGGTCTAGAGGTTGGCGCCGGATATGAGCCGCTTCCTGGGGATGGAGGCGGGCGCCGCGCGCGAGGCGGCCGGGGCGTGCGGGTTCGCGGTGGTTTCCGAGAAGGTTACGTCGGCCCCGGGAGGGCGGGCCGGGTCCACCCGGGCGAGGGTGCTCCGGGTGAGGGTCGCCGGGCCGGACCACATCGAATTCGTGATAGCCCGGGAGCAAAGCACACTGGACGAGTTGCAGGAACCCCCTCGTTGAGGGGGTTTTGAATAGGGGAGAGTGGTATGCCTGCACACGTGGCCATAATCATGGACGGTAACGGGCGCTGGGCGCAGAGCCGCGGCCTACCGAGGACCACGGGGCACCGCGCCGGCGTTGAGGCGCTGCGTCCCGTGGTCAAGGCGTGCGTTGATCACGGGGTGAAATACCTCACAGTGTTCGCGTTTTCGACGGAGAATTGGAAGAGGCCGAAGCCCGAAGTGGAGGCGCTCATGGGACTGCTGGTGGAATACTTTGACAAGGAGATCGAGACCTTCCGGCGCGAAGGTATACGCATCCGGATAATCGGCAGGCGGGACAACCTGTCGCGGACGGTGCTGGAGGTAATCGAGCGTACTGAGGAACGGACGGCCGCGTGCCGGAGGCTCGTGCTGACGGTGGCGTTCAACTACGGGGCGAGGGCGGAGATAGCAGACGCGGCGCGGAGTATCGCGAGGCTCGCCCGTGATGGCGCCCTCGATCCGGAGACGGTCGACGAGCAGTACTTCGCGTCGCATCTGTACACGGGGGACATGCCCGACCCCGACCTGGTGATACGGCCCAGCGGCGAGATGAGGGTCTCGAACTTCCTCCTGTGGCAGTGCGCCTACGCCGAATTCTGGTTCACCCCTACGTACTGGCCGGATTTCACGGCGGAACACATCAATAGGGCGATCGCCGATTACCGGTCGAGGGCACGGAGGTACGGAGGCCTGCCAGCCCCGTCAAGGGGGTAGTTACTGTGCTTGCCCTGAGAGTGGCCACCGCGATTATCGGGGGGCCCGCGGTACTTCTTGCGGCATGGTGGGGGGGCATTCCCCTCGTTGCGTTCTGTCTGATGGTATCCGCGGCGGGCATCGAGGAGATGTCGAATATGCTGGCCTTGAAGGGCATCGGCGTTTCAAGGCCCGTCGCGCATGCCCTCCAGGTGGTGTGCCTGTCGCTGTTCTACTATAATGATGTGACGCTGTGGTGTCTGTTCCCAGCGGCCGCGGCGATTGTGACGCTGTCGATACCCGTGTTCGGGAGGCGGTGGTCGGAAATCCCGCGCGCCGGCGCCACGCTCCTGGCGGTGATGTACATACCGTACCTGCTGGGACACTTGATACTGATCCGGAACCTGCCGGACGGCGGGCGGATGGTGGTTTTCGCGCTCGCTATCACCTGGGCCACGGATACCGCCGCCTATTTCGCGGGGACGAGGCTGGGTAGGCGGAAACTGTGCCCGGAGCTGAGTCCGAAGAAATCCTGGGAGGGCGCCGCCGCGGGCCTGGCCGCGGGTACGGCGATTGCCTGCCTGCTCGGCCCGTGGGTTGGTGTGACGGTGACGGCCGCGGCGGCCGTCGGCCTGGCTGCTTCCTTCCTGGCCGAGGTCGGAGACCTGTTTGAATCCGCGCTGAAGCGATACACGGGAGTGAAAGACTCAGGGCGGATCATACCGGGTCACGGCGGCGCCCTGGACAGATTCGACAGCCTGTTGTTCTCCGCTCCCGTGGTGTACTGGTTGATCCGTCTCATCAAACTCTAGTGCGAATCCGGCGGGGTTGCCGGCGGGTGGGGAGGGGAAGATGCGCAGCCTTGGACTGTCCCTTCTGTATTGCCTGTCGTTCCTGGGAGTATCGTACGTCCTGGTGAGGTTCGTCCTGGGGTACATATGGCCGTTCGTGCTGGCGGTGTTCTTCGCGGCGGCCATCGAGCCGATGGTGCGCCGGATCCAGGCGCGGCGCGTTCCCAGGGGCCTTGCGGTTGCGGTTTCGCTGGGGATATTCGTGATGTTGTTCTCTTCCGTCGTCATGCTCCTGTTGTCAAAATTCATCGAGGAGCTCGGGGAACTGTACACCTCGCTGCCCCATTTGTACGTCGCCGCAGCCGGCCTCGCCTCGAGGGCCGCCGAATCCCTCAAGGAGGCGGCGAGGGGGCTGTCGCTTCCGGTGGACGAGTATCTGGATTTCCAGTTGGAACCGGTATTCCGCGCCGCGCAGACACTGCTCGTGAACATCCTCAGGAGCGCGGGCAACGTGCCCGCGTTGTTGACGGGGTTCCTGGTGGCCCTGCTTTCGACGTTCTTTATGAGCAAGGACAGGGAGGCCTTAGGCGGGTTCGTCGCCGGTCTCGCCCCGTCCGACGCGAGAAAGCGCATTGGGGCTGCGAACAGGGAAGTGATCTCGACGTTCGTGGCAATCCTGCGCGCGCAGTTGCTGCTCGCGTCCGTCACCGGGATCCTGTCCTCGCTGGGGCTGTGGCTCTTCGGGTTCGGTTCTCCGCTGGTCCTCGGCGTCCTGTGCGGGCTGCTCGATCTCTTGCCCCTGTTCGGCCCGTCCCTTGTCTACCTGGTGATGATATTCTGGGGTATCGGGACGGGTAACGCCGGCCTGGCGATCAGGGCGTCGGTGATATTCGCGGTGGTTGCGGGGGTCAGGCAGATGCTCGAGCCGAGGGTCGTGGGGCGAGCGGCGGGGATGCACCCGCTCGCGAGCCTGTTTTCAATATACGTTGGAGTGAAGCTACTCGGGCCGGTGGGCTTCATCCTGGGCCCCCTGGCAGCGGTGGTACTGAGGGCTTTGATACGCGCGGGGGTGTTGCCCGCGTTCGATGGGGGTCGGAATCAGTGAAGGGTGTAGTGGTGCTGGGGTCCACGGGTTCGATAGGAAGGCAGGCGCTCGATGTCATAAGAAGGCTTCCCGAATCGTTCAGGGTGGTCGGGCTGGCCGCCTGGAGGAATGTGACCGCAATTCTGGAGCAGGCCGCGGAGTTTCACCCTGAGGTCGTCTGCGTGGGCGATGAACATGCCCTGGGAGCGGGGGCCCGGCCCCCTGCCGGGGTGGATCTGCAGGCGGGCGATGACGCCATGGAGGAATTGGCCGCCCATCCCGGGGCGGACGTCGTGGTGATGGCCATAGGGGGATTTGCCGGGCTCAGGTCTTGCCTGGCTGCGGCCAGGGCGGGCAAGCGGATTGCGATGGCGAGCAAGGAGCCGCTCGTGTCCGCCGGAGAGATCATTTTCCGGACCGTGAGGGCGTTCGATTCTGAGATAATACCGGTGGACAGCGAGCATAGCGCGATATTTCAGTGCATCGAGGGTCGCCGTTCGAGACCCGCTAGATTGATACTCACTGCGTCGGGCGGACCGTTCAGGACGCTGCCGCGCGACGCCCTCAGTCGCGTTACACCGGAACAGGCCCTGAAGCATCCAAACTGGCGGATGGGTCCGAAGGTCACGGTGGATTCGGCGACGCTGATGAATAAGGGACTCGAGGTGATCGAGGCGCACGTACTCTTCGGCGCCCCGTACGAGGCGATCGACGTAGTAGTACACCCCCAGAGCATAATACATTCAATGGTGGAGATGAACGACGGTTCGGTGTTGGCTCAAATGGCGCCGCCTGACATGAGGCTGCCCATACAGTATGCGCTGACCTACCCCGAGCGTGTCCACGGTAGCAGGGGGCTGGGCCTCCCTTCGACGCCGGCCCTGACCTTCGAGGCCCCGGACGTGGAGCGGTTTCCCGCGCTCAGACTCGGTTACGAGGCGGGAAAAGCCGGAGGGACGATGCCCGCGGTGATGAGCGCCGCGGATGAGGTGGCGGTCGCGAGGTTCCTGTCGGGCGGGATCGGGTTCACGGAGATACCCCGCGTGATCGAGGATGTGATGTGCGCGCATGCAGCGGTGGCAAACCCCGATCTGGCCACGATCTATGAGGTCGATGCCTGGGCGAGGACTGAGGCCGCCCGCGTCTCCGACCTGATTGCGGGGAGGAGTGAACGTTCCTGATGCAGGGTGTGTTCTGGGCGGTCGCGGGAGTGGCCTTGTTGATGTTCTTCCACGAGCTCGGGCATTTCCTGGCGGCCAAGGCCTCCGGGATGAACGTGCTGGAATTCTCACTGGGTTTTGGGCCGAGGATTGCCTCGTTCAAGTTCAGGGAGACGCAGTACTCCTTGAGACTCATCCCGCTGTGGGCGTATGCCGGGATGGAAGAGCACAGTGACCCGCCCGGCAGGGGGTACTTCGACAAGAGCGTGTGGGCCAGGATGGGTTCGGCGATCGGGGGACCCGCCGGAAGCCTGCTGCTTGCGGCGGTGCTGTTCACCGTCACCTTCTCCTTTGTTGGGATGCCTCACCCAACTACGGTTATCGATCAGGTGCTGCCGGGGTACCCCGCGGAGGCGGTGGGGCTGCAGAAGGGAGATAGAATCACCCGCGTGAACGGCGCGCCGGTCACGGAATGGGAGAGCGTGTCCCAGGCGCTGCGCGGGTCGCCGGGGACGAAGGTGCGGCTCACGGTGATGAGGGGCGGGGAAGAGAAGGACATCGACGTGGTGCCATCCAGGAATCAGGACGGTACCGGCGTCGTGGGGATAGTGGCCGCTTCGGAGATCAGGAGGGAAGGTGTCTTGCGGGGGATCAGGGATGGATTCATGGAGACCTTGCTCGTGGGCAAGGCATGGATCCAGGCGCTGGTCCAGGTGATCACGGGGAGGGTGGCTGCTGAGATTATCGGCCCGGTCGGGATCGGGCAGATGATCGCGGAGGCGTCCACCGGGGGCCTCTGGAACGCCCTCCTTCTTATAGGGATGTACAGCGCCGTGATAGGCCTTGCGAACCTGCTGCCCGTGCCGATGCTGGACGGCGGGAAGATCGCTTTCCTGATCGTTGAGGCCGTCCGCGGCAGGCCGGTGGACCCTGAGAAAGAGGGCCTCGTTCACGCGATTGGATTCGTCGTGCTGTTCGCATTGGCGATATTGGTCACGTTCCGCGATATCCAGCGCCTATTCACTTGAGCGGGGGCGGGGAACCGGCGATGGAAGGGCTTGCGGCGAGGAAGGCGACGCGTGGGGTCCGCGTTCGAGGAGTCGGGATAGGCGCTGGCGCCCCGGTGACCGTGCAGGGGATGACCAAGTGCGACAGCCATAACGAGCGCGCCGTGCTGGATGGGATTCTCGAGCTGCACAGGGCCGGGTGCGACATCGTGAGAGTGGCTGTCCCCGACAAGCGGGCGGCGGGCGTCGTTGCGCGTGTGCTGCGGGAGTCGCCTGCGCCCGTCGTCGCGGACATTCATTTCGACTACCGGCTCGCGCTGGCGATGATCGAAGCCGGCGTGGACAAGCTTCGGATTAACCCGGGGAACCTCGGCGGCCCCGGGCGACTCAAGGCTGTCGCGCGGGAGGCGATGGCCAGGGGTATCCCGCTCAGGGTGGGGGTGAATTCCGGATCGATCGAGCGTGACATCCTCGAACGGACGGGGGGCCCCACCGCCGGGGCGATGGTCGAGAGCGCCAGGAGGCAGGTCACCCTGCTGGAGGACATCGGGTTCACCGACATTGTGCTGTCGCTCAAGTCATCGCGGGTTCCCGTGATGATACAGGCATACAGGATAGCGTCGAGGGAGTTCATTTACCCGCTCCACGTTGGGGTTACGGAAACCGGCGGCGGCTGTCCCGGGATCGTGAAGTCGGCTGTTGGCATCGGTACCCTGCTGGCGGAGGGGATCGGCGACACGATAAGGGTGTCGCTGACCGGATCGGCGGTGGACGAGGTGAGGGTCGGCATAGACATACTGGTGTCGGCCGGGCTCAGGAAGGGCAGGCCGGAGATAGTGTCGTGCCCGACCTGCGGGAGGTGCTCCGCCGATGTTGCAGGAATCGCCGGCGAGGTGAGGCGGCGGCTGGAGGCGGCCGCGCCGGAACTCAAGATTGCCGTGATGGGGTGCGAGGTGAACGGACCCGGCGAAGCGAGGGAGGCCGACATCGGCGTGGCGATGGGCAGGGGCCACGGGGTCCTATTCGTGAAGGGGACGCCCGTCAAGACGGTTCCGGCGGGGCGGGTGGTCGAAGAGCTATGCGAGGCCGCGGAGAAGATGGGAAGGGGTTCACAGGGTGAGAATCGTCGCAGTGGTTCCGGCGTATAACGAGGAGAAAACGGTCGGACGCGTGGTTGAGACGGTCAGGAGGGTTCCACTGGTTGATGAGGTCATCGTGGTCTCGGATGGATCGGAGGACGGGACCGCCAGGGTGGCCCGCCAGGCGGGGGCCGTTGTGATCGATCTCGACGACAACGTCGGCAAGGGAGGGGCGATGAAGGCGGGGGTGAAGGGCGCCGCGGCGGACATCATCCTCTTCCTTGACGCGGATCTGATAGGCCTGACGGAATCGCACGTGACGGACCTGCTCACGCCCGTCCTGGGCGATGAGGCCGACATGACGCTGGGCGTGTTCAAGAGCGGGCGGGCGGCGACCGACCTGGCCCAGGCGCTTGCGCCGCACCTGTCCGGCCAGAGGGCCGTGAGGGCGGACGTCTTGAGCCGCGTGCCGGAGATCGAGGTTGCCCGCTTCGGCGTCGAGCTGGCGCTTACGAGATTCGCGTCCGAGAACCGCATCCGCGTGAAGGAGGTTCCCCTCCCGGGGATGACCCACATCATGAAGGAGGAAAAGATGGGGTTTTCGAGGGGGTTTTTCGCGCGGATGAGGATGTATTGGGACATCGTCCGCGCCTTTATGAGTGAAAGGGGATAAGACATGAACCCGGTGCACCTCGTGCGACTGTTCCTGGCGGCGATAGTGGGGGCGGCCGTGGGCTTCGAGAGGGAGAGGATCAACAGGGCGGCGGGGCTGAGGACTCACATCCTGGTGTGCACCGGCTCGGCCCTGGTGATGCTCGTCTCCACCAATATGGTCGAGGTGTTCGGCTACGGTGACCCGGGCCGGATAGCCGCCCAGGTCGTAACGGGTGTCGGTTTCCTCGGGGCCGGCACGATCCTCCGCGAAGGACCGACGGTGAGGGGCCTCACTACGGCGGCGGGGCTGTGGGTAGTCTCGGGATTGGGCCTGGCAATCGGGCTGGGAATGTACGTTCCGGCCCTCTTCACCAGCGCTGTGGTGCTGGGGGCGCTTTTCTTGCTGCCGCCTCTTGAACGGCGGCTCGCCAAACGCGAGGGCGTGATCACGGTGGTGATGGACGACAAGCCGGGGCAGCTGGGCCTGGTGGCTACAATCCTTGGGCGCCACGGGATCGACATACGCCACGTCGAATTCGAGACGATGGAGCGGGGGATGGTGGGGATAGCGTTCCGCGCTCGATTCCAGCCGGACACGAACCTTGCGGCCTGCGCGTCGGATCTGGCCGAGGTGAAGGGCATTTCTTCAGTTGACCTTCCCAGGGCGTGAGGACTCGTTTACTTGCACCGCATTTGGCGTTATGCTATACTTCTAGCAGAGATTGGGTCTTTAGCTGTTTTCGTTGCGGGAGAGTGGGTTGAAATGACCCACTATTTGTTTGCGGTCGGAAACGGGGTCATTTCTGGGCGTAATCGAGCGGGTGCGTGAGAAGTGAGCAAGAGAGACATCGAGAAGGCCGTAGAGGGCGTGGTCCGTCCGGTTGTTGAGGAGATGGGCCTGTCCCTGGTGGAGGTAAGGTTTGCCAAGGAGGGGCCGGTATGGCTCCTTCGCCTTATCATTTCTAGACCGGAAGGCATAGGGTTGAGCGATTGCGAGGGCGTGAGCCAGCGGGTGTCTCCCCTGCTGGACGAGATGGACCTGATCCAGGTCAGGTACAACCTCGAGGTATCATCTCCGGGCCTGGAGAGGGTGTTCAAGAGCGGCGAGGAGTACGCGATATTCGCGGGACGGAAGATCCTGGTTTCAACATACGCGCCCGTTGAGAACCACGGGAGGGAAATCCGGGGCACTCTCATCGGGCTGGCGGACGCGGAGGACCCGTCCGGGACTCAGCCGGCGTCGAAGGTCGTGAGGGTTGCGACCGCGCAGGGCGAAGAGGTTGCGATACCTCTATCCATGATTGCGAACACGAGGCTGGACGAGGTCGACTTGCCCCACAAGGGCAAGGGGGGAGGAAGAAGGAAGTGAACACCGAGTTCATCGGCGCAATCGAGGAGATCGAGCGCAGCAAGGGAATAGCCAAGGATGTCCTCCTGGAGGCCATAGAGGCGGCGTTGATCTCGGCCTACAGGCGGAACTTCGGCTCGTCTCAGAACGTGCGCGTGCACATAGACAGGGAGAGCGGCGAAATCAAGGTGTTCTCGCGCAGGACCGTGGTCCCCGAGGTGCAGGACCCGAGGACGGAGATCTCCGTGGAAGAAGCGAGGGACCTTGACCCCAACTACCAGGAACACGATGTCGTTGAGACCGAGGTTACTCCCAAGAACTTCGGGAGAATAGCGGCGCAGACGGCGAAGCAGGTCGTGGTTCAGAGGATCCGCGAAGCCGAGAGGGGCATCATCTTCGAGGAGTACTCCAGCCGCGAGGGAGACATCGTGACCGGCATCGTTCACAGGCAGGAAAACCGCAACATCATGATAGATCTTGGCAAGGCCGAGGGCGTCCTGGCGCCCAACGAGCAGATCCCCGGGGAGTTGTATCGCCAGGGTGAGCGGCTGAAGGCGTACATCCTCGAGGCGCGGAAGACGACCAAAGGTCCGCAGATCATGCTGTCGAGGACGCATCCGGGCCTCCTGAAGAGGCTCTTCGAGTTTGAGGTCCCGGAGATTCACGACGGGATAGTGGAGATAAAGGGAATAGCGCGGGAGGCGGGTTCACGCTCGAAGGTGGCGGTGTGGTCCCGTGACGAGGCGATTGACCCCGTCGGCGCGTGTGTGGGACCCAAGGGCGTGCGCGTGCAATCCATCGTTGGGGAGCTCAAGGGCGAGAAGATGGATATCGTGAGATGGTCCCCCGATGCGGAACAGTTCATCGCCAACTCGCTGAGCCCAGCCAAGGTCGTGACGGTGCGCTGCTATGAAGAGGGGAAGGTGGCGAGGGTCATAGTGCCCGACTACCAGCTCTCACTGGCCATCGGCAAGGAGGGGCAGAACGCTAGGCTTGCGGCCAAGCTCACGGGGTGGAGGATAGACATCCGCAGCGAGTCTCAAATTGCGGAAGGTGAAGATATGCAGGGCGAGCTAGAGGGGATCGACGGGGCCGCGGACGCCCCGGGGCCCGCGGAAACGGACGCCATGGAGGCGCCTGGTCCCGGTGATGCGTCCGGCGATGGGGGCGATGGATCGTGAGAGTACGCAGGATTCCGCAGCGGACATGCGTAGGGTGCCTCGAAGTGAAAGGGAAGAAGGAGCTCATACGCGTCGTAAGGACGCCTGAAGGGATTGTGGAGGTAGACCCGACCGGGAAGAGGGCCGGTAGAGGGGCATACCTCTGTCCGGATACGAGTTGCCTCGAGAAGGCCGTGAAAGGGAAGAGACTCGAGAAGGCCCTGGGCGTGGAAATCGGCGGGGACGTTCTGGAAAGGGTCCGCTTGCGCCTGGCGACCCTCAGTCGAGCCGGAGGTGAAGCGATTGAACGAAAAGATGAGGGTGTACGAGCTTGCAAAGGAGATGCTCGTTGATAGCAAGGTCATTCTGAGGGTGCTGTCGCAGTTGAACGTCGATGCCAAGAACCACATGAGCACCCTTGATGGGGATACGGCACAGAAGGTCAGGGACGTGCTGACGGGCAAGGTGCGGCTGCACAAGCCGAAGAAGGACCGCATAGACAGGCCAGAGCGCCAGCCCTTCAGGGCACCCATCCCGAGGCCGCAGGCGAGGGTGGTGGAGCGTGAGCCGGAAAGGCCCCAGGGTTCGCCGAGGCCGTCCGCGCCCGGCAAAGTGATCGGGAAGGGCCCGGTCATGCGCTCGTATCCGCGCCACGCGGGTCCGGCGCAGCAGCCCGGCGCCGGCCCGGCGCAGGGGCCGCGACGCCCGGTTCAGCCGGGAGCGCCGGCGGTCATGAGGACGCCCGTTCGCCCGCCCGCCGGGTTGCCGGGGGCGGGAGTGCCGCGTCCGGGGGTTCCAGATACCGCAGGGACGCAGGGCGGCGGCGCCCCGCAGGTTGGAGCGCCCGCGGCGGCAGCACCGCCGGTGAAGGCTCCGCAGCAGGAGCCGAGGCCGGCGGCGCCTGCAGCGCAGAGTGCGCCGGTACCGCGCCCGGTGTCCCCGGGGGCGACACCGGCGGGCCGCGGCGTTGCCCCCCAGGGCGGTGGGATGCCGAGGCCGCTTGGTCGGCCGGGCATGGCGGGCCCACGTCCGGGTGATGGGTACAGGCCGCGGCCGGTGGGACCAGCGGGTCCGCGCTACCAGGGCGGATACCCGGCGCAACAGAGGCAGCCGGGAGCGAGACCGGAGGGTGGATACGGCAGGCCGGGGGGGCCTGGAAGATTCGGGGCTCATCCGGGACAGCGTCCCGCCCCGCAGCAGAGATTCGGGGTTCAGGGGAGACCGGGCGCGCCGCAGGGGCCCGGGCCTTCGAGACCGCAGCAGGGAGCGAGGGGCAAGCGGAGGCCGCATCAGGAGGGGCAATACTCGAGGTACGAACGCAAGGTGCCCCAGTCCAGGAGGGGCGAATTGATGCAGCGCCCCGGCAGACCGGGCGCCCCGGAGCAAAGGCAGCAGCCGGTCACGCGAGGTCCCAGGGTCGTTCATCTTGAAGGACCGCTCACGGTCAAAGACCTGGCTGTCAAGATGGGGCTGAGGGCGGCTGACGTAATCAAGAAGCTCATGTCGCTGGGGGTAATGGCCGGGCTGAACCAGGAAGTCGATATGGAGACCGCGGCGATAGCCGCCCAGGAGATGGGATATGAGGTAACGCAGAAGGAACCGGAGCTCTCCAAAGAACAACTCTTGGACGCGGATCTCCTGAAGGAAGACCGCGAAGAGGAACTCAAGCCGAGGCCGCCGGTGGTCACGGTTATGGGGCACGTGGACCACGGGAAGACGTCTCTGCTCGACGCCATAAGAGAGACGAACGTCGCAGCCAGAGAGGCTGGTGGGATCACCCAGCACATCGGCGCGTCGGTCGTCGACTGGAAGGACAGGAAGGTCGTCTTCCTCGACACCCCGGGCCACGAGGCGTTCACTGCCATGCGGGCGAGGGGCGCGAAGGTGACGGACATCGCGGTTCTGGTCGTGGCGGCGGACGACGGTGTCATGCCCCAGACGATCGAGGCCCTGAACCACGCGAGGGACGCCAAGGTCCCGATAGTGGTCGCGATAAACAAGATGGATAAGCCGGACGCCAAACCGGACAGAGTCAAGCAGCAGCTCACTGAGAAGGGTCTCGTTCCCGAGGAGTGGGGCGGCGACGCGATATTCGTGCCGGTGTCCGCGAGGCAGCGTACGGGGATAGACCAGCTCCTGGACATGATACTGCTGGTTGCGGATGTGCATGGCATGAAGGCGAACCCCGACAGGAAAGCGACGGGGGCCGTGATCGAGGCGGAGCTCGATAAGGGTCGGGGGCCCGTCGCGACCGTGCTGGTCCAGCGCGGGACCCTCAGGACCGGCGACTACTGTGTGATCGGCCAGGCCTGGGGGCGCATCCGTGCGATGACAGACGACAGGGGGAAACCGATTAAGAAGGCTTTGCCCTCTACTCCCGTCGAGATCACGGGCCTCTCGGAAGTGCCATCGGCGGGAGACGTGCTGCAGGTGGTCGAGGACGAAAGGACCGCAAAGGAGGTCGCCGAAAGCCGGCGCACAAGGAGGCGGGCCGGCGAGATGCAGACGTCGAGCCGGATGAGCCTCGAGGACCTCGCCAACAGGGTTAGGGAGGGTGAGATCCCGGAGCTCAAGATCGTGGTGAAGGCGGACGTACAGGGCAGCGCCGAGGCGTTGAAGCAGGCGATCGATAAGCTCGAGACCAGCGAGGTCAAGACGAATATCATCCACGGAGGCGTGGGCGGCATAACCGAGTCCGACGTCATGTTCGCGGCGGCCTCGGGCGCGATTGTGATAGGGTTCAACGTGCGGCCCGATGCGAACGCTAGGCGGGTGGCCGAAGAGGAGAAGGTGGACATCAGGACGTACCGCATCATATATGACGCGGTGGATGACATCCAGGCGGCCATGAAAGGCATGCTGAAGCCGAAGTTCAAGGAAACGGTCCTCGGGCGCGCCGAAGTGCGTCAGCTGTTCAGGGTGCCGAAGGTTGGGACCGTGGCGGGCTGCTATGTGACGGACGGCAAGATCACGAGGGCCTCCACAATGCGAGTGGTGCGTGACGGGGTGGTGGTCATCGAGGCCCCCATCGATTCCTTGAAGAGATTCAAGGATGACGTGAGGGAAGTGGCCTCCGGGTACGAGTGCGGCATAAGCCTGGAGAACTTCCAGGATATCAAGGAAGGGGACGTGCTGGAGGCGTTCATCATGGAGGAGGTACGTCCCGCCTGACGCCGGTGTGGGGGTTCTGAGCGTGGTGGTTGGAGCGCTAAGAATGGAGCTCACGCTCCCGGGCAACGATTCGCTGAAGGGGAAACGCAGAATCCTCAGGAGCCTGATTGACCGCCTCCGGTCCAAGTTCGGGGTGGCGGTGGCGGAAGTCGACCACCTCGACTCGTGGCAACGCGCATCTGTGGGGGTGGCGTGCGTGAGCAATGACGCCGTGGTGGCGAGGGAAGTGCTGTCGCGGGTGATCCGGTGGGTTGAGGACAATCACGACGGGATACTTGGCGACTGTGAGGTAAGGCTCTGGTAACGGGGGGTTTCGACATGTCGCTGCGTGGCGGCCGCGTGGCCGAGGCGATAAAGGAAGAGATAAGCGATATCATTCATCATGAAATAAAGGACCCCCGGGTAGGCTTCGCGAGCATCACCTCGGTGGAGGTGTCCCGGGACCTGAGACACGCCAAGGTTTTCGTCAGCGTGCTCGGAGGCGAGTCTGAGAAGACGGAGACCATCAAGGGCCTCGAGAGCGCCTCGGGATTCATCAGGTCGGAACTGGGCAGGCGTGTGAGACTACACCATACTCCCGAAATCCTGTTCCGGCTGGACGAATCCATAGAGCGTGCGGCGAGGATCGCGAGGATCATTCATGAGCAGGAAGGAGAGCGGAAGTGAAGATCCCCTCTCCTCTCCTCCTGGACGTGTTTCGCAATGAAGGGGAGTTCGTGCTGACGACCCACATCCTTCCCGACGGGGACGCCATAGGTTCGTGCCTTGCGTTGGGGCTTGCCCTCGCGAGGAGAGGGAAGCGAACGGACATTGTTCTCGAGGAGCCGGTACCCGCAAGGTACCGGTTTCTTCCCGGTGTGGCCGCCGTACGCCGGTTCACGCCGCGTCCGGGGCGGTACGCGCTGGTCTCGCTGGATTCGACCGATCCGTCGAGGTGCAGTTGCCCGCTGGAAGCGGTCGCGGGGGCCGGTGTCGTGGTGAATATCGACCATCACGTGTCGAACAGCTATTTCGGCCACCACCACCTCGTCGACGAGTCGGCGTCAGCCGCGGGGGAGATCGTGTTTTCGATCATCAAGGGGCTGGGGTGGGGGCTGACCTCGGACGAGGCGACCTGCCTCTACACCGCCGTAATGACCGACACCGGGTCTTTCAGGTTCTCGAACACGACGGCGCGGAGCCACGCCATCTGCGCGGAACTCGTTGCCGCGGGGGCGAGACCCGACAGGATCGCGGAGGAGGTGTACGAAACCAGGTCCCTTCCCGCGACCCTCCTTCTCACCAGGGCGCTTTCGAGCCTGGAGATGGATGAGACCGGAAGGATCGCGTGGATGAGCCTGCGGATGGAAGACTTCCGCGATTCGGGGGCGGGGCCTGAGGACACCGAGGGGATAGTCAACAATGCCAGGATGGTTGAAGGGGTAGAGGTGGGACTCCTTTTCCGGGAGATGGAGGGAGGCCGGATTCGCGTGACCCTCCGGTCCCGCGAATTCGTCGATGTGAGCGCGGTAGCCGCGTTGTTTGCCGGCGGCGGTCATCCGAGGGCGGCCGGCTGTGAATTGCCCGGCCCGCTCGAGGAGGCAATCACGGCGGTCCTTCCCCGCGTGCGCGAGGCCATCGCCGGGGGGACCCACGGGGGGGCGGCGCTGAAGAGTGGACGGATGGGTTGACGGCGTCCTGAACGTGCTGAAACCACCGGGGATGACATCCCATGACGTGGTGTCGTACGCCAGGAGAGTCACCCGGATCAAGCGCGTGGGTCACACGGGGACGCTGGACCCGGGGGCGGCGGGGGTACTGCCGTTATGCCTCGGGAGGGCTACGCGGATCGCGGAGTACCTGACGGCGTTCGGCAAGGCGTACAGGGTCGAGGCGGTATTCGGGATTTCGACGTCGACTGACGACTCCTCGGGCGAGGTCACGGGGAAGGGGGATGCGTCAGCCATAGGAGAAGCCCGTTTGAGAGCCGCGCTGGAGGCTTTCCGCGGCGAGATCACGCAGATGGCGCCGGCCCTTTCCGCGAAGAAGCATCACGGTGTCAGGTCATACGACATCGTCAGGGCGGGAGGGGAACCCGAGCGGAAGACAGTGCGGGTCCGCATCCATGAGATTTCTCTAATCAGATTCGTCCCGGGAAGCCGGTGCGCGGCGGTTTTCGACGTGATGTGCTCCAGTGGGACGTATGTCAGGACGTTGTGTTCAGATATAGGACGTCACCTGGGGGTCGGCGGCTACATGTCGTTCCTTCTGCGAACGGCGGCGGGCGGGTTCGGGATCGAAGGGTCGCTCACGCTCGAGGAGTTGGCGGAGGCGGCGAGCGCGGGGTGGCTGGGCGAGGTCGTAACGAGTATGTCCGCAGCGCTGCGCTTCATGCGGGGTTTCACCCTGCATGAAAAGGCGTTCGAGCGGCTGTCGCACGGGCACGCGCCGGGCGAGGAGGATGTCACCGGGGAGGCGGCGCCTGCGGCCACGCCTGGCGGCGCAGCGTACGCCGATGAGTGTCAACTTGTGAGGCTGCTGGGCCCGTCGGGGCAGCTTGGCGCGGTGGCCAGGCTGGATTGTGCAGACAGGGGCCGGCGCCGATTCTTGCTGGAGAAGGTCATAAGTGGAGTATGATGGTCATCAGGTCCCTCAACGATGTGTCCCGGACCCCGGGGCCGAGGGCGGTCGCCCTCGGGTTCTTCGACGGGGTCCATCTTGGTCACCAGCGGATCATCAATGAGCTCGTGGCGGAGTCGCGGCGGAGCGGCCTCGTGTCCACGTGCCTGACGTTCGATCCACATCCCCTCCTTGTGCTTCAACCGCGGTCGCACGGGCTGAAGATGCTGACCTCCCTGGAAGAGAGGCTGGCGCTGTTCGATTCGCTCGGGGTGGAAACTGCTATCGTGGCGGGATTCGACCAGGAATTCGCCATGATGTCCCCCGGCGAGTTCGCGCGTTCTGTCTTGAAGGAGGCGATCGGCGCACGCGTGGTTGCCTGCGGGTTCAACTTCACGTTCGGACAGGGCGGCGAGGGTACGTCGGCCGATCTCGCGCGGCTGGGGTCCGATCTCGGATTCGCGGTGAGGGTGCACAGGCCCGTACTCGTTGACGGCGTGGCCGTTTCCAGTACAGTCATACGCAGGGCGGTGGAGGCCGGCGATGTGACGCGGGCCCGGGTGATGCTGGGGAGGCCGTATTCGCTCCAGGGTGAGGTCATCGCCGGGGACGGCAGGGGAAAGAGGCTCCAGATCCCGACCGCGAATCTCCGGGTCTCGCCGGAAAGGCTGCTCCCGGCGTGCGGGGTCTATGCCACGGTGTCCGAGACCGTTATGGGGAGGTTCCCCTCGGTGACCAACGTCGGGGTGAGGCCGACCTTTCCCGCGGCGGCAGCGACGGTCGAGACGCACATCGGCGGGTTCTCGGGGGACATCTACGGGACGGAGATGAAGGTGCTGTTCTTGAAGAGGCTGCGGGATGAGCGCCTGTTTGCAGGCGGGGACGAGCTGACCGAGCAGGTGCGCAAGGACGCGGCGCTGGCCCGCGAGATCGCTGCTGGAGAGGATCTCGGAGGTGAGCCGGGTTGAGGGTGTACGACATCATAATGAAAAAACGGGACGGCCTCGAGCTCGACGGGAACGAGATCGACTTCCTGGTGAATGGGTTCACCAGTGGCGAGGTCCCGGACTATCAGATGGCCGCCTTCCTGATGGCGGTTTATTTTCGCGGAATGACTCCGCGGGAGACCGCCGCGCTGACGCTGGCGATGGCCCGGTCGGGGGAGATGATGGACCTCTCGGGGCTGCCCGGCGCGAAGGTGGACAAGCATAGCACCGGCGGTGTCGGAGATAAGACCAGCCTGGTGCTTGGCCCGATGGTGGCGAGCGCGGGGATCCCTGTCCCGAAGATGTCCGGGCGTGGCCTCGGCCACACCGGCGGGACGCTCGACAAGCTCGAATCCATCCCCGGGTTCCGGGTGTCGCTGTCGGCCGGGGAGTTCCTATCGAACGTTCGCAGGGTGGGAATTGCGATTGTCGGGCAGACGGGGAGGCTTGCGCCGGCCGACGGGAAGATGTATGCCCTGCGAGACGTCACCGCCACCGTGGACAGCATCCCCCTGATCGCGTCGAGCATCATGTCGAAGAAGATCGCCGGAGGGGCCGGCGCGATAGTACTCGACGTCAAGTACGGCAGCGGGGCCTTCATGAAGGGCTACGAAGACGCCGTGGGCCTGGCTGAAGCGATGGTCTCGATTGGAGTCTCGGTGGGAAGGGAAACGGTGGCCGTGATCTCGTGCATGGAGCAGCCGCTGGGCTTTGCAGTGGGGAACGCGCTGGAAGTGGCGGAGGCGGTCCAGACGCTTTCCGGCCATGGGCCGCGGGATCTGAGGGAGCTCTGCCTTGTGCTCGGTTCCCACATGCTGGTCCTGGGGGGAAAGGCCACCGATGCCGCAGCCGGCCGGAGGATGCTCGAGGGGCTGCTGGCGAGCGGCGAGTGCCTGGAGAAGTTCGTCCGGATGGTTGAGGCGCAGGGGGGAAACCCCGCGGTCGCCCGGGACCCGTCAATTCTGCCGCGCGCACCCGTTGTGGCCCCCGTACGCGCTGACCGTTCCGGGTACGTCACCCGTGCGGATGCCCTCACGATCGGCAGGGCGGCGATGTCGCTCGGTGCGGGACGGGCGACGAAGGACGCGGCGATCGACAGGTCAGTCGGCGTCGTGCTCGAGAAGAAGATGGGCGACTCCGTACGGGACGGGGATGCGCTGGCATGGTGTCACGCGCGTGACGAGGCCGGCGCCGCCGCTGGTGCGGCTGCCTTGCGGGGGGCGTTCGCCATCGGTCCTGAGCGGCCGGTCGAACAGCGTATCGTGCGGGCGATCGTGACGCGCCAGGGGGTGGAGGCGCTATGACCTCTGGAAGGGCCGGTCGCCAGTGGCGGCGGGCCGCCGGGGGACCCCCCCTGACGGAGGCCGAGGCGCGTCTCCTGGACCGGGCGGCGGAGGCCAGGGATAGGGCCTATGCCCCTTACTCGAACTACAGGGTTGGGGCCGCCGTCCTCTGTGATGACGGATCGGTGCACACTGGGTGCAACATCGAGAACGCGTCGTACGGCCTGTCAGTCTGCGCGGAAAGGGTCGCGGTGTTCAACGCGGTTTCCGCAGGGAGGATGGAGATCCTGGCGGTCGCGGTGGTGGCGGGCGGTCCCGGGCCGGCGTCGCCGTGCGGCGCCTGCCGGCAGGTGATCGTGGAGTTCGCGCCGGACGCTGTGGTCTTGATGGGCAACGACGCCGGCCTTGTCGAGTCCGGCACAGCTGCATCGCTGCTGCCGGGGAGGTTCGTACTGGAGGCGGACGGCCGGCGGAATAGCACTTGACATGGGCCACGTCCTGAAGCAGAATAACAATAACCGATAGTGTCGTAAAGGCTGAGAACGGGTCCAGGGGAGAAACACCGGCGTACAGAAAGCGGCCCAGCGATGAGATGACCGCCGCCAGGATTTCCTCAACCCACCCGCGAGCCGCTGGCGATGAGTCATGCCGGGCGCCCCGTCCGTTACCAGAGGGGGAGTTTGCCGGGAGCGAACTTGTTGAGAGGGACCGTCAGGTCCAATTAAGGTGGTACCGCGAAGAAACCCTTCGTCCTTAGGGAGACGAGGGGTTTTGTTATTGGGGAGGGCGAGTGATGGACGGGATGATCGGGTTTGTGGGCGCGGGAAACATGGCGTCGGCCATGATCCGTTCCCTCGTGAGGAGCGGCAGGGTCGAGGGCGGGGGCATTATGGTCGTCAACAGGCAGAACCGGTCGCGAATCCAGGCGCTGGAGGCTGAGTGCGGCGTGGTCCCCGCGCGAGACCTGTGTGAACTCGCGTCGAGTTGCCGCGACCTGATACTGGCCGTGAAGCCGGAGCAGGTGACGCCGGTGCTGGAGTCCCTGCGCGGGAAGGTGGGTGACGGGGGCCTGGTCATCTCGGTGGCGGCCGGCATCACGCTGGGGTACCTGCAGGAGGCGCTCGGGCCTGGGGTGGCTGTGGTGCGGGCCATGCCCAACACCCCCGCCAGGGTAGGCGAGGGGGCCACGGCCCTCGCAGCGGGCGGGGCGGTGGACGGGGAGGGCAGGGAGAGGACGGAGACGATACTCGGGGTGACCGGGAAGCTGTACTGGGTGGACGAGGAGTGCCTCGACATCATCACAGCATTGTCAGGGAGCGGCCCTGCCTATTTCTACAGGCTCGCGGAGGAAATGGCCGCGGCGGCGAGCCGGATGGGGCTGGAACAGGCCCTGGCGAGCGACCTGGCGAGACAGACGCTCATAGGCGCGGGGCGGCTCCTGAAAGAAAGCGGGTGTGGCGTCGGGGATCTGATCCGCCAGGTCACCTCACCTAGGGGGACGACGGCGACCGCGCTCAAGGTGCTGGAGGCGAAGCGCCTGGGACAGGTCGTGGAGGAGGCCATGGCGAAGGCGACGTTGAGGTCCCACCAGATGTCCGGCCTCGTTGGCAGGCACGCCCTGACGAGGGCGAGGAGGATCGTGGTCAAGGTGGGCTCTGCCGTGATCGCCGGTAGGGACGGGGCGCTGAGCGAGGACGTGCTCGCAGGGCTGGTGAGGCAGGTTGCCGATCTTGCGGCAAGCGGGCGGGAGATCCTCATTGTCTCGTCGGGCGCGATGGCGGCGGGACGCGGGAAGATGGGCGCCAGCCTACACGGATCGATGGCGGAGAAGCAGGCGCTGGCTGCCGTCGGGCAGGGCATCCTCATGAAGGCGTACGAATCGGCGTTTGAGCGGTACGGCGTGACGGTGGCGCAGGTGCTCCTCACAGGGGAGGATTTCTCGAACCCCAGGCGGTGCACTCTATGCAGGAATACCATATCCACCCTGCTCGCGAGGGGCGTCGTCCCGGTGATAAACGAGAACGACACGGTGGCGGTGGATGAAATCAGGCTGGGCGATAACGACACCCTTTCGGCGCGCGTGGCGGTTCTGGTGTCGGCGGATGTGCTGGTGCTCATGACGGACACCGCCGGCCTGTACACCGGCGATCCGAAGACACAGCCCGGCGTTGATCTCGTGACTGCTGTCGGTTCCGTGACCCCGTCCGTGCTGGAGATGGCCGCAGGCACAGCGTCGGGGAACGGCGCGGGCGGAATGGTGACGAAGCTATGGGCGGCGAACCTGGCTTCCGAGCACGGCATCCCAACAGTCATAGTCGACGGCAGGCAGGATGACGTGCTCAAGTCGGTAATGGCAGGCGCGGAGGTCGGCACCCTCATCTCCGGGGGACTGGCGCACGAGAATGGAGCTAGAAGGGATTGGGAACAGGGGGAGAGCGGTGATCCCACACAGTCATCCGCAGGTCAGTCTTCTGCCCGGGGGTAGAATGGATAGTGACTCATGTGTACAGGCGCACGACAGACGCCGACTTGTCCGCCTCCACGCGGGTATCGCTGTACGGCGGCGCCCGCCCGGGCCGCAATTTACAATGGGAATTGGTTATGCTAGAATGGGTTGGAATTCCGTGATGAACCACGCTCTAGGATTGCCGAGCACTCCGGCGGCATTCTTGGTGCGTGGGGATGGCACAATAGAGGAGGTGGCGAGGTGTCGCTGGACGCTGAACAGAAGAAAGGGATAATCGAGCAGTACAAGAGGCACGAGACGGACACGGGTTCGCCCGAGGTCCAGGTGGCAATATTAACGGAGAGGATCAACTACCTGACCGAGCATCTGAAGGAGCACAAGAAGGATCACCACAGCAGGCGTGGTCTGCTAAAGATGGTCGGGCAGAGACGGGCCCTGTTGAACTACCTGAAGGATACCGATATCGAACGGTACCGGGCCATTCTCGACAAGCTTGGGCTTAGAAGGTAAGGAGCGGGGTACCCGCTCCTTCTGACTAATCAAGTGTGGTTGCATCATGTGCGAACACCGGGGTACCGGACGGGATCGTCCTGCCCCGCAAGGGAGGTATTGCGTACAGTGCAGGTCGGCGTACAATCTGAGGAACGTCCGGTGGAAGGCGCGCCCGAGGGTTTCCGCGTGTTCGAAACCGATCTGGCAGGCCGGCCGTTGTGGGTAGAGACGGGCAAGATGGCGCAGCAGGCCAACGGGTCGTGTCTCGTTCGATACGGGGACACTGTGGTGCTCGTTGCGGCAACAGCTTCGGCCAACCCCAGAGAAGGGGTCGACTTCTTCCCGCTCACGGTCGATGTTGAGGAGAGGCTGTATGCGGTCGGTCGCATTCCGGGCAGTTGGGGACGCAGGGAGGGCAGGCCGCCGGAAAAGGCCATCCTGATGGCCAGGTTGACGGATCGCCCAATCAGGCCCCTGTTTCCGGACGGGTTCCGCAACGACGTACAGGTCGTGGTGACCATACTGTCGGTGGATCACGACAACTCGCCCGAGGTGGCGGGGATGATAGGGGCGTCGGTCGCCCTCACGGTTTCGGACATACCCTTCAGCGGCCCTATCGGGGCAGTTGAGGTGGGCCTCGTGGACGGGAACATAGTGATCAACCCGACGAGCGAACAGTCCGGCAAGAGTGACCTGAGCCTGATCGTCGCCGGCACGAAAGACGCCATACTCATGGTGGAAGCCGGCGCCAAGGAGGTCCCCGAGGACGTCCTCATCGAGGCAATGATGGAAGGGCACCGCGCCATACGAGAGATCGTGGCTTTCCAGGAGGGCATAAGGGAAGCGGTCGGGAAGGCCAAGATGGAGGTCCCGCTGTTCGTCCCCGACGCCGAGATCGAACGGCAGGTCAGGGAGCAGGTAACCGCGCCGCTTCAAGAGGCCATTGTGATTCCGGACAAGCTGGAGCGCGAGGCGGCGATCGACCGCGTACAATCCGAAGTGAAGGCGCGGTTGGAAGAGGCTTTCCCAGAGAAGGGCCAGGACGTCGACTCGGTACTGCGGAAGGTGCTGAAAAAGGAAGTCCGCAGGATGATAGTCGAGCGGTCCGTGAGGCCGGACGGGAGGTCTCCGGAGGAGATCAGACCGATCTCGTGCGAGGTGGCGTTACTCCCGCGCACCCACGGCTCCGGCCTCTTCACCAGGGGTCAGACCCAGGTACTCAGTGTGGCGACGCTGGGCGCGGTTTCCGATGTCCAGGAACTGGACACCGTGTACGAGGAAGAGTTCAAGAAGTACATCCATCACTACAACTTTCCGCCTTACAGCACGGGGGAGACGAAGCCGCTGAGGGGGCCGGGCAGGCGCGAGATAGGGCATGGCGCCCTGGCCGAGCGCGCCCTGATACCGGTGCTGCCGCCGGAGAACGAGTTCCCGTACACGTTGAGGGTCGTGTCAGAGGTGGTTTCGTCGAACGGCTCCACGTCGATGGCTTCCGTGTGCGGGAGCACCCTGGCACTGATGGATGCGGGAGTCCCGATAAAAGCCCCTGTGGCCGGCATCGCGATGGGTCTCGTCAAGGAAGGCGACAGGGTGGTCGTGCTCACCGATATCCAGGGGATGGAAGATGCCCTTGGGGACATGGATTTCAAGGTCGCGGGCACGCGCAAGGGTGTGACCGCGCTCCAGATGGATATCAAGATCGGCGGCGTGGACCGCGGGATACTGGAGACGGCTCTCACCAGGGCGCGGGATGCGCGGCTCTTCATCATGGAGAAGATGTTGAAGGCGATACCCGAGCCGCGGGCTGAACTGTCGCCGTACGCGCCCAGGATCATCGTAATTGAGATAGATCCGGAGAAGATCAGGGACGTGATCGGTCCCGGTGGAAAGGTCATCAACAAGATAATCGCCGAAACCAACGCGAAGATCGACATCGAACAGGACGGCAAGGTGTACATCGCTTCCACCGACTCGGCCGGCGGCGAGAAGGCGGTCAAGATGATAGAGGCCTTGACGCGAGATGTCGAGGTCGGCGCCGAGTATCTAGGCAAGGTGTCGAGGATCACCAACTTCGGCGCGTTCATCGAAATCTTGCCCGGCAAGGAGGGCCTCGTCAGGCTGTCGGAGATCTCCGATGAGAGGATAAGGCGCGTGGAGGACGTCCTGAACGTTGGCGACGAGGTACTCGTCAAGGTGGTCGAGATAGACCGGCTGGGACGGATCAACCTCTCGAGAAGGGCCGCGTTGCCGGGGCACGAGGACCGTGACGAGGGTCGTAACGGTGACAGGGCAGGTGACAGGGGCGATCAGAGGCGTGGAGACAGGCGTGGCTACAACCGCGACAGGCGGTGGAACCAGGGCGGCAAAGGACCGAGGGGCGACAGGGGCTGATGCTGTGAGGATAGGCGCCCACATCTCGATCTCGGGCGGGTTCGCCGCAATGGCGAGGCAGGCGACCGCCCTCGGATGCGAGGCGGTACAGGTGTTCTCGAGGAGCCCGAGGGGTGGAAAGGCGAGGCCGCTGGCCGGCCATGATGTCGAGATAATGAGAAGGCTACTGCAGGAGGCCGGGGTACGGCCTCTCGTGGTTCATGTGCCGTACTTCGTAAACCTGGCGTCCGATGATCCGGAGACGTACGCTTACAGCTGTGAGGTCCTTGCTGAAGACCTGCAAAGGGCCTGCACGCTCGGAGCGGATTACCTCGTGACGCACCCGGGCCACATGCCCGCGGACGGCGATGCAGGGATGGAACGTGTGGCGTCGGCGGTCAGGGATGCGTGCCTGAGGGCTGACGGCGGGACGAGGGTCCTTATCGAGAACACGTCGGGTCAGGGTAGAGAGATCGGCGACCGGCTGGAGGATATCGTGCGCATACTGGACCTCACCGGACTGCAGGAGAGGACCGGCGCATGCGTCGACACCTGCCACGCCTTCGCCGCCGGCTACGATCTGAGGACGGCGCCGGTGGTTGACGATTTCGTCGCGGGGATCGACCGGGCCCTCGGGCTCGAAAGGCTGTTCTTCATTCACCTCAACGATTCGGTGCATGGCCTTGGCAGCAGGCGCGACAGGCACGAACACATAGGCCGCGGGAAAATAGGCGTGGAGGGATTCCGGGCCCTCCTCCGTCATCCCCGGTTGCGAGGCCTGGCGGGGGTGATAGAGACCCCCGTGGACGATGAGGACTCGAACGGGCGAAACCTGGAGACCCTGAGAAACCTGCGCAAATGACGTCCATTGTAGCTGCGGTGTGCGCCCTGGCGGTGGCGGCTATGACGGGGGCCGCCGCGAACCTCGAGCGCGATTTGCCGCGGGACACCTCTGTGGCGTACAGACTCCTGTGGGGGGCCGCCCCCGGAACCAGCGTTGCGTCTGTCCCCCTGTGCGGCATGACGGAGCGGGAAGTCCGGTCGGCGCTATGGTCGTTGCGGGCGCAGTTCCGGGTGATGCCCAGGGATGCCGCGGTGGACCGTTCCACCGGGGCCATCAATCCCGAGCGAGACGGCCTCGAACTCGACGTCGAGGCCACGTGCAGGGCCGTCATGTCGGCCGGAGAGGGCGAGCAGGTGGCCCCTGTCATGACGACGGTGCCCCCTAGGATACGGGCGGATGATATCAGGAGGCTGAAGAGGACAAGGGGCGCGTTCGCCACGAGCGTGGCCGGATCGGCTGAGCGCAGGGAGAACATCAGATTGGCCGCGCGATACCTCGATTACACGGTGCTGGCCGCAGGCCAGACGTTTTCGTTCCTCGAAACCCTCGGGCCGACCAGCTACGAGAGGGGCTTCGTGGACGCCCCGGTCATAGTTGGGGAGGAGTTCGTCCCGGGGCCTGGGGGAGGGGTATGCCAGGTGGCCACCACTATATACAACGCGGCGCTCGAGAGCGGCCTGCCGGTCATCGAGCGTCACAGGCATACCAAGCCCGTGGGATACGTGGCGGAGGGCAGGGACGCGGTCGTCGCGTCGTGGGGACTGGACCTGAAGCTGGTCAATAGTCTGGACCACCCGGTGATGCTCCGGCTGAACGTCAGCGACGGTGTGCTCACCGCGAAATTCCTGGGCCCGTGAGAGTGATCGATATGTCTCAGAAGATAGTCCTACCAAGCGGCCTCAGAGTCATCGTGGAAGAGGTCCCCAACGCCGGATCGGTGTCCATCGGTGTATGGATAGGCGCCGGTTCGCGACACGAGACCCCCGGGACCCACGGCGTCTCCCATTTCATCGAGCACATGCTCTTCAAAGGGACGGCGCGAAGGTCGGCGAGGGATCTCGCCGTGGCGATCGAGGGCAGAGGCGGGGTTCTGAACGCGTTCACTGCCAGGGAATACACCTGCGTTTACGCGAAGGTTCTGAGCGAAGACGTGGATGTGGCCCTGGACGTACTCTCGGACATGGTAGTGAACCCGCGGCTCGATCCCGCGGACGTGGAGCGTGAGAAGGGCGTGGTGGTCGAGGAAATCGGGCTGAGTCAGGACACCCCCGACGACCTCGTGCACGAGCTGGCCATCCAGGCTGCGTGGCCGGACCATTCACTGGGCCGCGACGTCCTGGGAACCTGCGCGGCCGTTGAGGCTTTCTCCCCGGGGACTATAGCGGCGGAGCATCGCCGCCGGTACGTGGCGGGGAACATGGCGGTGGTGGCGGCTGGCAATTGCGCGGCGGCGCCGTTCATCGAGGAGGTGGAGCGGCGGTTCTCCGGTGTGGGTGGCGGTCGGCGCCTGCCGGACGGTGGAGCGCCGGTGATGCGGCCCGGGAGGCTGGTAGTCACGAGGGACACGGAGCAGACGCACTTGTGTGTGGTGGGACCAGGCGCCGGAGCAGGGTGGTCCGAATTCTACCCGGTACAGGTGCTGACCACCATTGTCGGTGGGGGTGCAACATCCAGGCTGTTCCAGAGGATCAGGGAGGAGCGCGGCCTGGCGTATTCAATCTACACCTACGAGTCGTCGTTTGCGGATTGCGGCCTGCTCACGACCTACGCAGGCACCGGCCCGGCGCATGCCGGGGAGGTGCTCGACGCGATATTCGCCGAGTACGAAAGCATCCTCAGGGACGGCGTTTCGGCCGGCGAGGTGTCCGCGGCGATAAGGGAGATCAGGGGCGGGTTACTGCTCAGCCTGGAGAGCACTTCTTCGCTGATGATCGGCCTCGGGAAGTCGGAGATGACGATCGGCAGGCCCGTCGGGGCCGGGGAGGTCCTCAAACGGATCGAGTCGGTCACGGTTGAGGACGTGATGAACGCCGCGGCTCGATCCCTGAAGGCCGGCCGCCAGGTGGTTACGGCGATCTCGCCTGCGGGCGCCGGCGTGTTCAATGCCGGGGGAGGGGAATCGCATGGATAAACTCGATGAGATATTCAGGTTGCAGGAGGCTTTCGATTCGGACCTCGCCAGGCGGCGCGGCCTGTCGTTCGGCTTCGAGGAGTGGATCCAGAAGGAAGCGCTGGCCATCGTGGCGGAGATCGGGGAGCTCCTCGATGAGGTGAACTTCAAGTGGTGGAAGAACCCGCGCGAGGTGGACCGCGAGAAGGTGACTGAAGAGCTGGTGGACATCCTTCATTTCTTCATCGGCGCGTGCCTGAGAGCGGGCCTCGACGCGGACGCCTTGTACCGGGCGTACGTGGGGAAGAACCGGGAGAATTTCCGCAGGCAGGATGGTCTATCCTTGCGGGAGGGATACCGCTCACCGGATTGAAGCCCCCGCCCGGAGGCGGCATGAAAGGCGGCCCTGGACCATATGTGGTTGGTGACACGGATTTGCAGGAGGGGAATCACGTGACACCAGTCATCGCGTTGGCCGTTGTCGCGGGTTGCGCGGCGCTGTCCGTGAGGGCGAGGGCGGTGCAGATCCGGAGGGCCTACGAGGTGCGGGACGCCGGCGGTGTCGAACCGGCGCCTTCTCATCTGTCGACGGCCTTGCAGGAGACCCTGGCCACCGCCGCCGGGATCTATGTGGCCCTATCGGCGCTGTCTACGTTCCTGAAGATAGAGATGCCCGCAGTGCCGCTTCCGTGGGGATTCTCCGTTGATCCGGTGCCGGCCCTGGCCGTTCTCCTGGCGATAATTCAGCCGGTCTTCGGGAGGGGATAGCCCCGGTGTGACACCGGCGCTACCCGCAAACTGAATGGGAAACCGCCTCCTGAGCAAACTATGGCCTGGAAGGCAGCTGTTGGGAGGCGGTGTGATGAACAAGACGGTCATAGGGTTATTCAAGTCGCGATCGCAGGCGGACAAGTGCGTCGACGAGTTCAAGACCAAGGGGATCGGCGACAGGGAAATCAGCGTCGTGGCCCGCGAGGACAGGGCGGGTGGCGGCGGCGCCGCGGGCGGTGAACTGAGGTCGGGCGTGACGACGGGCGCAGCAGTGGGCGGCCTGGCGGGGATCCTGGCCGGCGTCGGTGCGCTCGCGATCCCGGGGGTAGGCCCCATCGTGGCGGCGGGACCGATCGCCACCGGCCTGACGGGCGCGTTGACAGGCGGGATCGCCGGAGGGCTGCTGGACCTGGGGATCCCGCAGGAACGAGGGAAATTCTACGAGGGCCGTGTCAGGGAAGGCGACATCGTGGTCGCGGTGAGGTCCGATGAGAAGAAAGTTGACGAGGCCGCCCAGATCCTGAGGCGCAACGGCGCTTCAGACGTCGAAACTCATTGAACCCGGCCTGATAACCGAACAGGCGGACCCATACGGGGGTGCGGTCAACCGAAACCGCACCCCTCTTCGTTGAATATACTGGCTCACGGGGTTATACTGGCAGTCAATGAAGAAGGGCTGTCAGGAGTCTTCAGGAGTCTGTGGGGGGTCGGCGCCATGTTGTTGGAAGGGAAGAGGTTGGGGGTATGCGTGACCGGTTCCTTTCACAACATCCCGCGGGTGCTGCAGGAGTTCAAGCGGCTCGTGGACGAAGGGGCGAGCCTGGTGCCCGTCGTATCGTCGTGCGTCGCGACCGTGGACACCCGATTTGGGACAGCGAAGGAGGTACTAGAGAGGATCGAGGAGTGTGCGGGGAAGCGACCGCTGGTTTCGGTCGCCGAGGTCGAACCGTTCGGTCCTAAGAAGATTGTTGACCTGACCATCGTCGCGCCATGCACCGGGAATACGCTCGCGAAGATCGCCGCCGGGGTGAGCGACGGCCCCGTGACGATGGCGGTGAAATCGACGCTGCGGAATTCGAGGCCGGTCGTGCTGTGCGTCGCGTCGAACGATCTACTGGGGTTGAACGCCAGGAACCTGGGGGCGCTCCTCTCCTCGCGGAACGTGTACTTCGTACCGTTCGGCCAGGACAACCCGTTTGAGAAGCCGACGTCGGTGGAGTCCGATGCGGGGTTGATAGTAGACACCGTTGTGGGCGCGCTGCAGGGCAAGCAGATACAGCCGCTCCTGATACAGAGGCACAAGGCCTGACGGAGAGGGGAGAACCATCGTGGCAGGATACAAGGTTGCGGTTGTCGGCGCATCCGGAGCGGTCGGGAGGACCGTGGTCAGAGTCCTCTGGGAGCGTAAGTTCCCCGTTTCGGAGTTGAAGTTGTTCGCCACGAGCCGCTCCGCCGGGAGCGCCGTAGACTTCGGCGGCGTTCCGGTGGAAGTCAGGGAAATGAACATGCAAGGGATAGCGGGCGCGGATTTCGCCTTCTTCTGCGCCACCCCGGGCGTCAGCAAGGAGTTCGCCCCCGGACTCGCGTCATCCGGGACCGTGGTCATAGACAAGTCGAGTTATTTCCGGATGGACCCCTCGGTGCCGCTCGTGGTCCCCGAGGTCAACCCGCATCACCTATCAGGGCACAGGGGGATCGTCGCCAGCCCGAACTGCTCGACCATACAGCTCGTGGTGGCAATCAACCCGATCCATGCGCTGTCCAGGATAAAGAGGCTGTTTGTGTCGAGCTATCAGTCCGTGTCCGGAACCGGCCTCGAGGCAATCGAGGAACTGATCTCCCAGTCGAGAGCGTCACTGGAAGGCGGGGATATTTCACCGGGTGTGTATCCGCGGCAGATCGCGTTCAACGCGCTGCCCCACATTGATTCGTTCGACGCGTCCGGATACACTGGGGAGGAGCTCAAGCTGGTCAATGAGACCCGCAAGATCCTCGATGAACCCGGGATGAGGATCACGGCGACAGCCGTTCGCGTCCCGGTCGTGTACTGCCATTCGGAGGCGGTCACGATCGAGACCGAGGACCGGCTCGACATGGAAGACATTCTGAGGGGGCTTTCCGCGGCCCCCGGTGTGTCACTCGCCCGGGATGCGGCCTCTTATCATACGGCCGTCGAGTGCGCGGGCCGAGATGAGGTCTTCGTGTCGAGGGTGAGGAAGGACCTGGCCCTGGAGAACGGCGTCAGCATGTGGGTCGTGGCGGACAACCTCAGAAAAGGGGCGGCCACCAACGCGGTGCAGATCGCGGAGAACCTAGCCGGTGCATGACGGTGGAGGATTGATGATGGAATCGAGTAGGGTCATCATACAGAAGTTCGGGGGGACCTCGGTTTCCACGCCCCAGTACCGCGAAATCGTGGCCGAGAGGGTGGCGAACGCTGTGGAAGCGGGTTTCGCCCCCGTCGTCGTAGTCTCCGCGATGGGGAGGAACGGGGACCCGTACGCCACGGACACGCTCATCAACCTGGCGAGGAGCGTGTACAGCGACACGGCGCCGAGGGAGATGGACCTGCTCATCTCCTGCGGCGAGGTAATATCGGCCGTGATCGTCGCAAACACTCTGAAGAAGCACGGCCTCGACGCCATGGTGTTGACCGGCGGGCAGGCCGGAATCATTACGGACACCGAGTTCAATAACGCCATGATCCTGAAGGTCGAACCGGATCATCTCGTGCGGCACCTGAACGAGGGCAAGATCGTGGTAGTGGCGGGATTCCAGGGGGTCACGGCCAGCGGAGACGTCACCACCCTGGGCAGGGGTGGGAGCGACACCACGGCCGCGGCCCTGGGCGCAACCCTGGGGGCTTCGGTTGTTGACATATACACGGATGTGGACGGGGTCAAGACGGCTGATCCGAGGCTGGTGCCGGAGGCGCGCACAATCGGCCGGATGACGTACGACGAGGTGACTCAGATGGCCGTCCAGGGGGCCAGGGTGGTTCATCCGCGGGCGGTCGAAATATGCGCTAGAGCCAGCGTTCCCCTGCGGATCAGGTCCACGTTCGCGGACTCGTCCGGTACCCTGGTGGCGAGCGCCCCCGGGCCGGGCGGCGCGTGGCCGGAGCTCGCGGCGTCCCGGCCGGTGAGCGCGCTCGCGCATATCTCCCCCGTAACGCAGTTCAGACTGGGGGTTCAGGGGGAGTGGGCGTCGGGAGAAGGGGTGTTGAGGCTGTTCAGGACCCTGTCCGGCGCCGGCGTGAGCGTTGACATGATCTCGGTGACACCGCACGAGAGAACTTTTACCGTGCATGAGGACCTGTGGGAGAAGGCGCTGGCGGCGTTGCGGTCGGTCGGCCTGGAACCGGAGGTGCGGATGGGGTGCGCGAAGATCTCCGTAATAGGCCACGGGATGTCTGGTAAGCCGGGGGTCATGGCCAGGGTCGCGGAGGCAATGGCCGCAGCCGGAGTGGAGATAATCCAGACCGCGGACTCCCACATGACGATCTCGTGCCTGGTTCCTTCGGAGCATCTGGAAGGGGCGGCCAGGGCCCTGCACGACAAGTTCGAACTGGGAGGGGAGCTTGCACAATGAATTTCGGCAGGCTGTTGACGGCGATGGTTACCCCGTTCGACGAAAACCTGAGGGTGGACTACGGGCGGGCGGCCGAGCTGGCAAGGAGGCTGGTCGATTCAGGTTCCGAGGGCATCGTGGTCGGTGGAACCACCGGGGAGTCACCCACGCTGACCACGAACGAGAAGGTGGACCTCGTGCGCGAGGTGGTCGCGGCGGTGGGCGATAGGGCTCGTGTGATCGCGGGAACCGGGTCCAATTCGACGGCGGCCAGCACAGACTTGACGGCCAGGATGGAGGACACCGGAGTTCACGGGATCATGCTGGTTGCCCCCTACTACAATAAGCCCTCGCAGGAGGGTTTATACCGGCACTTCCGGTCGGTTGCGGATTCGACGGAGCTGCCGGTCATGCTGTACAACGTGCCCGGGAGGACATCGGTGAATATTACGGCCGCGACGGTGTTGAGGCTTGCGCAAACCCGGAACATTGTTGCAATCAAGGAGGCCGGCGGGTCCCTCGACCAGGCCGGAGAGATAGTGGCGAAGGCCCCGGAAGGGTTCGTGGTGTACAGCGGGGATGACTCTCTGACCCTACCCCTCATGTCTGTGGGCGGCGTGGGGGTCGTAAGTGTCGCCGCGCACCTCGTCGGCCGCGAGATGAAGGACATGATCGAATCGTTCGAGGCGGGGGACGTGAACAGGGCGAAGCGCTTGCACCTGCGCCTGCTCCCCTTGTTCAAAGCCCTGTTCATCACGACGAACCCCGTCCCCGTGAAGGCGGCGCTCGCCATGGCAGGATTCCCCGTGGGTGGTGTGAGGCAGCCGCTGTGGATGATGGAGGCGAAAGAGGAACAGGTTCTGAGGGAGTGCATGGGGTCACTGGGTCTCCTGGCGTGAATCGTGGATTGACGGGGCTCCGTTCGCCTCCGTTGCGGACGGGGCCTTTTCTGGTTCTCCCCACCCGCCCCGAAATCGCGCCCGCACGCTCGAAACGGCTGCGGCGGCGCGCCCGCGCTTGTACCGGCTAGTCATTGTAGTATAATTGAATCTGGCTTGCGCCAACAAATGTCAAGGGGTGCTTCAATGAGTAGACGCAACACAAACACGGTCAGCGTGGTCGCCATGGGCGGGTTCGGGGAAATCGGAAAGAACATGATGGCCCTCAGATATCGTAATGAGATTATCGTGATCGACTGCGGGCTGGCGTTCCCGGAGGAGGAGATGCTCGGAGTCGACGTCGTGATACCCGACATCACGTATCTCCTCGAGAACAGGGAGATGGTGAAGGCAATCATACTGACGCACGGGCATGAGGACCACGTGGGTGGCCTACCGTACGTTCTCAAGCAGCTCCCCGTTCCGGTGTACGGGACCAAGCTCACGCTGGGGCTGGTGAAGAGGAAACTCCACGAGCATGGCATGGACGACCCGGACCTGAGGGAGATCCAGGTCAGGCAGACGCTCGTCATAGGGCGGTTCAAGATCGAGTTCTTCAGGGTGAACCACAGCATCGCCGATTGCGTTGGGGTGGCGGTACACACGCCGGTCGGGACCATCGTTCACAGCGGCGACTTCAAGTTCGACCAGACCCCCGTCGACGGGCAGGTGGCTGACTTCTACAGGCTGGCTGAACTGGGCGACGGCGGGGTGTTGGCCCTTCTGTCCGACAGTACGAACGCCGACAGACCGGGGTACACGCCCTCGGAGCGGACCGTCGGGAAGAGCCTCAGAGAAATCCTCGCGTCTGAGAAGTCGAGGATCCTCGTAGCAAGTTTCGCCAGTCATGTCCTGCGGATTCAGCAGGTCATCACCGCCGCGGTGGAGTTCGGCCGGAAGGTGGCCGTAGTGGGGCGAAGCATGGAGAACGTGGTCGAGGTCGCCCTCGAACTGGGATATCTCGATGTGCCCAAGAAGACGCTGGTCGATGTAGAGGAGGCCGCCCGGATGGCCCCGGGGAAGGTGGTCATCCTGACGACCGGGAGCCAGGGTGAGCCCATGTCGGCGCTGGCGAGGATGTCGACGGGTGAGCACAAGAAGATCGATATCATGCCGGGAGACATCGTGATCATAGCCGCTTCCCCGGTGCCTGGCAATGAGACCACCGTGATGAGGACGATCGATAACCTGTTCAGGCGCGGCGCCAGGGTCATTTACGAGGCGTCGGCGGGTGTGCACGCGTCGGGACACGCGAGCCAGGAGGAGCTCAAGCTCATGCTGAACCTGGTGAGGCCGAAGTACTTCGTTCCGATTCACGGGGAATACCGCCATCTCGTTCACCATGCGGAGCTCGCCGAGCACGTGGGGGTCCCCAGGAAGAACATCTTGATCGGGGAGAACGGGAGCGTGTTCGAGTTCTCGCGCGACCGGGCGAAGATGGGGGAGAAGGTGGCTTTCGGCAACATCATGGTGGACGGGCTCAGCGTCGGGGATGTAGGCAGTGTGGTGCTGCGCGACAGGAAGCAGCTCGCCGAGGACGGCATTCTGATCGTCGTGGTGGCGGTGGACAAGGAAACCTGGGAGGTGCTGTCCGGCCCCGACATCGTGTCGAGGGGATTCGTCTACGTGCGCGAGTCGGAAGAGCTCATGGATGGCGCGAGGGAGAGCGTCAGGACGACCGTAGAGGCGTGTATAGCCACCGGGACGCGGGACTGGACCTCGGTCAAGTCCGCGATCAAGGGCGCACTGTCCACGTTCTTCCACGAGCGTGTCGGCAGGCGTCCCGTGATCCTGCCGGTGATCATGGAGGTCTAGCGGGCCCCGCGGCATTCAGGTGGGCCACATCAAGTCACATTCCAGCAAGTCCCATGTGATGGGCTGTCTCTGAGACAGGCGACCCCGGGGCTACGGCCCCGACCGGCCTGTCTCATTTTTTCCCGCGGTGGCCCGGGCTTATCCCCCACTTCAACGGTTTCCCCGCGCTCAACGGGGAGAGAATACTTCCAGGCGACAAGTGGGGGGTAGGCCGTGTTCCCGTTCGATGCTATCAGGAGGGCATTCAAGAGGCCGCCGCGGCCGGCTGGCTTCACTCTGGGGGAGAGGGGCGAACCCGGGATCCCCGGGGGCAGGGAGGACGTCGTCCGGGGGCACCGCGAGGAACGGCCCCCTTTCTCCACAGGAGCGGCCAGGAGGAAGGGCGAGGGGTTGTGGGGGTCGGTGCGTTCGACTGCGGGTGGGCGCTCGCGGCCACGGTCCCAGGAGATTGCCCTGCGGTCACCCTTTGGGGGAATGACGGAATCCGAACGGGAACAACTCGAAGGGAGACTATACAAGTCGCTGGACCAAAACATCTCAACGGTAATGAACATCTTCCACGCCCCGCGCAATTCCGACCTCACGGTGAGGGAGTTCAAGATCAAGTGGCGAGGCGGGTACAAGCGCGCCGCGTGCCTGTTCATTGAAGGGCTGTCGGACCCCGAGGCGATAAGCCGGCACGTGCTGGCGTCGTTGCTCAGCGTGGACCCGGGCAGGGAAAAAGGGGCGACGGACACTAGATCCCTTGCGGAGAAGGTGCTGTCGGGAACCTCTCTCGACTTTGCGGACCGGTTCTCGCAGGTGGCCGCGGCGATCGTCGAGGGGGAGACGGTCCTGTTCGTGGACGGCGATGATTGGGCGGCCATCCCCGGGACGCGGAACCCCGAGCACCGCGCGATTGACGAATCCCCGACTGAAGCCGTGATAAGGGGGCCTCACGAAGGGTTCGTCGAGAACTACCGGACAAACGTGACGATGATCCGGCTCTTGCTTGAGACTCCGCAGCTGGTAACCGAGCGGCTCTACGTGGGAGCGGGGAGCCGCAGGCCATTTGGGATGATGTATCTCGAAGGGGTCGTTAATCCCAAACTCGTGGATGAGGTGAGGCGGCGAATACTCTCTATCGAGTCAGACGTGGTGATGACGGCGGCCATGCTTGAGAGGCTCATTGAGGACGAACCGTACAACCCTTACCCGACGGTATTGATTACGGAGAGGCCCGACAGGGTCGCCAGTATGCTTGCGGAAGGGCACGTGGCCATCGTCGACGGTTCACCTGGAGTGGCCATAGTCCCTGTCACCCTGTGGTCGCTCATGCAAACCTCCGAGGATTACTACGTTCACTTCGCTACGGCGTCTTATATGCGGTTGATCAGATGGGGCGCCCTCATTTCGACCCTATACTCTTCGGCCCTGTATGTGGCGATTGCGACGTTTCACCCCGAGATGATCCCCACGGAGCTGCTGTTTTCCATCGCCGCAGCGCGGGAGGCTGTACCGTTCCCGGCCGCCCTGGAAGTGCTGGTGATGGAGGCGGCGTTCGAGCTCATACGGGAGGCGGGCATCCGGATCCCGACCATCATCGGCCCCACGATCGGCATCGTTGGTGCGGTTATCCTGGGGCAGGCGGCGGTAACGGCGAGCGTGGTCAGCCCCGTACTTGTCGTGGTGGTGGCCGTCTCCGGCCTCGGCTCGTTCGTCATACCCAACTACGAACTGGGCCTTCTACTGAGGATAGGCAAATTCGCCATGATACTCGCCGCCGCCGCGCTGGGCCTTCCGGGGGTGACGGTGCTCAGCATGTTCCTCTTGACCAGGCTGTGTATCATGCGGTCTTTCGGGGTGCCCGTGCTGGCGCCGGTATTGCCGTCGTGGCGCCATTCGCCCGATACATTGCTTCGAGGTCCAGATTGGATGATGGAAAGGCGGCCCCAGACCGCTCGCCCCCTGGACGAGGACAGGCAACAGCCGAGAGCCAGGCCGGGCAAGCCGGGGGAACCGGTGCGGCGCGGGCGCGACCCCGGGTGGCGGGCCCGGCGTTGAGGGGAGAAGGGCAGGGCACGGGGTTCCCCGAAGGGCACATAGACTGGATCGAGGCCGTCGGGATCATTGTGACCTATGATGTAACGAAGGCGTTTCTCATTTTCCCTGAGCGCATGGCGAGGGACGGAATAACCGCGGGGTGGACGATACCCGTATTCTCCGCCCTGATCAGCATACTGTGGTTGTGGCCCCTGGTGGTCGTACTGCGGTCGCATCCCGGCAAGAACCTTGTGGAGGTGACGGGCTCGCTCGCCGGGCGCGCCGCTGCGTTGCTCGTGGGACTCGTCTACTACGCCTACATCCTTGGGCTCGGCGCCACGGGCGCGCGCGAGATAACGAGCGCCTTAAAGGTGGTCGTGCTTCCCCTGACTCCCGCCAGCTTCCTCCTGGGGTTGGGGTTGGTCATTTCGCTGTACATCGCCTACCAGGGAATAGAGGTGTTGGGCAGGTTATGCGTGATCCACGCTACTGCAACTATTGCGGTGATAATCCTGCTTTCGCTGATATGGGCGAAGTCGTGGAATGCTCGTCTTCTGTTTCCCTTGCTCGGTCCGGGGCCGGGCCGGCTGGCCGTGGCGTGTGTGAGTAGGCAGGCCATGTACGGCGAGGTCCTGGGACTCGGAATCGTCGCGGCGTACCTGCGAGACCCGGCGGAAGAGACCGGGAAGACGGCGCGGTGGTGCCTTGCCCTCAGCGCCTTCACCCTCACCCTGACCGTTGTCACGGCGATGATGGTCTTCCCGTATCCGGCCCTCGTCCGCATTCCCATGCCCTTCCTGCGGGTGTCACGGCTCATTTACATCGGCCGCTTTTTCCAGCGGCTCGACGCCCTGTTCGTGCTGGTGTGGCTGGGCGCCGGAATGGCAAAAGTCTCCGTGGGGCACTACCTGGCGGCCGTAACGCTGGCCACGGCCCTCGGCCTCAAAACATACAAGCCGCTGGTCATTCTGTCAGGCTTGATTGGGTTCACTATTGCGTGGCTGATTCCCGATTACAGCACGGCGATAATCCTCGACTTTGACATCGTGCGGCCCTACGGCAACATTCTTCTGGCCGGATGGCCCATTACGCTTTTTCTCCTGGATAGGTGGAAGGGGCGTAACAGGGGGAGAACGGTCGGATGAGAAGGTGGGTGGGGGCCTTGGTTGTGGCGGTGGCCCTGGCGGTCTGTTGTCAGGGATGCTGGGACAAGGTCGAGCTGGAGGACGTGGCATGGGTCCAGGCAATGGGTTTCGACAAGGGGCCGGAGGGATATCTGGTCGCGACGCTCGAAATAGGCGTGCCACGCAGCCTTAAGGGGACGGGAGGGGCCGGAGGGGGCGGTGCTCCCGTTGGACCGCATCATATAACGATCTCGGTTCTTTCCAAAACAGGGCTCGACGCCCTCGATCTCGTGGGAGTCAGCCTTGGGCGCAGGGTATCGCTGGAGCACACGCAGGCCTTCATTCTTGGCGAGGATCTGGCCCGGGCAGACATCAGGGGCCTGGCGACCGGCATGGACCGCTTCCGTGAAGTAAGGGGGACGGCGTTCGTGTTCCTCGCGAGGGGCAGGGCTGAGGACGTGTTGCGGGTTGCGACATCGCCCCTCGAAGTGAGTCCGAGCCGGTTCCTGCAGACTATCATCCAGCAACACCGCCACACAGGCCTCTTTGAGGCGGTACATCTGGCCGGCTTCATATGGAGGATTGAGTCGGACGCGCAAACCCCGAGCGCTCCCATCATTGCGCTGGCGAAGGAGCTCCGGCCGGGGGTCCCCACGGGCATGGGGCAGGAGTTCCCGGCCAGCCCGGCGGTTGGGGAACGTGTGAGCGAGCCCGCGTCGCCCGGAGACGCCACTTCGCTGGAGGGGGGACAGATACCGCGGATAGGGGGGGGACCGGTGGAGGTGATGGGAACGGCGCTGTTCTCGGGGGGACAGCTGGTCGGGTATTTTGATGGCGAGGAAACGAGGGCGATGCTCATGTTGAAGGATGACTTCGAACGGGGGGGCTACGCCATTCCGGATCCCCTGGCGCCGGAGTACCCACTGGCCCTGGACATCAGGAGCACCGGCACGCGCGTTAGGGCGGTTCGCGACGGGGAGAAGGTCAGGATCGACGTCAGGGTATCTGTCGAGATAAGCTACATCGGCCCCAGGACACAGACGGACTACACCGACCCGCGCAACAGCCCGGTCGTGGAGAGGGCGGTCGAGGAGTACCTTAAGGCGTGGATGGACAGAGCGATCGCGAAGGCCAAGGATCTCCAGGTCGACCCCTTCGGATTCGGAGAGCACGTGCGACGCACATTCTGGACCTGGCCCGAATGGGAGGCGTTTGCGTGGCCGACCAAGTTCCCCAACGCGGTGGTGAACACATCGGTCAGGGCCAATCTGGCCAGGTACGGGCTGGCCCTGGCGCCCCTCGACGTGCCGCCGGGCGAGAAGGTGCGGAAACAGGGGGAGACCCGGTGAGGGGGGCTGCCGTCGCTCCGTCGCCGACGCTCCCGATTCATATTTCCTCAAGGCCATTGGGTTACTGTCACGGTACGACTCCCCTCATCCCAATGCACCGATGCGCCGAGGAGCTCCCCCACGTACCGGAGGGGCACCATCGTACGGTCCTGCTGGAGAACAGGGACCGTATCCATCGCTTTTCGAATGCCGTTCACCCGGGCGGTGGGGCTGCCGATGGTCATGTTGACGGTCAGATCGCCCTCGATGATGGTGACCAACCTGGCGGCGGGGTCCCATTGAACCGTCGCGCCGAGGGCCTCGGCGATTGTGCGCAGCGGGACCATGGTGCGGTTGTTGCCATCGATATAGGGGGGCGAGTCGAAGAAGACGGGGACATTGTCGACCAGGACCCCGATCTGCCCGGGTTTTCCGAGGTATCCGTAGATGAGGTACTGCTGGCGCTGTTGCCTGAATGCCGCCAGCTCGGCTGCGTAGCGGCTCTCCATCTCCTGCGGCGCGAGTCTCTGCTCCAACCATTGTCCTACGCGGTTGGTGCCCATGACCTTGTCAAACATGACGACGCTAGCGGGGGTGGCGCCACTCCTGGGCACGGTGAAGTCATTGAGCCGCCTGGCGTAGGCCAGGGCGTATATGCCCGTTCTGGCCGGGTTGAATTTGCGATAGTCGGTAATCCGCAACCTCACACCGCCGTCCGACCCTATCGTCTCGGGGATGAAGGTTACGCCGGGCAGGTTGGCGGCTTCGAGGAGCCCCGCGAGGCGGTTTGCGTCTATGCCCTTGCCTCCGATCCACTTGAACTGGCCCGACTGGTGGATGCCTGTTCCCTCACCGAGACCGGTGGCCATGTAGCCGAACACCGAATCGATGTCCGGTATGTTGGGGGACGTGGCCACCCACGGAAGCCCCGTGTCCTGGTAGATCATGTTGCGGGTGTAACCTTCCATCGGCACGACCGTGAGGTCGGCGGCGATATCGCGGTTGAAGAACCGCGCCAGCTCGCCCACGGTCATGCCGTGTGCCATCGGCAGGTTGTCTACTCCAACGAAAGTCTCGAAGGCGTCTTCGAGGACGGGTCCCTCGACGGTCTCGCCGCCGAGCGGATTGGGGCGGTCGAGCACGATCACGGGCTTGCCGTACTGCCTGGCCGCTTTCATGGCGTAATTCAGGGTGGAGATGTAGGTGTAGGTGCGGGCCCCGATGTCTTGAACATCGTAAAGGAGTACGTCGATGTCCTTTAACATGGCCTCCGTGGGCATGCGCGTAGCGCCGAAGAGGCTGTAAACAGGGATGTTCAGGGTAGGGTGGGTGTACGACTCCACCGCGGTCCCTGCGGTCGCCTTGCCGTCGATGCCGTGCTCGGGCCCATAGAGGGCCAGCAGTTCGAGCGAGGGATCGCCGGCCAGCACGTCGATGGTGCTGCGGCCCCGGCTGTCCACGCCGCTCTGGTTGGTGATTAGCCCGACCCGTTTGCCTTCGATCAGGTGATGGTAGCGACTGTACAGCACCTCATTGCCCAGTTTGAAGGCGGGGGCGGCGTTGGCCGGCGCTCCCAGGGACAGTAGCATTACCGCTGTCGTCAACAGTAGTGCGAGTGCTCTGCGCATGTGTTGTCTCCTTGTGTCGAATTCTCTGCTGGTTGGACGGTGGAGGCAGTCGGCGGGTTCCAAGATTGGCGCTGACCGCGGCGAGGACGGGAGGAAGGGGTTAGTCTAGAAGCTCGATCACAATGCTCTTGCGCGCTGTCACCTTCCCCTCGGAAGTGATCGACTGCCGTCCGTCCGTCCTGCCGGGCAGCGTGAGTATCACCATTCTGTCGTCCGCTCCGGCCCATTGCCGTTTTATTTCCACCAGCGGTTGGCCCCTTCTCACCCGTTGACCCTGGGTGATGTATTTCCTTATGAGGTCGCTGTTCCTGAACGTTTCGAGGCCTACGTGAAGCAGCAATTCCACCCCGCCGCTGGACCTGATACCGATGGCGTGTCCGGTGGGGTACAGTGCCACGACTTCTCCATCGACAGGCGAATAAACCTTGCAGTCGCGACCGTCCATGTCGATCGCAAGCCCGGGGCCCATCAATCCCCTGGAGAAAACATCGTCCCGGACGTCCTGCAGTCTCTTGACGTTGCCCGTGGCGGGGGCGAAGACCGTGTTCTTGCCGGTCAGGGGCCGGAACATGGGTTCAAGCCTCCTCCAGGATGAACTCGGAACCTGGGAGCACGTACCTGACGAGGCCTGTGTCACCGGGCACTATCCGGCCGATCACGTTGACGCGCTCATCCGCCGGCAGATCCCTCAATACGATGTGGAGCTCGCCCGAGTAGCGCAGATACAGTTCATTGTCGATGGTCGCGCAATACGCCTCCCTCCGCCGGGCGGGGCGCGGCCGGACCTTCTCTCCTGGAGACGCCATTTCGCGGGACGACTGCGACCGTATGAGGTACGCGGATTGATCCGGCCGTGCCCTGTGGACGCGGCCCAGCGCTATCCTTCTTTCCTGCTCGGAGCACTCCGGGTCCAGTCTGATCCTCAACCTGAGAGCGGGTGATTCGGCCACACCGCGTACGGCCTCCAGCTCCGCCCTGGAGGCGAAAGGGTCGCCGAAGAAGACCTGGTCGATCACACCGGTCGCAATCAACTCAGCGGCCGCCCGGCCGGGATCCAGGCGCCTGTGTTCTTCGACTGTCGGCAATCCTTCTCTGAGCGGGCCCCTTGGACGATGGTGAGAGGCTATGCAGGCGGCGACCGGGATGCCCAGGGGCTTGTAGAGATTCGACTTCTCAATCATGAATTCGATCGCGAGGCCCGTTTCCGGCCTCGGATAGAAGTTGTGACAGGCTTCAATGGCCGCGGACGACCCCGCGTGCGCCCTTATGCAATCCACCATCTCGCCGATCTCCTCGCCTGTCAGTACAGAGGCGTTCAGCACGAACCCCTGTATCCCGAGGTCCCCGGTCACGCGCCGTATATCGAGTTCCGTGAAGCCGTAGTCCAGGCGCAGGTATGCCGCCTTTGCGGCCTTGAGTCGCCTCACGTGCTCGCGGCGGCCCAACAACTGCCTCAGTTCGGTGGACGACAGGTCGAGAATGAGTTCCATTCCACTACCGTGCACGACTTCGGATAGCCACAGGACGTTGCCGGCAAGGGCATCGATATCGTCCTCCGGTAGATGCAGCGACGAGAAGACCTTCCGGTATCCAAGGCGGGCCGCCTGTGAAATGTAGTCTTCAATCTCTTTCCGGCAGACGTCGTCCCCGGGCCGCGGGTATACCGATATGCCGAGATCCGTTTTCCGTCCGGACAATCGGACGCCCCCCTCGTCTCAAGAGATGAGCGCTCGCCCCGGAAACACCCTCGGGAGCGCAGCCACCGGCTGGCGAACCGTCATCGGGTGTTTCACCGGCAAGCGGCGCTATTGAGCCTCTAGCCAACCTGTGACTTACTCGAGGTAAGCCGGTCCACGGACGCCACCACCTCAGACGCGACAGGGGTCATGTAGGTGAGGACGAAGCCGGCGCCTGCGGCCAACAGATAGGCGATTACGTATTGGACGGGATTGGTGGCAATCACTATGCCTAGGATCCCCGATACGTATACTCCACGGGCCCCGAGGCCGACCGCGCCCACGAACGCTCCGCCGGCCGCGGCGCCGAGGCAGGCGGTAACGAAGGGTTTGCCCAGCGGCATCGTGACTCCATAGATGAGCGGCTCGCCGATGCCCAACACGCCCACCGGTAGGGCGCCCTTGATGGTCTCGGCAAGTCCCCTGCTCTTCCGGTATCGCAGGTAGATCGCCAGTGCGGCGCCGACCTGCCCCGCTCCCGCCATGCTGTTCATCGTTTGCAGTTGTGAGTATCCCACCTGTTTGATCAGCTCGAGATGGACCGGGGTCAGCCCGTGGTGCAGTCCCGTCATCACCAGGGGCAGGAATAGGGCGGATATGCACGCTCCGGCGAGTGCCCCGCCGATCTTCAAGAGTGACAGCACCGTATTCACCAACAGGTCCGCCGCAAACCCCGCGGCGGGTTGCAGGAGGTACACGATGACGAAGCCCGAGACGAGCACGGAGACGGCGGGTGGAAGGTGTACCTTGAGAGCGGACGGTGTAGCCTTTCTGACATTCTTCTCAACGTAGGCCATGAGCGCCCCTGCGAGCATCGCGCCGATTATGCCGCCCCGCCCCGGCACTATGCCCAATCCGGAGAGGGCCGGGTTGATGAGAATGGAACCCGCCACCGCCCCGAGAATCGGTGAGCCACCATTGACCCTGGCCGTATTCATGGCAACCAGGATGACGATGAACCCGTAGAACGCAAGGCCGACGATATTGAGCGCCTTCATGAAGCCGAGGTCGGCGCTCACTCCGAGACTCTGGAGCAACTTGCCGAGGCCCGCCACGAGTCCGGAGCCTATGAGGGCCGGTATGAGAGGCGTGAAGATCTCGCTGAACGACTGAAGCACCTGACCCTTGCCACGCGGGGTGTCCGAAACCGCAGACTCTTCGACGATCTTGAGGTTTACCCCGGGCATTCCGGCTAGGGCGCCGGCAACCCCCTGGGCGGTGCCCGGCCCCAGGACCACCTGGAGCGACCTGCCCTTACCGAGGACGTCGATGACCCCGTCGGTCTTCCTGATTCTCTCGATGTCCGTCTTACCCTCGTCTCTTACTTCGATTCTCAACCTCGTCATGCAGTATTCCAGTCCCGTAATGTTCCCGGGGTGTCCCAATGCCGAAATGATCTGTTCAGCAATTTGCTTGTAATCCACGGTTACTGCTCACCCTCCCATGATTGCAGTGTGGAACTGGCCGTTCAAGCACCCCGTCATCCGCTCAGTGGAACATCGCACACCTCCCTCGTGACGCATACTCAATACCTGGGGCGACACATCTTGCCGTTCACCGGAAGGTCACCGACAACGAGTGGCGGGCTCATGAGGCATTTGGCGTACTGGACTCCGGCCTCGATCCCCCTTGCTACCGAGTTGACCGAATAGAACTCCCTGTACGGATACTGGTTCACCCGTTCCCTGAACAGTTCGTAACACCCCAGGGCTTCCATCCACCTGCTGTAGGAACCCGAGACATCGAAGTAGAGGGTAGGACTGAAGCCCTCCAGGTCCTCCATGTTCTCACCGAAGTAGACCGCCTTGACCCTGGACGCGGAGTTGAGGTTCGACACTGCGTTCATGACGTGGAAATGCGTCTCAACGTGACGTGGGTGATAGCTCCCCTTCCAGTGCGTTATCACCGCATCCGCTCCGAGCCGGTCAAAAAGGGCGGCCAGGTCCTCGTGGGCCCGGTGTTCCGGAATTGCGCCTGCTTCGTAGCCCATCCAGAGACACTCGGAATCGAGCTTGCGGGCGCTTTCTCGCATCTCTTTTTCGAGCTGTCTCCCGTACTCGGACGGTTCCTTGGCCGGGTGGCCCCTTTCCCCGCGAGTCATATGCACCAGGTAGGTCTGCCAACCTTTCGACCTTAACTCCAGGGCGATTGCGCCACCCATCAATTCGGCGTCCATCGCATGAGCGCCAACCACACAGAGAACAGCCATTCTAACACCCGCTTAACGGAGTATGTCTCACAGACCCCTGACGAGTCTGTTGTACTGCTCGAAAACGTTGGGATTGTGGTCCTTGGACACTCCCGGCACGTTCGGCGATACGAAGGGACTGACCGGTATGCCGCTCTCGGCCAGTAGAGCCGCGGTTTCGACCACGAGGCACTGCGCAATAACGATGAACGCGACGGTCGAGACCGCGCCCACCTTATGGGTGACTCCCTCGATCGACACCTGTGCGTCCTCGTATGAGACGCAGTTGTCGATGACGATGTCCGCAATGTCGGCCAATCGCTTGCCGCTGCTATGGACGGGTTTGTTCACCCTGAGGTTATCCTTGCAGGTGACGGCGATGACGGTTGCGCCCTTCTCCTTCCCATGAAGGGCGACTTCCACCGGCGCGGCGTTCAGACCGCCGTGCGAGAACACTACGACCGTGTCCGAGGGTGTAATGTTGTAGTGCCGCAAGAAGTTACCGATGTAACCCTCCTGGCGCTCGAGCCAGATCAGCTCCTCGGCCCCGCCCTGACCTGACACAGTGAACCACATCAGTCTCGGATCGGTCATGGGCACGAACCCTGCATACCCTCCGTAGCGGGGGAAGACATCCAGGCACGGCATGACCGAGTGCCCGCTGCCGAACAGGTAGACAGCCCTCCCTTTCTTGATGCTGTCAGCCATGCTTACGGCTGCTTTCGCGATTGTTGGTCGAATGCTGTCCCTTATCCGGTCCGTCAATTCGGTCACTGTGCTCAGATACCGCTCATAAGCCATGCTAGTAGCCCTCCCGTGTACTCAACTCGATACCTCGACCTCGATACTGTACCTGTCCCACCTGAGAAACGATTCGGTGTACTCGAACGGCTCGTTCTTATCGTTGTAGGTGATCCTCCTGACGAAGAAGGATGGGGAATCCTCGGGCAAACGAAGGAGTGTACATATATCGGAATCCTTGAGCTTGACAATGCTGTACTTCTCCCTTGCGCGGTGCGGGACGATGTTCTTGGACGCCAGTATCTTGTACAGTGACTTGGCCTGCGCTATTTCGCCCGCCTCGGACACTGATAGGAAGTCGGCCGGCAGATAGGATGTCTGAAGCGCCATGGGCTCCTTCTCCACCAGGCGGAGCCTGCTAATCTTCGTCACTTTCTCCCTGGCGGACATCTTGAGTATACCGGCGATGGATTCGTGGACGACCGCGCTGATCTCCAGCACCCTGGTGTCGCAGATGTACCCCTTCTGCTTCATTTCCTCGGTGAAGCTCATCAGATTGAGCTGCCTGTTGATCCTCGGCTCCGCCACGAAACTGCCTTTCCCCTGAATCCTGAACACGTACCCGTCGTTCACCAGGTCCATCAACGCCTTACGAGTCGTGATCAGGCTGACGTTGTACGCCTTCCGCATTTCGTTCTCGCTCGGGAGCCTTTGCCCGATCCTGTACTCGCCTTCCTCGATCTTCCTGATGATGTCTTCCTTGATCTGGTAGTAGAGGGGCACCGGCACATCCTTGCTGACCATCAGAGACTCTCCCTCTCCCGCAATACTCAGGGGTCCTTATGTTGTCATGTTCTTATACTAAGTCGATTCAACGCGGGGACCCGAATTCCTCCGGAGTGAAAAAAGGGGGACTCGATGATCACGCTGTGGCGCCGGCTCGTTCGCATAGTCCGGGTTTTCCGCAGGATGCTATGGGGTGACCGTGATTGAAGGGAGGGCCGCCCCGGGATGACACCGGAAGTTGAGCCGCAGACGAAGCGGGTCGAACACAGTGAGCCGGCCGCGAACGTCCAGGAGCTGGGCACGACCGACGTGCCCAGGATGAAGACTGACACCCATTGCCTCACCATCGTGGGGCAGGTGGAGGGCCATATCATACTGCCCGCGCAGAATAAGACGACCAAGTACGAGCACATCATTCCGCAGATCGTCGCAGTGGAGGAGAACCCCGACATAAAGGGGTTGTTGGTCGTGCTGAACACTGTCGGGGGGGACGTGGAGGCCGGGCTGGCCATCGCGGAGCTCCTGTCCAGTATGTCAAAGCCCAGCGTATCCCTGGTTTT
>JBLNBR010000015.1:0-21755 GCA_050260105.1 Ignavibacteriales bacterium | reverse complement strand
CGCAGGGGAGGACCCTAACGGGATATCTTCACCTCCAAACAGGCCCCGGGGGTGAAGGCCCTCTCCTCAGCGCTTCAACAGCGGATAGGCTTGGTCTTGGGGTAGTCTTGCGGAACCTCTGCACGCGCGGGCGGTTTCCTTGAATGTCTCCGCCCTTTCGGGTATAATTTGTTTGCTTATACCATCAATGCTGGTTTCGAGGTCTGGTGTCGATGCCGGCCCGGCATCGATCCTATTTATGATTGCCTAGGCGCAATCGAGGAGGAGTGCTTTCTTAATGAAGCGTTACACTGCAGAGACGATTAAGAATGTGGCCCTGATCTCGCACGGTGGGGCGGGTAAGACGTCCCTGGCCGAGGCAATGCTATTCGACACCGGAGCAGTGGACAGGCTGGGGAGAACGGATGACGGCAACACCGTCATGGACTACGACCCCGAGGAGATCAAGAGGAAGGTCAGCATCAGCACAGCAATCGCCCCCGCCGAGTGGTCCGGCGTCAAGATCAACATCCTCGATACGCCTGGTTATTTCGATTTCGTTGGCGAGGTGAAGTCCGCCCTCAGGGTCAGCGATGGCATCGTCGTTCTCGTCGACGCCGTTGCGGGGGTGGAAGTGGGCACAGAGCTCGTGTGGCAATACGCGGACGAGAGGCGCCTGCCGCGAATGATAGTCATCAATAAGATGGACCGCGAGAACGCGAGCTTCGACAGCGCCCTGGATTCGCTGAAGAAGTCGTTCGGGCAGAAGGTTGTCCCGTTCCAGATCCCCGTGGGGCAGGAAGCCTCCTTCCGCGGGGTCGTGGATCTGGTGGAAATGAAGGCTGTCACCTACCAGGACGGCCAGGGGCAGAAGCCCCAGACGGGCGACATCCCCGGGGACCTCAAGGACACCGCGGAGGAACTAAGGGGTGCGCTGGTCGAGGCCGCGGCAGAGGGTGACGATGAACTCCTCATGAAATACCTGGACGGAGGGGAACTCACCCCTGACGAGGTGAAGACAGGCATCCGCAAGGGTGTTCTCGCGGGCAAGATTGTCCCCGTCTTCTGCGCTTCCTCCTTGCGGAATGTGGGGGTTCAGCCCATCCTGGACGCGATCGCGGCCTACATGCCCTCCCCGGCTGACGCCGGCGAAGCGAAGGGGACCAACCCCAAGACCAGGGAGGAGGTCACGAGGCCGGCCGGCAACGATGCGCCATTCTCAGCGCTCGTGTTCAAGACCATGGCGGACCCGTACGTCGGGCGCCTGACGGTCTTCCGCGTATACTCGGGCGTGATCAAATCCGATTCGCAGGTATACAATGCCGTAAAGGACCGCAACGAGAGGATCGGCCAGGTATTCGTACTCAAGGGAAAACAGCAGGAAGCCGTGGCAGAAGTGGGCGCGGGCGACATCGCAGCGGTTGCGAAGCTCCAGGAAACCACCACGAACGACTCACTGTCGGACGCCGCGAACCCCGTGGTATACGAACCGACGAGGTTCCCGTCGCCGATATTCTCGGTGGCTGTGCAACCGAAGTCCAAGGGTGACGAGGACAAAATCGGGTCGGGTCTCGCCCGCCTCACCGAAGAGGACCCCACACTCAAGGTGGAGAGGAACCCTCAGACCCTCCAGACCATACTGTCGGGCATGGGGGAACTGCACCTCGACATAACGACCGAGCGCCTGAAGAGGAAGTTCGGCGTCGACGTGAATCTGGATACCCCCAGGGTGCCCTACAAGGAGACGATCAGGGGCACTACCAAGGTGGAGGGCAAACACAAGAAGCAGACCGGCGGGCGGGGGCAATACGGGCACGTGTTCCTGGAGCTGAGCCCACTCGAACCGGGCGGCGAGTTCGAGTTCGTCGACAAGATATTTGGCGGCGCGGTTCCGAGGCAGTACATCCCCGCGGTTGAGAAAGGCGTCCGCGAGTCCATGGCCGAGGGCGTGCTGGCGGGATACCCGGTGACGGACATCCGTGTGACGCTCTACGACGGGTCATACCACCCGGTGGACTCCTCGGAAATGGCGTTCAAGATAGCCGCTTCCATGGCGTTCAAGAAGGGGTGCCTCGAGGCGAAGCCAATCATGCTCGAGCCCGTGATGAAGGTGGAAGTGACTGTCCCCGACCAGTTCATGGGGGATGTCATGGGTGACTTGAACAAGAAGCGCGGCAAGATCCTGGGTATGGAGCCGCGGGGCAACAACCAGGTGATCAGGGCCCTGGCGCCGTATGCCGAGATGACTCGATACGCAATCGACCTCAGGTCCATGACGCAGGGCAGGGGCGTGTACTCTATGGAGTTCTCCCACTACGAGGAGATGCCCTCGAACGTGGCTGAGACGGTCATAGAGCAGGCCAAGAAGGAGAAGGAAGCACAGGCAAAGTAGGGAGACGGGCGACTCGCGGGGCGATGTGTTGCGCAGGAGGGGGCGTTCTCTGGAGAGGACGCCCCTTTAAACAACGGGGTTGCGGGACACACTCTTCTCGACCGGGCGACCTGGACTCGTCTTTCAGCATGGAGGTGGGTGTAGTGCCGGGCGTTGGAAAGACACACGACGTCGTGGTGGTTGGGGGAGGGCCGGCCGGGCTGACCGCGGGGATATACGCCTCGAGGTCGGGACTGGGGACGGTCATCCTCGAGAAGATGGCCCCGGGCGGCCAGGCGGCGACCACGTTCGCAATAGAGAACTACCCGGGTTTCCCCGGCGGGGTCGACGGTCCCGGGCTCATGGCGGCCATGGAGGAACAGGCGAGGAGATTCGGGACCGAGATCGTGCTCGATGAGGCCGTGTCGGTCCGGGCCCAGGCCGGAGACTACGTGATCGACACAACCGGCGGGCAGGTCCGGTCCAGGACGGTGATAATCGCCACAGGGACTCGCGAGAGGCCTCTCGGCGTCCCCGGCGAGACGGAATTGAGGGGCAGGGGCGTGTCGTACTGCGCCACTTGTGATGGCGCCTTCTTCAAGGACAAGAAGGTGGCGGTCGTGGGCGGCGGTGATTCGGCAATAACCGAGGCCCTGTTCCTGTCCAGGGTCGCCTCGATGGTCACGGTGGTTCACAGGCGCGATGCCCTCAGGGCCAACAAACACCTGCAGGACCGGGCCTTCTCCAACCAGAGGATATCCTTCGCGTGGAACAGCGTCGTGACCGCGATAGAGGGAAAGGACAGGGTCGAGGGGATCAGACTGCGCGACGTCAAGAGTGGGGAAACAACGCTGATCGAGGCGGATGGGGTATTCGTTTACGTTGGCTTCCTCCCCAACACCGCGTTTCTCACCGGGGTGGTGAACCTCGACGCCTCGGGATACGTGATCACGGACAACATGCTCAGGACGTCCGCCCCCGGCATATTCGCCGCGGGCGACGCCAGGGTGAAGGAGCTCCGCCAGGTTGTGACGGCGGCCGCGGACGGCGCCGTGGCAGCGGTATCCGCGGAGCGATACCTCATGGGCGTGTCATAGGAGATGCAGTCCGATGGCTGTGGTGCAGCTCAGGAAGGGACTCCACCAGCGGGTGGCGGCGGGTCACCCGTGGGTCTACAGGACCGAGATCCTGGAGGTCAACGGGCGGTATGAACCCGGTGACATGGTGGATGTGGTTGACTTCCGCGGGAAATTCATCGGTCGCGGGTATATCAATCCCGCTTCCCAGATAACTGTGAGGATACTCACCAGGCGGGAGGAGGAGATAGGCGAGGCGTTCTTCGCGCGGCGCATCCGGGCGGCATACGAGTACAGGAAGATGGTGCTCCCCGGGGTAACCTCCCACCGTCTGGTATTCGGGGAAGCGGACCTGCTTCCGGGCCTCATCGTGGACAGGTTCGGGGACTACCTGGTGATACAGACCTTGGCGCTGGGGATCGACCGGTGGAAGGACGTAATCGTATCTGTGCTGAGGGATGTGGTCTCGCCCGCCGGAATATACGAACGCAACGACGCTCCCGTACGCGACCTCGAGGGCCTGGAGAGGCGGGCGGGATTCATCGGAGAACCCTTCGACCCGCGCATTCGGATACTGGAGAACGGCCTCACATTCATCGTCGACGTGGAGGCGGGCCAGAAGACCGGCCATTTCCTTGACCAGCGCGAGAACCGCGAGGCGGTAATGAGGTTGTCGAGGGGGCTCAAGGTGCTCGACTGCTTCTGCTACACCGGGGGATTCTCGATCCACGCCGCCGCAGGCGGGGCTGCGGACGTCGAGGGCATAGACGCCTCCGAGTGGGCCACCGGCATGGCGCGCGAAAATGCCCGGCTCAACGGGCTGGACGGGGCATGCCGGTTCACCACGGCTAACTCATTCGACGAACTGCGACGGCGCGAGAAGTCGGGCGAGAGATACGACATGGTCATCCTCGATCCCCCCGCGTTCGCGAAATCGAGGGGCGCGCTCGAGGGGGCCGTGCGGGGTTACAAGGAGATCAACCTCCGGGCGATGAAACTCCTCAATCCGGGCGGCATACTGGTCTCCTGCTCGTGCTCCAGACACCTCACAGAAGACCTCCTTCTCGGGGTCATACAGGATGCGCTGCTGGATGCGGGACGCGCGGGTCGCATCATAGAGAAACGGACTCAGGGCAAAGACCACCCCATGCTCATGGCGGCGCCGGAAAGTTACTATCTGAAGTGCATCCTGGTGGCGATCGTGTGAGCCTGTTGCAGATCGAGCGAGAGACAGGGAGAGACAGTGCGGCTGTTCGCATAATTCACCCCACCGGTCCCAAACCCGGCAATGGATACCCCCAGGGGAGTTTTGTGGAGTAGATACACGTGATCTATTATCATGGTGAAGGTCAAAGTTAGTCAAAAGCAATAGATTGCGATGCGGTTGGTGTTGACATGAGGAATCTGTGTGACGCAATAGAGGAATACATCAAAGAGGTGCTCAGGAGCGCCGAAGGCGTGGCCGAGATACGGCGCAACAGCCTCGCGGAGCAGCTGGGCTGCGCGCCATCCCAGATCAACTACGTGCTTGAAACCAGGTTCAGGGTCGAGCGCGGCTATTTCATCGAGAGCAGAAGGGGTGGCGGCGGATACATCAGGATAATGCGCAAGGAATTGGGCCCGGAGAAGGGTCTCGTGGAGATGGTCAGTTCCAGGATACCGGATTCGCTGCCCAGGGCGAAGGCAGAGGACTACGTCGGGCTGCTGGAGGAAGAGGGCCTGGTGTCCCCGAGGGAGGCGGCGATCCTGAAAGGGGCCGTCGGGGACGGCATCTCCGTTGTGAGCAGGGAGTACAGGGATATCGTCAGGGCCGCCGTGTTGCGGAGCATGCTCCTCGGGCTGGCGAGGATGTCGCAGCCCGTCGATGGAGGGGGAGATTGACGTGTTGTGCGAAGAGTGCGGGAAGCGTCCAGCCACGGTACATGTACAGAAGATCGTCAACGGGCAGAAGTCGGAGAGCCACCTCTGCCAGGAATGCGCCACCTCCAAGGGAGAGCTCAACATCTTTCTCCAGCCGTTCTCTGTCAATAGCCTTCTCTCGGCGATGCTCGGCGCGGAAGCGGCCAGCCCCAAGGCCGTCACCGGCGAGAAAGGGACGCGCTGTTCCGTGTGCGGCCTCGGCTACGAGGACTTCGCGCGGATAGGCAAGCTGGGCTGCGGCAACTGCTACGAGGCGTTCCAGAAGCCGCTTGGCGGGCTGCTCAGGAGGATTCACGGTTCCGACCGGCACGTGGGCAAGGTCCCCACGAAGGGGGATCAGGGGGCCTCGGCCCGGCGGGAGCTCGAGGATCTCAGGACCCAGCTGTCGAGGGCGGTCGAGGCGGAGGAGTATGAGAAGGCCGCCGCGATCCGTGACAAAATCCGTGAGATAGAGAAGACTATCCGGTAGCCGTTTGGGGGAGTCATGATGCTGGACGAAATACTCAAGAGGTCGTCTCCCGATTGGATGGATGGTTCGGGTCCTGATTCCGACGTCATCATCTCCAGCAGGGTCAGGCTGGCGCGGAACCTCAAGCGCTACCCGTTTCCCCACATGATGACGAAGTCTTCGGCTGAATCGTTGATAGCGGACGTCGGCGCCGCCACCGCCGCGCTCAACCAGAGCGGGGGATGGGGATCATTCGAGCTCGAGCACATGAACGACATCCCGGCCCTGGACAGGCAGGTCCTCATCGAGAAGCACCTCATCAGCCCCCAACACGCCCAGGACCCGGCCGGGAAAGCGGTCATTCTCAGGGGAGACGAGTCGGTCACCATCATGGTGAACGAGGAGGACCACCTGAGGATACAGTGCCTTTTCTCGGGGCTACAGATCCAACAGGCTTATGTGCTGGCCAGCGGCGTGGACGATGTCCTCGAATCGTCACTGGAATACGCGTTCTCCAGTCAGCACGGGTACCTGACCGCGTGCCCCACCAACGTGGGCACCGGGATGAGGGCGTCCGTCATGGTGCACCTGCCGGGACTGGTCGCCACCAATCAGGCGGGACGCGTCCTGCCCGCGATAGGCAAGCTCGGCGTCGCCGTCAGGGGGCTATACGGCGAAGGTACCGAGGCAAGCGGGAATGTGTTCCAGATATCCAACCAGATTACACTCGGCCAGTCTGAAGCAGAAGTGCTCAACAATCTGGCGGGGATATCCGGGCAGATTACGGATCAGGAACGAAAGGCCAGGGCGCTCCTCGTGGCGCAAGCCAGGGAGCAGCTCGAAGACAGGGTATGGAGGGCGTACGGCGTACTCAGGACCGCGAGGATTCTCTCATCCGAGGAGGCCTTGAGGCTCTGGTCGGAGATGAGGCTCGGAACGGAGTCCGGCATCATAAAGGGCCTGTCTCGCAAGGTCGTGAATGAATTGCTGGTGGCCACCAGGCCCGCGTTCCTGCAACACCTCGAGGGGCGCGAGATGACGCCGGCCGAGCGGGACGTGAAGAGGGCCTCCCTAGTAAGGGAAAGGCTGAAGGCGGGCGGCCTGTAGAAATACCGGGATGGCATTCATATATGGGATGGTATTTGCGGGGAGGGTGGCGCATGTTTGGAAGGTTCACTGAAAGGGCACAGAAGGTACTTTTCCTGGCGCAAGAGGAGGCCCGCAGGCTCGGTCACGACTATGTGGGAACGGAGCACCTGCTCCTGGGCCTTATCAGGGAAGGCAGTGGCATTGCGGCGAAGACGCTGCAGAGCATGGGCGTAGACCTCGCGACGGTGCAGGGCGAGGTTGAGAAGGTCATAGGCAGGAGCGACGCGCCGGCGACCGGAGAGATCGGGATTACGCCGAGGGCGAAGAAGGTGCTCGAACTCACGGCTGAAGAGGCGAGGCTCCTCGGCCACAACTACATCGGCACGGAGCATCTGCTGCTGGGTCTTGTCCGGGAGGGCGAGGGCGTGGCCGCCCAGGTGCTCTCCAGACTTGGAGTGGATCTGGAGAAAGTGAGGCTCCAGGTCATGCAGCTGCTCGGCAGCCCCGGCCCGCAGGCGAGCCCCGGCCCGCAGGGGCGCGCCAAGGCCAGGTCGGAGACGCCGGTGCTCGACGGCTACGGCCGGGATCTCACTGCCTTGGCGCGGGAAGGGAGTCTCGACCCAGTCATCGGCAGGGAGAACGAGATCGAGCGGGTCATCCAGATACTCAGCAGGAGGACGAAGAACAATCCTGTGCTGATAGGCGACCCGGGGGTCGGGAAAACGGCGATCGTGGAGGGTCTCGCACAGAAGATCAACGAGGGCAAAGTCCCCGAGATCCTAAGGGAGCGCCGCGTGATGACCCTCGACCTTCCCTCAGTCGTCGCGGGCACCAAGTACAGGGGCGAGTTCGAGGAGCGCCTGAAGAAGATAATCGACGAGATCAGGAACGCCAAGAATATAATCCTGTTCATCGACGAGATGCATACGATCATCGGCGCCGGCGGCGCGGAGGGCGCGATTGACGCCGCGAACATACTGAAGCCCGCGCTCGCGCGCGGCGAGATGCAGTGCATCGGCGCCACCACACTCGACGAGTACAGGAAGCACGTCGAGAAGGATCCGGCCCTGGAGCGACGGTTCCAGCCGATCCAGGTCGGTGAGCCCACCGTCGAGGAAACCATAGCGATCCTGAGAGGGCTTAGGGACAGGTACGAGGCGCACCACAGGGTGCAAATAACGGACGAGGCCCTTGAAGCGGCCGCAAGGCTATCCGACAGGTACGTGACCGACAGGTTCCTCCCGGACAAGGCCATCGACCTGGTGGACGAGGCCGCGTCGAGGGTGAGGCTGCGCTCCTTCGTGGCCCCGCCGGACCTGAAGAGACTCGAGGAGGAGCTCCAGGAGATCGTGAAGGAAAAGGAGGCGGCGGTACAATCCCAGGAGTTCGAGAAGGCCGCCAGGTTACGCGACTCCGAGCACAAGCTGAGGGAGCAACTCGAACGCGACAAGAACGAGTGGCAGCAGAAGACGCTGACCACAAAGAACAATGTCACGGCGGACGATATTGAACAGATAGTCTCGTCATGGACCGGGATACCCGTGAAGAAACTCGCGGTCGAGGAGTCCCAGCGCCTGCTCCACCTGGAGGAGGAAATACACAAGAGGCTGATCGGTCAGGAGGAGGCCGTGAAGGCGGTCGCCAGGGCGATCCGGCGGGCGAGGTCCGGTCTCAAGGATCCGAAGAGGCCGATAGGGTCGTTCATTTTCCTCGGCCCGACAGGAGTGGGTAAGACGGAGCTGGCCAGGGCGCTCGCGGAGGCCATCTTCGGTGACGAAGACGCCATGGTCAGGTTGGACATGTCGGAGTACATGGAGAGACACACGGTGTCGAGACTCGTGGGCGCTCCCCCGGGATACGTGGGTTACGAGGAAGGGGGCCAGCTCACCGAGGCGGTCAGGCGCAGGCCTTACTCGGTGGTCCTGCTCGACGAGATCGAGAAGGCCCATCCCGAGGTGTTCAATACGCTCCTGCAGGTTCTCGAGGACGGGCGGCTGACCGAGGCCAAGGGACGCACGGTCGATTTCAAGAACACGGTGATAATCATGACCTCGAACGTCGGGGCCCATCTCATCAAGGGCCAGGGTGTGGTGGGATTCAAGCCCGTGAGCGACGAGCGGACGTACGAGGACATGAAGGACAGGATAATGGATGACGTGAAGCGCACGTTCAGGCCCGAGTTCCTGAACAGGGTGGACGAGATAATCGTATTCCACTCGCTCACTGAGGAGCAGCTGGGTGCGATTGTCGATTTGCTGATCAACCAGGTGGCTCGCAGGATGGCGGAAAACGGCCTCAACCTCGAGGTCACCGGAGCGGTGAAGGAGAAGCTCCTGAAGGAAGGCATGGACCCTCTATACGGGGCCAGGCCGCTGAGGAGGACCATCCAGCGCATGCTGGAGGACGAACTCTCCGAGGCGATCCTACAGGGCAGGTTCGGGCCCGGCGATACGGCAGTGGCGTCGCTGGACGACGCGGGTAAAATCGTGTTCTCGCGGAAAGGGGATGCCGTACAGGAGGGATCCACCGCGCCTGCGGGAAACGGCCTCCGGGACGGCGACCGTTCGAAAGAACCCCCTCCCAGGAGGGCTCGCCCCAGGGGAGGCCCTTCCAAGGAGGTAGGCGGCCCGGCGGAGGCGAAGTAGAAAGGCGCTTCACGTTGGCCGCCGGTGGCCGCGGAGGTGCTGGTGTGGGGAAATCGCGATCGGTGTTCGTCTGCGAGAACTGCGGCTACGAGAGTCCGAGGTGGCTTGGCAGGTGCCCGGGCTGCGGCGGATGGAACACGCTTGGAGAGCATGTGGAGACACGGGGGAGGGACCATCCCGCGCAGGGGGCCCCGGCCCCCGTGCCGGTTTCTTCGATCGAGTCCGCGGGAGAAGCCCGCGCCTCGTCGGGTTCGAGCGAGCTCGACCGTGTCCTCGGCGGCGGCATAGTCCGGGGGTCCCTGGTGCTGGTCGGGGGGGATCCGGGCATCGGAAAATCGACCCTACTCCTACAGGTCTGTGGACATGCCGGCAGTGCAGGCAAGGCGCTCTATGTCTCGGGAGAGGAGTCCGCCCGACAGATCAGGCTCAGGGCCGAGAGACTGGGCGCCACCCCCGAAGGCCTCTACGTATTCGCCGGGACCGACATAGGGCAGGTAGAACAGCACGTGGCCGAGTTGTCGCCCGGCCTTGTCGTCATAGACTCGATACAGACGATGTGGGATCCCGACGTCATGTCGGCCCCCGGCAGCGTGGCTCAGATACGGCAGTGTGCGGCAAGGCTCCTGAGGATGGCGAAGCAGGACGACGTAGCGGTATTCGTCGTCGGGCACGTCACCAAGGACGGCGACATCGCGGGGCCGAGACTCCTCGAGCACATGGTGGACACCGTGCTCTATTTCGAGGGGGAGCGCTTCCAGTCATATCGTGTCGTACGGGCCGTCAAGAACAGGTTCGGATCCACCAACGAGATCGGCGTGTTCGAGATGAAGCAATCGGGTCTGGTCGATGTCGAGAATGCCTCCGGCGTGTTCCTCGGGCAGGCGAGCCGGAAGGGCAGCGGCTCGGCGGTGGTGCCCTGCGTCGAAGGCACGAGGCCGGTACTGATAGAGGTGCAGGCGCTCGTTACCCCCTCTCTGTATGGCTCGCCGCGCAGGACGGTGAGCGGGCTGGATCACAACCGGGTGTGCCTGATCGCGGCCGTGCTGGAGAAGCGCGCAGGGTTGAACCTCGGATCACAGGACGCGTACGTGAAGGTCGCCGGTGGCCTCCAGGTGACCGAACCCGCCGTGGACCTCGCGGTCGCGGTGGCGGTATGCTCGAGCCTCCGCGACAGGCCGGTGTGCGAGGACGCCGTCGTGATGGGCGAAGTCGGCCTGGGCGGGGATGTCAGGGAGGTCGGCCGCGCCGGGCCGAGGGTGGCGGAGGCCATCAGGATGGGTTTCAGGAACATCATCCTCCCGGAGGGTGACGCCGCTTCGACCGGAGGTCGCTCGGCCCTCGAAAGGCAGGGCGCGAGGATACACGGGGTGAGAACCGTGGAGGAAGCGTTCGAGGCGGCGATAGGGTAACGCCGCGCGGCCTGCGATGGCAGGACAGGTATGGAGAGACGACTGTGGCCGGGGATCGTTCCCCGGCCACGAAGGATCCGTCATCCAGGTGTCACTTCAGACGAGTCATGAGAAATTGAACAGCCCGAGGGCGCTGAGTTTCTTGTTCTCCGTGAGAAGGATATCGTACAAATTGAGGTTCAGAATATTGCACAATGCAGCCAGGTAGAATAGCGTCGCGCCGATTTCGCTCTCCACGACTTCCTTGCAGTGTTCGCACAGATCCCCCTGAACGTGTGTGCCGAAGTACTTCTTGAGGTCTTGCAGCGAGACATCCTCAGGGACCCGCTGCTTCTCCGCCGAGATCCTTACGCACCCGCACGAGGTTACCGCCTTGGCTATCGCCCTGTTGACTCTCGCCGTCGATTCCTGTAGTTTCGATTCAACATCCATGATGCTCCGGTGCCGGACGAGGTACTCACCTACTGCTTCCTGGAAGCCGTCGCAAAGCAGGTCCTTCATTCCGGATCCTCACCCCACGGCAAAAAGTTGGTGGACGTGGCGGGATTCGAACCCGCGACCTTTCGGATGCGAACCGAACGCTCTCCCACTGAGCCACACGCCCACGCCCCGAAACCTATCACTTGGTGAATCGCGATTTCATTCTACCCGACTTTGAAGTGGGCGTCAAGCACGGCATATTCCTTGCATACGGGCGTTCTCGCCCGGACGACTGCCGTTGACAGGCGCCGGCCGGGGTGCTACCATTTGGTCAATCTTACGCACAGCCTGGCCGCAGGCGTTCTCACGCGGCGAATCCCCACCGCGGGCTGGAAAGGGAGAATCCGGCAGTGAAACGACCCATGAGTCTCGGCACGCTCGCCGTGCGCGGCGGGCAGAGAGTCGACCCCGTCACGAGATCGTGTCTACCCCCAATCTATCAGACGGCGGCTTACGTCTTCCGTGATTGCGCCCAAGGCGCCAGGCTGTTCACAGGCGAAGAAGAGGGCGACATCTACTCCAGGATATCCAACCCCACCTGTAAGGTCTTCGAGGACAGAATGGCCCTCCTGGAGTGCGGCAGTGCCGCGGTCGCCACCGCTTCCGGCCAGGCGGCTACGGCATACTCAGTGCTTGCGCTTGCGTCCCACGGTGACCACATCGTGGCCGTGTCCAACCTCTACGGCGGCACCTACGCCTTCTTCGCCTCGACCCTGAAGCGATTCGGCATCAGCGTGACGTTCGCGGCCCCCAACGACCTGGACGGGATCGACCGCGCGATTACCCCTCGGACCAGGGCGGTGTACGGTGAGACGATAGGAAACCCGGCCCTGGACGTACTTGACCTCGAGGGGATGGCCGCTGTGACGCACAGGCGCCGCATCCCGTTGATCGTCGATAACACCTTCGCAACGCCGTATTTGTGCAGGCCGTTCGAGTACGGCGCCGACATCGTGGTACACTCGGCTACGAAGTACATTTGCGGTCACGGGAGTTCGATAGGGGGCGTCGTGGTCGATTCGGGACGGTTCGATTGGACCGGCGGGCTTTTCCCCGAATTCACCAGGCCGGAACTGGGCGCCGGGGGAAAGAGCTGGGTGGACCGGTTCGGTGAGGCTGCCTACGCTGAAAAAGTCAGGGCGCAGATGGTGAAGGACCTCGGCGCCTGCCTCGCCCCTTTCAATGCGTTCCTCATGCTGATGGGGCTTGAAACGCTCCACGTGCGCATGGATCGCCACTGTACGAACGCGCAATCGGTGGCGCGGTTCCTGGCCTCGCACCCGTCCGTGCAATGGATACGCTATCCCGGCCTCGAGAATGACCCCGCGAACAGCCTCGCCCGCAAGTACCTCAGGGGCGGTTCCGGCGCCATGATCGCGTTCGGCGTGAAGGGCGGTCTGGAGGCAAGCCGGAGGTTTGCGGACTCGGTCGAATTGGTCATGTTGATGACGAGTCTTGGGGATACGCGGTCCCTCGTGGTCCATCCCGCAACAACGACCCACCAGCAGCTTACGCCTGAACAGCGCAGGGCGGCGGGGGTTTCCGACGACCTGTTGCGCCTCTCGGTGGGTATAGAAGATGTGGATGACATCATTGCCGACATCGAACAGGCGCTCGAGGCCGCGGTCGCAGAGCAGCGCCGGGCGTGAACAAGGGGGTATCAGACAGGGGCGCCGGCGGGATTACCCCGGCGCGATTCCGCACGGATCGGGAAGACTACGAACGCGAGGCATTAGCGGAGCGCGGATCGCCCGTCTGTACGGGCATAATGGAAGTGAGCCCGGATTGCCCGTCCGTGGATCGAGACGCCTCGACGGGCATCCGAAGCGACCGCAAAAGGCCGCCTTGAGCGCGGTTTTCTTGACTTCCCCCCCTGGGTATGCTATCCTGTTTGTAGATGTTACCAGGGAGGAAGTCCAATTGTTCAGCGTCGGCGACAAGGTTGTCTACCCCATGCACGGGGCTGGTGTGATCGAGGCGATTGAGGAAAGGGAGGTCCTGGGACAAAAGCAGCAGTACTACATCATGCGACTTCCCGTTGGGGATATGAAGGTAATGATACCGACCAACAACGTGGGATCAGTCGGTCTGCGCCAGGTCATTGGCGAGACTGAAGTAGATAAAGTGTTTGACGTGCTGAGGGCTTCCAGGACGAAGATGTCCACCAACTGGAACCGGCGATACCGCGCCAACCTCGAGAAGATAAAGAGCGGCAACATCTATGAGGTTGCTGAGGTCGTTCGCAATCTTGTGCTGCGTGACAGGGAGAAGGGCCTTTCCACGGGCGAGCGCAAGATGCTGGACAGCGCGAGGCAGATACTTGTCAGCGAACTGGTGCTGGCCAAGGGTATAGAGGAAAAGGCAGCCAACAACATACTGGATGAAGTCCTGGCATAGGGCCGGGGTCAAGCAGGACGAGATCGGGTTTGCGGGCACTTTGCCGCCGGAGGTGCGGTTAGTGCCCGCAATTAGCTTGAACGGGTTTCCACCATGTCCTATAATGGTTTGGGTGGAATGGCCAGCAAATCATGCTGGGGACGGGAGGTTGAAAGTACTTGAGCCAGGCAGTCCGCAAGATCGCGTTCTTTGCGGGTCTAGTCCTGGGGGCCGTCGCCGGGTTCTACAGTGCGGGACCTCTCCTGAGATTCGGCAACCTCAACCTGTCAGGCAGTCAATACCTCGGAATCGTGGTATTCGGAACCGCTTTCGGCGCACTCTTGGGAGCGCTCATTGGCCCTCGAATCGCGTTCGCAGGCTGGCAGCTTGTTTCCTGGGTTGAGGGAAGGCTCAACAGGGCGTCGTTGCAGGACATCGTTTCGGGGGCTCTGGGTCTGGTAGTTGGACTTATAATTGCTAATCTTCTGAGCCCCGCGCTCTCCAGGATACCGGTGGTAGGGTCCTATCTCTCCACGGTGGTGATGCTCATACTGGGATACCTCGGGGCGGCGGTCATCATGAGGAAGAAGGAGGACCTCACGGGCGTCCTGAGCGTCTTCCGGCTGGGTGGCCGCGTTGACAAGTCATCCCCGGGCATGCCGGCGGTACAGGCGAAGATCCTGGATACGAGCGTCATCATCGACGGGCGAATCGCCGACATATGTAAGACGGGGTTCGTTGAGGGGCCCATCATCATACCCGGGTTCGTCCTCGAGGAACTGCGCCACATTGCGGATTCTTCCGATGTACTGAAGCGAAACCGGGGCCGTCGAGGGCTCGAGGTACTCAACCGCATTCAGAAGGAGCTCGACGTCCAGGTGCAGATATACGAGAAGGACATCGGGGGCCTGGCCGAAGTCGATTCGAAGCTCGTGAAGCTCGCCAGGATACTGGGCGGGCGGATCATAACCAATGATTTCAATCTGAACAAGGTTGCGGAACTTCAGGGCGTGCGGGTCCTGAACATTAACGAACTCGCGAATTCGGTAAAGCCTGTCGTGCTGCCTGGCGAGGAGATGACCGTTCACGTCATAAAGGACGGCAAAGAGGCCGGCCAGGGGGTTGCCTATCTGGACGACGGCACCATGATAGTCATAGACGGCGGAAAACGTCACATCGGAGAGACGATCGGGGTAATGGTCACGAGCGTCCTACAGACAGCGGCGGGCCGGATGATCTTCGCCAAACCCAAGTATCCTTTCGAACGAGCCGTGCAATAGGGTCGCGACAAGCGCACGTTTTGGAAGCCGGGGATGCTAGTCCCCGGCTTCTTCCGCCAGGTAGAGCAGCCTGTTCAGGCGTATGGCGTGTTCGGTCTCGTCGACCATGGCCTCAAAGAACGCCCGGTACACGTGAAGGTCCCCCGAGGAGAGGACGATAGTCCTGTAGAGTTCCGCTGCTTCGAGTTCGTCGTAGTAGGCCTCCTTCAACCCTTCCGCGTACGTCCGGAAGGCGGGCGAGGGAGCCTGGACCGGCGGCGACTGCATTCCGGTGAGCATCGCGTAGACGCGTGTAAACGCCGCGTAGTGCTTTCTTTCGTCATTGAGGATGTGTTGCAGGTTCGTCCTGTCTTCTTCGGTCTGGGCCATGCCAAGCAGCCTCGTGTACATCTGTATGGCCTCGGCTTCGCCACGAATTGCGGTCAGAATGTCGGATATCAGGGTATGCCAGGGACCACCCGGTGGATACGCGGGGCAGGGTAGTTGATACGGCGTCATCACGGAAATGCGCCCCCTCAGATCGTGCTCTTGCATTGCGCTCTTGAGATACATAGTACGCAGCCTACAGGTGGAGTGTGTGCGGGAATAGGCCCCCATCTGCCTCGAACTCGTCTTGAATCCCGCAGACGGCGGGCCTTATAATGATTACATGCATATTGTGGAAAGCGTGGGTAATGGGGCATCGCCGGGCGCAGTCACTGTCGTCGTAGCTGCGGGGCGGTCCGAGAGGTTTGGGTACCCCAAGAAGCAGTTTGTCGAGGTTTGCGGTCTTCCACTCCTGGCCCACACGCTGAGGGCCCTGGAATCCAGCCCGCTAATCGAGGGAATCATCGTGGTGGTGGCCCCCGAGGACATCGAGTTCACGCGCGGTTCGATCATCCCGTGTTCTGGATGTTCCAGGATCATTGACGTTGTGGCGGGGGGTCCTTCCAGGCAGGAATCGGTCAACAAGGGTGTACGTAGGGTAGCTCGTGACGTTGAGTGGGTGCTGGTACATGACGGGGTGAGGCCCAACGTCAGCCCCGAACTGGTCGAACAGGTTCTGGCGGCTGCGCGCGATACGGGGGCGGCCACGCCTGGACTGCCGGTGTACGAGACTATCAAGCAATCCGGGCCGGACGGCGCGGTGGAGCGGACAGTGGACAGGCGGGGGCTCTGGAGGATCCAGACCCCGCAAGCGTTCCGCAGGGACACCCTGGTCCGGGCGCACTCGTCCGCGGTACGGTCGAACCTGCGCGCTACGGATGACGCCGCCCTGGTGGAAGCCATAGGGGTGAGAGTGGCGATCACCGCCGGGGACGAGGCCAACATAAAGGTGACGACGCCTGGTGACTTCTACATCGTGGAGAGCTTGCTCATGAGAAGGGCACACGCGGCGAGCGCGAGCGCGGCCGCCAGGGTGGGCATCGGGTACGACGTGCATAAGCTGGTTCCAGGGGATGGGGTCGTGTTGGGCGGGGTCCGCGTACCCGGCGGGTTCTCGCTCGAGGGTCACTCCGACGCGGATGTCCTCTGCCACGCCGTGATGGATGCGGTGCTTGGCGCCGCAGGCGAAAGGGACATCGGTTGCCACTTCCCCGACAGTGATCCGGCGTACAAAGGCGCACGCAGCCTGGACCTTCTGCGGAAGGTCGTTGATATGGCCTCATCCAGGGGGTTCATCGTGGGGAACGTAGATACGGTACTGGTTGCGGAACACCCGAGGATCGCGGCGTACGTCGACGGGATCAAGGAGAGTCTGGCCTCGGCCCTCGGTATCACTGCGGCGGACGTCGGGGTGAAGGCTACTACCTCGGAAGGGGTTGGATTCGCCGGGCGCGGGGAAGCCGTCTGCGCCTGGGCCACGGCCGTGCTCCGGAGGATTGGAGGCGAAACCGATTGACCTTGAGGGTGTACAATACCATGTCCCGAGAGAAAGAACCCCTCGTGACGCGGGAACCCGGTAAGGTAACGGCATATGTTTGCGGCGTGACACCATACAGCCGGAGCCACATCGGTCACGCGAGGCCGAGCATAGTATGGGATACGATCCGGAGATACCTGGAGTACCGGGGATACCGGGTGTTCTGTGTGCAAAACTTCACCGACATTGACGACAAGATAATCGCAGCCTCGGCCCGCGAGGGGATCCCGTTCCGCGAGCTCGCGGAGAAGTACAGCGCCGATTACCTGGCCTCCATGGACAGGCTGAAGGTCCGAAGGGCCGACATCTATCCGAGGGCCACCGACCATATCGGCGATATCATCGAAATGATAAAGGCCCTGGTGGAAAGGGGTCATGCGTACCCGTCAGGGGGCGATGTCTATTTCGATGTGAGCAGCTTCCAGGGCTACGGCAAATTGTCTCACAGATCGGTGGACGACATGATGGCAGGCGCGCGGGTGGAACCGGGCGAGAAGAAGGACGATCCGATGGATTTCGCCCTCTGGAAGGGCGCCAAGCCGGGGGAGCCGTCCTGGGACAGCCCGTGGGGCCCGGGCAGGCCCGGCTGGCACATCGAGTGCTCCGCGATGTCACTTCGCTACCTTGGTGACGGCTTCGACCTCCACGGCGGCGGAACCGACCTGATATTCCCCCATCATGAGAACGAGATCGCACAATCCGAGGCGTACACCGGGAAGGCGCCGTTCGTGAGGTACTGGCTGCACAATGAACTCGTGAATCTCAGGGGCGAGAAGATGTCGAAATCCCTGGGGAACATAGTCACCATCCAGGAAGTACTCGACAGGTTCCCACCCGAAGTGGTCAGGTTGGCGATGCTGTCGGCGCATTACAGGTCGTCTCTGGAGCTGTCTGATGAGTCCCTCGAGGCGGCGGAGAAGGGGTGGCGAAAACTGGAGGGGGCCCGCGAGAACGCCCGGGGCTTCCTGAGGGGTTCGGCGGCGGATCCAGTGGATTCGGAGATGTCCGCCACCGCCAGGCGCAGGTTCGAGGAGGCCATGGACGACGATTTCAACACGGGCCTGGCGATCGGAGTGTTGTTCGACCTGGCCCGCGACATCAACAACGCGGTGACGGCAGTGAGCGGGACGGGGCCCGGAGCAGGGGGGCCGGTTGCCGGCGCCCTGGATGCCCTGGAGACACTCGCGGGTATCATGGGCATATTGAGGGAGGTCGGCGCCGCGGACACCGACGCCGGAGGAGGCAGCCGCGAGACCGTGGACGCCCTCATGGGGATTATCCTGGACATCAGGGAAACGGCCCGCAAGAAGAGGGATTGGGAGACCTCGGACGCGATCAGGACCCGCCTGGCGGGGCTCGGGTTCGTGATCGAGGACACCCCGCACGGGCCAAGGTGGAAGAGGGAAAGGCGGGATTGAACCAGTTGAACGTGGTGTTGCTCGGGCACACGCCGGACCCTGAGAAGGCCGTGGCCATGGCCGCCAGGCTGTGCTACTCGGACGCCGGCATCGGAGAACTACGGGACAGCCTCAATCAAGATGAGGTCACGAGGCTGGTGAGGCGCCTGCGGGACATGGGTCATCTCTCGCCGTTCGAACACGCGTCGTTTTCGTTTGGGATATCCGGCGTCAGCAGGGTGCTCTCCCACCAGCTCGTCCGCCACAGGATCGCCTCCTTCAGTCAGAAGTCGCAACGATACGTGAGCGAGCGCCAGTTCGAATTCGTCACCCCCGCCAGCATCTCCGGAAACGCCGAGGCCCTGCGCGTCTTCGATGAGGGGATGCGGGAAATCCAGGCGTGGTACAACGCTCTGGTCGATTTGGGGATCCCGAAGGAGGACGCCAGGTACGTACTCCCCAACGCGTGTACGACCCAGCTGGTATGCACGTTCAACGCGCGGAGCCTGCTCAACTTCTTCGCCCTGAGGTGTTGCGCCAGGGCGCAGTCCGAGATAAGGGATCTGGCCTGGCGCATGCTGGATCTGGTCAGGGGAATCGCGCCCATCGTTTTCGAGAAGGCGGGCCCGCCCTGCGTGAGCGAGGGAAGATGCAAAGAGGGCCCGATGTCGTGCGGCCGCTACAAGCGATACGGTGCGGATGGACAGGCCGGACGAACCAGGAATGTATGATGGACCGAGATCATAGACTGGGTGATGAGCTTATCCTCGGACGAAACCCCGTGTCAGAGGCCCTCAAGGCAGGAGCGCGGGTCAAGAGGGTGTTCGTAGTCAGGGGCCTGCGAGGTCCACGGATCGAGTCGCTTGTCAAGGAGGCGCGTTCCCGTGGCATTCCGGTGGAAGAGATCGACAGGTCCAGGCTAGACCTGATCGCCGGCCGGCACGCTTCCGTGAAGCATCAGGGCATAGTCGCGACGGCCGCGCCCCGGAGCTACTCTGACGTGGAAGGCATACTGGCGTACGCTGAATCGCGGGGGGAACCGCCCTTCGTCGTCGCGCTTTCAGGCATAGAGGACCCGATGAACCTCGGCGCCATCTTGCGGACGGCCGAGGCCGCAGGCCTTCACGGCGCCATAATCCCCGGGAGACGGGCGGCGGGCCTGACGCCCGCGGTGACCCGCGCTTCAGCGGGGGCTGTGGAGCACCTGCGTGTCGCCATGGTGACCAACATTACTTCCACCCTGCGGGAGTTGAAGCGCAAAGGGTTATGGATCGCGGGCCTCGATGCGGGGGGGCAATGCCTGTGGGAAACCGACCTCAGGGGACCCCTCGCGATCGTCGTGGGCGGCGAAGGAAAAGGACTCGGCCGCCTGGTGCGCGAAACCTGCGACTTCATCGTGGGCATCCCGATGAAAGGGCGAATTGAGTCGCTGAATGCGGGCGTTGCCGCGGCCCTTGCCATATTTGAGGCGCTTCGCCAGAGGTCCGATACTTGATCGTCCGAAAGTGGACGGGTTATAATCATTGTGTGGCTGGACAAGGGCCATGGGGTACGGGGAGGGGAATCCTGGTGGGAATAAGCCCGCAGAGGGACGTTTTCCATGAGTATGAGGCCATGATTGACGAGGACATCGTGGAATACGCGCGGGAAGGTTCGGATGTCGCCCTCGAGTACCTGATAAACAAGTACAAGAACTTCGTCAGAGCGAAAGCCCGTTCCTATTTCCTCATCGGCGCCGACAGGGAAGACATAATTCAGGAAGGCATGATAGGCCTATACAAGGCCATACGCGACTTCAGGAGCGACAAACTGTCGTCGTTCAGGGCCTTCGCCGAGCTATGCATCACGAGGCAGATAATCACCGCCATCAAGACGGCGACCCGCCAGAAACACATACCCCTGAACTCGTACGTCTCGCTGAACAAGCCCATCTATGATGAGGATTCCGACAGGACCCTGCTGGACGTCATCTCGGGATCGAAGATAACGGACCCCGAAGAGCTCATCATCAACAGGGAAGAGTTCGGCGACATAGAGGAGAAGATGGGCGAGATACTCAGCGACCTCGAATGGAAAGTGCTCATGGCCTACCTCGACGGGAAGTCCTACCAGGAGATCGCCGAGGAGCTCAACCGCCACGTGAAGTCGATTGACAACGCGCTGCAAAGGGTCAAGAGGAAGCTCGAGAGATACCTTGAAGACCGGAACGGCAGGCGGCAGCACGAGGCGGAGAGACTGCAGGTCGCCCGCTAAATCTCTTCACCTTATCCCTTGACCCGGGAGCCCAAAAGTCGTATAATCTGTTATTGCTGGCACGCTGGCGTAGCTCAATGGCAGAGCAGGTGATTTGTAATCACCAGGTTGCGGGTTCGAATCCCATCGCCAGCTCCATTTGACTGACAAGTGTTGTCTTGATGAGACGTGGAGAGGTACCCAAGTGGCTAAAGGGGGCAGACTGTAAATCTGTTGGCTGGCGCCTTCGCTGGTTCAAATCCAGCCCTCTCCACCATGATCACGAACTCCATATTCCGTCGCGGGGTAGAGCAGCCAGGTAGCTCGTCGGGCTCATAACCCGGAGGTCGTAGGTTCAAATCCTACCCCCGCAACCAATGAGATGAAGCCCGGCCCATCTTCGGGCCGGGCATATCATAATGGCAGCGGGCTCACATAGCTCAGTCGGTAGAGCGCGTCCTTGGTAAGGACGAGGTCACCGGTTCAATCCCGGTTGTGAGCTCCATTTATTTTGCCCTGCGACTGCGCACGTTCACGCACGCGGGACCGACTCGCCGCGGTATGCCTGTCGAAGTCTTAGCCTCAACCGACCGGAGTCCAGCCACCCCCGGGCATACCGCCCCAGCCCGCGTCCGGACCCCAGCCGCCCCCGGGCATGCCGCCCCAGCCCGCGTCCGGACCCCAGCCGCCCCCGGGCATACCGCCCCACCACGGGCGCCGTGGTCTTCTCCACCACCATGGTGGCCAGGGACGACGCCACCACCACCACGAACCCCACCACGGGCTCCAGCCCGGCTGGCCGAAACCACCTTCAGGCATGTTCTTATCCTCCCTTCACAGCGCGATCGTTACATAATATGTAGACCAGTGATAATTGGCGACCTCGCCTGCCGTCAGGTGTGGGGCGGAACGCCGCCCTTCCGGGGAGCTCATGCTCCATGATAGTCAACTGCGCTGTCGCAGCAGGATTTTTTTGGAGTGCGAAGGAAATACTTGTCCCGCGAGAAGTGCCTCTGGGTTTGGACGAGGGGAGGATCAGCGATGGGAAAGAAGAGGTTTGAGAGGACGAAGCCGCACGCGAACATAGGGACGATAGGGCACATTGATCACGGGAAGACGACGTTGACTGCGGCGATAACGCGGTGTTTGA
>JBLNBR010000014.1:0-31262 GCA_050260105.1 Ignavibacteriales bacterium | reverse complement strand
CGCAGGGGAGGACCCTAACGGGATATCTTCACCTCCAAACAGGCCCCGGGGGTGAAGGCCCTCTCCTCAGCGCTTCAACAGCGGATAGGCTTGGTCTTGGGGTAGTCTTGCGGAACCTCTGGGCGCCACCCTGGTAAGCTTGACATCATGTAGGCGGTTCGCTATAGTGAACTATACAATCGCCGTGGCGACACCGGTGTGTGTTTTCACATCCCGGTGGACATCATAGCGACACCGGTTCGATGAACAGAATCGTTTCCGGCTATGAAGGGGAAGAGTAGGCCTCAGGCCCCGCGAAAGAGAGCCGGGCAAGGTGAAAGCCGGCGCGGTGGTGAGCGGTCGAACATGGCCCCGGAGTCTCCGGTTCGAAGGCGACTGCGGTCGCAGGGTAGGGCTGGACGGTCATTAGCGGCCGTTATCACGCTGGGTGCGCGGCGCGCACCCGCCGAGGCGCCGGCAGCGATGCCGGGGCGAATCAGGGTGGTACCACGAGGCCCCTCGTCCCTTCAGGACGAGGGCCTTTTCATTCAGGGAGGAGACGTTATGAGCGCAGGGACTGGAGAGAAACGGCCGGCGTTTTACATCACCACACCGATCTACTACCCGAGCGACAGACTCCATATCGGGCACGCCTACACAACCGTCGCCGCGGACGCGATATCGCGGCTCAAGAGGATGCAGGGATACGATGTGTTCTTCCTCACGGGCACGGATGAGCACGGCCAGAAGATACAGAGGAGGGCGCAGGCGGCGGGCCTCGATCCGCAGGCGTTTGTCGATGGGATCGTCGCCGGCATCCGGAACCTCTGGTCTGTGTTGGAGATCCAGAACGACGATTTCATCAGGACGACCGAACCGAGGCACATAGCGTCCGTGCAGGAGGTTTTCAGGCGCATACAGGCGAAGGGCGACATATACAAGGCCGAGTATGAGGGATGGTATTGCGCCGATTGCGAGGCCTACTACACCGACACCCAGTACAAGGACTTCGAGGGCAAGTGCCCCGATCACGACAAGCCGCTCGAGCGCCTGCGCGAGGAGAGCTACTTCTTCAGGACCTCGAAGTATGCCTCCAGGCTGCTCAAACACATCGAGGAGAACCCCGATTTCATTCAACCCCAGTCCCGCAGGAACGAGATGATCAGCTTCATCAAGAGCGGGTTGGAGGACCTGTGCGTCTCACGTACGACGTTCGACTGGGGCATTCCCGTCCCGGGAGACCCCAGGCACGTGATATACGTGTGGTTCGATGCGCTGACCAACTACATCACGGCCTGTGGGTTCCCGGACGACAAGGACAAGTTCGACCGGTACTGGCCGGCCGACATTCATCTGGTGGGGAAGGAGATCGTGCGCTTTCACACCGTCATCTGGCCCATAATCCTGATGGCCCTGGATCTTCCCCTCCCGAAGAGGGTATTCGGCCACGGCTGGCTCGTGCTCGAGGGCGGAAAGATGTCCAAGTCCAAGGGGAACGTCATAGATCCGCTGGTCCTGGTGGACAAGTACGGCCTCGACGCGATAAGGTATTTCCTCCTGAGGGAGGTGGCGTTCGGGTCCGACGGCGTGTACTCCGAGGACGCTCTAGTGTCCCGGATAAACTCCGACCTGGCGAACGACCTGGGGAATCTCCTGTACCGCACCCTCGTAATGGCGGAGAAGTACTTCGACGGGAAATTCCCGGCGCCCGAGGGCGAGGAGGCCCTGGACGCCGGGCTGAAGGGGCTCGCGGCCGCGGTGGTGGATGAATTCCTGCAGTCGATGGAACGTCTGGAGATATCGGGGGCGCTGGCAGCGGTATGGAGGCTCGTCGGGCGCGCGAACAAGTACATCGACGAAGTGGCCCCGTGGGCGCTCATGAGGCAGGGTAAGGCCGCGCGGGCCGCGACCGCCATATACTACCTCGGGGAATGCCTCAGGATCAGCGCCGTGTTGCTTGCGCCGTTCCTGGTGCACACTCCCGAGAAGATATGGGAACAACTCGGCATCCAGGGATCGCCCCGCCAGGGCGACTTCGACGGACTCGTACGGTGGGGCGGCCTGCGCCCGGGCAGCGCTACCAGGAGGGGCAAACCCCTCTTCCCGAGGATAGACCCGGAAACCCGGCAGCCGCTCGCGGTCACGGTGCGGAAGCCGCGACAGGCGGGGGACAGCGCGGAAGACAGCGCGGAGGAGATCACGATCGACGCGTTCAAGAAGATGGACCTCCGCGTTGCCACGGTGCTCTCCGCCGCTAAGGTCGAAGGGACGGACAAGTTGCTGAAGCTGACGCTCGACATCGGCGGCGCCGAGCGGGAAATCGTCTCGGGCATCGCCGACAAGTACAGGACCGAAGACCTGGTCGGGAAGCGCATAGTGGTGCTCGTGAACCTGAAGCCGGCCCGGATAAGGGGGACACTCTCGCGCGGGATGCTGCTCGCGGCATCTAACGGGGATGACCTGGTCCTGCTGACCACGGATGGCGAGATTACGCCCGGCAGCAGGATTTCGTGAGGAGGACGTCATGCCGGTCTCCGCAGTAGATTACCACCGGATGCTGATAGATTCACACGCCCACGTGGACCTGCCGGACTACGACAGTGATCGCGAAGAGGTCATGGAGAGAGCGGCGGCGGCGGGCGTGTGCGCGATCGTGAACGTCGGGTTCAACAGGGCTTCCTCGGCCAGGGCCCTGGAACTTGCGCGCACCCATCCGGCTGTGTACTGCGCCGCCGGGGTTCATCCCCATGACGCGAAGGAGTTCACCGCCCGGGAACTCGACAGTTACCGCTCCATGTTGGCCGGTCCCAAGACGGTCGCGGTCGGCGAGATCGGCCTCGATTTCTACCGGGACCTGTCGCCCAGGGAATCGCAGCGCGAGGTATTCCGGACCTTCATCCGGCTGGCCAGAGAGGTCCGTAAACCGGTCATCGTGCACGATCGCGACGCACACGACGAGGTGCTCGAGATCCTGAAGAAGGAGAAGGCCCGCGAGGTGGGCGGGGTCATGCACTGCTTTTCCGGTGATTGGCCCATGGCGAGGGAGTGCCTCAACATGGGTTTCCTGATATCGTTCGCCGGCCCGCTCACCTACCGAGGGTCGACAAGGCTGGCCGAGGTGGCCAGGATGGCTCCAAGAGACATGATCATGGTCGAGACGGACTGCCCGTACCTCACTCCGCAGCCATTCAGGGGCAAGCGCAACGAACCGGCGTTCGTCGTCAAGGTGGCGGAGGAACTCGCCCGGGTAAGGGCGATTCCGTTCGAGCGCGTCGCAGAACTCACCCTGGCTAACACGCGCAGGCTGTTCCGCGTAGAATAACCAGAGACACTCGTGGGAATAATTCCCTCTGGAAGAGGCTGCACATATCTGTACCGGATGCCTCCCGAGGAAGGTGGATCCGGTTCGCCTGTCGAATCGATACAATCGCCCACTAAGGGGGTGCTAACCTGCTAGAGGCCATTTGTGTCAACCGTAGGAAACTGCCCGCGGTGGTGGTTGTGTGTGCGGTCCTGCTGGCGGCCGGCCTGGGGCTCGCATTCGTGAGTGTCGCCGCAAGGCCTGTCACGATCGTCGCGGATGGCCGCGTGTATACGGTGAGGTCCTGGGGGCGGCCTGTCGGGGATCTCCTGTCGAGCGCAGGTATCGCATTACAGAACGGTGATGTCGTGACCCCTGGAGTAACGGAGAAAGGTGCGCCGGGCACCGTGATCATCGTGGAGCGGGCGACGCCGGTGACTATCCTCGCCGATGGGCAGAGGTTCGAGGTGCTCACGACCGGACAATACGTCAGTGATGCAGTGAGGCAATCCGGCCTGGCCGTATCCAGCCAGGACCTTCTGTGCCCTGTCCCACAGGCTGAAGTGGTTCCGGGAATGACCATAGCGCTGACCCGGGTCGAAGAGGAAATCGTGACGAAGCGCGTGGATATCCCGTTCCAGGTGCAGAAGAGGGACGACAGCGATCTCGAACTCGGCACATCGAAGGTGATCCAGCAAGGGAAACGCGGCCTGAAAGAGGTCGTGGTCAAACTGATCAGGCTCAACGGGAGACTCCTGAAAAGCCAGGTCATCAGCGAGAAGGTGCTGCAACAGCCATCCACCCAGGTGGTCGCCATTGGAACGTGCGGAGTGATCTCTCGCGGCGGCCAGACCATCAGGTTCAAGAAGGCCATGGATGTGGTCGCGACTGCGTACACCCCCGGCCCCGAAAGCACGGGGTCTTCGGCGGACGGTTACACCGCAACCGGCCTGAAGGCAGGGTACGGCATAGTGGCCGTGGACCCGAGGGTGATCAAGCTGGGGTCGAGGCTTTATGTCGAGGGTTACGGGTTCGCCGTCGCCGGGGATGTCGGAGGGGCGATAAAGGGTGCCAGGATCGACGTCTGTTTCGAATCGACAAAAGAGGCGTACCAGTGGGGGAGGAGAAGGGTCAGGATCTACCTCCTCTGAAGAACCCTCCTGTGAGCCTACGTATGTAGTACCTGGTTCAGCGACGGGCGGCGAGGGGAACTCACCGCCCGCTTTGTTGCACCAGCCCGCGCTGACGTCGCCTTCAGTCGTCGCGCGGATCATGAAGGAACACGGGCTGTCGTTCAGGCGATCCCTCGGGCAGAACTTCCTCATTGACAGGCACATCCTGGAGAAGATGCTCTCCGCCGCCGCCATCCAGCCCGACGAATGTGTGATCGAGATCGGGTCGGGGATGGGTACGCTGACAGTGGCTATGGCCCCACTGTGCAGGCGCTTCGTGGCGGTGGAGATCGACCGGAGCCTGGTGCCCCTACTCGAAGCGCATACAGCGGGATTCGGGAACGTTACCGTCGTCCAGGGGGACGCCACGAAGATGGATTTCCGCGCGATGCTCGCGAAAGGCTGCGACTGTGACCGGCCCAGGCCCTGGAAAGTGGTCTCCAACCTCCCGTATTATGTCACTTCCCCGATTGTGACGGGCCTACTCTTCTCCGGGGCGGCGATATCGCGGATCGTGCTGATGGTGCAAAGGGAAGTCGCACAAAGGATGACGGCCCCACCCGGTTCGGATGACTACGGTGCGTTTTCGGTTGCCTGCCAGTACAAGACGCGCCCGGAGATTTACGCTCCCGTCCCCCGGACTGCGTTCATGCCTGCGCCCGAGGTCGACTCCGCCATCGTAGTGATGGACGTCAGGGAGAGCCCCGAGTACAGTGTGCCAGACGAGGGATTGTTTTTCCGCGTCGTACGCGAGGCGTTCAACTACAGGCGAAAGACAATTTCGTCCGCACTGAGGAGCGCGTTTGGGAGGGAGAGCGTCAGAGACGCCCTTGCCGCTGCGGGCATCGACCCGAGCAGGCGCGGGGAAACGCTTTCTCTAGCAGAGTTTGCTGAGTTGAGCAGGTGCTTCTTGGTCAAGGGGAGCCCCGGGGTTGCCCCCCCGAGGTTGCCAGAGTAAGGACGGGGAGGAGAGAGAAGCAGCGTATAGTCGGTTCGAATTGTCTGCCCCGGTGAATGGGTCCGGAGTCTCTCTCCCTCGACGTCGTTGCCCAATCTATGTTGTAGGACCGGCCGTCACGATGCCGTCATGCCTGCATCAGCCGGGTTGGCTCAACTCCCGGGTTGCGTCTCACCCGATCTGAAGAGCGCTCTTCGCGCAAGTATCGGGCCCAGAATTTCGTGTACAATCACCGAACCCAGAACAACAGCGGTGACTGCATCGGATACCTGAGGAACGGACCGCCTTGCAACAGCAACCATTCCTATCGCCACTCCGGCCTGCGGGAGCAAGGCGATTCCAAGATTGTCCTGGACACTCTTTGGGAGCGAGGCCCATTTTGCGCCTGCCCAGGCCCCACCTATTTTGCCGAGGCTTCTGAGTATGAGATATGAGAAGCCGAGCAGACCGAGCCTCGGCAACATCAGGATATTGAGCGAAGCCCCGGCCACCGCGAAGAACGACACGTAGAGGGGCGAGATGGCGTCGTCTACCTGCTCCGCTATGTGCTCGGCAGACCCCGTGCTGTTCACGAATACTGTGCCGAAACCCATGTTGACCAGGAGCGGAGACCACCCGAGTGTATCTGCCAATCCGATGGCAATCAACACAGAGCCTATGGCCCAGATCTTATGATTAGACGGCCGCCCGATCTTGTTCACGACTACGGCAAGCAAGACCCCAAGCACACCTCCAAGGAGAAGGCTGCCCACGATCTCGATCGCCGGCTTCGCAACCGCGGACGCGAGGCTTGCGGGTCCTCCCTGCGTCAACGCCCGGGCCAGTGAGACAAGTACGCCGAACACCATGACGCCAAGGGCATCATCGAGCGCTACGACCTGAAGTAGGGTGCTGGTCAAAGGCCCTGATGCATTGTACTCCTTGACAACCATGATAGTGGCGGCCGGAGCGGTGGCCGTGGCCACACCCCCCAGGATCATCGCAAGCGGAAGCGAGTACCCGACCAGCGCCAGCCCTGCGGTGACCGAAACGGTCGCGGCGATTCCCTGGACCACCGTCACGAGCAGGATCCCGGCGCCTACCTGCCTCAGGCGGTCCCAGCGAAATTCTCTCCCTATGCCGAACGCGATGAAGCCCAGCACCACCGTTTCAAGCAATCCCGCCATCGACTCAGCCATCGAAGGCGCAATAATCCCGAGCCCCCACGGCCCTACAACGATCCCCGCTACGAGATAGCCGGTGACGGAAGGAAGCCCTGCTATCCTGGCAATCCGCGCGAGAGCCAGTCCAGCAACAGTCAGCAAACCCGTGGCCAGCAACGCATTCAAGGTCTCTTCGCCCCTTGTACCGTGGCTGGTTGACGAGTGCCTATTACTCTCGTCACCGGAACCGTGAACAGAATACCGGTTCCCGGCTTGCGGAGGTCTCCGACCAGATCGGGCATCGACTGGATCACATTGGCCACCACGGATTCGTCCTCGATAACCGAGAATATTGTGGTGTTGTCCACTGTCTCGCCGTCAAGAGCGCGTCTGAGGCCTCCGAACAGGGGAACCTCGTCAGCAAGAGTTCTGCCCATGCCGGTCGAGGGGAAAACAGTCGCTCCGGATACGCCAAGCCGCAGCAGGGCCTTGAGCACCGTTCTCACGTGTTCCTTCTTATTGAGGACTAGCACCAGCAATTCCAACTGAATCACCCCCTGTAGGTTCATGGTACCTGCTATGGATCCCTATTGTGACCCGCGAGAACGCCTGGCCTTCACTTCAACGAAGTCACGCGGGATCCCCCATTCCTCTCCCAAAATGGGCTTCCTTCCCCACCCCAATACGTTCGAGAGTAGCGCACGGATCGCGGGTTCGGGGGATCCACCAAACCGTAGACGCGATGCTAAGAGTTGCCCTGAAGATGGGTTGAGGAGCGCCGTCTAAACCCGTGTCGCATATCCGGGCAGTGGCGAACCGGTGCGACAGTGAAGCCGGTCTCGACCTCGGTGTCGTCGTTGGGGAACCTCGTACCCCAGTCTCCTACAGGTTCCCGGGAGTCCTGCCTGCATACGGCTATCTGAAACCACGTGCCCGGCATGTTGGGGGGTGGACGAGACATCCTATGAATGAACACCTCTATTCCTCTACGCTCCACGGCTTCCCTCGGTATCTGCTGAGCGATGGGTCGGAACGATAGGCGAAAAACGGCGCGGCGTCACTCGCGGTGACCGCCTGTCCGAACCGCAGTCGACGGCTTGTTCGCCCACCCGGGACCCGCCTTGCGAAGCGATTGAACTGCTGGACCACGATGTCTAACCATCCGAGGATTCTCGCGCCTCCACCGATTCACCTTTCTTGGGAGTATGACGGCGTCGAGAGAGGTCCTGCCGATGAAGGCGTCGCGTCCTCCACAGACTGGTAAACAACGTCACAAGTTCCCGGCGGCTGTGAAGGCCTGAGTCCCTGGCCCGTTAAACTTTACAGAGTTTGCAAAGACGCACCCCTGGTGTTAGACTGAGATTCAGGCAGGCAGAGGGAAGCGTGACTTGCCTGCAAGCAGCGCGAAAGGGGGTGGGTCCCGGATGATGTTTATCAGCCCGACGAAGGGGAGCATGTCGTTCGATGCTATGTTCGACGACATAATGCGCTACGTGGGCGAGCTGCCGGAAGACAGCTACAAGATCATCATAGGGACTGACTCCCACAGCCGTGATGAGGTCTGTTTCGTGACCGCCGTCGTTGTCCACCGCCTGGGGAAGGGCGGGCGATATTACTATCACCGGTCAAAGGACCGCAAGATGAACTCGCTGAGGCAGCGCATATTCTTCGAGACCGCCCTCAGCCTGGGGGTCGCGAGCAGGTTGTACGAGAAGCTGTCGGAAAACGGCCACCACGACCTCAATATCGAGATACACCTTGACGTGGGCAAGAACGGCGAGACGAAGGACCTGATCCGCGACATCGTGGGGATGGTCACCGGCAGCGGCTTCGACGCCAGGATCAAGCCGAACTCGTACGGCGCGTCGAAGGTGGCTGACAAACACAGCAAGTAAACACGACAAATAAGCCGAACATTCGCAGAATTGACGCAAATGCAGCCAGATGTTACAATGTTAACATAAGGCTGCATTTCTGCGTCTACGATCCGGTTGCCGAAAGGGTGGTTGCCGTGGCTGCAAGGAAAGTGGAACCCATGGTGGCAAACAGCACACTGAGTTCGATAAGGCGCGGGCTCGAGGGTCACCTTGGCAGGCGCTTGACAGTGAAGGCAGACAAGGGGCGACGGAGGGTAAGCGTGAACGAAGGGGTCCTGGAGAGCACCTACCCCAACATCTTTGTGGTCAGAGTGAACGCCTCCGGCGGACCGAGGCGCCTTACGTACACCTATTCCGAACTTCTCACGCACGCGGTGAGAATCAGGTTCAACGGCGATAGCGGAGAGTTCGGTGTGGGGCGGCTGGCCAAGTCGGCCTGACCCCAGGCCAATGTGATCATCCGGAACAGCATCCGGCCCTCCCGGCATACGGGAGGGCCGGTTCCTTTTTCCCGGGGGCACCCGCAGGAGCGTTTGCATAAGATGTTACCGGAAACGCGGGGAAGGGGGGAGAACCCGGGTGCAAAGGCTCCTGGCCACGCTAAGGCGAAAGAAGAACGGACTGCTTCGCCTCGACAATGTAATCGGGGTGGGGATCGGCAACAAGGAGGTGGGTGGCGCCCGTACGGGCGAGCCCGCGGTAGCCGTACTGGTCAGAAAGAAGATACCTTCTTCCGATATGCCCGTGGCGCATGTGGTACCCAGGCGCATCGGCGAGGTATGCACTGACGTGATCGAGGTCGGCGACTTGGCTCTCCTGGATCGCACGTCGAGGCTGCGACCAGCCGTCCCCGGAAGCAGCATCGGCCACCCTAAGGTAACGGCGGGCACGTTTGGAGCCGTCGTCAGAGACAAGAAGTCGGGGAAACCGCTGATACTCTCCAACAATCATGTCCTCGCCAACATCACAGACGGCAAGGACGGGAGGGCCAGGATCGGGGACGAGATCCTCCAGCCCGGGAGGTACGACGGTGGTCAGCCCGATGACGTAGTAGGGTACCTCGAGAGATTCGTACCGATATGGCGGACTTCCGGGCGGCCGGCGTGCCCGGTCGCCCGGGGCGCCGAGCGCGCCGCCAACGCTGCGCTGAGGGCGGTGAAGCCGGGGTACGAAGTCCAGTTCATCCGCAAGCGATCAGTCGAGAACCTGGTAGACGCGGCAGTTGCCCGCCCGGTCTCCGATGATGTCATTGATGCGTCCATAATGGAAGTGGGCGCCGTGAGCGCCTGCGGCGAGCCCGAGATAGGGATGAAGGTGAAGAAGAGCGGTCGCACGACCGGTCTTACCACCGGGACCGTAAGGGTCGTGAGCGCAACCCTGAAGATATCCCTGGGTGACGTAGGGGAGGCGTGTTTTTCGGACCAGATCGTGACCACGGTCATGGGGCAGCCGGGCGATAGCGGCTCGCTGGTCGTGACGGAGGACGGTACGGCTGTAGGATTGCTTGGTGCAGGTTCTGACCAGGCTACTATCTGCAGCCGCATGCGAAACGTGCTGGACTTGCTGGAGGTTACGTTGTAGCCGGGCCATCGCGCGTTTGGGACCGGATGTTACACGTTGCCGGATGCTGCACGCGGGCCGGATGCCACCGCTTGCAGCGTGGCGGCGCCGGATAGGCGCCGTTTCCCTTTTCGTGGAGGGGGTGTTTTGATCCGGCGGCCCCTGGGGAGACTTATTCAGTGAGTCAGAGCGGGGGTACCGGCATGGGACGCAAAGTCGAGGGGAATCTCATCATAATCGGCGGCGCCGAAGATAAGCGGGACGACAAGGTCATCCTGCGCGAGGTGGTGAGCCTCGCGGGCGGGCCATCGGCGCGGATCGCCGTCATGACGGTCGCCGCGGAGGATCAGGAAGCGGTTGGCAGGCAGTACAGGGACATCTTCGCGGATCTCGGAGTCGGAAACGTGAACCTCGTCAATATCGAGACCCGGGCAGAGGCTTTCAGCGAGGATAACGTCGGGATGCTCAACCAGTCGACTGGGATATTCTTCACCGGCGGAGACCAACTGAGGATCACGAGCCTCGTGGGGGGGTCTGACGTGGACCGAGAGCTCCACGAGGCCTACGAGCGGGGTGTCGTGATAGCCGGCACGAGCGCGGGCGCCTCGGCGATGAGCGACACGATGATCATAGAGGGGGACGGCCGCGAATCCCCCCGGAACTTCGCCACCAGGATGGCGCCGGGTATGGGGCTGCTGGAAGAGGTGGTCATCGATCAGCACTTCGCCCAGCGGGGCCGGATCGGGCGGCTGATGCTTGCGGTTGCGCAGAACCCGTACATACTCGGCGTCGGCATCGATGAGGATACGGCCATTGTGGTTGGCGCTGAAGCGAGGTTCAGGGTAATCGGTTCCGGAACTGTCACCGTAATCGACGGGAGCAGTCTCATGCACTCGAGCGTTTCGGAACAGGACCTCTACCAGCCCGTGGCGATCCTTGGCGTGACGGTGCACACCCTCGCCCCCGGCTACGGTTTCGACATGGCGCGGAGGCGCCCGATCATCCACCCGGCCATTCAGGGAATGGCATCTCTTCCATGAATACGCCCACCGCCTGTTGCACAGCATAATCTGCGATTGCGAGGGATCGAGATGAGAATAGTGGACCTCAGGGTTATCGAGGGCCCAAACGTCCACAGCAGGACCCCCGTCGCGGAGATGCTCGTTGACCTGGGCGCGTACGACGGGGTCTTCACCAGAGACATACCGGACTTCACCGCCAGGATCCTCAAATCAGTCCCCACGCTTGCCGAACACTACTGTTCCGTAGGCCGCCCGGGGGGCTTCGTCGAGAGGCTGCGTGAGGGTACCCTGTTGGGCCACGTCATAGAGCATGTCGCGCTGGAGCTACAGGTGCTGGCCGGGGCAACGGTTTACTACGGAAAGACGAGGGCGACGACGAGACCCCGCGTGTATAGGGTGGTTTTCGAGGCCTGCGAGAAGGACGCCACGATAGAGGCGGGGCGGTCCGCCGTCAGGCTGGTGGATGCCGTCGCCAGGGGCGACCAGTACGATGTCTCCCGTAAGGTCGAGAGGATAAGAAGGCTGATCCTCGATGGAGGACTGGGCCCGAGCACCCGCGCGATTTGCGAAGCAGCGGGCCGGCTCGACATCCCCGTGATGCGGCTGGACGACGCGAGCTACGTGCAGTTGGGGTACGGCGCCCTGCAGCGGCGGGTCCGCGCGACGGTGACCTGCCTCACCCCCGGCGTCGCCATCGACGTAGCCAAGGACAAGAACCTCACGAAGGCGCTCCTTGGGGGTAACGGCATACCGGTGCCCAGCGGCGCGGTGGTCGCCGGCCGCAGAGAGGCGTTGAGGGTCGCCGCCCAGATCGGGTTCCCCGTGGTGGTGAAGCCGGTCGACGGCAACCAGGGGAAAGGCGTGTTTCTAAACCTTCGCTCGTACGATGAGGTCGCGACGGCCTACGGGTTCGCCAGGGCCTACGGCAAGAGGGTCATCGTGGAGAAATACGTGAAGGGCCGCCACTACAGGGTATTGGTGGTCGGCGGGAAAGTGGTGGCCGCCGCCGAAAGGGTTCCGGCGCACGTCGTCGGAGACGGGATCCACACCATCCGCGAACTCGTTGAGACCGCCAATCTCGATCCGCGGCGGGGCGAATCTCACGAAAAGCCCCTCACGAGGATCAGGATAGACCGGGTGGTCCAGATGACCCTCGCGAGGGGCGGCCTCACGCTCGAGGACGTGCCCGAACCCGGGCAGATCGTGTACCTCCGCGACAACTCGAATCTGAGCACGGGTGGCATCGCGATCGACGTCACCGCGGACGTCCATCCAGATAACGCGAGGGCGTGCATCAGAGCAGCGGCGATCATCGGCCTGGACATCGCGGGCATCGATGTAGTCACGGCGTCCATCAGTGAGTCTCTGTTCGGGAGCGCCGGGGCTATCGTCGAGGTGAACGCCGGCCCGGGCATCAGGATGCACCACTTCCCGTCCCACGGCAGGTCGCGCGACGCGGGGGCCGCCATAGTGGAGCACCTTTTCCCGCCGGGAAGCAAGGCCAGGATCCCGGTCGTGGCCGTTACGGGCACGAACGGGAAGACCACGGTGACGAGGATGATAGCCCACGTGCTGGCCCAATGCGGCGTTGTAACGGGGGTCACCACCACAGACGGTGTCTTCATCGGCGGCAACAGGATTCTCGCCGGAGACACCACCGGTCCAAAGAGCGCCCGCGCGGTTCTGCAGGACCCGCATGTCCAGTGCGCTGTGCTGGAAACGGCGCGCGGGGGCATCGTCAGGTGGGGCCTTGGTTTCGATTGGTGTGACGTCGGCGTACTCACGAACATTTCCGACGACCACGTCGGGCAGGACGGCGTGGAATCCCTGGAGGAACTCAGCAGGGTGAAGTCGGTCGTAATCGAGGCCGTCAGGCCGGACGGGCACGCCGTGCTGAACGCCGACGACCCAGCCTCGCTTCACATGCTGGAACGCTGCAGGTGCAGCGTCATCCTCTTCTCCATGTCGGGTGAGAACCTGCTAGTGAAGCGCCATACCACAGCAGGAGGAACGGCGGTGATCCTCAAGAGAGGCATGATCACTCTGGTGAGGGGGGACAGCGAGCAGCGCCTCGTACAGGCGCGGTGCATACCCGTTTCCCTCAGGGGGCGCGCTAAGTACAACATCGAAAATGCCCTGGCGGCCACATCCGCGTGTGTGGCGCTCGAGGTTCCCATCGCCACGATCCGCGATGCCCTCAAGTGCTTCGGCAACGACTCCGAGAACCCCGGCCGCCTCGATCTCTTCAACGTGGGCGGGGTGAGGGTGATCGTCGATTACGGTCACAACGTCCACGCTCTACAGCGCACAATCGAGACGATCAAGGCGATGGACGTGCAGGGCAGGGTCATCGGCGTGGTTGCCTCCCCCGGGGACCGCCGGGACGAAGCCATCACGAATCTGGGCAGGGTGGCGGCCGGTGGTTTCGATTTCATCATCATTAAGGAGGACCAGGACCTCAGGGGGCGCAAGGCCGGGGAAGTGGCGTTGCTCATAGGTAGGGGCGTGCTGGAGGCGGGGAGGAGGATGAGTGACGTCGAGATCGTCCTGAACGAGGCTGAGGCGGTGAGGACCGCCGTCGGAATGGCGCAGGCCGGAGATCTTGTGGTCGTGTTCTATGAGAAGTACAATGTTGTGGTGGATGCCTTGAAGGAACTCCGGAGTCAGGCGCCGTTCAAACCGGCGGCGGAAGCCGCTCCCCTGGGGGCTTCGTGGAGACAGGCCTGAGAAGGTGTTCCGCAGGGCACGTGGAAGCAACCACAGGGGTGTCGCGGTGGAACGAATCACGGTGGAACGAATCACGGTTCATGGATACGCTAAGATAAACCTCACGCTCAAGGTGCTGTCCAGGAGAGACGACGGTTACCACGAAATTGAGAGCATAATGCAGAAGATAGACCTGTTCGACGAGATCGTCGTCAACGACAGACGTGATGGCAGGATCAACATTACCTCCAACAACCCCGATATTCCCCAGCATCCCATGAACGGATCCCTCAATATCGCGACAAAGGCCGCGGAACTCCTGAAAAATCGCTACGCCCCTGACAGGGGCGCCGACATTTTCATACTGAAACGCATTCCCGTGGCGGCCGGATTGGGCGGAGGTAGCTCGGACGCCGCCGCGTGTCTCCTTGGCCTGATGAGACTGTGGGACTTGCGAATCGATGGGGAGGATCTGCTCGACCTTGGCTCGGAGATCGGCTCAGACGTGCCGTTCGCCCTTTCCACCCCGACTGCCATCGTCAAGGGCAGGGGAGAGAGGGTCACGCCGGTGAATCCCCCGGCGCCGTTCTGGGTTACCCTGGTGAAGCCCGATCCCCCGCTTCTTGCCGCTCAGGCGTACGGTGAGCTCGACGCGCGCGGGGGGAGCTACCCGGGGGATGGGGCGCGTGTAATCGACGGTATCCGATCCGGGGATGTCGCGCTGCTGGCCTCGGGCATTGGCAACGCTCTGCAGGGGCCTGTCGAACGGCTCGTACCCGGCGTCACACCGATAATCGAGAGACTCAAGACGTTCAGCCCGCTCGGAGTGATGGTATCAGGAAGTGGGCCGACTGTGGTAGCGATTGCGGCGAACCGCGGTCATGCCGAGGCGATGTGCGGAGGGTTTCGGGGAGAACCGGGAATCGAACACGCCACGGTGACCCGGACGCTTGCGTGAGGAGGTTGCTGCAATGAGCGTGGACGCTGTGGTCCTTGCCGGCAGGGCGAATGACGGGAAGCTACATGACGCCGACCCTGCGGAATGGGAGGCGCTGATTGAGGTTGCAGGAAAACCCATGCTCCAGTACGTTCTCGACGCCCTGGATCGATCGGGGCTGGTGGACCGGATCGCAGTAGTGGCGCCCCCCGGGGTCGATGGGGGCGTAACTTCCGGTAAGGCGAGGTTCGTCCCACCGGGCGGAAGCATGGTGGACAACGTCATGCGAGGATTCGCGGCGCTCGGCGGCGACGGCAAGACGCTCGTGGCGACGTCCGATATCCCGCTCATCACGCCGGAGGTCGTGGACGGGTTCATCAGGGAATGCGGCGCCATCGACCTCGACTTCTACTACCCCGTTGTCCGCCAGGAAGTCATGGAAGCCCGCTACCCGGGAGTACGCCGGACGTATGCCGGGATGAAGGAAGGACAGTTCACCGGCGGCAACATGTTCCTGGTCGACATGAAGATCGCTGACAAGCTTAGAAAGACCCTGGAGTTCCTGGTGGAGAACAGAAAGAAACCGCTCAAGATGGCTGCGGTTCTTGGTGTGCCGTTCCTCCTGAAGATGGTTTTCAAGAGGCTGTCAATTCCGGAGGCCGAGAGGAAGGCGGGTTCCCTCTACAGCCTAAACGCGAAAGCCGTGATCACCGCCTTCCCCGAGATCGGCTTCGACGTGGACAAACCCTCCGACCTGAGCCTCTGCAGGTCGGTGCTAGGCGAGAATTGCTGACGATGGACTGCCGGCGGGCCTAGCCCGGGCGTGGGACCGTCACCCTTAGGACCGCCCGGGAGTTGCCGAGGGATGATTTGGCCGCCACAGTGTATCTTCCCGGGCCTAGCGCGATACGGTAATCGCCTCCTCCGTCGTATGTCTTAGTGTTCCCGCCTGCCGCCGACACCGTGAAATACAGATTCCGCTCGTGGTATTCCGGATTGACGGTTTCGGTGGTGTGATAACTGACCTGGATAGTGGTCGAATACTCAAGTTCGAATTGGATCTCGTCCGGTTCGCTCGAACCCCAGCCGAAGCTGCCGGAAATGCTGTAGACAACCGGCCCGTCAGCCGGGGACTCCGTCACTGTCACAACCGAACCAGGCTGCATATCCACGCTCGTCGAGAGGTCGAAGGCGCCATCTTCCGCCGCCCGCCCCGATGCGATCTCCGATCCATTCGCATTCACAGAAACAGAATTCCCCGGCGTCGCCGCCCCGGGAAGGCCCGCTATTCTCCTCGGGGCTACGGCCGCAACAGGCGCGTCCAGTGCGCCGTCCCTGACGAGCAACGAGTACGAGCGAGCGGCGCCCTCGCCGGGCGAGTACCATATCACGGGGCACAGTGCCGACGATGCGCCCCCGGACTGCGCGGCAATCTCGTTCTCGACGCCGGGCGCTCCCCCGATCGACACCTCATACTCGCCGCTGTCGCCCGTTCTCACGCTCACATTCGTTACCATTTCAGGGGAAACCGCGCTCCTGCACGTAATGTCCACCCTGGAATCCGGGCACGGGTTACCTGCCCGGTCTTCCACCCTGCCACTCACTGTCACGGCGTCCCCGTCGGGGGCCATGCGGGGAGTCGCGTGGGCGGTCACGGACGCCGCGGGACCAGGGGCGAAGACGAGATCCAGTGATTGCGCGGATAGGACGTTGTTCCGCGGCGAGAAGGACAGAACCACCCCCTCCGCCTCGGTGTCGGAGACAGTGACGCCGGCGACCCCGCCGGACCGTTCTCCGAAGTCGAGGAGAACGGGGTCGAGCCGGAGGCTTCCCTCGATCCTGGAGCCGCGCTCGACAGCGTACACGTCTACAGTCACTCCCCAGGCGGGGAGTCCGTAGTGGTCAGTGAGCCTGACCTCGAGCGTGCACGGTTCGCCCGCCACCGCGCCGGCGGGAGGATCGACACGCATGGATTCCGGCTCGTGTACCTGTGGACCCGTGGTGAACCGCGCCGCGAACACCGGCAGCGAGACGATCTTCAGCATCACGGAATACCGCGCTTCCGGCTTCCAGCCCCCGGGTGGAAGATACGTTATGCTGAAAGGGCGACTCGCCACCACGACCGCAGTTCTTGGGACCGCTTCCTTTTTCCCGTTGCACGTGACTTCAAGCGTAAACGGGGCATGACAGGCCGCAGCCTCGACGCCTCGCCATCCCGGGAACGACCTGTTGATGGTCAGGCGCAGGGGGAGATCGGGTCTAACGTCGACGTCGCGGTCCTTGATACTCGAGACCAGGCAGCGATCCGGCCCCGGAGGACGAACGGGCGCCGCGTTCGGGAGGGCCGCGCGAGGAAGATGGGGAAGAGGGCCAGCTACCAGCGCAACAGCCAGCAACAGGCGAGGCAGGGACTTCGGCAAGCAGAGCCACTCCTTTGCACATGGCCACCGCTCGCCCGCACATCCCCGCAGAGAACATTATACATGGAAAGATATGGAATGCGCAATGGTCGCGATCCGGAACCGTAGATGAAGGGTTGGACGCTTCATGCGTAGAAACATTGCCACCTGGTGAATGAATATCTCAATCAACACGCCGAATGTTCGGATCTGGTGGAGCGCCCGATCCAGTCGTGGACCCGGTCCAGTGCGCAGTTGAAGTCGAGGATAGGAGATGAATCCCGATGGCCAGAGTCAACAGGGGCGAAAGGGTCGCGTTCATCGTGAAGGCCCTCGTGGAAAGGCCTGCTGCCACGCTTTCCCTATCGGCGTTCGCGGAGCGCTTCGGCGCCGCCAAGTCAACCATCAGCGAGGATCTGGCGATCATCCGCCGCGGGATCGAGAGTACGGGCACGGGCAGTCTCGTCACGATGGCGGGGGCCAGCGGCGGCGTGAAGTACCTTCCCCGCAGGCAACCGGAAGACGTCCGGCGCGTGGCGCAGTCCGTTTGTGATAGGTTGAATTCCCCAGATCGCATACTACCCGGGGGGTTCCTCTACATGACGGACGTAATAACCTCGCCCTTGCTGGCATGGGAGATCGGGGAGGTATTCGCCACGCAGTTCGCGGACAGTGGTGTGGATTACGTCGTCACGATGGAGACGAGGGGAATCCCCATCGCGCTCATGACCGCGAGGGCCATGAACCTCCCCCTGGTGATATGCAGGCGTGACAGTCGCGTAACCGAGGGGCCGTCGGTCAGCATCAACTACGTGTCCGGTTCCACGAGAACGATACAACGGATGTCTCTTCCGAAGAGGGCCATCAGGGAGGGATCCCGGGCCCTGGTGATTGACGACTTCATGAAGGGAGGAGGCACGGCCAGGGGGATTGCCGATTTGTTGGGCGAATTCGACGCGACTGTGGCGGGCACGTGCGTCGTAGTCGCCACTGGCGAGCCTCGCACGAAGCTGGTCGAAGGCTTTCTGCCGTTGACCGTGCTCGAATCCGTCGACGAATTCAACAGGCGTGTTACCGTCAACCCGGGCGGGTGGGTTCCCGTGGGTCCCGGCGGCCTGTAGAGGTCAAGGAGGACTCGATGATATCTCTCAAGGAGATCGAGGAGGCCTCGCGCCTTATCTCGGACATCGTGAAAAGGACGCCCCTCTGGCACTCGCGGGCCCTCTCCTCGATCGCGGGGTGCGAAGTGTTCCTCAAGATGGAGAACCTGCCCGCGACACGACGACGCCTGCAGGAAGGCGTGCGAAATCCGCGACCAGACCGGAGCGACACTCGTGCATGCGTTCGACGACCCCGATATCATAGCCGGCCAGGGGACCGCGGGTCTCGAGATAGCCCGCGAGATCGGGGCGCCGTTCACGCTCGTCTGCCCGGTAGGGGGAGGTGGCCTCGTCTCCGGCCTTGCCCTGGCGGTCAAGGGGTGTCTACCCGGGGTGAAGGTGATCGGGGTACAGGCTGAAGGCATGTGCGCGTTCCTGTCATCAAGGATGAAGGGCGAAGTCGTCACCGTGGATCCTGCCCACACAATAGCGGACGGGATTGCCGTGAGGACTCCGGGAAGGCTGACTTTCGAAATATCGACGGGGCTCCTCGACGATCTTGTGACTGTCACCGATGACGAGATAGCGGAGGCGATACTCCTGCTTCTCGAAAGGGGAAAGGTAGTCGTCGAAGGCGCGGGCGCCGCGCCGGCGGCCGCGGTCATGGCCGGCAAGGTGCGGCCCGGCAGGGGCCCTGTCGTTCTGTTCATCTCCGGCGGTAACATCGACTCGACCGTGCTCTCCAGCATCATCGGGCGCGGCCTCGCGAAGTCGGGGCGGCTTTCGAACATCGCGGTCTTACTCGAGGACAGGCCCGGCGCCCTTGCCGCATTGCTGGCCAAGGTCGCGGCGTTGGGGGCGAACGTGGTTACTGTCAATCACGACAGGCTGAAAAGCGGCACACCGGTGGGTGGGGCCGAAGTGGTACTCTCGCTGGAAACGCGCGACTTTGAACACGCGTCGGGGATCATGCGGATGCTGCGGTCCGAAGGCTACAGAATTGCCGCAGCACCCGGGGCCGCCTCTCCACAGGAAAACGATCCTCCCTGTGGTATAATACCAGAGGAGGTGCGCCCTTAAATGCAGAAAGTGGCCGCGATCGTCCTCGCGGCGGGTCTAGGGACCAGGATGAAGTCCAGCCTGGTCAAGACGATGCATCCCCTCAGGGGAAAGCCTCTGATCACATACAGCGTCAACACCGCGAAGGAACTGGAGCCGGCGCGGCTTATTGTTGTTGTCGGGCACCAGGCCGGGAAGGTCATGGACGCGGTGGGCCCGGAGGTCGCGTACGCCGTGCAGCGGGAGCAGAAAGGCACCGCCCACGCTGTCATGCAGGCGGTCCCCCTGCTCCAGGGATTCGACGGGGACGTAGTCGTGCTGTACGCAGACATGCCGCTCCTCCCATCCTCGCTCGTCCGCAGGCTCATCGAGCGTCACTCGTCGAATGGGTGTTCCGCAACCGTTCTCACCTCGATATTCACCAACCCGTCGGGCTACGGGCGCGTGATCAGGGATGCCGCGGGGGAGTTCCTCAGGGTGGTCGAGGACAGGGATTGCAGCCCCGCCGAGCGTAGCATCAACGAAATCAACACGGGCGTGTACTGTTTCACGTACCACCTGCTCCTGGAGGCGCTCGACCGCGTGCGGCCGGAGAACGCGCAGGGGGAGTTCTACCTCACGGACGTGCTAGGTATCATGCAGGCGGCCGGTCACAGGGTCGGTACGGTCACGGCTGAGGACGAGACTGAGGTCGCGGGCATAAACGACCGGAAGCAGCTTGCCTGGGCCGAGAAGGTCCTCAGGGACCGTCAATTGGACAAGCTCATGCTTCATGGGGTCACCATACTCGACCCGTCCAGCACCTTCATAGACGACGGGGTCGAGATCGGGCCCGACACAGTCGTCAAGCCGTTCACGTTCCTTGAGGGACGCACCAGTGTGGGCAGCGGTTGCACGATAGGGCCGTCCACCAGGATCATTGACAGCGTCATCGGGGATGGCTCCACTGTCGAGTTTTCGGTCATCGAGGACAGTCGCTTCGACGAGCGGGTCAGGGTCGGCCCGTTCAACCACATAAGACCGGGAACGAGGCTGCGTTCGGGCGTAAGGGTGGGGAACTTCGCGGAAATCAAGAACTCCACGATCGGGGCCGGGTCCAAGGTCCCGCACCATAGCTATGTCGGGGACACCGACGTGGGAGAGGGCGTCAACATGGGCGCGGGATGCGTCACGGTCAACTACGACGGGAAGCGAAAGCACAGGACGGTCATTGGGGATGGGGCGTTTGTCGGCTGCAACGTGAACATTATCGCCCCGCGCAAGATCGGGGACCGCGCCTATCTGGCCGCCGGATCGACCGTCCACGCGGACGTGCCTCCGGATGCGTTGGCAATTGCCCGGGCCAAGCAGGAGAACAAGGAAGGCTGGGTCAAGAGGAAAATGGAGGAGGAGCAGGGGAGGTAGCACTGGAGTGAGTCACACGAACGGGGGGCAGCTCAAGATATTCGCGGGCAACAGCGTGCCGGACCTTGCGGGGGAGATAGCGGGGTATCTGGGCATGCGGCCGGGGAAAATCGATCTGGGCACGTTCGCCAACGGCGAGATCAAAGTAGTAATAAACGAGAATGTGCGCGGCCACGACGTTTTTGTGGTACAATCCACGTGTTCACCTGTGAACGACAATCTCATGGAGTTGCTCATCATCATCGACGCGCTGATCAGGGCTTCGGCGAGGAGGATCACAGCCGTGATCCCCTATTACGGGTATGCCCGCCAGGACAGGAAGACGAGGGGCCGCGAGCCCATCACCGCCAAGCTGGTGGCAAACCTGATCACAAAGGCGGGCGCCGGCAGGGTGCTCACGATGGACCTTCACGCAGGGCAGATACAGGGGTTCTTCGACCTTCCCGTGGATCACCTGTCCGCCGCGCCGATACTCTCCGAGTACTTCGTCCGGAAGGGCCTCGAGGACGTCGTCGTGGTGTCGCCGGACCTGGGGAGCGTGGCAAGGGCCAGGGACATGGCGCACAAGCTCAAGGCGGGGATCGCAATAGTGGATAAGCGGAGACCGGAGCCAAACGTGGCTGAGGTCATGAATATAATCGGCAAGGTGGAGGGAAAGACTGCAATCCTGATAGATGACATGATAGACACCGCTGGGAGCGTGTGCCAGGCGGGAGCGGCGCTGATGGAGCGCGGGGCAAAGGAAGTGTTCGCCTGCTGCACTCACCCTGTGCTGTCTCCGCCCGCGATGGAGCGGATCGAGAAGAGCCCCATCAGGGAAGTCGTCGTGACGAACACGATCCCGCTGGGAAACGGCTGCGCCTCGAAGAAAATGACGGTGCTGTCCGTTGCGAAGCTACTTGGAGAAGCGATCTCGAGAATCCACGATGATCTCTCTGTCTCCGAACTTTTCACCTGATAGTCGAGGGGGAACGGCGATGAAACAGATCGAAATCAGCGCGCAGTTGAGGGGAACAGGTAAGGGAGCAGCCCGGCAACTCAGGGCGGCGGGCCGTCTTCCCGCGGTGCTCTACGGGAAGGGTGTGGACAGCGTTGCCCTGTTCATTGACAGGAAGTCTTTCGAGAAGATCTACAGGCGCGACAGGAACGCCTTGCTGAAAGTGCGGATAGAAAACGCAGACGGCGCGGACGTGCGCAACGCCATGGTAAAGGACCTGCAAGTCGACATGCTGCGCAACGAGCCGATACACGTGGACCTTCACCAGATCAACCTCGAAGACAAGATCAGGGTGAAAGTCCCGATCCACGTGATAGGCGATGACGCGGTCTCCGCGAAGGGCGCCATCCTCCAGCACCAGATCAGGGAGGTCGAAATCGAGTGCCTCCCGCTGGCGGTGCCTGAGAGTATTCCCGTCCACGTGGAGAACCTTGAGCCGGGCGACCACGTTGTGATGGGGGACCTCGCGATGCCCGAGGGAGTAAAGGCGCTGGCCGACGCGCACGAGCTCGTGATCTCGGTCCTGGCGCCGAAGGCCGAGGAAGAGGCGCCCGCTCCAGCGGCTGAGGAGGGCCCCGCGGAGCCGGAACTGGTGAAGAAGGGCAAGGAAGAAGAGGCGGAGGAGAAGGAGTAGGGCAAGGATGCTCATAGCCGGCCTTGGGAACCCGGGCCCGGCGTACAGATCATCCCGGCATAACCTGGGGTTCCGGGTTGCGGACGCATTTGCTGAGAAAATGGGGATCCGGTGTCACACGGAGCGCTGGCGAGGCGTGACCGGTTCCGCCGGCATCCAGGGCAAGATGATAACCGTGCTCAAGCCGCTCACGTACATGAACCTGAGCGGCTTGAGCGTGCGCACGGCCCTGGAGGGGCTCGGCCTCGGCCCGCGGGACCTGCTCGTGGTGCACGACGACATGGATCTGGATCTCGGGCGAAAGCGGATCCGGCTCCAGGGGTCTTCCGGCGGCCACAGGGGAGTGCAGTCGATCATCGACTCTCTGGGGACTGAGGAATTCGCGAGGTTGAGGATAGGGATAGGCAGGCCTCCCGAGGGTGTGGACCCGATGGACTTCGTCCTCGGGGCCTTCATGCCCGCCGAGGAAGAGGTCATGAACGGGTCTGTGGAAGAATCGGTGGACGCCATTGCGGCGATAATCGCCGGGGGCTACGAGTATGCCATGTCGAGGTACAACTCCTGAGGCATAATACTACTGATGGTTCACTCGCTCAACAACGTTGCCGTCGCGGTTCTCATCTCTGTAGCGACTGCGTTTTTCACGAACCGGCTGCTAGCACGGGCTCTCGGTGAGAAGAGGACGGCATTGGCCGCCCCATTCACTGAGGAGATCGCCAAGACTGTTCCCGCGGTGCTGCTCCATTGCTCCATTCTGGCTACCCATGTGCTGTTCGGCCTGGTGGAGGCGGTTTACGACCTGAACAGGTCGGCGGAGGGGGGACCGGCCGCGGCGATTGCGAGCCTGGGTGGCCACGCGGTTGTGGGCGGCGCGACGGCGTGGGTCGCCGCGAACACCGGCTCCATCGCCCTGGCGCTGGGCGCCGGCATCGTCCTTCATCTCGCGTGGAATCTGATGGTAACCGGAGGGGTCCGGAGTGGCGCTTAAGGGGATTGTTCGCGCCCTGAAATCCCACGAGGGTTTCTCGTCCCTTCTCTCGGGCCTGGAGAAGGGAATGAAGAATCAGGCCGTGACCGGTGTCACCGGCGCCATGAAGTCTCTCCTGCTGTCGGCGATCGGGGATCTGGCCGCCCGCCCGGCGCTCCTGGTGACGCCGAACGTCGTCGAGGCTGAGAGGATCGTCGAGGAGTGCGAGTCGTGGCTCGGTCCCGGCCGCGCCTTTCTCTTCCCACCCCTGGAGGTCCTGCCCTACGAGGTCGTGGCGCGGAGCGGGGAACTCGAGGCGAAGAGAATCGCCATATTCGAGAGGCTCGCCGCGGGAGAACGGCCCCTCCTCGTGGCCCCCGTTGCGGCCGTGCTCAGGCGGGTTGTCCCGCCACGCGTCATAAGGGAGTGTTGCCTTCGCATCAGGGCCGGAGAGGTCCTGGATCCCCAGGGCCTTGCAGCCACCCTCGCGGCGAACGGGTACGAGCGGCTGGACATAGTGGAGGGCCGGGGCCAATTCGCACTGAGGGGCGGCATACTCGACGCGTTTCCGCCTTCGAGCGATACGCCCCTGAGGATAGAGTTCTTCGGCGACGAGATACAGTCGATCCGCGAATTCGATCCGGCCAGCCAGCGTTCGTCCAGGCACCTTGAATCAGCATTCATCGGCCCGGCCAGGGAGTTCATTGTCAGGGCGGACGTCCTCCAGGAGGGCCTGGAGGGGATCCGCAGGGAACTCGCGTCGACCGTAGCGTCACTGGAAAGCAAGGGCCACAGGGCAGCGGCCAACAGATTGAAGGCGAAGGTCCAGTTCCACCTGGAATCCATGGAGGAAGGCCGCCACTTCGAAGGCATGGAGCATTACCTCCCCTATTTCTATGACGGGGGCGCCAGCCCCCTGGATCACCTGCCCGGTGATTGCGTCGTCGTCCTCGACGACTACATGAGACTCGGGGAAGCCGCGGCGGAGATGGAGAGGGACGTACACGAGGGCTACGTTGCCAGGCTGAATCAGGGCCATCTCCTCCCCGGACACGCCGCGGTGTACGAGAACCTGGACCGGCTGGCATCGAGGCTCGGTCCGTATCAGGCGGTCTTCGCCTCGTTGCTGGCGAGGGCCCTTCCGGGAACGGATCTCGGCAACCTGGTGCACCTGGATGGTAGGGCCGCACGGTCGTTCTACGGGCAATGGAAGTCGATGGCGGAGGAACTCAAGAGATTGAAATCCGAAGGGACTGCGGTGACGTGTGTCGTCGCCAGCCCCGAACGGGTGGCGGCGCTTTCGGACGGGCTGGAAGGATACGGTATCGCCGCCGCCGCGAAGAGGTCGATGGACGAGCCCCCCGGCCCTGGAACCCTCACCGTCGTCGCCGGCCCCCTGGAGGAGGGGCTCGAAATACCCTCTCTGCGATTGGTCGTCCTTTCCGACGGCGAGATATTCGGAAGGGTGAAGCGCCGCAGGGTTATGACCCCGCCCAGGGACAGGCTGGCGGAGACGTTCGAGGACCTCAGGGTCGGCGACTATGTGGTCCACGCCAACCACGGAATAGGGAAGTACCTCGGGGTCAAAACCCTGGAGATCGAGGGCGTGTTGAAGGACTACCTGTTCATCAAGTACGCCGGGGCTGACGCGCTGTATGTGCCAACGGATCAATCCCACCTCATCCACAAGTACATTGGGGGCGAGGGGCAGGACCCCAGGCTCAATAAGCTGGGCGGCACGGAATGGTCGCGGACGAAGAACCGCGTAAAGGAGTCCCTCAGGGAACTCGCTGGGGACCTGCTGCGCCTGTACGCCGTCAGGCAGGCGTCCAGGGGGATCCAGTTCTCGCCGGATACCCCGTGGCAGAGGGAGTTCGAGGACGCGTTCAAGTACGAGGAGACTCCCGATCAGGGGCAGGCGAGCGAGGAGATCAAGCGGGACATGGAGAGCCCCCGGCCGATGGACCGCCTGCTGTGCGGGGACGTCGGCTACGGCAAGACGGAGGTCGCAATGCGGGCGGCCTTCAAGGCCGTGAACGACGACAAGCAGGTCGCGGTGCTGGTTCCAACGACCATACTGGCGCAACAACACTACAACACGTTCACCGAGAGGTTCAACGGCTACCCCATCAAGATCGAGGTTCTGAGCAGGTTCAAGTCGGCTAGGGAGCAGGAGAAGATGATCCGCGAGCTCAGGGCGGGGTCCGTGGATATCGTGATCGGCACGCACAGGCTCCTCCAGGACGACATCGGCTTCAACGACCTCGGGCTTCTCATTATCGACGAGGAGCACCGCTTCGGCGTGGCCCACAAGGAGAAGATCAAGAGGCTCAGGCAGACGGTCGACGTCCTGACCATGTCGGCCACACCAATACCGCGGACGCTGCGCATGGCCCTGACCGGCTTCCGTGACATGAGCGTCATAGAGACTCCTCCGGAGGACAGGTTCCCCGTGCAGACGTTCGTGGTCGAACAGAGCGACGACCTGATAAGGTCGGCCGTGGCGAGGGAGCTCGCCCGTCAGGGACAGGTGTACTACGTCCACAACAGGGTACAAACGATAGAACGCGCCGCGTCGAGGCTCGAGTCGCTCGTGCCGGGCGCAAGGCTCGCCCTCGTTCACGGGCAGATGCGGGAGGACAGGCTCGAGAAGACGATGCTGTCGTTCCTCGCCGGCGAATACGACGTCCTGCTCTGCACCACGATCATCGAATCCGGGCTCGACATCGCGAACGTGAACACGCTCGTCGTGGAGGATGCCGACCACCTTGGCCTCGCTCAACTGTACCAGTTGCGGGGGAGGGTGGGCCGTTCGAACAGGCTTGCGTACGCCTACTTCCTCTATCGCCGGGACAAGGTGCTGCACGAGACGGCCGAGAAGCGGCTCGAAGCGATACGGGAGTTCACCGAGCTCGGGTCGGGATTCAAGATTGCCATGAGGGATCTGGAGATACGCGGCGCCGGCAACATACTGGGGGCGGAACAGCATGGCTTCATCGTTTCGGTAGGATTCGACCTGTACTCGAGGATGCTCGAGGAGGCAGTCAGGGAGCTCAAGGGTGAGGAGTTCAGGGAGCCGCCGTCCGTCAGCATAGAGATACCCGCGGACGCCTACCTGCCGGATTCCTACGTGCCTGATTCGCGTCAGAAGGTGGACATGTACAAGAAGATCGCCGCTGTGAGGAACGAGGAGGACGCGGCGCTCGTCGCCGAGGAGATGAGCGACAGGTTCGGGGCGCTGCCCGCGCCCGCATCCAACCTTCTCGCAGTGGCTAGAATAAAGGTCCTGGCGCAGACGACGGGAATAGCCTCGATCTCACAGGCCAGGGACCGGATACAGTTCAGGATAGGTAACCCCGACAAATTCCCCGTCTCGAAGGCTCAGGCCCTGGCCAGACAGTACCGCGGTAGAGTCGCTATGCCCGGGCGGGGGGTCATCTACCTGCGTATTGAGAGACACGCCGCGAAGTCTCCGGCGCCCTTGAAAGCCACTGAATCGTTCCTGGCTGAACTGGCTGGGAAGCCCACGCCGGCGCCCGCGTTATGTCCCAGCCGGTAACGGTTCCTCCAACAGTACGAAGGGCCTTTGACATGGCCGGGCGGTATTTCTATCCAATTGGCAGAACTGAATAAAAGTAGTAACAGGCCTATATACTATCACTGGGCAAACAGCCGTGTAGCCGCGCCTGTCGAAGGAGGGGTGATGATGAAAGCGACCGGAATTGTTCGCAGGATCGACGACCTTGGTCGTGTGGTCATTCCCAAGGAAATCAGGCGGACGCTCCGGATCAGGGAGGGCGACCCGCTCGAGATATTCGTGGACAGAGATGGAGAAGTGATCCTCAAGAAATACTCTCCAATCGGGGAACTCGGCGATTTCGCGAAGGAATACGCCGATTCGCTGTACGAGGCCACGGGCCACATCGCAATGATAGCGGACAGGGACAACATAATCGCAGTGTCCGGCGCTCCCAAGAAGGAGTACCTCAACAAGGCTATCAGCCCTGCGGTGGAGCGAGTGATGGAGGATCGCAAGGCGGTCATGATCAACAAGCCTGGCGATCACAAGTACTGCAAGGAATGCCTGACCCTCGAAGAGGAGACTGGGTGCAAGTTTACTGCCGAGGTCATTGCCCCGATCATAGCGGAGGGTGATCCGATCGGGGCCGTCATAATCTGTTCCCGGGAACCGGACGTGCAGATGAGCGACCTCGAACTCAAGCTCGCGGAGACGGCCGCGGGCTTTCTGGCCAAGCAAATGGAGCAGTGAGACCCTCCAGGCAGGCTTAACGGGCGGATGACTGTATCTTCCGGTAGCGGGCGTGTGCCCGCTACTTGCCTTTGTAGGCCAGGACAGTGAGGGGGATAGTGCATGAATGGTGTATAATAGAGGCTGAATTGTCCTGGAAGGGGAGAATACCGGATTTGAGGCGGGAGACGTTCCTCGGGGGGGCCTTCATGCTGGCGCTCGCGGGGATTGTGAGCAAGCTCCTCGGGGCACTGTACAGAATCCCCCTTTACCCGCTCCTGGGCGACAGCGGGATGGGCCTGTTTTCGATGGCCTACCCGATATACGCTCTGATCCTGGTTCTTTCCACCACCGGAATCAACGTGGCGGTCTCCAAGCTCGTTTCCGCCCGCGCGGCGAACGGCGATTTTGCAGGCGTGTGGAGTGTATTCAGGACATCGCTCGTCCTCCTGTCCGTCATGGGACTCCTCTTCTCCGCGTTGCTCTTCTCGGGCGCCGGGTACATTGCGACGAACGTCACCCGTGATTCCCGTGCGTACCTCTCTATTGCGGCGATTTCGCCCGCGATATTCTTCGTCTCGATAATGTCCGCCTACAGGGGGCTTTTCCAGGGCCTGCAGATGATGAGCCCCACAGCGATATCCCAGATGATCGAGCAGATCGTCAGGGTGGGCACTATGCTCGCGCTGGCGTTCGCCCTGGTCGGCGGGGGCATCGAGTACGCGGCCGCCGGCGCCAGTTTCGGGGCTGTGACAGGCGCGGTAGCGGGCCTGATCTACCTCCTGTACGTTTTCGGCAGGAGACGGCGGGAACTCGGATTGCCTCCAAAGGGCGCCGTCACGGGGGAGAGTCCGCTCCGGACGGCAGCCCAGGTGATGGCGATGGCTATCCCAGTCTCGCTGGCCAGCGGGGTCCTGGGGATCACGCAGCTGGTGGACATGGCGGTTGTCCCCGCCAGGCTCCAGGTCAGCGGCGTGGCCCTCGACCGGGCGACCGCGCTCTACGGCCAGCTGGCGGGCGGCGCGCTCCCGTTGATGAACCTGCCCACGATATTCTCCGCAGCTTTGCAGGTCAGCCTCGTGCCAGCCGTATCCGAAGCCCACGCCACCGGTGACAGGCCCCTGATCTCGTCCAGGACGAGCACGGCCCTGAGACTCACCTTCATTATCATGATGCCTGCGATGGCCGGTCTGTACCTGCTCGCAGGCCCGATCACCGATCTCCTTTACGGTAGCCCGGAGATCGGGGTGTCGCTGGCCGCGCTGTCCTCGGGCGTACTCTTCCTGGCCGTGCAGCAGGTCTCGTCAGGGGTCTTGCAGGGCCTGGGAATGATGACGGTTCCGGTGAAAAACCTCCTCTGGGGCGCTGCGGTGAAACTCGGACTGACCTGGGCTCTCACCTCGATCCCGCAACTGGGGATCAGAGGTGCGGCGTACGCGACTACAGCGGGATTCCTCGTCGCGTGCGCGCTCAACCTGGCGGCACTCGTGTTACTGCTGGGTTCCGGCATAGTCGATTTCTCCGGGATGCTTCTCAAGCCCGCGGTGGCAACCGCCGCCATGGGACTGGCGGCCCTGGTCGCATACGACCGCGTATTCGGGATTACCCGGCGCAATTCGGTGGCGACCCTTGGCGCCATCGGGGTGGGCATGGTGGTATACGGCGTGGCGCTCGCCGCGGTGGGCGGGTTAAAGTCGCGGGACTTCGAGATAGTACCCGGATTCGGGCGGCGCCTTGCCGGCATTCTGGCGGCACTGGGACTGGTGAAGAAATGAACCTCATAAGATTGGTCGGGCTCGGGCCCGGCGCGACATGGCAGGTGCCTGAACGGAACATCGAGGCCCTGAAAGGGGCCAGGAAGGTGTTCCTGCGAACTTCGATCCATCCCTCTGTCCCGCTCCTGGACGAGAGGGCTGTTCGCTATGAGACCTTCGACAGGCTGTACGAGAGATGCTCCACGTTCGAAGAGGTGTACCAGGGAATTTGTGACACACTCCTGGACGAGGCCTCGCAGGGGGGCGTGATCGCCTACGCCGTGCCGGGTCACCCGCTGTTCGGCGAGGCCACTGTCCGGATGGTGATCAGGGGGGCAAAGGAGAGGGGTATCCACTACGAGGTGCTCCCCGCCATGAGTTTCCTCGACGCGGTGTGCTCCGTCCTCGAAATCGACCCGCTGGATGGTATCGAGATTGCGGACGCATGCGTGATCGCGGAACACCCCCCCACGGGGTCGCGCGGGGTAATCGTATGCCAGGTGTACGACCAGAAAACCGCCTCCGACGCCAAACTCGCCCTGATGACGAGATTCCCCGATCAGCACATGGTAGCGCTGGTCACAGCGGCCGGAGTGCCCGGCGGGGACCGCGTGACATGGGTTCCGCTCTACGAGATAGACAGGCGACCGGTGGACCATCTCACGACGCTCTTCGTCCCGGGCGGCCGCGGCCGGGAAGGCGAAGGCCTGGAGGACGCCCCCGCCGGCGCCGGCGTCCAGACTCCGGGAAGGCCTTCGGTGTGGCCTCTGGACGCCATCGTGAACGTGATAGCGCGCCTTCGTGGCGAGAACGGCTGCCCGTGGGACAGGGAACAGACACACCGGTCTCTCAGGCCTTACGTCCTTGAAGAGGCGTACGAAGTGGTGGAAGCGATAGACCAGGGAGACATGAATAAACTGTGTGATGAGTTGGGAGACTTACTGCTGCAAGTCGTGCTGCACTCCCGCATCGCCCAGGAGAACGGGGATTTCGACGTGAACCGGGTGGTTGACGGGATCACCAAGAAGATGATCCGGCGGCACGTCCACGTGTTCGGCGGACCGAAGGCGTGGACGAGCGACGAGGTCATTGACAGGTGGGACGCCATCAAGCGCCGGGAACGTGGTGAGCCTTCCGGCCAGGCCGTGAGAGCCTTTGAGGGGCTGCCGGCGCTGATGAGGGCGTATGAAGTGCAGAAGGCGGCTTCAAAGACCGGGTTCGACTGGAAGGACGTCAGGGGCGTCCTCGCAAAGGTACGTGAGGAACTGGACGAGTTCAGCGAAGCGCTGGAATCGCGCGCCGCCGGTCGCATTGAAGACGAGGCCGGGGACATACTGTTCAGCGTGGTGAACCTGTGCAGGTTCACCGGCGTGAACCCGGAGGTGGCTCTGACCCATACGATTGCGAAGTTCTTGAGCAGGTTCGGGCATATTGAGGCCGCGGCGGCCAGGATGGGGAAAGACCTGTCCGAAATGAGCCTCGAGGAAATGGATGAGCTCTGGGAGGAGTCGAAGGGATAGAGGCATGTGGGCAGCAGGAAAAACCTGCCGTGCCGCCGAACTACGGCCCGTCAGGTTTCCGGTGGTTCAGGCGAAGATGGGGAGGGATTTTGTTGAATAAGGCGGAGCTCGTGTCGGCGGTAGCCGAGAAGACTGGGACAACCAAGAAAGAAACGGAGAGGGTTGTGAACTCAGTCATCGATGTGATACAGGAAGCGCTGGCGAAAGACGACAAGGTTTCGCTCGTGGGCTTCGGGACGTTTGAGGTGAGGGAGAGGGCGGCGCGCAAGGGCCGTAACCCGAAGACCGGCGAGGAGATCAGCATCGCGGCGACGAAGGTCCCGGTTTTCAGGGCGGGCAAGGCACTCAAAGACACGACCAAGTAAAGAGGATAGCACAGGATCAGGTTCGCGGCGCGGACCTGATTTTTGTTTGTGCGCCCGGCAGGGCGCGTTCACTAGTGGGTGAGAGTCCCACACAGGCCCGACAGGGGGAACTGTTAGCCGGACGGCAAGGGTGTCCACTGTGAGGTGGAATCTGGAGGAA
>JBLNBR010000013.1:0-114778 GCA_050260105.1 Ignavibacteriales bacterium | reverse complement strand
GATCGGGTAGGAGGCGGAGTCACCCCCGCTGTCCTCCCACACCACCGGACATGCGGTTCCGCATCCGGCGGTTCATGAAGCATATTGAATGCAGTGTAGATGGTCGAGCAGTGACACGAGTCCCATCCGAGTGAAGTAGGATTTCGGAAAAGCCTGGTTCATGTGCGAGGCTCCTGAATTCCACCAGGGGCCTCGCCCATTGGTGGCTGACTTCCATGCCCGCTCCTCCGGTAGTCCACGCTTCATCAGGTTCTTCGCCCGCGTCCATGGACGCTTCCATTGACGCCAGAGAATGCATCTCAATCTCCGCCGTATCCAGCCATCGAGTTCCTCAAGTGCGCCCTTCGACTCCACGTGCCGGAAGTAGTTCGTCCAGCCCCGCAGTGTCGGGCCGAGTTCCTCGATAGCCGTCTCCAGGCTCCGTCCCCTGGCTTCCCGAAGGATTCCTCTGAGTTTCGCTTTCATCCGTTCCACCGACGCCTCCGCCACTTTCAAGCGTGGCCTCTGGTGAAACGTCATCGAGTACCCCAGAAACTTCCGGTTCCACGGGCGGTCTACCGCGCTCTTATCCGCGTTGACCTTCAACTTCAGCCGCCTCTCAAGAAACCTCGTCAACGAAGTCATCACACGCTCTCCGGCCTTCTCCGACCGTACGTACACGTTCGCATCATCGGCGTACCGGCAGAACGCATGCCCTCGCCTCTCCAGTTCCTTGTCAAGATCGTCAAGCAGGATATTCGATAGAAGTGGCGATAACGGCCCGCCCTGCGGTGTGCCCTCTCGGCGCGCCGACTCTAGACCCCCTTCCATCATCCCCGCCTGAAGATACCGGCGGATGAGCCGTAACACCCGCTTGTCCTTGACCTTCCGCGCCACCCTCGCCATCAGGATGTCGTGGTTCACTCGGTCAAAGAATTGAGCCAGATCGAGATCGACCACCCAGCGCCTACCCTCCGCTACGTATGACCGCGCCTTGAGTATCGCTTGGTGCGCGCCACGGCCAGGCCGGAATCCGTAACTCGATTCCGAAAACCCGGGGTCAAAGATGGGCGTCAAAACCTGCTGCAGCGCCTGTTGTATCAGCCGGTCCAACACCGTCGGTATGCCTAACTTCCGCATCCCTCTCCCGCCGGGCTTCGGTATCTCTACACCCCGTACGGGTGACGGTACGCACCGCCCCGCCAACAGTTCTTCCCTGATTCGCGGCCAGTGCTCGCGAAGGTATGGCGTCAGTTGGTCCACGGTCATCCCGTCTACCCCCGCCGCCCCTTTGTTCGCCTTCACTCGCTTCCACGCCGCTATCATGTTCTCGCGTTCGACCACCGCTTCCATCATCCGCTCCGCTTCCGGTTGGGAGGTCCCTCCCATTGCCGTGGCGCTTGACGCACCCATCCCTTGCTCTCGCGGATTCCGTCCGCTACCCTCAGGGCGGGATTCGGGCATCTCAGCCATACTGTCTGCGTCTCCTGTCGCCATCGGAATTCAAGTCCCCCATCCCATGCTTCATGTTCGGGCCTTCGGTCCGGTCGATGGACTTACTACGCCCTCTGCTGACTCCTGCCAGCCTATCTCGCCGCCTCTCGACGACCATAGCCCTTGGCCAGCTGGCAGGCCTCCCCGGGTATTGCGCGTCCACCTTCACGCTTATGCCCGCCGCATCTACGTCCACGCTTTCCGTACAGGTATCGGGCTTTGAAGATATTTGCCTCCTCACCCAGCGTGGCCGCCTCGTATGCGATTCCTGTTCGTCAGGCCAGCGCTTTGCCTGCGGCTTCCTCCAGATTCCACCTCACAGTGGACACCCTTGCCGTCCGGCTAACAGTTCCCCCTGTCGGGCCTGTGTGGGACTCTCACCCACTAGTGAACGCGCCCTGCCGGGCGCACAAATGAAAACGGGGCGGGATCGTGGCCCGCCCCCGTTCCCGTCTCACTCCGGGAGCCGCGTCTTGAGTTCTGCGACGGCGCGTTCCAGCCCCAGTCCGGTGAGCTTCCTCTGCGTCGGCAATCCCGTGCGAACGTCCCATCCCCTTGACTTGTAGTACTCATCCAGCATCGGATCAAGTTCCACGACACTGCCCGACGACGGCCCGCACTCCGGGCCAAGGGGTTCGGTCAGAAACCTCGCGGGGAGTGTGTCGTCGGCCCGGGTCAGTCCCTCCCTGACGTTGAAGCATTTCTCGAGGTTTAGGACCCTTTCGCAGGCCCTCTGCACGTCGCCAGCGTCGAATTCCAGCCCCGTAGCTGCTTTGAGAAGGCGCGCCGCCAGGTCGAAGGGAATGACCTCCATGTTGACCACCGTGTTCTTGCACACCTCGAGGCAGTCCGCGAGCGCGCTCCATTCCTCATAGTGCTTCACCACGCGTCCCTTCCCCTTGTACTCGAGTCTGAACGCCGCCTCCGGCACACCGTACCTGCGGATAGCCTCCTCCCTGTCCTCCGAAAACTCGAAAGAAGGCTCGGACCGGAGATGGTCACCACCCCTGCTGGACACCGCGAAGCCCAGGGCATATGCCTTGAGGCCGCGCGGGTCGGCCTGGAACACTTCAAGCCCCTTTACGTGCATGGCAAGCCGTTCGCTCCCCCTGCCGATCCTCGCGGCGGCCGGGCGGACGCCGTCCGCGAGTGTGTCTCCAAAACCCTCGCGCCGGGCGATCTTCTGGATAAGGCCCAGGATCGTGTCCCTATTGCCCCACCGGAGGTCGAGGCCGTCGGCCTCTTTTTCCGAGATGATCCCCTCTTCAGCACATTCCATCGTAAACGAGATGCACTCCGAGACCGATATCACGTCCATCCCGTACTTGTTGCAGAGGTCGATCGCCTTGAGGGTCACGCCGAGGTCTCCGTTGCCCACCCTCGATGAGAACCCCGCAAGGCCCTCAAATTCCGGGCCTTCACTACGGAGCCCCGCGAAGGGGCCGTCCTTGACTTCAAAGAACCGGCTGCACGGGATCGTGCAGGCGAAGCACGCCTTGCCCTTCGTCCTCCACGTCTCGGCGAGGCGCTCCCCACTCACCTCGTCGCCCATCTCAAACCGCCCGGTTCTAAAGTGCCTGGTAGCGAGGCACCCGAGCTGGTTAAGCCCTGAAAGAAGCCTGGTAGTGCCCATCGCGCATCTCGGGGCGTACTGCTCGTGCGAGTAGATGGCCTTGTCGATTTCGCGCAGGACGTCAAGAAACGCCTCACGATCCGACACCAGAATGGGTCTCGTGCCCCTCACCGCCACGGCCTTCAGGTTCTTCGACGCCATGACGAGTCCCATGCCTGTGCGGGCAGCCGGTCTCGCAAGGTTCGTGAATATACCGGAGAACCTCACTCCCGCTTCCGCCGCTGGGCCGGCGCACGCCACCTGAACCCTGGGGTCGCCGAGCTCCCGCCTGATGGAATCGTGAGTCTCCCATACGTCAAGGCCGGCAAGGTGCGCGGCCGGCCTCACCTGTGCTCCGTCAGGGGTTATGACCAGGTAGGATAATTCGCTGCACCTGCCCTCGATGATTATCTGATCATAGCCGGCGAATTTCATCTCCGGCCCGAAAAACCCTCCGGCGTTTGAGTCCCCGAGGATGCCCGTCTGCGGCGACTTGGCGCTCGCGTTGAACCTGGAGCCGGGGATGAGCGTCCCCGCAAGGGGACCAGTGGCCAGAAACAGCTTGTTGTCCGGCGATAACGGGTCGATTCCCCGGGGTATCTCGTCAAACATCCTGCAAGCGTTGAACCCCCGCCCCCCGATGTAGCCGAAGGCCATTTCGCGGTCCAGCCGTTCAACCTTCCAGGACTTCCGTTCCAGGTCTATGCGAAGAATACTGCCCGCGTATCCGGTCACGAGAGATCGCCTCCCCTCAGCGTGCGCGTCGATGCCGAGAGCGCCCCTGTCGCACACCGCTCTATGCACTGCGGCTCTCCCCCGCACAGGTCGCAGATGAGCGGTTTCCGGGTGACGGGATGAAAGAAGACGGCCCCGAACGGGCACGCGTCAGCGCACTTGCCACACCCCGTACACCTCTCGGGGGATACCGTTATGGCGCGCGTGACGGGGTCTTGTCTGAGAGCACCCTCCGCGCAGGCCCCCGCGCACGAAGGCTTATTGCACTGCCTGCATACCCTCGGGATATCCGACCCCTGCCGTTCGTCCTTCTGTACCCGGATCCGGGAGACGGAGGGGTCAAAAGCACCGCTGCGCCAGAACGAGCACGCGAGTTCGCACGAGCGGCACCCGGAGCAGGACGAGGCGTCAACCCTCAGCCGCGTGGAAGCGTGGGCCGGCGCGCCGGACGGAGGTATCCTGTCTATCCGGTAGATGACCATTCCGTGCGGATCTGGACAGGAAACGTACCGCACAGCGGGCAGCCAGTCCCCCGGGTCGCCCAGGTCTCTCTGCTTTGCGGGAAGTAACGGCATCAGGCTTTGCAGCGCCCACAGGCACACGTGTTTACCTTCGGGGATCGAGATGCGGCCGCCCCTCACTTCGAAATAGTCCCCTACTTTCATGGGCATTCCGCAAGAACCCCGGACACTATCAACTACGACTCTCAGGTCGTACACTCCGATTCCCTCCTGACGCCCAGAAATGACAAGAACACCCGCCCCTGAAAGGGACGGGCGTCTCCGCTCGTGGTGCCACCCTACTCCGGAACGGCCTTTCGGCCCTTGCCGGTCTCTGATGGTACTGGACAGGCCGGCCGTCGCTACCGGCTCGCGGACCCATCCTGATACCGTCTCCCCTTTAACGGCGGGAGTCCCGGCGGCGCCTACGGGGCGGGTCGCCCTTTCGTGCCGCGGCTCCAGGGCCCATTCCGTATGCGCGCAGGCGCCGGCTCACACTATTCCGGCTCGCTGAATCCCCGCCTTCGCACGTACTATTCCCTGTCATCGCCCAACATGGTTTTACTCGACTATAGCACTCAACAGCACTACAGTCAACGGAAACGTCAGCCGAGTAGGTCTTTCAGCACCTTGTTCACGAGGGCGGGGTTCGCCTTGCCCTTCGTGGCCTTCATCACCTGGCCCACGAAGAACCCTAGGGCGGCGGTCTTGCCGGCCCGGTAATCCTGCACTACCTTGGGGTTCTCCTCGACGGCCTTGCGGACCAGCGAGACGATTTCCGTCTCGTCGGATATCTGGACAAGGCCCTTCCGCTTCACGAGTTCACCGGGCAGTTGTCCGCTGTCGCACATCTCATCGAACATGGACTTCGCGATCTTGCCGCTGATGGAACCGGCGTCTATGAGATTGATGATCTCGACGATGTGGCGGGGGGTAACACGCGCCTCCTCGATATCCAGGCCGTTCGCGTTCAGGTACCGCGCCAGTTCGCCCATGACCCAGTTGGATACCGTCTTGGGGCGACCCTCACCGGGGCCGTAGAGGGCCACGCACTGCTCGTAGAAATCCGCCATCTTCGGGGACGCGGTCAAGACACCCGCATCGTACTCCGGAATGCCGTACTCCGCAATAAACCTGCGTTTCCTCGCTTCCGGCAGTTCAGGGAGCGTCCGCCGTACCGCCTCCACCCACTTGGCCTTCGGCCGGAGCGGCACGAGGTCGGGGTCAGGGAAATACCTGTAGTCCTGCGCCTCTTCCTTGCCCCTGAGCGACACCGTCATTCCCCGCGGTTCATCCCAATGCCTGGTTTCCTGGACGACCTGCCCGCCCTGGCGAATGACCTCGATCTGCCGCTCGATTTCGTATTGGAGGCCCCGCGCGACGGCCTTGAATGAGCCGATGTTCTTCAGCTCGGTGCGCGTCCCGAACGCCTTCGAGCCGGCCGGCCTGACGGAGACGTTCGCATCAACCCGGAGGGACCCTTCCTCCATCTTGCAGTCGGAAACGCCCGTGTACTGCAGGATGCTCTTCAGCGCGAGCAGGTAATCCCTGGCCTCCTCGGGTGATGCTATGTCGGGTTCGGAAACGATCTCGATCAGGGGAACCCCGCACCTGTTGTAGTCCACCAGTGACGACGCGGCGAGGTCGATGGCCCCTTCGTGCAGGAGTTTGCCCGCATCATCCTCCATGTGGAGGCGCTTTATCCCGATCCTCTTCTTGCCGCCGTCCACCTCGATTTCCACGTACCCGTGAGTGGCGAGCGGGTAGTCATACTGCGAAATCTGGTACGCCTTGGGCAGGTCCGGGTAGAAGTAGTTCTTCCGGTGGAACTGGCTGAACGGCTCGATCCGGCAATTCAACGCCAGGGCCGCCTTGACAGCCAGTTCGACGACTTCCTCGTTGAGAACGGGCAACGATCCCGGCATACCAAGACAAACCGGGCATACCTGTGAATTCGGTGCCGCCCCAAACGTCGTGGGGCAGGAGCAGAACATCTTGCTCCTGGTGTTCAATTCCACGTGGACCTCCAGGCCGATTACCGGCTCGAATGCAGGGCTTGCTGATTCAGGCATCGTGTTCTCACTCCTCCCCAAGCATCTTCGACCTGAAGCGGCCGGCCCCGGACGCCTGTTCGTACGCGTAGGCAACCATCAACAGCGTGGCCTCGTCAAACGGTCTGCCGGTCAATTGCATGCCGACAGGCAGACCCTTGCTCAGGCCGCAAGGAATCGATACGGCCGGCACCCCCGCAAGATTGACGGGGAGTGAGAACACGTCCGCAAGGTACATGAGTACGGGGTCGTCCATTTTCGAGCCGAGGGGGAACGCCACGGTGGGCGACGTGGGCCCGACCAGGACATCGTACGTTTCGAACGCCCTGTCGAAATCCTCCTTCACCAGCGTCCTGGCTCTCTGTGCCTTGAGATAATACGCGTCGTAGTACCCGCTGCTCAGGGCGTAGGTTCCCAACATGATTCGCCTTTTCACCTCGGGGCCGAAGCCGCGGCTCCGCGTCCTCTCATACATGTCGACCAGCTCGGCGGCGCCCACGCGGAGCCCGTACTTCACTCCGTCGAACCTGGCGAGGTTCGAGGACGCTTCGGCGGAGGCGATTATGTAGTAGGTGGACAGTGCGTATTCGGTGCGAGGCAGGGAACATTCCTCAACAATGGCCCCCAGGCGCTCCAGCACCTTGAGACCATCATTGATGGCCTTCTTGACCCCTGGCTCGGCCCCTTCCCCCATGTACTCCTTCGGCACACCCACGCGGAGTCCCCGGATGTCCATGCCGATCTTCCGGGAGTAGTCCCCTGCCGGTACGGGCGCAGAAGTGGAATCGAACGGGTCGTGCCCGCCGATGATGTTCATGACCGCCGCGCAATCCTCGACGTTCCTGGTCAGGGGGCCGATCTGGTCGAGGGATGAAGCGAACGCGACCAGGCCATATCGGGACACAGCGCCGTACGTGGGTTTCAGGCCCACAACGCCGCACAGGGCTGCGGGCTGCCTCACCGAGCCGCCGGTGTCCGACCCGAGCGCGAAGGGAACCAGCCCCGCGGCCACGGCCGCGGCGGAACCACCACTCGACCCGCCCGGGACCATGTCGAGGTCCCACGGGTTCCTCGTGGGGAAGAACGCCGAGTTCTCGCAAGACGACCCCATCGCGAATTCATCCATATTGGTCTTGCCAAGCAGCACAAGACCGGCATCACGAAGCTTCGCCGTCACAGTCGCGTCGTAGGGCGGCACGAACTGCTCCAGTATCCTGGACGCGCAGGTGGTGGGCACTCCCCTGGTGCAGATGTTGTCTTTCAGGGCGTAGGGGATCCCGAAGAGCGGCCCTATCCGGGTTGGGTCGCTCCGGCCCATCTCACGTAGATCCGTGTCGAGTCTCCCGGCGGTTCCGGTGGATTCCTCGGTTGTCACCCGGATGAACGATCTCAGTCTGCCGTCGAGCCGGCCTATTCTGTCCAGGAAGTGAGTCGTGACCTCTCGCACGGAGGCCTTGCCCTGGCGTATGGCCGAGGCCAGTTCGTTCAGGCTCATTTCGTGAAAACGGTCCAAAGCGGGTACCCCCTCAGGATTCCTTGATCTTCGGGACCTTGAACAGTCCCCCCGCAGCATCCGGGGCGTTGGAGAGCGCATCCTCCTGGGAAAGCCCCTGCCTCGCCTCGTCCTTCCTGACTACGTTCTCGAGACCGAGGACATGGGATGTCGCCGGCACACCTTCCGTGGGCAGTGCCTTGAGCTTGTTGATATACTCCAGGATCCGTGACAGCTGCCTGGTGTAGCCCTCAACCTCTTTCTCGCTCAGCTCGAGCCTTGCGAGCCTCGCAACGTGCAGCACTTCTTCCCTCGAAATCGCCAAGATCCCACCCCCGCCGGCGTGCGAATCACTTGCCGGAATGCTTTCCTGCCATAGCCAGGAACTCCTCTTCCGACAGTATCTTTGTGCCCAGTTCCAACGCCTTCTCGTACTTTGAGCCCGGATCGAGGCCCATGACCAGGTAATCCGTCGTCTTGCTGACCCCCGACATCACCTGGCCGCCGAGATCAGTGATCAATTTCTCCACCTCGTGGCGCTTCATCGTGTTCAGAGTGCCCGTTACGACGAATCGCTTCCCCGCAAAGGGCGCCGGGCCCTCACGCTTCGGCTCGTTCTTCATCCTCACGCCCGCCGCAGCCAGCTTTCGCAGGACCTCCCTTGTCTGGTCCTGCCTGAAGAAGCCTACGACGCTGCCGGCTATCTTCTCCCCGACCTCCGGGATCGTCATGAGATCATCCGCGCCGGCGGACGCCAGGGCCTCCATGCTGTTGAATCTGTCCGCCAGGAGGCCGGCGACCCTCTCGCCGACGTGACGTATGCCGAGCGCAAAGATGAGCCTGTCGATCGGATTGTCTTTCGTCCTGCGTATGGCCTCGACCAGGTTGGACGCCGACTTGTCCCCCATGCGCTCGAGTCTCAGGAAGTCGTCCTTCTTGAGATAGTAGAGGTCAGCGACGTCTCTGACGAGACCGCTATCCAGCAGTTGAGCGATGACGGCAGGTCCGAGGCCTTCGACATTCATCGCGTCCCTGGATGCAAAATGGATTATGCTTTCACGCAGTTGCGCTGGACACGATATTCCCGTGCACCGCGCCGCCGCCTCACCTTCGAACCTTACAACGTCAGCGCCGCACTCGGGGCACCTCTCCGGCATCGCGAACGGCGTCTCCACACCGGTGCGCCTTTCCTTGAGAACTGAGACTATTTCCGGGATTACCTCCCCAGCCTTCTGCACCAGGACGTAGTCCCCTATGCGCACGTCCTTTTCCCTGATTACATCCTCGTTGTGCAGGGTCGCGCGCCCGACGGTCGACCCGGCGAGTCTCACCGGCTCGAGGACGGCGGTCGGTGTCAGGACTCCCGTCCGGCCCACCTGAATGGAGATGCCCACGACCCGGGTGACAGCCTGTTCGGGCGGGTACTTGTACGCCAGGGCCCATCTTGGGCTGTGAGCCGTTGAACTGAGTGCCGCCCGCTGGGACAGGTCGTTGACCTTTATAACCATGCCATCCATGTCGTACGGCTGTTCGCCTCGCCTGGCAGCCCATTCGTCAAGGTAAGCGATCACCACATCTATGGACGTGAACAACCGGTAAGGGGGAACAGCGAAGCCGAGTTGCTCGAGGAGGCGGAGGCCTTCCACATCCGTGGACAGGCCGGGGCTTCCGCCACCCGCGGCGCCCTCATCCTCCAGGTACCTCAGGTCGTATACGAGCGCCGCCAGTTTGCGCCCCGCCGTGACGCGCGGGTCGAGCTGCCGGAGCGACCCCGCCGCTGCGTTCCGGGGGTTGGCGAACAGCATCTCGCCCGCCTTCTCCCGCTCCTCGTTGAGGCGCTGGAACGCCTTGCGCGGCATGTATACCTCGCCCCTGCATTCCAGCCTTGCAGGCCGCCGCGACGCTGGCCTCAACCTGAGCGGAATGCTCCTGATGGTGCGGAGGTTCTCGGTCACATCCTCGCCGGTTTCCCCATCGCCCCTGGTCGCTCCCTGGACGAATAAGCCGTCCTGGTAGATGAGTGAGACTGACAACCCGTCGATCTTGGGCTCGACCACGTATTCAACCGCCGCCCCCGCGCCGAGAATGCCCCTCACCCTGCGATCGAAAGCCCTGATCTCTTCGGCCTCGAAGGCGTTGCTGAGGCTCAGCATCGGATACCTGTGCCTGACGGAGGTGAACACGGGAAGCGGCGCCCCGCCCACCCGCTGAGTCGGAGAATCCGGCGTCCTTAGACCGGGGAAACGCTCTTCGATCTCGACCAGTTCCCTGAACAGCCTGTCGTATTCCCGGTCGGAGATCTCCGGGCGATCAAGAACGTAGTACAGGTGGTCATGATGCCTTATGAGATCGCGCAGTTCAGCCGCCCTTGCAGCGGCAGCCCCGGCATCGTCCATGGGTCTACCACCCCGCTTCGCCGCCCACCTTCGAGAGAAGGCGAGCGGGTATCTCCTTGATGAAACGTGACTCGATGGACGGCATCATCTCGCCGTACATCATCCTGTCTCGCGCGCCGGTGAGGTATAACAGGTCCTTCGCCCTGGTCATCCCCACATAGCACAGCCGGCGCTCCTCCTCGAGTTCCTCCTCGTCCCCTATCGCCCTCATGTGGGGGAACAGCCCCTCCTCCATGCCGGCCATGAACACGACGGGGAACTCCAGCCCCTTGGCGGTGTGAAGGCTCATCATCGACACCGTCTCCCGGGCATCATCATACGAATCCTGGTCCGTGGTGAGGGCCACATACTCGAGGAAGGCGTCCACGGCGTCTTCTCCCGCCGCCCCTTCGAATTCGCGCGCAACGTTCAGGAGTTCCTTCAGGTTCTCGATCCTGGTCATCGCCTCGATGGTCCCCTCCGCCTGCAGGGCGGCGAGATACCCCGTACGGTCGAGTATGCCGTCGACGAGGACGAACAGCCCCTTCTCCACGCTCTCCGTCAACGATGTCATCATGTCGTAGAACGCTCCCGCCTTGCGCGCGGCAGACGGCTGCAGACCCTCGATCACGCCGGCGGAACCCATTGCTTCCAGCGGCGTAATGCCCTCGCGGGCGGCATGGGAGACGATCTTCTCAATGGTCCTTTCCCCGATCCCGCGTTTGGGCGAGTTGACGGCGCGCTTCAGACTGACCGAGTCGGCGGGGTTCCGGATGAGCCTGATGTATGCGATAACGTCCTTGATCTCCTTCCTCTCGTAGAACCTCAAGCCCCCGACAATGCTGTACGGCACGTTTGCGGTGGGAAACACCTGCTCGAACGGCCTCGATTGAGCATGTGTCCTGTAGAGGACCGCGAAGGACGAAAACGGCAGGCCGAATGCATCGCTCAACCTCCGGATTTCGCCGGCGACGAACACGGCCTCCGTGGTCTGGTCGGGCGCCCTGTAGTAGATCACCGGTTGCCCGGGACCGCTCCTGGTCCACAGCCGCTTCTCCATCCGCGAGGTGTTGTTCTTTATGACGTGCCAGGCGGCGTCCAGAATGTTCTGCGACGACCTGTAGTTCTGCTCGAGTTTGACCACTTTCGAGTCGGGGTAGTCCCGCTCGAACTCGAGTATGTTCCTGACGTCGGCGCCACGAAACTTGTATATCCCCTGGTCATCGTCGCCCACGACGAATACGTTCCTGTGTTCCCCCGCAAGCGCCTTCACTATCTCATATTGCGCCCTGTTGGTATCCTGGTACTCATCGACGAGGATGTATCTGAACAGCCCACGGTAGTATTCGAGTACATCCCGCCTTTCGCGGAACAATCTCACCGTCTCGTACAGGAGGTCATCGAAGTCGAGGGCGCCGCTCTCCCGGAGTCTCCGCTGGTAGATCCGGTAGACCTCCGCGCACCGCTCCTCGAAGAAGCCGGCGGCGCCCCCGGCCATGCCCTCGGGGTTCTGCAGGTTGTTTTTCGCGCGGCTTATCGCCGCGAGGACCGCGTGGGGGGAGTATTTCCTGTCGTTGAGGTTCAACTCCTTGAGGGCCTCGCGCACGACTGTGAGCTGGTCGTCCGTGTCGAATATGGTGAAGTTGCGCCTGCCGCCGATCTTGTCATAGTCGCGCCGGAGAATCCTGACGCAGGCGGAATGGAAAGTGGATACCCAGGAGTCCTTCGCGAGCCCGGCGATCATGCTCCTGAGCCTCGTCCTCATCTCGTCCGCGGCCTTGTTCGTAAAGGTAATCGCCAGGATCCTGGACGGATCCACTCCCGTCGAGACCAGGTAGGCGAAACGATGTGTGAGTACCCGGGTCTTTCCGCTCCCTGCTCCCGCGAGCACCAGTACAGGGCCGGACAGATGAACGGCAGCCTCCTTCTGTTGGGGGTTGAGGCCGTTGAGAATGGACGCAGGATTCCCAGAATGGTGAGCCATGTGGACTCCTTTCCCACTTCCTACAGGGTGATTATACCACAAGGTCGTCCCCGCTTGACGCGGAGGGAGTGCGGTGAGGGGAGGAGACTCCCATATCGCAAAACGATCACTTTAGGAAGGGAAAGTAGGGCATCTGTAGAAGGTAATGTAATTCAGAATCCGTTTTAGTATTCTCCCTGGCACAGAAAGGAGAACGCGACGTTCAAGTATGAATCGGCCCAGCACACAGCCAATCATAGTCCAAAGTGACATGACAATCCTCGTAGAAGTCGCCAATCCCTCGTACGAAAGGGCGAGGGATCTGCTCCTGAGGTTCGCGGACCTTGAGAAGAGTCCGGAACACGTACATACATACAGGATAACCCCCATTTCGCTCTGGAACGCCGCCGCGAGCGGGGCATCCGCGCCAGAGATACTCGACACGCTGGATTCTCTATCGAGGTACCCCGTCCCTCAGAACGTCCGGCGCGAAATCGAGGAATACGTCAGCAGGTACGGCCGGCTGAAGCTCCTGTCCGCGGGCGACGGGCTTTGCCTCGTTTCCGACGATGAGACGGCGATCGCCCACGCTCTCCACCATCCATCGATCAAGCCGTTCATCTCCAGCCCGCTCGACCGGCGGACCATCATGGTGCGGCCCGACTGCCGCGGCAGAATCAAACAAGCGCTCACAAGGATAGGCTACCCCGTCGAGGATCTGGCCGGGTACGTGGTCGGAGAGCCCCTCGACATCTCGCTCAGGCCTGTATGCAGGTCGGGCGGCGTCTTCCGCCTCAGGCGATACCAGGAAGCGGCAGTGAACAGGTTCTACGCGAACGGGTCCGAAAACGGGGGCAACGGGGTGATCGTGCTCCCCTGCGGCGCCGGGAAGACCATTGTCGGTATGGGCGTGATGTCCCAACTCAGGGAACAGACTCTCATTCTTTCCACCAACGTCGTGGCGGTCCGGCAATGGATAGACGAGCTGCTCGACAAGTCCACGCTCGACGAGAACGACATAGGGGAATACACGGGCGAGAGAAAAGAGATAAGGCCGGTCACCGTGAGCACCTACCAGGTACTTACCCATTCGAAAAACAGGGGACAGGAGTACCCCCACTTTTCGCTGTTCTCTCAGCGCAATTGGGGCCTCATCATTTATGATGAGGTTCACCTTCTGCCAGCGCCCGTGTTCCGCATCACAGCTGAGCTGCAGGCGCGCCGCCGCCTCGGATTGACGGCGACGCTAGTCAGGGAGGACGGGCGGGAGCATGAGGTATTCAGCCTCATCGGGCCCAAGCGCTTCGACGTCCCCTGGAAGGACCTGGAGAAGGACGGCTGGATTGCCACCGCCTCCTGCTATGAGATACGCATCGAGATGGATTCGGACAGGAGACTGGAGTACGCGATCGCCGAGGAGAAGAACAAGAGTCGCGTAGCGTCGGAAAACCCGCGCAAACTGGGTATTGTGATGGATCTGCTCAAGGCCCACCAGGGGGACCAGGTGCTCGTGATCGGGCAGTACCTCGATCAGCTCCACGAGATCGCGCGTTTGACAGGAGCGCCGCTGATAACGGGCCAGGTGCCCAACTCACAGAGACGGAGACTGTATGACGAGTTCAAGAGCGGCAGGATCCGGCTGCTCGTGGTATCAAAGGTGGCGAACTTCGCCATCGATCTGCCGGACGCCAGCGTCGCGATACAGGTTTCGGGAACGTTCGGTTCCAGGCAGGAGGAGGCCCAGAGGCTCGGGCGGATCCTGCGGCCCAAGAAGAACGGGGCAAAGGCCAGACTGTACTCACTCGTGACGAGGGACACGAAGGACCAGGAATTCGCCCAGAACAGGCAGTTGTTCCTCACCGAACAGGGTTACCAGTACACGATCCTGAACGAGAGCGAGCTGCCCGCGGAACTGAAGGAGGCGCAGGCATGATGGATCTGACTGAATGCCTGAGGCGCCTGCCTCCGAATCACGTGTTGAGGATCGCCAGGGATTTCGGTTTCGAGGGCAGGTCCGTACCACAGGATCTGCTGGGGTGGCTTCCCGGCCGCATCAAGGAGGTCACCTACCTCTCGCACGTCGTGTCTTCCTTGACTGAGGAGGAGCTCACGGCCCTGAAGATGGTGGCCCTCTGTGGTGGGGGCAGGGGCATCGTTGTCGAGAAGTGTCATCAGAAACTCAACGAGCTGACGAGGAAGTGGCGGAGAAACGGCGCAAAGGTCCTGGACACGCTGGTCAGGGCGGGACTCGTATACACCGGGCGGGAGAATTACAGGCAGATATACTTCATACCCGGTGATTTGCGCGCCCCGGTGGTCCGCGTGCTCATGCCCTCGATTCTCAACCACATTGTCGCGCAGGACGTCACCGTGAGGGGGACGGACCCCGAACCCATCGTGCCGACGAGGCATATCCACCTGTTCCTTTCGTATCTGAAGAAGAACCAGGTCAAGATGGCCCAGGGCGGGACGATCTACAGGAGATCCCAGAGGGACATCATCTCGTCCCTCGGCCTGCCCGACGAACTGCCGGACGAGGCCGAGTCGTTCCAGGCAGTGCACCCGCTGCACCTCGCGTTCATCATCAATTACTGCAAGAGGCACGGGCTGGTAACCGAAACCGAACAGCGCGAGATACAGGTGTCACCCAAGGTCGAGGAGTGGGTGGTCGTGCCCGCGCCCTCGAAGGCGATGGACGTGTTCTCCTCCCTCTTCGAAGAGTGGGTGCAGCCGGATCCGGACGTCCAGACGATGCTCGCCATCATGGACCACGTCCCTGAAGGCCGGTGGGTCTCCTTCAACTCGCTCCTGGAGGAGATGGAATACCTGAGCCTGGAACATTCCTGGCACGGCCTCGAGACTAGACTCTGGAAAGCGATCAGGATGCTCTCCTACGCAGGGGTGCTTGCGAGAATCGATACCGCTGCCGGTCCGGCCCTGAGGCTCACCGCACCGGGGCGGGTACTCGCCTCACTGGTCACGGGCAGGCCGGTTTCCTCCCCTGAGGAGGCGTTCAACGATGTCCCGCTCGAGGACTCGTTCTTCCTGCAGGGGACGTTCGAGATGCTGGTCCCCGCGAACATCGAGCCTTCGATACTCTGGAAGGTCGAGCAACTCGCCGACCTGGTCAAGCCCGATCAGATGCTCATCTACAAGATCACGCGCCAGTCCACGTATCGCGCGCTCTCATCGGGCATGAGCTCCCAGTCCATAATGGCGTTCCTGAGGCGGCACAGCAAGAACGATATACCGCAGAACGTGTCCTATTCCATAGAGGAATGGTCGAAGGGTTACGGGAGGGTCGAGTTCGTAGATGCCCTGGTCCTGCATTGCGATACGGAGGAATTGGCGAACCAGATCAAGGCGTCGAAGAGGATGCAGCCATTCGTTCTTGGCGAGATAGGGCCGAGGCATCTCATAGTGGACCGGTCGAAATACTCGGAGGCGCTCGAAGCACTGCAGAGTGAAGGCTACATGCCGAAACCGGGAATCCGGCGGGACGTAACCGGTCAGTCCCTCTAGATCACGGGTCCGGCATGCCGCCGGGTTCCTCGATCCCTACGATCTCGGGCCTGAACCTGGTGTCGCCGGACAGTCGCCTGTCAAGCAGGTGGATGATGGGGAAGGTTACGGAAAACCCGAGAAGAGCTCCCACTATCCCGTAGACACCGCCCGCAGTCAACGACCCCAGCACGAATCCAGCTGCCCCGCCCAGGAGGGGCAGCCCGTAGATCAGGAACGCGGCCTGCAGCGCCCCGCGCGTCTCCACTTCAACATCGACGGTATCCCCCGGCACGGCGCCGGCGGCATTGGTCGCCTTGATGAACAGTTCGTTGGCGCCCGGAACCAGGCCGTCGCACATCCCGCAGCAGTTGCACGCGGCGGATCGCGTCATCCGGACCACCGCGAGACCATTTTCAAGCCGCACTACGCGGCCCTTCTCTCTCACCGTGCGACTCCTCCCCGCAAAGCCGCGACCCCATCTTACCTGGTGAACTTGAACAACATCTGGACCAGTTCATCCGCAACGTCGTCGGCGCCGTCGCCACTCAGGGCCTGGTTGACGCGGCCCTTCACGTGGCACTCGGACACCAGCATGCTGACTTTCTTGATCCCCTCACTGATGGCCGCAAGCTGCGTAAGGACGTCGACACAGGCCCTGCCGTCGCCGATCATCTTCTGAACGCCACGGACCTGGCCCTCAACCTTCCTCAATCTCTGCAAGAGATCTACCCTTCTTGCTTCGTATACGCTCACCAGCTCGACCACCTTCCGGATTCTACCATACCCAGGTATCGTTGATCTCGCTTCATAATAACCTGGAGAGTCGCCCCGAGTCAACAACTCACGCGCGGCCGTCACTTCTTCAGGAGTATCCAGGCCCCGAGGGAGAGGAACGCCACACCCAGCAGCCTGACCGGGTGAAAAGGGACCCGCTGGAGACCGAGGACTCCGAAATGGTCGAGAGCGGCGGCAGTCAATACCTGTCCCGTGATGATCGCGGTCGTGGCCGGGCACGCGCCCACCTTTCCTATGCTGGCCGCGACGAAGTAGACTATACCCACGCCGAGGGGACCTCCGAGGTAGTAGAACCACGCCGCTCCGGCGAGCTTGCCAGGGGCCCGCCTGGCGTACAGCAACACTACGGGGGCAATGACCGCAAGACCGCCGGCGTGAACGGCGAGGGTGGCCTTCAAGAGACCGGCGACCCTTCCCAGACCGGAGTTGAGAACCCCTTGCACCGCCATTAGAATCCCCGCGAGGCACGCGATAGCGAGCGCGACCAATGCCATAGGCCCTCCTTGCCAACCAGCCTGCCGTGCGTTCACAGTGTGCGTTCGAGCGGGGAAGGCTATTCTCCGGCGACGATCCGGCGAGCGCGGGCGTTACGGGACATGAACCGCAAGAGCGGATAGCCCAGGCCGTAGCAGGCTATGGCCTCACCAATGGCGATGTACAGGGCGACGACCGGGTAGGCGGCGACGCTCCACCCGCTCACGTAAATGGACACCACCAGGGCGTTGACGATTACCGGCGGAAGGGGGGCGATCGCTTCGCTGGGCGCCCTCCGCGTGAGGCAGGCCGCCAGGAGGGTGGCGCCCGCGCCGAGCGTTACGTCGTAGACCATGAAGGGGCTCGCCATGTTGGCAAGCACACAGCCGAGCCAGAGGCCGTATATCGCGTCGCCCGTGATGTAGGGAAGGACTGTCAGGGCTTCAGAGACCCTGACCTGGATCGAGCCATAGCTCACGGACGAGAAGGGGGGCATCATAGTGAGGACGGCGTATACCCCCGCGATGAGCGCGATCCTCACGAGTCTCCTGGAAGTACGGCGTTGCCCGTTCACGCGTTGCTGATCCACCGGATCCCATCACCTGCCGCCCGGGGGTGGATCGGCTCGAAGCCCAATGTCGCGCCGGTAGTACGCCCCGTCGAATTGTATCCTGGAAACCGCTCGATATGCGGCGTGACGCGCCCCGGCGATCGTCTCTCCCGTGGCCGTCACTCCGAGCACTCGCCCGCCCGAGGTGACGATACTCCCTCCAGGACCGGCTGCAGTGCCCGCGTGGAAGACGACCACGCCCGGTTCGCGGGCCGCCTCGTCCAGGCCGCTGATGCCTCTACCTTTCTCGTACTCTCCGGGATATCCTCCGGATGCGACCACCACGCACACCGACGCACGCCCGGACCATTCGATTCGCTGCCGCGGGAGATTACCCTCAGCCGCGGCCATCATGATATCCGCCAGGCTGGTTTCCAGCCTGGGCAGTACGGCCTGCGTCTCAGGGTCGCCGAACCTCGCGTTGAATTCGAGAACGAACGGCCCGTGCCTGGTAAGCATCAGCCCCGCGTAGAGCACGCCCGTGTATCTTATTCCCCTTCTTGACATCGCCCTGAGCACCGGGGCGATGACTCGCTCGCTCACGTGGTCGAGCACGCCGGCGGTCACCGCGGGCACCGGGCTGTAGGCGCCCATGCCCCCCGTGTTCGGCCCCTTGTCGCCGTCGCACGCCCTCTTGTGGTCCTGGACAGGCTGCATCAACGCCGCGTAGTCGCCGTCGCAGAACGCCATGACGGTGGCTTCTTCCCCTTCCAGGAATTCCTCCACGATGACGCGGCGTCCTGCGTCGCCGAACACCTTCTTCTCCATGGCGTCCTCGATAGCCAGCCAGGCCTCTTCCTCCGTCATGCAGACGGTGACGCCTTTGCCAGCCGCGAGGCCGTCCGCCTTCACTACCAGGGGAAAGCGCTCATTCGACACGTAGGCCCTCGCCCGCGCCGGGTCGTCGAACACCTCGAATCGCGCAGTGGGCACGCCGGCCTCGGCCATGAGTCCCTTGGCGAAGTACTTACTCCCCTCGATCAGGGCCGCCTCCGCACACGGGCCGAACACTCTCAGGCCCGCGCGGGTGAACCGGTCCACCAGGCCGGCCACGAGCGGCGCCTCCGGTCCGGGGACAGTGAGGTCGATTCCCTCGCCGGCCGCCCATTTCGCCAGGCCGTCGATGTCCCCGGCCGCAATGTTCACGCAGGTGTAGTCCCGCGATATCCCCGCGTTCCCGGGGGCGCAGTACACACGGCTGACCGCAGGGCTGCGACCGAGCGCCCAGCAGAGAGCGTGTTCCCTGCCGCCCCCTCCTACCACCAAGACCTTCACGCCGGCCCGCCTCCCCCGTCAGTGTCTGAAATGGCGCACCCCGGTGAACAGCATCGTTATGCCCGCGCGGTCCGCCGCGGCCGTCGATTCGGCGTCACGTACCGAGCCGCCGGGCTGGACAATGGCGGTCACGCCCGCCCTAGCCGCAGCCTCCACGACGTCGGAGAACGGGAAGAAGGCGTCGGACGCCATCACGGCGCCGCGCCCCTTCTCTCCAGCGGCCTCGATTGCGATCTGAGCCGCGCCGATCCTCGACATCTGCCCCGCGCCGATCCCGACGGTCTGGAGTCCCCTTGCCAGGACGATGGCGTTGGACCTGACGTACTTGCACACCTTCCAGGCGAAGGCCAGGTCCGCGATTTCGGAAGAGGACGGATTCCTCGAGGTGACGCACACCCACTTCTCGGGATTGTCCGGGGCGCAGTCGGCTTCCTGGATCAGGAGGCCTCCCCTCACCTTCTTCAGATCGTACGCCCTCGCGGCCACGCCCGTCGAACCACTGGCGTCGCCTGTCGCGAGCACCCGTATGTCCTTCTTGCGGAACAGTATCGCCGCCGCTTCCTCGTCGAAACCGGGGGCGATCACAACCTCGATGAATATGGGCGAGAGCAGCCTCGCCGTGGCGGCGTCGACCACCCTGTTGAAGGCGACGATCCCACCGTAGATGGAGACGGGGTCCGCTTCGAAAGCCCTGGTAAACGCCTTTTCCACCGTAGCGCCGGTCCCGACTCCGCAGGGGTTGGCGTGTTTCACGGCGACGGCGGCCGGCTCACTAAACTCCCTCACGAGCTCGAACGCGGCGTTCGTATCGTTGATATTGTTGAACGACAGTTCCTTTCCGTGCAGTTGCTTCGCGTACGAGATGGACGCCTCTTTCAAGAAGGGTTCCCTGTAGAATGCCGCCTTCTGGTGCGGATTCTCGCCGTATCTCATTGACTGTGCCTTCTCGAAGGCCAGAGTAAGATTCCCCGGGAAGTCGAGGGGACCGCGTCCGGCCACCCTGCCGAGGTACGAAGATATGAGGGCGTCATAGTGGGCAGTGTGTGAGAACGCCTTAACCGCGAGCTCCAGCCGGAGCCGGCCCGGTACATCGCCGGTCTTTGAGATCTCGTCGAGCACCAGGCGATAATCTGCGGGATCGCACACAACGACCACGCCGCCGTGGTTCTTGGCCGCGCTGCGCAGCATCGAAGGGCCGCCTATGTCGATGTTCTCGATCACTTCCTCGAGCGAGACGCCCTCCCTCGACGCGACCTGCTTGAACGGGTACAGGTTGACGACCACCATGTCGATCGGCCGTATGCCGGCGCTTTCGATCTGCCGCATATGGTCCGGCAGGTCCCTGCGGGCAAGCAGGCCGCCGTGGATCCCGGGGTGCAGCGTCTTGACCCTTCCGTCGAGTATCTCCGGGAAGCCCGTCTCGTCCGACACCTGCTTGACGTCTATCCCCGCCTCGGAGAGCGCCTTCGCGGTGCCGCCCGTGGACAGTATCTCCACTCCGATGCCCTTCAGCCCACGCGCGAAATCAACGAGCCCCGTCTTGTCGTATACGCTTATCAGCGCCCGGCTGATCAATGGATCCCCTCCCGCCCAGTGGACGTTGCATCCCGTGGCGACAACACGCGCACGCGACGCCCGTCAACGAATAGCCTCCCCTGTGCGAACAGCCTGATCGCCTCGGGGTATATCCGGTGCTCCTCGCGGAGTATCCTTTCTGCCAGCGTCACGGTCGTGTCGCCGTCCTCTACGGGGACGACCGCCTGGACTATGATGGGGCCCGAGTCGACCCCTTCGTCAACGAAATGAACCGTGCACCCGCTGTACCTGACCCCGTATTCCACCGCCTGCCGCTGGGCATCCAGGCCCGGGAACGAGGGCAGCAGCGACGGGTGTATGTTCATGATTCTCCCCTTGAACCTCCGGATCAGGGTGGGCCCAAGCACCCTCATGAACCCCGCCAGCAATACCAGGTCGACGGAGCGCTGCTCCAGGAGGTCTCCGACCGCGTCGTCGAATTCCCTGCGGCCGGGATACGCCCCGGGATCCACGAACAGCGCCTCCACCCCCGCATTGCGCGCCCTCTCCAGCGCCGGCGCCGTCTCCACATCGCTGATGACCACCACCACGCCGGCGGGGATAGAGCCATCCCTGCACCCGTCCATGATCGCCTGCATGTTGGTGCCCCTGCCGGAGACCAGTATGCCCAACCTCAAAGTGCCCGCCATTGCGTCACCCCAGGGCGACATCCGCCCCTAGACAATGTCCACGCCCGGCTCGCCGCGCACGATCTCCCCGATTGCGCGAGCGGGGAATCCCCTACCTTCGAGGAATCTCACGCAGGCGTCGCACTCCTCCTGCGGGACGACCAGGATCATCCCGATCCCCATGTTGAACACCCTGAACATCTCCGGCCTTTCGATCCGGCCGAGACGCTCGATCAGGTCAAAGACGGGGAGCGGCGCCCACGATGTCCCATCTATCCTGGCGCGCGTTCCCCGCGGGAGAATGCGCGGGATATTATCGTAGAATCCGCCCCCCGTTATGTGAGCGATGCCGAGCACGTCCGCGACACCGGACGCGAACAGATCCACCAGCGCCCGCGAGTATATCCTCGTGGGCTCCAGCAGCTCCTCGCCCAGGGTCCGCCCGAGCTCGGGAACCCGCGCGTCCAGACTCAGGCGTGCCTTCTCCAGAAGCGCTTTTCGCGCCAGGCTGTAGCCGTTGCTGTGGAGTCCCGAGGACATCAGCCCGACCAGCGCGTCACCCGGCCCTATGCGGGCGCCGTCGATGAGCCAGCGCCTCTCTACCACGCCCACGGCGAACCCCGCGAGGTCGTATTCGCCATCCGCATACATGCCGGGCATCTCCGCAGTCTCACCGCCCAGGAGGGCGCAACCGGCCCTCACGCAGCCCTCGGCGACCCCCTTGACTATCTCCTCCACCACGCGGGGGTCGAGCCTTCCCACCGCCAGGTAGTCCAGGAAGAACAGTGGCCTCGCGCCCTGGACCACGACGTCGTCCGCGTTCATGGCGACGCAGTCTATTCCCACAGTGTCGTGGACACCCATGGCGAACGCAATCTTGAGTTTGGTTCCCACTCCGTCGGCCCCGGCGACAAGAACCGCGTCGTTGATACCGTAGGGTTCGAGGGAGAAACACCCCCCGAACCCACCGATGTCGCTGAGGACACCGGGTATCCTGGTCCTCTTCGCGTGCGGGGCTATCCTGAGGACCGCCTCGTTGCCGGCGTCTATGTTCACCCCGGCCTCGCGGTACAGGTCCGCCGCGTGGTTTCGGCTTGCGTCACCAGGGCCGGATTTCATCGCCCGTTCGCCTCCCCGGCGCAAGCCCCGAAGAACGATTCCTCCAGGGCCGACTTGCCTGTGGCGCCGTTCACGTCCACCGGGTAGTCGCCGGTGAAGCACGCCGTGCAGTGGGAGTGCGCCTCAGTCCCCCTGCCGCCGACCGACGCCAGGAGCGAGTCGAGGGACAGGTAGCAGAGACTGTCCGCGCCGACCATCCTCTGGATCTCATAGATCGACCTGTTGGCGGCCACGAGCTCGGCCCTCGAAGAGGTGTCGATGCCGTAGTAGCACGGATACCTGTACGGCGGGGAGCTTATCCGGAGATGGACCTCCCTCGCTCCCGCCTCACGAAGGAGACCCACAATGTGGCCGGAGGTGGTGCCCCTGACGATAGAATCGTCCACGAGGACAACCCTCTTGCCGCTCACGATCTTCCGCAACGGGTTGAGTTTCAACTTCACGCCCTGGTCCCTGATCCTCTGGGCCGGTTGTATAAAGGTCCTGCCCACGTACCTGTTCTTGACCAGGCCTATCTCGTACGGCACGCCGGACTCTTCGGCATATCCGCTCGCTGCGGATATGCTGGAATCCGGAACGCCCGTGACCACGTCGGCGTCGACCGGGTAGGCTCGCGCCAGCAGCCTTCCCATCGTTTTCCTGACGGAATGCACGTTGTGGCCGGCAAGGTCCGAATCCGGACGGGCGAAGTATATGTACTCGAATATGCACAGGGCGGGCGTCTCGCCCCGAACGGCCTGAACGGATCTGAGGCCGCCGGAGTCGATGACGACCATCTCCCCGGGTTCGACGTCACGCACCGGCTCCGCGCCCACCGCGTCGAACGCGCAGGTTTCGGACGCGAGAACGTAGCATTCACCGTGAAGGCCCTCGATCCGGCCTATGGACAGGGGCCTGATGCCGTTCGGGTCCCTGACCCCGATCAGCCTATCCCTCGTCAGAAAAAGCAGAGCGTAACCACCCTTCACGCGCCTGCACGTCTCGATGAGCGCGTCCTCGAATGCCTGTTCACTGGATCTTGCCATGAGGTGGGCTATTACCTCCGTGTCCAGGGTCGTCTGGAAGATGGAGCCGCTCTTCTCGAGCGACCCCCTCAGGCTCGCCGCGTTGACGAGGTTCCCGTTGTGGCAGAGGGCCACCGATGAGCCCCTGCACCTGAGCAATATCGGCTGGGCGTTGACCGGCAACGTCGCCCCCGTCGTCGAATACCTCACGTGCCCTATCGCCCTATCCCCGGGCAACCCCGCCAGCACGCCTTCATCGAAAACCTCCGAAACGAGCCCCATACCCTTGTGTATCTTCAGGCAGAGGCCGTCGCCAACCACGATCCCCGCGCTCTCCTGCCCACGGTGCTGCAGGGCGTGAAGCCCGTAGTACGTGAGGGTTGCCGCGTCCGGATGGCCAAAGATGCCGAACACACCGCATTCTTCACGGGGTCTCAGCCTGTTCAGCCCATCAGACATGGTATCGCCTCCTGCCAGGACTCCTCAAGTGAAGCCGTGTCGCAGTCGATCAGGGGCCTCGCTTCGCCGCCGCCCTGCGCGGCGATCCGGAGCTGCGTCCGGGCCACGCGGCCGATGATCGAACACGGCAGATTCTTTCCCTTGCACAGCGAGAGCAGCCTGTCCGCGGCGCCGGATCGCGCCGTCACGATCACCCGGGACTGACTCTCTGAAAACAGGAGCGCGTCCGCCCTGCCCTCCCACCGGAGCAGGATGTCCGCTCCCCTGGCGCCGGGCTGCGCCCCGAAACAGCATTCCGCCAGGGCCACCGCCAGGCCCCCATCCGAGACGTCGTGAGCGGATTCGAGCAACCCCTGCGCGTTCGCCTCGAGCAGCACATCTATCAGCGTTTTCTCGCGTTCGAGGTCGACCGCAGGCGGGCGCCCCGCCACGATGCCGTGGACAACCTTCAAGTACTCGCTGCCGCCCAGCTCATCCCGGGTCTCCCCCAGCAGGACCACGTAGTCGCCTGCGGATCTGAACCCGGGCCTCAGAATCCTGGATATGTCATGGATCAGGCCGACCATCCCGATCACGGGTGTCGGGTAGATCGCGCGATTCTTCGATTCGTTGTAGAAGCTGACGTTGCCCCCCGTGACCGGTGTACCGAGGGCCCGGCAGGCCTTCCCCATTCCCTCGATTACGCCCCTGAACTGCCAGAACACGTCCGGTTTCTCCGGATTGCCGAAGTTCAGGCAGTTGGTGACGGCCAGCGGCCTCGCGCCCGTACATGCGATGTTTCGCGCGGCTTCGGCGACCGCGATCGCGCCGCCCTCAACGGGGTCGAGATAGCAGTACCTGCCGTTGCCGTCCGCCTTCAGGGCGATCCCCTTCTCGGGCCCGGTCATTCGTCCGGGCACGGCTTCGCTCGAGCGTCCCGGTGGGTACCAGTCAGCCCTCACCCTGACTACGGCCGCGTCTGCGCCGGGCAGCAGCACGGTGTTGGTCTGGACCATGTGGTCGTACTGCCTGTACACCCAGCGCTTGCACGCCACGCCCGGCGAGGTGAGAACCGCCGTCAACGCCTGCCCGATGTCCGCCGGAATTGGTACCCCTGAAGGATCGAACGACCTCGTGCTGCGGAGATACTCCGGTTCCTCCCAGGCGGGGTCGTACACCGGCGCCTTCTCGGCCAGCAGGGCGGCCGGTGCCTCCGCCGCGACTCGCCCGTTCTCGATCACCCTGAACATCCCATCGTTGGTGACCCGTCCTATGACAGCCGAAGGAAGGCCCCACTTCCGGCAGATGGCGGATACTTCTCCTTCCCTTCCCTTCTCGACTATCACCAGCATGCGCTCCTGCGATTCGGAGAGCATGATCTCGTACGGCGTCATGTCGTTCTCGCGCAACGGCACGAGCGACACATCGATCTCAATTCCGGTTCCGGCCCGGGCGGCGGTCTCCGCGCACGAGGAGGTGATCCCCGCCGCGCCCATGTCCTGTATCCCGACCACCGATCCCGTGGCCATCATCTCGAGACAGGCTTCGATCAGGAGTTTCTCCACGAACGGGTCCCCCACCTGGACGTTGGGCCGTTTCGCCTCGGAATCCTCACCGAGTTCCTCTGAGGCGAATGTCGCCCCGTGTATCCCGTCACGCCCCGTCGAGTGGCCGACCAGCATCACCGAGTTGCCGGCGCCGGCCGCCACCCCTCGCTTGATGTCGTCGCGCCGGATGAGGCCGACGCACATCACGTTGCACAGCGGGTTGTCCGCGTAGCAGTCCTCGAAGGCCACTTCCCCACCCACAGTCGGTATTCCCACACAGTTGCCGTATCCTGCGATGCCCGCGACGACCCCGCTGAACAGGTACCGCACCCTGGGATCGGACAATTCGCCGAACCTCAGCGGATCCAGCAACGCCACAGGCCTGGCGCCCATCGCGAGGATGTCCCTGATTATGCCGCCCGCTCCCGTGGCCGCGCCCTGATATGGCTCGACCGCGGACGGGTGGTTGTGCGACTCCATCTTGAAAGCGACGGCGAGCCCGTCGCCGATGTCGATAACGCCGGCGTTCTCTCCGGGCCCTATGAGGACCTGCGGCCCCCTGGTCGGGAGGGTTCCGAGCATCTTCCGGGAATGCTTGTACGCGCAGTGTTCGGACCAGAGCACGGCGAACATCCCGAGCTCCGTCCAGTTGGGGGCTCTCCCCAGTGAGGCCTCGATCATCTCGAACTCGGCATCCTTGAGCCCCATCTGCCGCCACAGCTTGTCCTCGATTATCTTCTCAACCGGTGGCTCCGGGGTGCGCATGTCATCTGCCCTCCAGGAACGAGACTATGGACCGGAAGACCGCCAGCCCGTCGTCAGAACCGAGCCTGCGCTGGTACGCCCTCTCGGGGTGGGGCATCATCCCCGCGACATTGCCCCTCTCGTTGCATATCCCGGCGATGTTGCACAGCGCCCCGTTGGGGTTGGCCTCCGCCGTCGTCCTGCCCTCGTCATCGCAGTACCGGAAGAGAATGCGGCCTCTGTCTTCGAGATCGTGGAGGGTCTGTTCGTCGGCGTAGTAGTTGCCCTCGCCGTGGGCTATGGGGATGCGGACTACCTGCCCGGGCACGAGCCTGTTCGTAAACGGGGTCGCGGTGTTCTCCACCCTGAGGTTGACATACATGCACCTGAATTGCAGGCTGTCGTTCCTGAGCATGGCGCCGGGGAGCAGCCCGCACTCGAGCAGAACCTGGAAACCATTGCAGACACCCAGCACCAGGCCGCCACGGGCCGCGAATTCCTCCACGGCGTCCATGACGGGGGAAAACCGGGCTATCGCCCCTGCCCGGAGGTAGTCGCCGAAGGCGAATCCGCCCGGAAGCACAATACAGTCGTACGACGAGACGCTGCGACTCTGGTGCCAGATATAATCTACAGGCTGCGACAGGCCGTCCCTGATCGCGTAGAACGCGTCGGCGTCGCAGTTGGAGCCCGGGAACACGACCACCCCGAACTTCACCGTCCAGCCGCCTCCCCGGGTGAAGCCTCGACGACCTCGAACTCGTACTCCTCGATCACGGGGTTTGCAAGGAGTTTCCTGCACATCTCGTCAACGACGCCTGCCGCATCCGCGGCGGAATCGCACTCCGAGAGATCAATCTCCATGTGCTTGCCGATCCTCACTCCCGCGACGTTCGTGAAACCCATCGAGGCCAGACCCGACTTCACCGCCGCGCCCTGCGGGTCCAACACGGATTTCTTGAGCGACACCGTCACCCTTGCCAGGTAGTTCATGCGGATATGACCCTCCTGAGTACCTCACGGTAGGCGTCCTCCACCCCGCCGAGGTCCCTCCTGAACCTGTCCTTGTCCAGTTTCTCCCTGCTATTGGAATCCCAGAAACGGCACGTATCCGGGGAAATCTCGTCCCCAAGGATGATGCCTCCGCGGTACCTGCCGAATTCGAGTTTGAAATCGACCAGATCGATGTTCCTCGGATTCAAGAAACCTCGCAGGGCTTCGTTGGTCTTCATGGCCAGCCTTGCGATCTCCTCCATCTCGGCCTCTGTCGCCATATCCAGAGCGTACACGTGGTATTCGTTGATCATGGGGTCGCCGAGCTCGTCACTCTTGTAGTAGAACTCGAGGACAGGTCTCTTGAGGCCCGTGCCCTCGGGCAAGCCGAGGCGCTTGGAAAGGCTGCCCGCGATGATGTTTCTCACCACTACCTCCACGGGCACGATCTGGAGTCGCTTGACGAGCATCTCTCCGGGGCTGAGCAGCCTCTCGAAGTGATTCGGCACCCCCGCGTCCCGGAGGATCGTGAAAAACACCGCGGACATCTCGGCGTTTATGACGCCCTTCCCCTCAATGGTCCCTTTCTTCTTTCCGTCGAAGGCTGTCGCCGAGTCCTTGTAATGAACGATCAGGAGGTCGGGGTCTCCGGTCGCGAACACGATCTTGGCTTTTCCTTCATAAAGCTTGTCCACTTTCCAAACCTCTGCCACAGCACGCACCACCTTCATCAGTTCTGAGTGGCGTAACCCTCGACAGTCAACCCTCAAGGCCGGCCCGCGAGAACACCTCGTCGATCCGCCCCAGCTGCCGCTCGTAGTCGAACACGGTCTCGATCTCCCGATCACCCAGAACCTGCCTGATGCGCTGATCGTGCCCGACGAGGGATTTGAACTCGAGACCCTCATCGCGCGCCTTCATGGCAAGCGACTGAACGATTCCGTACGCTTCTTCTCTGGGCATGCCCTTCTCGACCAGGGCCAACATGATCTCCTGGGAGAATATGAGGCCGCCGGTCATTTCGAGATTCGATCTCATCCTCCCGGTATAGACCCGCAGGTCCTTCACCACCGTGGTGAACCGGGAGACCATGTAGTCCAGCAGGATGGTCGCATCGGGAATGACGATCCGCTCCACCGACGAGTTGGAGATGTCCCGCTCGTGCCAGAGGTTCATATTCTCCATCGCGGTTGTCGCGTAGCCCCTCACCACACGAGCCAGACCGCAGATCTGCTCGCAGACAACCGGGTTCCTCTTGTGCGGCATTGCGGATGAGCCCTTCTGCCCCTCCCGGAACGGCTCCTCTGCCTCCTGCACCTCGGTCCGCTGCAAATGCCTGATTTCCGTGGCAAACTTCTCGAGCGACGAGGCAACGAGCGCCATCTGGACGACGTACTCCGCGTGCCTGTCGCGCTGCAGGACCTGTGTGGATACGGGGGCGGGCTTAAGGCCGAGGCTCTCACACACATAGCGCTCCACGAACGGGTCCACGTGAGCGAACGTGCCGACAGCGCCCGACACCTTGCCGTAGCCGCAGACCTCCGACGCCCTGGCGACCCGTTCGATGCACCGGCCGATCTCGGCGTACCAGAGGGCCATCTTCATTCCGAACGTCATGGGTTCGGCGTGAACGCCGTGAGTACGGCCGATCGTGGGGGTCATCTTGTGCTTTCGGGCCTGGACCGCGACGGCTTCCCGCAGGTCCTCCAGGTCGCGCACGATCAGTGCGGCTGCCTTCACCATCAAGTGAGATAGGGCCGTGTCGACGACGTCGTACGACGTCAGCCCGTAGTGGATCCACTTGCCCGCCTCGCCCGCTGTCTCAGCGACCTGAGTGGTGAATGCTATGACGTCATGCCTCACCCCGGCCTCGATTTCGGCGATGCGAGCGGTGTCTATCTTCGCGCGGGACCGGATCTGCTCCACCGCCTCCGGCGGGATGACCCCGAGTTTCGACCACGCCTCGCAGGCAAGGATCTCCACCTCGAGCCATGCGGCGTACTTACTCTCATCCGACCATATCGAGGCCATTTCAGGCCGTGAATACCTGGGTATCATCCCTCGGACCCCCCGTATCCCTTCGTTTGAAGCCGCCGCTCCTTCGCCTCCACCGAGGCCGCCAGCCCATCACGGTACTCGCGGAGCCTCCGGGCCAGTCTCGCGGCAAGACCGCCTGCAGCCGGAAGCTCGACGCTGCCGGTTCCAGACACGGGGGTCCGGTCATCACCGGCGTCGTCGTCACCGCGTTCCCAGGCCCCCGCTGCAAGTATCTGCACCGCGAGCAGCGCGGCATTCCTTGCCGCGTCTATCCCCACTGTCGCGACGGGGATCCCGGGGGGCATCTGCACTATGGAGTAGAGGGCATCGACTCCATTCAAAGCGCCCGCCTTGAGCGGCACGCCGATCACCGGAAGAGTCGTGTGGGACGCGATAACCCCCGGCAGGTGCGCGCTCAGGCCGGCGCCGGCGATGATGACGCGGGCGCCCCTGTCAGTGGCCTGTTTCACGATATCCTCGACCAACCCGGGGGTCCTGTGAGCCGAGGCGATGTGCAAGTCGAACCCGACATCGAATGACTCCAACGTCTTGGCTGCCTCGTTCATGACGGGGAGGTCGGAGTCGCTTCCCATGATGATGGTGATAAGCGGTCTATCCTGCGCCTTGTCCACGGCTGTCCCTCCTGCGGCTTCATGAGGGTTGGGGGAAATGTTCGGATCTAGCACCTACCAACCCCATCGTAACACCCGGCAAAATGCCTGTCAACGCGGCAGATCCGAATGATGTGCGATTGGTGGGAGCCGATCGTTCGCGGTCGCATGCAAGCCCATTTCCTGTGCCCACGAGTCTACAACGATTCGAATTCTGCCCAGTCACATTGGTCCGAGAGACTTGCCCGTATGTGTCAGGGGGGTAGTTTGAGAGGCAGGATGGCATCGTTGATCCAGTCGGTGGGGAAATCTCATTACGCAGGCTTGTCAGTGCACTCGCAACCGGACTTGTTTAGACAGGCCCGAGTTTCCTTGTTTCAGATTACCCATCTAATCCCGAGTCTTCGGAGCATCTCAAATGTGTTGACGTAGCCTATACCGAATTGTTGGCAGACATTCGGAATCGGAACCTTCCTTCTGATATCCGGTTTTGGCACCTCATGGGTAACAATGATGCAGTTCCTTGCTCTCGCAAAGGCCAACAGCCAACCGTCCGCACCGCTCGCAAAATCTGCCTTTGCGGCCTCCAAGAACTGGTTCTGATGTTGCACCCAAGTCATTACCTCTCTGTAGGCTTCAGTGATACTCACTTCATCAGTCGAGACGAAAGCGAACGCAAACTCTCCTGCCACCCAAGCAGCAAGATGATCATGCACTCGCTCCAATTCCCCCCGAACCCGATCAATACTCAGAATGAATCCGTTCTTCGCGTGATAAACGAGGCTCTCCCAGAACCCAGGAGCAAGGTCAAACGCATAGTACCGGTTGGCGGCCTCAATGAATACATTGGCGTCGAGGACGAAAATGGGGCTAGTCATTTCTAGTCCCCCAATCCAAGAGAGAATGCGTAGGTGTCGAAAGTCTTCCCATAGAGTCCGGTTAGCTGATATGCTTCAGAGTACAGGAGACTCCCTTCCTTAGCAGCCTGGATCACAGCGGAGGCGAATCGCTTTCCCACACGTAGGTTCTGGTTGGCAAAGAAGTCCCCCCCCTCTGGTCGTTGAGCAGCCGCGCGTCGCTCGCCGGCCTCATATGCATGGTAGAATTCGAAGAAGGCATCTTTCTGGATCAATCCAAGGTCCAATGCCCTTCGTGCGGCTACGAGAACGCTGACTTTGAATGCGCGGGCAAGTTCCTGAAAGGGTTCTGAACGGTCTCGGACAAAGGGCCAACGTTCGCACAACTCAGTCTCGGGAACTAGAAACTCAGCAGCTACCCGGTTACATGCCTGCTCCATTGGGTCACGAGCTGGTTGCATTTCACGCAGATCAAATGCAGCACTGCTTCCAAAGAACACGTGCGCCAGCTCGTGGGCTAGCGTAAACATCTGCGCAGCCTTGTAGTCGGCACCATTCACAAATAATAGCGGGGCGTACTCGTCCACCAGAACAAAACCTCGGAATTCTTGTGGATCGAGCTTGCGATGGGTGTTGTTCCCGACAATACCATTGACGACTACCAGGATCCCTGCGTCTTCCATGGCTTCACGAAGAACATGCAGGGCATCCGTCCACGTCTTCTGAAGAGCCGCCCACCCTTCGGGAAGACCCAGCGTACGACGCAGGCTTCGCGCGGTCAGTGCAGCCTGTTCTTCAAGTTGCGCAGATCCCACGAACGCAAGCCGTTCCTGGCCTTGCTCAATCAGGAAGTCACGCATCCAGAACTGCCGGCGCTGCATCATTTGAATGGTCTCAAGAAGGTCAGGGCTCGGCCTGCCCAAATCCCCGTCGGCATGGGTTCTAAAGTGCGGAATGGGCAATCGCTCTAGCGGTGGCTGCTCAAGGAAGAAGTATCCGAGCGGCGTTGAAGTTACCTTCGCCAGTTCCTCTAGTTGCCTCAATGTCGGCTGCTTCATGCCGTCCACCCAATGGCGAATCCCTGGAAGCCGTTTCTGCAGGTCGTCAATGGTCAGATTAGAGCGCTCCAAAGCCCAGCGCATAACGTCTGCGCTAACGGCAATTCTGCTCATTTGACAACCCCCTTGCTAACGTTTATCTTCACCACCCCGCCGGTATATGAATCCAGGGTGTAACAATCCCTTTCTCCAACCAAGTGCCACCGGCCCGCTATCGTTAGAGCCATCGGAAGTATCCGGCCGTCGCCAGCTGGATGATCTTGGCCGATCCCCCCGCCGGACTTCCTGCTGCTGCAACCCATATTGTCGCGTCGAGAAAGACCCTGAATCTTTCAGGAGTCCCGGCGCCCATGGTTAAGAAGGCGGGTCACTTTCCTATCTAGTTCTGGCGACATTTCGTCAGCATCAATGAAGCCCTTGATATCTTCCTCTGAGTAGATCCGGTAGCACCTCTTGGGTGCGGTTCTGGAACAAGTGACTCTGATCTGGTAGACTGCCTTGCTGTCGGAGATACGTCTGCAACCAGAGGGGCTCTTCACTCCGAGCCGCCGGACAAGCTTCTGTTTGCGGTTCTCGGTTTTCTTCCCCTGTGTGTTCACTCAACCTCGACCCCAATCGGCACTCCAGCGCCCTACGGTACTATCATATCACTGTCAGAAGCTGGCGTGCTCGGTCCGGGCGATGATCTCGTCCTGAAGCGATTTGCCCAGGTCGCAGAAGTAATCGCTGTAACCCGCGACGCGCACGATGAGGTCCCTGTACTTCTCGGGTTCCTTCTGCGCCGCGCGCAGCGTCTCCACGCCCACCACGTTGAACTGGATGTGATGGCCGTCCAGCCTGAAATACGTCCGTACCAGGTTGGCCAGTCTCTCGATGCCCTCCTCACCCTCAAGGAGCTGGGGTGTGAACTTCTGGTTGAGGAGTGTGCCGCCCGTCCGTACATGGTCCATCTTGGAGGCGGACTTGATCACAGCCGTCGGTCCTCGCCTGTCCGAGCCCTGCACCGGCGATATCCCCTCGGACAACGGCTGCCAGGCCTTCCTCCCGTCCGGCATCGCGCCCACCACGGACCCAAAGTAGACATGGCAGGTGGTCGGGAGCATGTTGATCCTGTAGACACCGCCCTTGGTGTTTTTCCTGCCGTTCACCTCATCGTAGAAGCTGTTGAAGATGAACCTCATGATGTCGTCGGCGTAGTCGTCGTCATTGCCGTACCTGGGCGTTTTGTTGAGGAGGAGCTGGCGCACCCTCTCCTGTCCCTCGAAGTCCTCTCCGATGGCTTTCAGGAGGTCATCCATGCTGAGATTGCCCTGGTCGTAGACGTGATACTTGATCGCCGACAGGCAGTCCGTGGCGCTTCCGAGGCCCACGCCCTGGATGTAGTCCGTGTTGTACCTCGCGCCACCGTCGTTGTAGTCCCTGCCATTCTTGATGCAGTCGTCGATGATGATCGAAAGGAACGGCGACGGCATGTAGGCGGCGAACGCCCGCTCGATGATATTGCTGCCCTTGATCTTGACGTCGATGAAGTATTTCATCTGCCTTCTGAAAGCGTCGCACACCTCGTCGAACGTCTCGAATTGGCGGGGGTTGCCGGTCTTCGGACCCAACTGCTTCCCCGTCCTCGGGTCCACGCCGTCATTCAGAGCCAGTTCGATCATCTTCACGATGTTGAAGTATCCGGTGAGGATGTAGCTCTCCTTGCCGAAGGCGCCCGTCTCGACGCAGCCGCTCGCTCCCCCGTTCCGGGCGTCCTCGACCGACTTGCCCTGTCTCAGGAGTTCCTGGACGATCTCGTCCGCGTTGAATATCGATGGCTGGCCCCAGCCCTTCCGGATCACCCTGCATGCGGCCTTGAGGAATCTATCAGGATTCTTCTTGCTGAGCTGTATGTTGGTGCTCGGCTGCACGAGCCTCATCTCGTCGATGACCTCGAGAAGAAGGTATGTCAGGTCATTGACGCCGTCAGAGCCGTCGGGCTTCAATCCCCCGAGGTTGATGTTGGCGAAGTCGGTGTAGGTGCCGCTCTCCGCCGCCGTGACCCCGACCTTCGGAGGCGCAGGCTGGTTGTTGAACTTGACCCAGAAGCATTGAAGCAGCTCGCGTGCCTTCTCGACGGTGAGCGAGCCATTCTCGAGGCCCTTCTTGTAGAAGGGGTACAGATGCTGGTCGAGCCTGCCGGGGTTGAAGGCGTCCCACGTGTTAAGCTCAGTGATTACGCCCAGGTGAACGAACCAGTACGCCTGGAGCGCTTCGTGGAAATCCCTGGGGGCGTGAGCAGGCACCCAACTGCACACTGCGGCCATGCGCTCCAGCTCCTGCCGCCTCGCGGGATCCGGTTCGCGGGCCGCCAGCTCACTGGCCTTTGCGGCGTGACGCTCGGCGAAGATCATGATCGCGTCACAGCAGATGAGCATCGCCTTGAGCTCTTCCCTCTTCGAAAAGGCCTCGGGGTCGTTCAGATAGTCGAGGCTATCCAGGCATTCCTGGATCTCCTTCTTGAATTCGAGAAACCCCCTGTGGTAGATCTTGTTGTCAAGCACGGTGTGGCCGGGGGCCCTCTGCTCCATGAACTCCGTGAAGACGCCGGCGTCGTACGCGTCCTTCCACTCCTGCGACATCTCCCTGAATATCATGTCCCGCATGGACTTACCGCTCCAGAACGGTATGATCACGTCCTCGTATACGCGCCGCGCTTCCGGGCTGACCTTGAACGGTATCTTCTCCCTGGAGTTGAGGATGTCGAGGTCCTGCAGGCTATGGCAGCACAGCTCGGGGTAAGTCGGGGTCGCCTTCGGCTCCGGCCCTCTCTCCCCGACGATCAGCTCCCCCTCGCCGATGTAGATGGTCTTGTTCTCCATCAGGTGCTTGAACGCCAGGGCCCGGCGGACGGGGACGGATACCGCGCCGCAGAATTCCCTGTGGAATTGGGTCATGAGTTCGGCCCGCTCTGTCGATATGAATGGTTTCGTCTCGAGGCTCCTCTGTCTCAACATCGCAACCCGTTCGTTCATGGTCCGCTAACCCCCAATCTTGACGGTCTTGCCGTAGTCCCGCAGTGTGGCGGATATCCTCTCCATCGTGGCCCTGTCCGGCGGCTCCAGCGACGGCAGCCGGTACTGCCTGCCGAGTCTCCGGTATTTCTCCACCCCCGCCTTGTGATACGGCAGGAGATGGATTTCTCTGATCCCGGGCAGCCCCGTAAGGAACCTGCCAAACTCATGAACGCGCTGGTCACTATCGTTTACTCCCGGGACGACCGGGATCCTGACGACGACGTTATCGTGGACTGCCGTCAACGCGGCAAGGTTGTCGAGAATCGGCCCGTTGGATGACCCTGTATGCTTCCTGTGCTCGGCTTCGTCAATGATCTTCAGGTCGAAGAGGATCAGATTCGCCTTCGGGGATATCCGGAGCAGGTCTTCCCGTATCGCCCAGCCGGTCGTCTCGATGGCCGTGTGTATCTCGCGGGCCCCGCATTCCGCCAGCAAGGCCTCCAGGAACTGGGGCTGCGCCAGCGGTTCCCCGCCGGAAAACGTCACCCCGCCGCCCGACTCCTCATAAAACGGGGCATCCTTAAGAATCTCTTCCATTACCTCTTCAACGGATACTTCCCTGCCGGCAACCGCCCTGGACCCAGCGTGGCAGGCCTCGACGCATTTGAAGCACAGCCTGCAGTCCTCCTTGCGGAAACGCAGCAGGCCATCTCCGGTCACGATCGCGCCCCCGGTGCATACCCGGGCGCACTCGCCACAGGATATGCACCTGTTCTCCCACATGATGAGCTCGGGGCGGGGGTCCTGCCCCTCGGGGTTGTGGCACCACCAGCACCGGAGGGGGCATCCCTTGAGGAACACGATTGTGCGGATCCCCGGCCCGTCGTGGATGGCGTATTTCATGATGTCGAAGATGACTCCGTCTACGTTTATCGCCCCCGTATGCTACAATTCTCCGGCAACTGGCGATAGTCCTCGCCCGCCCCGAAAACCAACCGGCCGCCCGCACACATCACGGGCGGCCGGCGACAGCCATTCAACGGCAATATCCCTGCACTACTCCCATTCAATCGTGCCCGGCGGCTTGGAGGTGACATCGTACACCACTCGATTCACCCCGTTCACTTCGTTCACGATCCGGCTGGATATGCGCTCGACGAGATCATACGGCAGCCGCACCCAATCCGCGGTCATGCCGTCGTCGCTGGTTACCGCCCTCAGAATGACGGTGTATGCGTACGTCCTCCCATCCCCCATAACCCCGACGCTCTTCATGGATGACAGCACGGCGAAACTCTGCCAGATCCGCCGGTATAGGCCGGCAGCACGGATCTCCTCCGTGACGATGGAGTCTGCTTCGCGCAGGATATCGAGCTTCTCCCGCGTGACCTCGCCGATGATCCGGATGCCCAGGCCGGGCCCGGGAAACGGCTGTCTCCAGGCAATCTCTTCCGGCAGGCCGAGCTCCTGCGCGATCTCTCTGACCTCGTCCTTGAACAGGTCCCTCACGGGTTCGACGAGTCTCAGCCGCATGCCGGGGGGCAATCCCCCGACGTTGTGGTGGCTCTTGATCACGGCCGCCGTCCTTGTGCCGCTCTCGATGACGTCAGGGTAGAGAGTCCCCTGGATGAGGTATCGAACGTCCTCGATGCGGGACGCCTCGTCCTCGAACACGCGGATGAACTCGTGCCCTATGGTCTTTCTCTTGACTTCGGGGTCTGTCACCCCCGCGAGCCTCTCCAGGAACCGGTCGCTCGCGTTCACGTGGACCAGGTTCATGCGGAAACGCTCGCGGAACGTGTGCTGGACCTGTTCGGGCTCACCCTTTCTGAGCAGCCCGTGATCCACGAATATGCACGTGAGACGGTCTCCGATGGCCCTGTGCGCGAGCACGGCGGAGACCGACGAGTCCACGCCGCCGCTGAGCGCGCAGATGGCGCGGCCGGCCGGCATCTCCGACGCCATTCTCGAGACAGCGGCCTGTACGAACGAACCCATGTTCCACGAACCCGAACACCCGCACACGCGGAACAGGAAGTTCCTGAGTATCTCCCTTCCCCGGACGGTGTGAACGACCTCGGGGTGGAACTGGACGCCGAACAGCCTTCTCCGCCTGTCCGCGATCGCTCCGAACGGGGCATTTGCGGTTCTCGCGAGAACCGCAAACCCGGCCGGTGGCTCGAGAACAGAATCCCCGTGGCTCATCCAGCATTGTGTAGTCCCATCGATCCCCGCGAACAGGTCTTCGCTGTCGATGACCTCCATTTCGGCCTTGCCATATTCCCTGCGCTCACTCCTGCGCACGTCTCCGCCCAGGACCCTGCACATCAGCTGCATGCCGTAACAGATTCCGAGAACCGGTATGCCGAGTTCAAACACACGCGGGTCGCACTGAGGCGAATTTTCGTCGTAGACGCTCGAGGGACCGCCCGTGAGGATTATCCCCGCGGGCTTCCTCGCGGTGATCCCCTCGACGGGGGTGTCATACGGGAGGATCTCGCAGAACACCCGAGCCTCCCGTACCCTGCGTGCTATCAACTGGCTGTACTGTGCGCCGAAATCGAGGATGATGACGTTCTCAGCGATGATGTTGTCAGTGATGATGTCTTCAGCGGCCGGACGCGTGGCCACTCGAATTCCCCCCATTCGGCTGGTATGCTTCCGGCTTCAATACACATATGAAGGGCAGGTGCCGGTATAGGCCGTTGAAATCCAGGCCGTAGCCCACGACGAACGCGTCCGGGATCTCGAACCCGGTGTAATCTATCTTTACGGGCACCTTCCTCCGGGACGGCTTGTCCAGCAGGGAGCAGATGCGAAGGCTGGCGGGATTCCGCGCCTTGAGTACCTCCCTCAGATAGTTCAGTGTGAGACCCGTGTCGATCACGTCCTCGATGACCAGGACATGCTTCCCTTCGATGCTGTCGTCGAGGTCTTTGGTTATCCTCACGACCCCGGACGTGTGGGTGGAAGCGCCGTAGCTGGACACGGCCATGAAGTCGAACTTGGCCTTACAGTCAAGGTTTCTCACGAGGTCGGATAGGAAGACCACCGCTCCCTTGAGGATCCCGACAGCCACGACTTCCTTCCCTGCATAGTCGGCAGTTATCGCGGCGCCCAGTTCCTTGACCCTCTTCTGAATGGCCCCGGCGTCGAGCAGTATTTCCTGGATGTCCCTGGAGAAGACCCCGCCCGGGCGGACCGCATCTCCGCCGCTCTTGCATCTCGTGCCACGTTTGACTGTTCCCGCCAAGACCCCTACCTCCCGCGCTCCAGCGTTTACTCAGTCTCAACCCAAGTATCGCATCTTTTTGGGTAGTGTCAAGAAACTCGACAACCTTCTGCCGACACGAACGGCTAGGTCTCGCCCGGACCCGCGTTATACGATTTGCGTGTGGGCTTGTCCAGGACCGGAGGTGTGGTGAATGGACTACACGAACGCCAGGTGGGGCGCGGCCGTCGCGTGCACCCTCGTGCTCGTCATTCACCATATCTGTACGGCCGTCGCTCCGTCCGGCGTTCGAGCGGCGCCTGCCATGATCTCAGGGGGAAAGCCTCTGTACGAGTTGGCCGCGCCATCCCGGACCCCAGCCGGTTTCGACAGGGGATTCGCGTACGAGGCGGTCGTATTGCGCCGCCTAGCGTGCAACTACCTGGCAAACCAGGGTCTGCAAGATGGCAGATTCAAGGACGCCGGCGACCCCGGACTGCAGCGCCTTCTATCCCCGCTGGTCGTCGCCGGTTCCGGAATCCTGCAGGCCCCCGTGGTGAATGGTGACGCGACCGGCGTGGCGACCGCCGGCTATGATGGTCACACCCTCGAGTCAACGTTTTCGAAGCAGGTGGGAAGCCTCATCCTCGATGAACTGTGCGGCCGGCCCCGCCTGACGCCATCCACGACCATCTCCGAGCTCGACGAGAAGACGGACTTCTGGACGGCGTTCAGCGAGGGCTGGGCGGCCCACTTCCAGGCCGTCGCATTCGATGAATCGGGGTTCCCAAGGGAAGCCCGGAAGGACCTGGAGCACGGCCTGGCAGCCCTGCGATACTGGATCGCGCGGATGGCGGCGGAGGGCTCGCGGCCAGGCGCCGCCTCCCTGTTGTTCCCCATCTGGCACAACAGATACAAGTGGGCCGGCGCCGTCGAGGGGATCAAGTCGAGCAGGTTTGCCGCCGCTGCTTCCGGAAACCCGGCGGGAATGCTCGCGATCCCCGGAGTCGTTTCCTCGATCATCTATGCGCTGGTCAGTGACCCCAGAATCCAGTCAACGTACAGGGAGCCCTCGTTCTACGCGATGTTCGCGCATCCCTCCGTGAGAACCGGCGCCGGGAAGGTTGGTGATGCGCCGGGCGGCACGGTCCCCGTCTTCGACGGCTCTCCAGCGCAGGTGTTCACACCCCTGGAGAACGCGTACATGAAGGTGTTTCACGTGCTCGCCGAATCCGTCAGGCCCGACCCAATCCTGTCGAGGCCCTCTCCCGTGCTCACCCTGATCTCGCAGTACGCAAAGGCGTTCCCCGGTGAAGAGGAGGCGGCGTACGACGCCTTCCTGTGGGCGACGGGAGGGGCGCCCCTGGAACCGGCGGCCGCCGGAAGGTTCTGCGCGGCTGTCCCCACGGCGGCGCCGTATGAGTTGGAGCAACGAGCAAGGTTCATGGAAACACTGCGCCGCAGTCTGTTGGATGGAGAGAGGCGCCTGGACGACGGCGGCCCCCAGATATGGCTCATGAGTGACGAACACACCCGTGCGCTGTGCATTTATGATAGATTCGGCGCCGCGAGTATGCCGTACACGTTCGACCTCAACACCGCCACGGTGGCGGACCTGATGACGGTCAAGGGCATCACGCCGGCGATGGCCGCGGAAATCCTGGCTGCCAGGGCATCGGCCGGCGGTTTCTCCACGATCCGCGATCTCGCGCAGGTCCGTGGCATCACCCCCGAGGTCCTCAACGAGATTCATTCGATGAAAGCCGGGATGGACAGGGCGATGAAGGCGAGAGGACCCATTGGGGACAGTGACATTTCCCTGGAACCCGTCGCACTCTCCTACCTGACCAGAATCGCGTGGAGAATCCTTGCCGCGTTCGGCGCCTGCCTCGGTACACTGCTGATAGTGGACGGTCTGTTCCGGCTGGCCCAGAACCGCTGCTTCGGGGCATGGGCGCCCCCGAGCTGGCTCGACACCCGGCGCAATCCATGGCGGCGCTCGGTGTCGGCGTTCTTCAAGGGGATAGGCGCCATGGCTGCGCTGGGGTTCTTGTTCCTGCTCCTTCCCCCCGTCCCTCCCCTCTTGAGGCTGGCCGGAGGAGCGGGCACGGGGCTGGTTATCTGGGTATGCGGGGCGCTGCCACAGGTGCTGGGGATATCCGCTCTGGCCGGGCTATCAGCGCGATACGTGAGGCTCCGCGCCGCGTGGTCACTGGTGCGCCTGGTCGCCGTGATCAGTGCCGCCTTCCTGATCCTCTAGTCAGCCTAAGGCCCCTTCTCCTGACTGTCGCGGAGGCGCGCGCAATCGCGGGCTTCGCCGCGCAGAACCTCGACGGCGTGAGGGATCGCCGGCATCACGACGGCCAGGCACTCGCGCACGGCCCTCGGGCTTCCAGGCATGTTGATTATGAGGCTCCCCCCGCGTACGCCCGCCGCCTGTCGCGAAAGCATCGCATGGGGTATGTGCTTCAGTCCCTCCTGCCGCATGGCTTCCGCAATGCCGGGCACCTCTCTGTCGATCACAGCATAGGTGGCGTCCGGGGTATGATCCCGCGGGCTGAGACCGGTGCCCCCCGTGGTCAGAATCACGTCGATGCCCAGGTTATCGGCCATATCGCGGAGTTCGCGCGCGATCACTTCCTCCTCGTCGGCGACGATCGTGTAACGCGCCACCTCGCCCCCCGACGCCCGGATCACTTCCTGGATGGCTTCGCCCGAGAGGTCGCGGCGTTCTCCGGCGGCCCCCGAGTCGCTGGCCGTCAATATCCCATACCTTATCCTGTGCTTCACCATCCTGCTTATCCCGCTACCCTCGTGCTCCACGACCGATCCATACCCCCATAAACCCGCCTGTCAAGGTTGATCCTGTCTCACAAATGTCCCGCTCCTGCCGCCGGACTTGAACATCAACCGGATGTCACCAATGATCATGCTCCTATCCAGCGACTTGCACATGTCGTATATGGTGAGAGCGGCGACCGAGACCCCGGTCAGGGCCTCCATTTCCACTCCCGTCCTGCCTGTGCACTCGACGGCAACCTCAATCTCCACGGCGGGGCGGTCCTCCGGAAACGTGAACTCCACGGAGACTGCGCTAATCTGGATCGGGTGGCAGAGCGGGATCAGGTGTGGTGTATTCTTGGCCGCCATTATGCCCGCCACGCGAGCCACGGCCAGCACGTCCCCCTTCGGCGCCGCGCCCTCCTTCAACCGGCGCAATGTCTCGGGCGACATCAACACCTCGCCCCTCGCTACGGCCTTGCGCACCGTCTCGTCCTTTCCGCCCACGTTCACCATGATAGCCTTCCCGTGGGGATCCAGGTGAGAGAACCCGTCACATTCGCCTTCTGACAAGTAGCCACCCCCTTCCCCGAGCATCCTAGCCGCCTATTTTCGACATCAGCCGGCCGTCGAGGCCCGCCGCGCACTCCATTTCGTGCCCCAGCGGCTTCAGGCTCACGGCCTCCGCGAAAAGGCGCTCGAGCTCCGCATCGTCGCAGCCCGCGCGCAGGGGCGCCCGGAGGTCCACCTCCACGCTCGACGCGAGGCACGGGCTCAGTGTCCCCGTGGACGTCAGCCTCATCCTGGTGCACCTCGCGCAGAAATGACCGGTTATGGCCGAGATGAACCCGACAGTCCCGAGATACCCCTCCATCGCGAGGTAGGTCGCCGGTCCGCGCCCGTCCACGACGGTGGACGGAATCGTGCGTGCGCCCCCGGCGGAGACAACCCTTTCGACCATCGCCCTGACTTCGTCGGCCGGAATGAACCTCTGCTGGAACCACGCGTCGTTCCACCCCACCGGCATGAGCTCGATGAACCGCAGGTGCACGGGGCGGTTGCGTATGAACTCCAGCAGGGCGGGGATCTCGCAGTCATTAAGACCCCGCAGTGGGACACAGTTTATCTTGACCGGGGTGAGACCACTAGCGAGGGCCGCATCTATGCCCCTCATCACCGAGCCGATCTCGCCGCCGCGGGTGATGGCGGCGAACGTCCCCGGATCCAGGCTGTCCAGGCTGACGTTCACCCGCCGCAACCCGGCCGCCTTCAGCGCGGGGGCAAGGATACTGAGCCGGGTGGCGTTCGTCGTCATGGACAGGTCCTCCAAGTCCTCTATCGACGCGAGCCGCTTCACCAGATCGACGATGCCCCTCCGCATGAGCGGCTCTCCGCCTGTGAGCCTGACAGCCCGGATCCCGAGCCCGACGCCGGCGCGGACGACCCTCTCGATCTCCTCGAACGACAGTAGATCGTCGTGGGAAACCAGGGGCACGCCGCCCCCAGGCATGCAGTAGACGCATCGCATGTTGCAGCGGTCCGTAACCGATACCCTCAGATATGTCAGGCTCCTACCGAACCTGTCCTTCACGACGACACTTCCCTTTCGCGACCGGTTTCCCGGGTATCGTAACCTCCAAGAGACTCCACGGCCTTCTTAAACTCGGGGTCATTTACCACTTCGAGCATCTTGCGCACCGGGGGAGAATCCAGGTGCTCCGCCGGAATGGCAAGTTCGTATCTTTCTTCGCCCACGGGAATGAAGTCGAGTCCCAGGGCTCTGGCGGCGGCCAGTATCCCCAGCCCCGCGTCCGCCGTACCCCCGGCGACCGCCGCGGCGACCGCCATGTGGGTGAACTCCTCCCTGGCGTATCCGTGCACCCGGTGCGGGTCGATCCCCTCCATCTTGAGATGGTAGTCGAGCAGCAGTCTTGTCCCGGCCCCCCGTTGCCTGTTCACGAACGATACGTCCGCCCGTGCGAGATCAGCGAAGCCGCGGATGCCCTTGGGGTTCCCCGTGCGCACGATGAACCCCTGCCGGCGGTGGGCGAGCGTCACCAGGCTCACCGCCCTGCCGGGCATGACCCGCCTCACATAGGAGACGTTATAATCGCCATTTTCGGGGTCGAGCAGGTGGGTGCCCGCCGCGTGCGCCTCGCCCTTCTTGAGCGCCATTAAGCCCCCCATGCTGCCGGTGTGGGCGGACGACACGGAGTAGCCGGGACGGCGGGCGGACAACATCCCTCCGAGCAGGTCCAGGGCCACGTCGTGACTTCCGATGATGACGACGGAATTACGTACTTCCTCGATCGATCTGAGCAGGTCGACTTCGACCTCCGAGCCCTCCTCGAACCCTTCTGAGAATCGCGGTATCAACATGATCCCGTCGGCGCGGACCAGAGAGGTTATGAGTCCCGCGCCCCTCGCAATCGGGGTGGCGACGAGCCGCTCACCAACGCTCCCCAGCTTCACCCGTACGTACTCGTCAACCCCCGCCTGGGAAACCGCCCTGCGGGAGAGCAACGCCTTGACCCTCGCGGCCGAGGGAACCGGAAGCCCCTGCAGCCTGTGCAAGAGCGGCTTCAGGAACATATTCGCCGTGAGGTAGCAAGACACGGGATACCCGGGCAACCCGATCGCGGGTTTGTCGTGAGCGATCCCAAGCAACACGGGCTTGCCGGGCTTGATCGCAACCCCGTGCGCCACGACCCTGCCCGCGCCGGACAGGACCTGGGCGGTGAAGTCTTCTCGTCCTGCAGATGATCCCGCTATCAACACCACAACATCCGCTGACGCCGACGCCCTCCGCACGGCGGCGGCAATCACGCCCCTGTCGTCGGGGCATACGGGAAACACACTGGCTTCCCCGCCCCACTGCCTGATCAGCCCCGAGAGCACGGCCGAGTTGAATTCGGGGATTTCGCCGGGGGCCAACTCCCCCTCAGCGGGGACGATCTCAGTGCCGGTGGGGATTATCGCTACCACCGGCCTCTTCCTCACCCTCACCACGGTGTTCCCCGAGGCAAGCAAGGCCCCGAGGTCCTCGGGTCTCAGCACCCGCCCCGATGGGAACAGCATCTCCGTCGCGACTATGTCCTCCCCAATCTGCCTGACGTGTTGCCAGGGTACGGCCGGTTCAATCACCTCGACGGCGGAAGCCCCGTCGACGTAGTTCAGATCCTCGGCCATTATCACGCAGTCACAGCCACGCGGGAGTGGGTCGCCCGTGTCGACCTCGACCGCGTCGACGCCACCAACCAGGTCAACGCCGCCAACCAGGTCAACGCCACCAACCGGGTCGACGCCGCCGGGGCCGCCCGGCCCCAACCTCAGCCGCGCAGGCGAGGTCTCCGAGGCGCCCGACGTAAGCGCCGCCCTCGTAGCGATCCCGTCCATGGCCGCCGCGTTGAAATGGGGAGACGAACGCCGCGCATGGACGGGGCCGGACAGGATCCTCCCCAGGGCCTCGACAGCGGGCACGTCCTCTGCCGGAACGCCGGCCCTGCCGGCCTCGACCGTCTCCAGCCATCGCTCGAGCGCCTCATTCCACGGGATAGTGCTCAGGTATACCTCTCTCACTCCCGGACTTCCGCTCAACACCAGACCTCCAGTATTCAGCCGAACAGGTAGACGTCCACCGGGGAACCCGCGCCGGCCCCGTCGCTGTCAAGGGGAACATGGATGAATGCCTGCGCCCTGACCATGGTCGAAATGAGTCCGGATTTCCCCAGTACCGGGTCAGCCCAGACCTCGTCGCCGTCCCATCTCAGCGAACAGCGAATGAACTCCTCCCTGCCCGGCCTGGACGATATGCTCCTGGAACACCGCGCCTTGATTGGTATTCCCGCCATGACCCCCGCGCCTTCCTGGGGGACCTCCCCTGCGACCCTCCGGAGTACCGGCCTGATCGCGGCCTCGTAGGCGACGAGCGCCGACGATGGGTGCCCGGGGAGGCCGGCGGCGAACTTACCATCCAGTACCGCCATGATCGTCGGCTTGCCCGGGCGCAGCGCCAGGCCGTGAACCACGACCCCCGGCCTGCCCAGCGAATCGAACACCGACGCGACCATATCCCTCGTCCCCGCGGAACTCCCCCCGGAAACCACCACGGCGTCAAACCGCAATGCCCTCCTGATGGAATCCTCCAGCCGGGCGCGGTCGTCGGGAACCACACCGAGAAACTCCGGCGCCAGGCCGTCACGTTCGAGAGACGCGCAGATGGCAGCCCCGTTCACGTCCCTGATCTGTCCCGGCGCCGGCTGGACGGAGGCCTCGACCACTTCGTCCCCGGTCGAAATCACTCCCACACGCGGTTTCCCGTACACCTCCACCCCGGTGAAGCCCAGACCCTCGAGGGCGCCCAGGTCCTGGGGCCGGAGCCTGTGACCGTCAGTGAGCAGTGTGGTCCCCGCCGCAACATCCTCGCCCCTGCGAACGACGTTCTCGCCTGGGCCGACCGCGTAACCCACCGCGACAGTACCGTCGCCGGGTTCCTCACAGTACTCCAGCATCGCCACCGCGTCGGCGCCGGCGGGCAGCGCCCCGCCCGTCGATATCCGGACCGCGCACCCCGCCGCCAGGGGCGCCTCCGGCAGCGATCCCATCGCGACTTCCCCCGAAAGGTCGAGGAATGCGGGCATGCTCTCGCTGGCCCCGTACGTGTCCGTCGCTCTGACCGCAAACCCATCCACAGTCGACCTCGGGTACGGTGGCAGATCCCCGGCCGCAACAACATCTCTGCTGAGCACCAGACCCAAGGCGGAGCGAACCGGCGCGCTGCGCCGCGAACATGCGCCGCGAGGAATTATTCCGCAAACATGCTGCACTGCCTCCCGGACAGGGACAATCTGAAGCAAACGGACACCCCTCTCACTTGAAACAACCGAGCTGGCAGCCGCTGATCTTCACGCCGAGAACATCGGCGGCGCGGCCCACCAGAGCCGGCGCAACCCCCAGGGCGGCAGCCAATCCAAAGGCCTCCTTGCAGGGCAGCCTCCCATCCCTGGCCGCCGACTTGACCGCTTCAATGATCCTGTCCTCGATCGTTGACAACCGGCCCACCTCACATGTCTTAGCGATAGTCGCAGCGAATACTGAGGGCGCCCCCTGCGCGTCAGAGAGCGCCCATGATTCCACAGGCTCCTTTCCGAACACGGGAGGCAGAGCGGTTTCCCGCTCGCCCTCGGCGAAGCCACCCGGCTCCGCCTCGGCCAGTTCCCGCGGCTGGTGGACCCACCCATACGGGCTGCTGGCTCGGAGTAGTGAAGGCTCTTCAGTTAGTGTCTGCAGCTCTAATGTTCGTACAGGCGGGACCGCTTGTCAACTACCACCGGCTGCCGGGCCCCCACGTCACCAGTACTTCGCCGTCCTCCGGCCCCGCCCCGTCCGTGCCGGGCACTGGTATGACCAGCATCTCGCCGGGGTATATCACGTAGGGGTGTTTGATCCCGTTCCATGCCGCCAGGGCCTTCCAGCTCACGCCGTAATCCCCGGCGATGGCCGTGAGGGTTTCACCCTTGCAGACCTCATGCATCGTGAATTCCGGCACCGGAATAATCACGTGGTCTCCGGGCTTGAGGGTCACGGCTTCATCCAGACCATTCAGTGCTGCTATCACTCTGGCGGGAATCTCGTACGCCTGCGCGATCGTGTCGAGAGTATCACCCTCCCTGACCTCGTAACCGAACTCGTTCCATTCCAGCATGGCAACCAGCAACCTCAACGTAGCCAGGGTCTCGCCCGCCGCTACACCGGTCCTCGCGAATCCGCGGGTTGACTGGAACGCGCGCAACGATGTCGCGGTCCTGGGACCGAAGTACCCGGTGGGCTCCCCGTGAAACAACCCCATCCTGCCGAGCAGGGATTGCAGGTACCACACGTCCTCGCCGGTGGCGCCCTGCCTCAGCGTCCTGTACCCGAAGTGCGCCGCAAGGCACCTGCCGGGCGCCAAGAGTACGCCCAACACGACGAAAGCCATGACCAGCACCCGGAAATCGACTGCAAGAGGCTGTCCGTTCCGAGCCACAGGCATCCCCTCCGCCATCCACTCTATGGTGGATTCTACCAATTACTGGCAATCCCTTCCCCTGACAGCCTGGTTACCCTGTAAAGTATGGCTGCGCAGGCCGTGTGCCATGCTGTGAAGAGGGATGCGTCCCGCGACAGCGAAACACTCGAGACACGGATCCGTAGTCGTCGGGAAAGCGGTGATGGGCAGTGAAAGAGCTCGAGACCCTCGACATATCAAGGGCGGCAATCAGGATGGCCATAACCAGGGATAGGTCCCAGGAGGCCGAGGTGAAAGAGCAGCTCCGCGGCGAGGGGATACGGGCCGCCGCCATTGACCTGGGCGGAGAATTCGACGTCCTGGTCAAGACGGGAATCGAAAGAGCCCTGGTGGCTGCGAAGCGGGAGGGACTCATCAGGGAGACCCATACAGACGAGGGCGCCGTCGCCGGCGCCGCGCGCGACGCGTTGTCACAGATCGCGCAGAAGTCATTCGGCCTGAGCGCCGGTGGCAAGGTGGCGATCGCACGGAAGAACGAACACCTCATCGTCGTCGCCTTCTTCGCTGTCGGCCTCATCCACCTCAACGAGGTGGCCCTGGCCATATCGCACAGAGCCATCCCAATGGCCTCCCCGGGGGCGAACCAGTCATAGACACCGGCCGGCGGTTCTGATTGCAGCACTATCGTTGTTCCTGTACAATTCGAATGAGAATCTCAGGCTACTCACACGACCAGGATCGCCAGGGGGGTCAATCCATGCCCGGCCGCGTCATGATAGTGGACGACGAGGCGTCGATCGTCAGGCTCGTGTCATTCAACCTGCAAAAGGAGGGTTACACGGTTCTCGAGGCTAGTGACGGCAACGAGGCCCTGTCTCTGATGGGATCGGGTGATCCCGACCTGGTTCTCCTCGACGTCATGCTTCCAGGAATGAATGGACTGGATGTATTCCGCGCCATCCGCTCCCAGGGCAAGAACACACCGGTCATCTTCCTCACCGCCAGGGGATCCGAAGTGGACAAGGTAGTGGGCCTGGAACTAGGGGCCGACGATTATGTTGTGAAGCCGTTCAGCCCTCGTGAGCTGATGGCGCGGGTGAGGGCCGTTCTCCGGAGGAACTCGGCCCCTCCACAGGAGACCCTCTCGTACAACGGCTTGACAATCGACAGGGGGGCCCGCACGGTGGAAATGGACGGCGCGGAGATATCCCTAACCGCCAGGGAATTCGACCTCCTCGTGTTCATGGCGCAGAACCCCGGCAGGGTGTTCACGAGGGAACATCTTCTCGACCGCGTCTGGGGGTATGAGTATGTGGGCGACACACGTATCGTCGACGTCCACATCAGCCACCTCAGAGAGAAGATCGAGAAAGGCCCCGGCAATCGCTGCTTCATCACGACGGTGCGCGGAGTAGGGTACAGGTTCGGTGAGAAACCGCGATGATACGGACAAGGCACAGTATCTACGCAAGGTTCTTCGCTATGTTCTTCCTCCTCGGGATCGCCGTTGCGCTCTGTGCGGGCACGTTCATCCTGAGCAAGTCTCCCCGGCCGGCGGACATGCCGGCCGGCGGGCCCGCCTCGGGTGGTCCAAGCACGGTGGGGTCCCTCGTGGCTTCCGCGCTTGTAGCAGGGATCTTCTCAGGCGCGGTGGGCCTGGGTGTCGCGCACACGGTCGTCGGGCCGGTCACGAGACTCACAAGGGTTGCACGCTCCCTGGCCTCGGGGAATCTCGATCTGCCTGAGGTAATCCCCGGGAGCGACGAGATTACGCTACTCAGCCTGGCAATCCGTGACGCCGCCGCAGGGTTGAAACGGGTTGTGGACCATGCTTCCCGTGACAGGCGCCAGATGGAGGCAGCTCTGTCGACCATGCGAAGCGGCGTAGTCGTCGTCGACGGCGCCGGCAGGATCGTGCTGCTGAACCAGGCGGCCGCCAGGATGTTCGGGGTTCGCCCCCCGTTCCTCGGCCGTCCGCACGTGGAGACCCTGAGAAACTACCAGATGAGCGCCGCAATAGACCGCGCGATCGCCTCGCGGCAGCCCGCCAGGACTGAAGTGAGAGTCATCTACCCGGAAGAGAAATCCCTCGAGGTACTGCTCAATCCGATTTCGGGAGAACTGGATGGGCACGGAGTCGTAGTGGCGCTGCATGACGTGACGGAGCTGAAGCGCCTGGAAACGGTGCGAAAGGACTTCGTGGCGAACGTCTCTCACGAGCTGAGGACACCCGTCACATCTGTAAGGGGATTCGCTGAAACCCTGCTGGACGGCGCTCTCGACGATCCGGCCGCCGCGAGGGAGTTCGTAGAGACGATATACCGCGAGGCGTCCCGGCTCGACAGGCTGGCGCGAGACCTGGCGGACCTGTCCGAGATCGAGTCTGCGCCGTCGCCGGTGACCGCCGAGCCGGGGGACTTGAGGGCGCCTGTCGAGGAATCGGTGAGGAAGGCGTCTCACAGGGCGGCGTCCGCTGGAATCGTCCTCCGCTCCATGCTGCCGGATACCCCGGTGCTGTGCCGGTTCGATTCGACCCGGATTGAACAGGTGATGGATAACCTGCTAGAGAACGCGATCAAGTTCACATCCCGCGGCGGGAGCATCGACGTGTCGATGGCGCCCGCGGACGGCTTCGCGCGCGTGACTGTCAGGGACACTGGGACCGGCATCCCCCCGCAAGACCTTCCCCGCATATTCGAGAGGTTCTATACCGTTGACAAGGCACGCAGCAGAAAACTCGGCGGCACTGGTCTGGGTCTCTCCATCGTCAAGCACCTCGTCGACCTCCACGGCGGCAAGGCGTGGGCCGAGAGCGAATACGGCAAAGGCTCAGCCTTCCACTTCACCATTCCCCTCTTAACGGAATCTTAACACTCGCCCAACGTGGCATTCACACGGGTTGACTACAATCATACCGGACGACAATGTCCGTGGTAGTCCACGAAGTCCACGTTGGGAGGAGTTGTCATGAGAAGCCTGGGCAAGGCAATGTTGACGGCCGTCCTCGTGCTGGCCCTCGGAGGGCTCGCAGCCTGCACGAAGCACGCGGAACCCGCCGGGCCCTCTGGACCGCCGGGCCAACCCGGACCGCAGACCACCATCACCATCGCGGGGTCTACTTCAGTCCAGCCCGTTTCCGAAAGGCTCTCGGAGGCGTTCATGGCGAAGAACCGCGGCGTGAGAATCAACGTCCAGGGCGGCGGTTCGTCGGCGGGGATTAAGGCGGCGCGATCGGGCGTCGCGGACATCGGTTCATCATCGCGGGACCTCACCTCCGAGGAAAGGGGGCTCAACGAAATCCCAATCGCGGGTGACGGGATAGCAATAATCGTCAACCCCGGGAGTCCACTCGAGAACCTGACGCTGGAGCAGATAAAGAGTATATTCGCCGGCGACGTCACCGATTGGAAGGGTCTCGGCCAGCCCGCCTCCCCCATCACGGTGGTCGTCAGGGAGGACGGCTCCGGGACGCGGGCGGCGTTCGAAGAACTCGTCATGAAGGGCACAAAATGCACAGCGAACTCGGCCATCCAGAACTCCACCGGGGCTGTGCGCGCGACAGTGGCCACGAACCCCAACGCCATCGGATACGTGTCTCTGGCCGGACTCGACTCAACCGTGAAGGCGGTGAGAGTCGAGGGCGTCGAACCCACCGCGGCCAACATCCTGAACGGCACATACAGGGTCAACAGGCCGTTCCTATACCTCACCCGGGAAGCCCCTACCGGCCTCGTCAAGGAGTACATCGACTTCGTTCTGAGCCCCGAAGGGCAGGACATCGTCGCGGGAGAGAACCTTGTCAGGGTCAGGTAGCACAATACACAACCTGGAGGAGACACAATGTCCGCGGGCAGAATGGAGCAACTAGCAGGCCTTACTTTGGCGGCGTGCGCAGTGGTCTCAATCGCGGCCGTAGTCCTCATCGCAGCATTCGTGGCTATTCCGGGCCTACCGCTCATCATGAAGGTAGGCCTCTTCTCCTTTCTCGGGGGGACCGTCTGGAGTCCCGGCGACGGCATGTTCGGCATACTTCCCATGATAGCCGGAACCATTGCGGTGACGGCCGGGGCGTTGCTCATCGCTGTCCCGTCCGGCCTCGCCTGTGCGGTTTACCTGGCCGAATTCGCTCCGGAAGCCGTCGCACGCTCCGCGCGCCTGGCGATCGGCGTGCTTGCCGGTATTCCATCGGTAGTCTACGGGTTTTACGGGCTCGTCGTCATAGTACCGTTCATCCGCGATCACTTCGGCGGATCGGGTCTGAGCCTGCTGGCAGGGTCGCTCGTACTCGGGATAATGGTGTTGCCGACCATATCGGCGATCTCGGAGGACTCCCTCAGGGCGGTGCCCCACGACATCCGCGAAGGATCGATGGCTCTCGGCGCGACCAAATGGGAGACGGTCACGCGCGTTGTACTCCCCACTGCACGTTCAGGCATCAACGCATCGGTGGTATTGGGGATGGGTAGGGCCATAGGGGAAACCATGGCCTTGATAATGGTCACAGGCAATGCGCCCGTGTTCCCGGGGGGTGTCACGCGCATGGTCCGAACCCTCACGGGTAACATCGCGCTGGAATTGGGGTACGCCGCCGGAGACCATCAGAGGGCACTGTTCGCCACCGGCCTCGTCCTACTGGTTCTTATCATGGGTCTCAATCGCCTGGCCGAGGTCGTCGCAGGGGTGGGCAGAAGCCATGACTAGCCGGCGAATAGTCCAATCAACGATGGTAGCTGTTCTCGCCTTTGTCACCTTCTTGATAGGTGTGGGACTGCTCGCGATCATGTGGCACATCCTGTCACGGGGATTACCTGAAGTCACCCCATCCTTTCTTCTCCAGGCGACAGCCGATTCCGGTCGCGCCGGCGGAATCCTGCCGGGGATCATCAGTACCATGTGGGTGACCGGCGTAGCCGTGGCCATATCAGTGCCGCTTGGCGTGGGTGCGGCGGTGTACCTTGCGGAGTACGCCCGGCAGGGCCGCGTGGCAGACCTCGTGCGGTTTGGAACGTCTTCCCTCGCAGGCATACCGTCAGTTGTGTTCGGGCTATTTGGTTTCACGTTCTTCGTCATACAACTGGGGATGGGCTGGTCCGTGATGTCCGGCGGCCTTACGATGGCGCTGATGATACTGCCAGGGCTGATTCGCACCGCTGAAGAGGCAATCAGATCCGTGCCGCCTGAGTACCTGGAGGGGAGTCTCGCTCTCGGCGCTCCCAAGTGGAGGGCGGTCTTCGGGGTCGTGGTCCCTGCCGCCCTCCCCGGGATCATGAGCGGCGTGCTCCTGGGCATCGGCAGGTCATTCGGGGAGACGGCGGCCCTCATTCTCACGGCGGGTTCGGCCTACTACACCCCCACGTCCATCTGGCAGCCCGCCCGTACCATGGCCGTGCACCTCTACATCCTGGCCAGCGAGGGGTTGTCCCTCCCGAGGGCGTACGGCACGGCGGCAGTACTATCCGCGTGTATCCTCATCATCAATGTGCTTGCCCACCGGCTGGCGCAGGCATACAGGGTCCGTTGAGGGCACCGGGGAGGGATCTGCAATGACTGTTGCTCGCGACACGGAATTCAAGGTAAGCACCAGGGGACTGGTCGTGAGATATGGTGATGTTCCTGCGCTGAACGGCATAGACTTGGACATCCCCGCTCGCAGGGTAACGTCGCTCATCGGCCCGTCGGGCTGCGGAAAGTCCACCTTCCTCCGCGCGCTCAACAGGCTGAACGACTTGATCCCCTCCGCGACCATAGAGGGGCTGGTGACCGTGGATGGGCAGGATATCTATGATTCAAAGACCGACGTCACGCTTCTCAGAAAGCGGGTCGGGATGGTATTCCAGAAGCCCAACCCGTTCCCGATGAGCGTCTACGACAACGTCGCATACGGTCCGCGAATTCACGGGATAAATGAACGCGAGACGTTGGATATGATCGTGGAGGAAAGCCTGAAAGCGGCGGCCTTGTGGGATGAGGTGAAGGACAGACTGAGGCGGAGCGCCCTCGGTCTTTCGGGGGGCCAACAACAACGGCTGATCATCGCAAGGGTTCTGGCCGTCGAGCCAGAAGTACTACTCATGGATGAGCCTGCGTCCGCCCTTGACCCGGTTTCAACGGGAAAGATCGAGGAACTCATAGCCGAGTTGAAAAATAGATACACGATAGTGATCGTTACACACAACATGCAGCAGGCAGGACGAGTATCCGACTACACCTCGTTCTTCCTGAACGGTGCGATGATTGAAGCCGGGCCCACCGGCAAGGTGTTCACGAATCCGGAGGACCGGCGTACCGAGGACTATATCACCGGGCGCTTCGGTTGATAATGGGGCCGGCGGGGCAAATCAAAGAGGGGAGGGATCACCGGGTGCCGCGGACGACATTTGAGACCGAACTGGAGAACCTCCAGAACGACATCCTCAAGATGGGGACCCTGGTGGAACAGGCAATCCATGACGCCGTCAAGTCCCTTGCAGATAGGGATCCGGACCTGGCCGAGAAGGTAGTCCGTGAAGACGATGTTGCCGATGACCTTCAGATGGAGATCGAGAACAAGTGCCTCGCCCTGCTCGCCCTGCAGCAGCCAATCGCGAGGGACCTGCGTACGATCGGCACCGCGATGAAGATCGTAACCGATCTGGAACGCATGGCCGACCACGCAGTGGACATCGCCAAGGTAACCATCCGCATCCACGATCAGCCGCTCGTGAAACCCCTCATCGACATCCCACGGATGGCGGAAATCACGAAGTCCATGGTCAGGAGCGCCCTCACAGCCTATGTTTCGCGGGACGTCGTTCTCGCGCGTAACCTGGCGGAGGAGGATCACGAGGTCGATCACCTCTACAACCAGGTGTTTCGGGAGCTGTTGGTCTACATGATGGAGGACCCCAGGACGATTAGCCAGGCCACTCACCTGCTTTTCGTGGCCTCGCACCTGGAGAGGATCGGCGACCACGCCACCAACCTCGGGGAGTGGATAGTGTACGCGGTGACCGGCAGCAGGGTAGATCTGAACCGCTAGATTTCCGTTAACCTCAACCCTCCGTGCCTCATATACTGTGAGGGAGCACGAATGAACTGCGTGCCAATACGGAGGGATTATTATGTCTCAACCACAATATGGGCCAGTGTGGCTGTCCGCGTGCCCGCCGGTCTCGCCATACCCCCCCGTGTGCCCACCGTATCCGCCCGTATGCCCGCCGGCGCCGCAGCCGCTCCCCGCATTCCTGGGGTGCGCCCTCCAGGAGATCCAGTTCTGGTCACAGATCGCGGCCGAGCAGACCATCGCCCTGCGAGCGCTCGTACCGGGTCTCGACGAAGCGACAGTCGCGGAACTCCAGCGGCTGGAGGACGAGTACACTGACATAGGAGCACGAGCGGGGCTGCTGCGCGAGAACTGGGGTACGTTCGGCTCGCTCGATCCCGTCACCGGGGAACTCGGGCTCCTGGTCAACCGCTCAATGACCGCCAACACCAGGCTGCTGGAACTGCTCGCGCTACTGGCCCAGGCAAACCCGGACAACTCCGTCGTGCAGCTCATCACCAGGCACTTCTCTTCCCTGATACGTTACTACCAGCGGATACTCGAGCAGATCGGCGCGATGCTGATGAGCCGGTATTGAGGCGGCATGGCCGGCACGACAAAGGCCCCCTCGCGTAGGCTTGACCGGCCGGCGGGGGTCCGCAAGCGGAGTGTCTATTTCCCGGTGAATGACGGCTTCCTTTTCTCGAGGAAGGCCTTCATGCCCTCCTTTTGATCGGACGTGGCGAAGCATTCGCCGAAAACCTCCGCCTCGTACAGCGATCCCGTGACCATGTCGCTGTCCATCGCCCTGTTAACCGCGGACTTGGCGAGACGGACCGCTATCTGACCGCGCGAGGCGATCCGGGACGCGGTCTCCTTTGCCCTCGACATGAGTTCCGCGGCGGGGACGACCATGTTCACGAGGCCGATTCTCTCCGCGGTCCCCGCGTCTATGACATCCCCGGTCAGTATCAGTTGCTTCGCCCAGGCAGGCCCAACCAGCCTCGGTAGTCTCTGGGAACCGGCGTACCCGGTCGTGATCCCGAGGGTCACCTCGGGCTGTCCCATCTTGGCCCTATCCGAGGCTATGCGGATGTCGCAGGCAAGGGCCAGTTCGCACCCGCCACCCAGGGCGTATCCGTTAACGGCCGCGATGACCGGTTGGGGCAGGTTCTCTATCTTACTGAAAACGCGCTGGCCTAAGAGCGCCCATTCGCGCCCTTCGAGCACGGACATGGGCTGCATCACCGCGATATCCGCGCCCGCCACGAACGCTTTCTCACCGGCGCCGGTGATCACCAGTACCTTGATGTCCGGATCGGTCGCAACCGAGTCGAGTACGGCCGACAGTTCCTCCAGCACCTGTGCGTTCAATGCGTTCAAGGCCTGCTGGCGGTCTATCGTGAGCACCCCGACGCCGTTTTCCTTCTCAATCCTTATGTACTGCATTGCGCTCCCTCCAGGACCAATGCGTAGGAGTCACTGCTGATACGTGAATACGCCACGGCCGGTCTTCCTGCCGAGGTAGCCCGCCTTGACCATCTTTCTCAGCAGGGGGCACGGGCGGTACTTCGGATCCCCAAACCCGTCGTACAGAACCTCCATAATAGAGAGACACGTGTCCAGGCCTATGAGGTCCGCTAGGGCGAGCGGGCCAATCGGGTGGTTCATGCCCAGCTTCATTACCGTATCGAGATCCTCCGCCGACGCGACGCCCTCCATGAGGCAATAGAACGCCTCGTTGATCATGGGCAGCAACATCCTGTTGCCGGCGAACCCTGGAGAATCCTGCACCGCGACGGGGGTCTTCTCCATCTTGAGGGCGACCGACCTGGCAGTCTCGAAGGTCTCATCCGAGGTAGCGATCCCCCTGATCAACTCCACCAGCTTCATCACGGGAACGGGATTGAAGAAATGCATTCCAATGAGCTTGCCGGGCCTGCTTGTCACCGCTCCCAGTTCCGTGATGGATATCGAAGAGGTGTTGCTCGCGAGCACCGTGGATGGACCACATATCCGGTCCAGGCGTCCGAATAGTTCCTTCTTGGCATCCAGGTTCTCGACGATGGCCTCGATCACCAGATCGGCCCCGCCGGCGGATTCCAGGTCGAGGTCAGGCTTGATCCGCCCGAGCGTCGCATCCTTGACTTCCGGAGCGATCTTGCCCTTTTCCACACTCCGGGAAAGGTTCTTCTCGATCCCCTTGAGTCCCCTATCCACGAACTGCCGGGAGACATCGTTCAGGAGAACGCTGAAACCCGACTGCGCGGCAACCTGGGCGATCCCCGAACCCATCTGGCCGGATCCGATAACGAGAATGGTTTGGACCTCCATCGTACTCCCCCTTTTTCTCCAAGCCTTGGCGATGTGACCGATCGTGGACCGGGACGCTGCGTTACTACGCCTTCCGCGGCCCAGTTCCCTGCAGGACACGCAGCCAACTGAACGAATCTCTGGCACAGACAGTGAATATATGAGATGGGTGACTCAGGCAACGGATTCAGAGAGGAGGAGCAGCCTATGAGGAAGTGGGTCAGCTTGAAGACGGAGGTCCCGGGACCCGGGTCGCGTTCTTGGGTGGAGAGGAAGGAGAAAGCGGTGTGCCGCGCCTATTCGCTCAATGTCCCCATTATGATCCAGAAGGCTCAGGGCGCCATACTGACGGACGTGGACGGAAACGAGTTCATCGACCTGGCCGGCGGCATCGGTTGCCTGAACGTGGGCCACTGCCAGCCCGAAGTCGTCAACGCTGTGAAGGAACAGGTCGAGCGTTTCTTCCATACCGACTTCACAGTCGTGCCCTACCCGTCGTTCATCGAGCTCGCGGAGCGCCTGTCGAGTCTCTTGCCGGGCGACTACCCCAAGAAGGCGACGTTCTTCAACTCGGGCGCCGAGGCCGTGGAGAATGCCTGCAAAATCGCCAAATGCTACACAGGTAGAAGGGCGTTCATCGCGTTCGAGGGCGCCTTTCACGGCAGGACCCTCATGGCAATGTCCCTCACCAGCAAGATAATGCCATATAAACACAACATGGGGCCGTTCGCGCCCGAGGTCTACCGCGTGCCGTTCGCTTACTGCTACCGGTGCCCGGTCAACCTGGAATACCCGTCCTGCGACATCGCCTGCGCGAAATGGCTCGAGCGGGCGTTCGTAACCATGGTGGAGCCGACGAACACCGCCGCCGTCGTTGGCGAACCCGTACTCGGTGAGGGCGGGTTCGTTGTCCCGCCGAAAGAATTCTACCAGCGGGTCCGCGAAATCTGCGACAAGCACGGGATCCTGCTGATAATTGACGAGGTGCAGACCGGCATAGGCAGGACCGGCAAGTTCTTCGCACACGAACACTACGGGATAACGGCCGACCTCGTCACCGTGGCGAAGTCGATGGCGGGAGGCATCCCGATCAGCGGCGTGATCGGCCGGGCAGAGGTGATGGACGCGCCGCACGACAGCGCAATCGGCGGCACATTCGTCGGTAACCCGATCGGCTGCGTCGCGGCGCTGAAGGTCATCGACGTGGTCCAGCAGCAGGAACTGTGCGCAAAGGCAGAGGCGCAGGGCAAGATCATCATGGAGAGGTTCACCCAGTGGAAGAAGGACTTCGAGATCGTCGGCGACGTCCGCGGCCTGGGCGCAATGTGCGGAATCGAGTTCGTGCGCGACAGGAAGACGAAGGAACCGGCGACCAGGGAAACCGCAATGATAAAGGAGGCCATGTTCAAGAACGGGGTACTCGCGCTCAAATCAGGCGTCAACGGGAACGTGATTCGCATGCTCGCTCCCCTCGTTATTACCAACGATCAGCTGACCGAGGCGCTCGATGTGATGCAGGAATGCATAGCGGAGATAAACGCTACGCTGTAATCTCTGTTGGGTACGCTGTCCCGCGGTCCAACTCGATGGCGTGCAGGACTATTCCGAATATTGTCGAAGGTCGACGCGAGACCGCTCAGCACCGGCTCTCACACAACTACGGCTTGCAGTGGGGGGGGTTACGCGGGTATGGGAGAGACGGCAGTGACGCTGGACTCAGCGTTGGCCGCCACCATCGTGGACATGGTCACCAACGCGACGGGGTATCCGGTGATTGTGTGCGATCATACGGGCGTCATAATCGGGGCCACTGTTCGAGAAAGGATCGGGAACCCTCATGCATTCGCGACCAGGATAGTCAGGCGCGAGATCGATGAAGCCGAGGTCACCCTGGAGGACGCCGCGAAGAATCCACTCATCAAGGCGGGTTACAACTGCCCAATCGATTACGATGGTAGACGCCTGGGGTCAATCGGGATTACCGGTGATCCGGTGATGATGAAGCCGCTGGCGCGCATCGCCGCCAGATTCGTGGAGGCTGAGCTGGCGACGCACGCTCAGCGGCAATACGTCTGCGACGAAGTCGCCAGGGCGGTAAGAAGCGCGATGGAGGCCGCATCCGAGGGGCTTGAGGCCGCAAGGGAGTTGTCCTCGACGCTGGCGTCCCTGGTCCGGAGATCTGAGTCTATTGCTGACGACGTCAAGAACACCGCCGGCATCCTGGAATTCATCGCTCAGATCACGGCGCGCATCAACCTCCTCGGGCTCAACGCTTCCATCGAAGCGGCCCATGCCGGGGCCGCCGGCGCGGGTTTCGCCGTCGTGGCTTCCGAGATACGCAAACTAGCAGAGAACAGCAAGTCCTCGGTGGATAGAATCGACTCCATGTTGCAGCAGTTCCAACAGGGGATAAAGGAAATCGTCTCCGGCGTCAATCAGACTTCAACGACAGTCGCCGCACAATCGGCGGCGATAGAGAGACTCGTGGGACACATCGGCGAGATAGAGAGGACCCTCAAACCGCTGTTGGGCAGCGATGAGGGCGACGAGGGCGTATCATAGGCAATATCGATCAGCAGGCCGTAGTGACGGGGAACGAGGAGGGAGCGCGCATCCCTGCACGCTCCCCATAACCCCTGTGCCTATCCAGGCTAGACCTTGAAGCGGTCGACCAGCGCCTTCAACCCCTGAGCCATCTTGGCCAGCGATTGGGCGGAACTCGCCATCTCCTCCGAAGAGGCCCCCAGTTCCTCGCTGGACGCCGAGATTTCCTCGGCCCCCGCCGAAGCGGTTCCGGCCGCCGCGCCCACGGATTGCAGGAGTTCCTCCACCTGTTTGGCGGACGCCGTCACCTCTTCGGTGGCAGCCGTACTCTCCTCGGCCGTGGATGCGATCTGCTCGACGGCCTTCTCTACCTGATCGCTCGAAGCCGATACCTGGTTGATTGCCGTAACGATGGACCTCACGTTTTCGTCGGTGGATTCCGCAAGGTCGAGTATCACCTGGATCGCCCTGGTCGCGAACGCCCCCAATTCGACGCCTTTCTGGACCGCCTTCGTCCCTTCATCTATGGCGTTGACGCTCGCGGTCGTCCCCCGCTGTATCTCGCTGATGAGCTCCGATATCTCCTTCGTGGACTTGGCAGACCTCTCGGCAAGTTTTCGCACCTCATCAGCCACGACCGCGAATCCCTTGCCATGGTCGCCGGCCCGCGCAGCCTCGATCGCAGCATTCAGCGCCAGGAGATTCGTCTGATTGGCTATCTCGTCGATTACCCCGACGATCTCGCCTATCTTGTCCGACCTGGCCGCGAGCACGGCGATGGAGTCGTTGATCTTCGACGCGACTTCCCCGATCTGCTTGATGCCATCGACCGTCTGGCTCACGGCGTCCCGCCCACTGTCCGCGCTCTTCCTCGTTTCCTCCGAGGCGCTCGCGAGCGATCCCGCCGAACCCGATATACCCTGGATCGCCTGGACGATCTCCTTAACCGCGCCGGATGTCTCGTGAGTCACACGCGCCTGATCCTGGCTGCCCTTGGCAATCTGCGTGAGCGCCTCTTTCAGCCCTTTCATGGCCTCGGTAGCGCCGCCAACCTCTCTTGCCTGCGCCTCAGCGGTGCGCGCAGCGTCCTGGGCGGCCTTCGCCACCTGCTGAATGGCGTTCGATGATTCTTCAGCCGTCGCGGACATCTCTTCGCTGCTGGACGACACCTCTTCCGAAACCCTGGAGATGTCGCCAATGACACCCCGCAACGACCCAACCATCTCGGCAAACGAATTCCTGAGCGTCTCCACCTCGTCCCGCGTTTTCACCTGCGGGACCTCTGCAGTAAGATCACCGGAAGCCACCTGGGCCGCGATGGCCGACAGCCTGGAGATGGGCTTCGTGATTGCCTGCACGGCGAAAACGCCCACCAGTATGGCCACCACGCTCGCCACGACGCCGGTCACCAGGGTCGTGTTCTGGACGGCCTTGGCGAGACCCTGGAATTCGTCCAGGTAGCTGCCTGCAGCCAGGAGCCAACCCCACCTCTTGAACTCCCTGAATGCGACCACCTTGTCGCGGGCCTTCGTTTCGCCGAGTTCCTTGTTGATCCAGGCGTAGCGGATGTACCCGTTCCGCTGCTTCAACATCTGCTGGATGAACCCTTCCGCCGATAGATCCTTACCCTCTTGGGCAGGATGGCAGGTGAGGCGACCGTCGTCGTCCAGTGCGTAGAAGTACCCGGTTTCCCCCACTTTGAGGGGCTTAAGGGCTTCCTTGACCCTGGCCTGGGCTTCCGCGAGGGAAACCACTCCCGCCTCAACCTGCGCCTGCTGTGTTTCCACCAGGGCTACGGCCATCTCTATCTGCGAAGTGAGGTCCTTCTCGATCATCTTCAATAGCTCACTGTTGACAGAACGGATGGAGAGTAAGGCCACAGCCACGGTGGGAATCACAGTGAAGGCAACCATTAATCCGACAAGCTTGACTCCAAGCGAAATGGAACGACCCTTCCTCTTCAACGCAAACACCCCCCCAATCTTGTTCTCCCAATGGAGCCCCCAATGTGCCAACCGCAAGATTCGACATCTATTTCTGTATATCGTGACGATTCGACAAAATTTTACCATAAAACAAGGGGACACCGCATTGCTCTGCGATGTCCCCCGTATCTCTACCGGTAATGTGCGCTTGACGCTCTCGTTCCATCTACTACATGACTATTGTGCTACATTCCCATCCTATCTCAGGATATCTATCTCCCGCTGTAGTTGGGCGCCTCTTTTGTGATGTACACCCCGTGGGGGTGGCTCTCCTGAAGGCCGGCAGGCGTTATGCGAATGAACCTCGTGTCCTCTTTCAACTGCCGGATGTCCCGCACCCCGCAGTACCCCATACCCGCCCGCAACCCGCCGATGAGCTGGAATACGGTGTCGGCCAGCAACCCCCTGTACGGGACCCTGCCCTCGATCCCTTCCGGCACAAGCTTCTCGCCATTCTCCTGGAAGTACCTGTCGGCGGAACCCGACTTCATAGCCCCGAGGGATCCCATCCCCCTGTACACTTTGAAGCTCCTCCCCTGGTAGATCTCCATGTCTCCGGGGCTTTCCTCGGTACCGGCAAACAGACTCCCCACCATCACGCTGTCGGCGCCGGCGGCGATTGCCTTGGTTATGTCTCCCGAATAGCGGATGCCGCCGTCGGCGATCACAGGCACGTCCGACTCCCGCGCCGCCATGAACGCCTCCCAGATGGCCGTAACCTGCGGGACCCCTATCCCCGCGATCACCCTCGTGGTGCATATGGACCCGGGGCCGACGCCGACCTTCACAGCGTCCGCGCCCGCCTTCACGAGCTCCCGCACGGCCTCGCCCGTCGCTATGTTGCCCGCCACGATGTCCACATCGGGGAAACGGTCTTTCAAAGCCACGACTGTCTTGATGACGCCCTTTGAATGGCCGTGAGCCGTGTCCACCACGAGTACGTCCACGCCGGCTGCGACCAGGGCCGCTGCACGCTCGCCAGTAGTCTTCCCTACTCCGACAGCGGCGGCGGCAAGGAGCCGCCCCCTCTTGTCCTTCGCGGAATTCGGGTACTTGCGCGCCTTCTCTATATCCTTGAGGGTAATGAGTCCACGGAGTCTGAATGATTCGTCCACGAGGGGCAGTTTCTCGATCTTGTACTTGCCGAGTATCTTCCGCGCCTCGGCAAGGGACGTCCCCTCCGGCGCCGTGATCAGGTTGTCCTTCGTCATCACTAGGGAAACCTGCTTGGTGTGGTCTTCCTCAAACCGGATATCCCGGTTGGTCAGGATCCCTATCAGGCGGCCCCCGTTTTCTACGATGGGGACGCCGGAGATGTGATACTTGGCCATGAGGCCGAGCGCGTCGTTGACAGTCGCTCCGGGGGGTAGGGAGATGGGCTCGGTGATTACGCCGTGCTCGGAGCGCTTGACCTTGTCTACCTCCGAGGCCTGGCGCTCCACGGGCATGTTCTTGTGGATCACGCCTATGCCGCCTTCACGAGCGATTGCGATCGCCATCCGCGCCTCGGTGACCGTATCCATGCCCGCGCTGGCCAGGGGCACGTTCAACCGGATATTGCGGGAGAACCTGGTCGACACATCGACATCCGCGGGTAATACCTGCGAATACCTGGGGAGAAGCAGTACGTCGTCAAAAGTGAGACCTTCTTGCCCGAATTTCTCGGCGAATTTCATTCCGAATCCCCCTGCCCCGCTTTTTGTCACAGTATAGCACGCATCCAGACGACCATCAACCAGTGCCGGGAAGCAGGCGATCGGGCCGGCTGGGGCGAATGTGCCCCGCACTATCCAGCAGGAGGTGCCCACCGGAGTGAACGCGTCAAACCTGCTCTGGCTGTTCTTCCTGTTCTCCGCCCTCTCGCCCGCCATAAGGCAGTGGATGCTCCAGAACGCGAGGCTTCGACTGATCCGGCGGATCGAGGAAGGGCGTGGGACCCGGTTCATCAGCCTGATCCACCGCCAGGAGGCGGTCAGCCTCCTGGGCATACCGATCAGCCGCTACATAAGCGTCGAGGATTCCGAACAGATCCTGCGGGCCATCCGGCTGACACCGACCGACATGCCCATCGACATATTGCTTCACACTCCAGGCGGCCTCGTCCTTGCCGCGGGCCAAATAGCGAACGCACTCAAGAATCACAAGGCGAAGGTCACCGTGTTCGTCCCACACTACGCGATGTCGGGCGGAACCCTGATAGCCCTCGCGGCGGACGAGATCGTCATGGACCCCAACGCCGTGCTCGGACCGGTCGACCCCCAGATTGACGGCATGCCCGCGGTTTCCATAGTCAAGGTCGCCGGAGAGAAGGACATAAATGAGCTCGACGACAAGACACTCATCCTGGCCGACGTCGCGCGCAAGGCCATAGACCAGGTGCGTAAGACGGTGTACGATATCGTTCTCGACAAGATGCCCCCGGAGAAAGCCGAAATACTGGCGGCGCGGCTGACCGAGGGCAAGTGGACACACGATTATCCGATCGCCTGCGCCGAACTCAGGGAGATGGGATTGCCGGTCTGCGGCGAGCTGCCCAGGGAGATCTACGATCTGATGGACTACTATCCTCAACCCGTGCAAAGGAACCAGTCGGTACAGTACATCCCTGTTCCGTACAGGCGCTCGGAAAAGAAGCTTTGATCAGTCCCTTGTTCCAGGCGCCGGCGTGGGCCCGGTCACCGGTCCAGTCTCATTCCCCCCGCCGGTCCGGGCCCCCATCGAGGCGATGAGGGCCCTCAGCTTCGTCCTTTCGTTGAGCGTGGGGTCATCCATCACCGCGTCAAGGAGCTGTTGGAGTACCTTCCCCACGAGGGGGCCGGGACCGGTGCCCAGCACCTCCATCACGTCGCGGCCGTCGACCGCGAGGCCCGATCCGCTTACGGCCTCCCGGCTCTCGAGAATGCTCCGGATCCTGTATTCAACCTGGCTGAGGAAGGGACCGGGGGGCGCTCCCCAGGCGGCTGCGTCAGCCCTCCTCATCTCGAGGAGGTCAAACACGTTCTCCTCCCCTACCCTCCCGACGAGTCGCCTCAATCCCGCGTCTGAGACGGCCGGATGGTAGAAGAACATGTGCTCCCTGATGAGTACCTGAACCCTGCTCCTCACCGCGCCCGGGTACTTGAGCCGCCGAAGAATGACCCCGGCCATCTCGGCCCCCGCGGAATCGTGCCCGTAGAAATGCCCTTCCCCGTTCTCGTCCACGGAGAAGCACCGGGGCTTCGCGATGTCGTGCAGCAGCGCGGCGAGTCTGAGGTGCAGGGATGGTCTCACCGCCGCCGTCGCCATGATCGCGTGTCCGTCCAGGGTGCCCGCAGGCGATCCGGCCGGATAGCCGATGGACTCCTCGAATTCGGGGATGACGCGGGCCATCAATCCGAGCGCGATCATATCGCGAAGCGCTGCGGCCACATCCTCCCCAATCAGGAGGCGGCTCAATTCGTCCCTCACCCGCTCCCTGGATATCCCATCCAGCCGTCCCGCGTTAGCGGCAATCGCTGAGCGTGTACGCCTCTCGATGGTCCACCCGTGTTCCGACTCGAAACGGACGGCCCTCATCATCCTCAGAGCGTCCTCGCTGAATCGTTCAGTGGCGTCGCCGACGCTTTTGAGAAGGCCCCTGCGCAGATCCCGGGCGCCGCCGAATGGGTCCACAACGGCGAAATCGGGCCAGCGGAGGGCTATCGCGTTGACCGTGAAGTCGCGCCGGGACAGGTCGTCGCGGATGTCGCTCACAAACCTGACGCTATCGGGCCGCCTGCCGTCACTGTATTCGGTTTCCGCCCTGAACGTGGTGAATTCCACTGTCACGCCTTCGTGCTCCACTCCGATGGTCCCGTGGCGCTCACCCTTGCGGATGAGCCTGATCCCCTTGAGAGCCTTCCTGATCTCCGCCGGCACGGCGGACGTGGCGACATCCCAGTCGCCGGGGTGTTGCGCGAGCAGCATGGCCCTGGCGGCGCCCCCTACGATGTAGCACTCGTGTCCGGCCCCCACCATCAGGTCCAGGATTGACGACACGAAACCCGGAACACGTGCAACGGCGCCTACGTCCACCCTTTCACCACCCACCAGGGAATACTTCCGACTCTCCCGGTGATTCCAGGGTTTCTATCCCCGGGGCCTCTCACCTTCTCTCTCGCCATCCCTCTCGCCATTAACTTTTTGCCCTCGTCGACCGATATTTAGACTTGACAGTGTGTCATCAAACGCTGGAATCGGGGGGATCAAATATGTCGGACGAAGTGAGGAAGAACGTCGAGGAGCACCAGCTTGTAGTCTTCGGAATCGCAAACGAGCTGTATGGGGTGGACATCGCGGCAGTGCGCGAAATCATCACCATGCAGCGGATCACCAAGGTCCCGCGTACGCCCGATTTCGTCGAGGGCATCATCAACCTTCGCGGCAAGGTCATCCCCGTCATCGACCTCAGGCGCCGGTTCCACCTGGGCGTCGCCGAGGAAGACAAGGAGACGAGGATCGTAGTGGTCGAGATCCAGGGGATCACTATCGGCATGGTGGTTGACAGAGTGTCCGAGGTGCTCCGTATCTCGAGCGACGTAATCGAGCCTCCGTCCCCGGTGATAGTCGGGATAGACGCAGAGTACATCAAGGCCGTAGCCAAAGTGGGCGACAAGCTGATCATCCTCCTTGACATGGAGAGAGTGCTCAACAAGCAGGAGAAAGTCGAGCTGAAGGCCGTCAGCTGAGACCGTGCCGGAAGCTGCGCGGATGGTTTGAGAGCGGGGTGAACGGATTGTCGGCTAATATCAGCGACGACCTTAGACTCTTTCTTGCGGAGATGACCGAACTCGTCGAAATACTCGAGGATGGGCTGTTGAGGCTGGAAAAATCCCCTGACCCCGACGTGGTTGCCGAGGCTTTCAGAGCGGCCCACACGTTGAAGGGGTCTTCCGCGACCATCGGCTTCACTGAGATGGCCCAGGTCACTCACGCGATGGAGGACCTCCTGGATTCCTGGAGGGAAGGGCTCGCCGTCAACCCCGATCAGGTCAGTCTCCTTTTCGAGGGGCTGGACTGGTTGAATGAGGCGAAGAGCCGGTTGGAGGGGGGCGGGGAGTGCCCGCCCGGCGGAGACCTGGTTGCGCGCCTCAGGGGTTCGGCCGGCCACAGGAACACCGCCGGCGCCGTGGACAAGTCTCCCGGCACACCAGTGGAAGGGGTGGAGGCGGAGGCCGAGAGCCCCACCGGTGCAGCCGGCCCTGCCACTCCGTGGCCCGCGGCCCTCCAGGCCGAGATAGAGGCGGCTGTTTCGAAGGGATACAGGGCTTTCGAGATTCACGCCGGCATCGACCCGTCGGCGGTGATGCCGTCGGTGAGGGCGTTTCAATTCCGGTCGGCAATGGAGGACCTCGGCAAGGTTCCGTGGTCCGATCCTTCAGTGGACCAGATCGAGCAGGATGAGGTGGGATCCACCATTGACCTGCTCCTCTTGACCGATACAGAACACGAGGAGATTCTCAAGGCAGCCCGCAACGTGGTTGAAATCGCAAGCGTCGACGTAACCGCCGTGCAGGTGCAGAGCAGGTCCGCACCCCCGCGCCAGAAGGCGGGGGGTCGCGTATTGGGTTCGAGCGTCCGCCTGGACGTTGAGGTTCTCGACAGTCTGATGAATCTGATTGGTGAGCTGATAGTGGATCGCACCAGGCTCGTCCAGGTAACGGGAGGCATCCACGAGGCTGAGGACCTCGAAGAACTCGAGAAGAACCTGGGGGGCATATCCGCGCGAATCGCCCGCATCAGTACGCAGCTACAGGAGGGCATCATGCGCGCCCGCCTGGTTCCGCTCCAGAATCTGGTGCGAAAGTACCCCAGGATGGTGAGGGACCTGGCCTCAACGTCAGGCAAAGAGGTCAACTTCATCATCGAGGGGGAACAGACAGAGCTGGACCGGTCCGTCATCGAGGCCATAGACGACCCGCTCATCCACATCCTGCGGAATTCCGTGGATCACGGCATCGAAGCCCCCGGCGACCGGGTTCGGGCCGGCAAGCCCAGGACGGGCACGGTGCGGCTTACCGCGACCCACCAGGAGAACCAGGTCGTCATCGTCATCGAGGATGACGGCAAGGGCATCGATCCCGAGGGTCTTCGCGAGTCGGCCGTCCGCAAGGGCCTGATGACAGAGGAATCCGCCAGGCGCCTGAGCGACGAACAGGCGATCGAACTGATATTCCTGCCCGGATTTAGCACAAAGGCTCAGGTGAGCGAGGTGTCCGGTCGCGGCGTGGGCATGGACGTGGTCAACACCAACCTGAAGAGGATCAACGGTACCATAGACGTCAAGACGAAGGTGGGGCGGGGCACGAAGTTCACGCTCAGGCTGCCCCTCACCCTCGCGATAATCCAGGCGCTGCTTGTCAGCGCCGGCGACAACGTGTACGCGATGCCGCTGTCCATGGTTTCGGAAGCCGTGAACATCGAACCGGAAAGCGTGTACTCGGTCCGCGGGAAGCCCGTAATAAGGGTGAGAGACAGGATATTCCCGCTCATAGACCTCGACGCCGCCTTCTTCCCCTCCGGCGAGGAGCGTCGCAGGGAGTACGCGGTGATCACGGTGGACTACGGCGCGCCGATCGCCATCGCGGTCGACAACCTCCTCGGACAGCAGGAAGTCGTGGTAAAGAACCTGGGAAAGTTCTTCGGGACCATCGGGGGAATCTCGGGAGCGACCATTCTCGGCGACGGCGATCTCGCTTTGATCGTGGACGTCACCAGGATGATCCAGGCCCAACAGACAGAGGAATCGCTCGAACTGTACGATGAGGCAGCCAGCTAGGGGTGCAGGCCGTGTCTGAGAACGACAGACTCCTTGAGGCAATGGCCGCGGGCATAGGCGAGGCCCGCAGGGCGTTCGAGTTGATGGTCCCGGTGAGGGTATCCATCAAGACACCCGACCTGAGGCCGGTGCGGCTCAGTGACTTGCCCGCCCTGGTCGGGGCGGCTGATCGCACCGTTGTTGCCACCTATTCCCGAGTCGCCGGCGACATCACCGGGCATCTCGTGTTCGCTTACGACCCCGGGACCGCTCGCCGGTTGGCTTCGCTCATCACCGGAGAGGATGACCCCGGCGAGGAAATGGGGTCGTCCGCGGTGTCGGAGATCAGCAACGTGGCCGGATCCCAGGTGTTGAATTTCCTGTCCAACGCCACGGGGCTCCGTATCCTCCCATCGCCGCCAGCCTACGTATCAGACATGGCCGGCGCCATTCTCCAGTCGGTATTGTACGATCTGGCGCCGGCTGCCGATCAAGCAATGGTTCTGAAGACCGAGATCACTCTCGGCGACGAGGAGGCTGCGGGCTTCATGATTCTCATCCCCGGCCTTGGTGAACTCGCCCTCCTGGTCGACAGGCTGGGGAGTTGACTATGGAACCCAGGATAATAACGGTCGGAATCGGGGAACTGAAGTTCTGCGATTGTCCGGATACGGTGCTGGCCACCTACTCGCTCGGTTCGTGCATCGGCCTTACTGCTTACGATCCCGTCACGCGGGTCGGCGCCATGGCTCACATCATGTTGCCGAAAGGTAATTGCACGGAGGGCGAAGAGGGCAAGTGCGCCAGCACGTGCGTCCGCGCCGTCATCGACGGGATGATCAGCAGGGGTTCCCCGAAGGCAAGAATCGTGGTGAAGATGGCTGGAGGGGCCAAGATCCTCGCTGTCGCGGGGACACCGAACGGCACCGGCATTGGGCAACAGAACCAGCAGGCAGTGGCCCAAGAATTGGAACGGCTCGGCCTCAGGGCCGCGGCCAGCGACTGTGGTGGGAGCTTCGGGAGGACCATGCGCCTGTTCCTGGATACCGGGGTTGTGGAGGTCATCACTGCAACGAGGGGCCGGTGGACTATTTGAGTGGGGCGAGGTGGAAACACTGCCATGGCTAAGATTCTCGTGGTAGACGACGCGATCTATGTCCGGTCCAAGAGCATGAAGTTGCTCAGCGAAAGCGGCTACGATGTAGCGGAGGCCGCCAACGGCGCGGAGGCGGTGAACAAGTACCAGGAGGAGAAGCCCGACCTGGTGCTCATGGACATCACGATGCCGGTAATGGACGGGATCACCGCGGTCAAGGAGATCAAGAAGGTGGATCCGTCGGCCAAGGTCGTGATGTGTACAGCCCTCGGTCAGCAGTCGATGGTGATCGAGGCCATCCGCGCGGGGGCCAAGGACTTTCTCGTGAAACCGTACCAGCCGGATCGAGTGCTGGCGACGGTCAGACGGCTCATGGAAGTGGCAGGGTAGTCAGATGACAGGGAAGATCAGGGTCCTCGTGGTGGACGATTCAGCATTCATGAGGCACGTAGTGTGCGACATCCTGCAGTCCGACCCGCGCATGGAGGTACTCGGAACCGCGCGGGACGGGCTGCAAGCGCTCGAAATGGTGAAAGCGCTGAGGCCGGACGTGGTGACGCTTGACGTGGAAATGCCTCGGATGGACGGCCTTCAAGCGCTCCAGAGGATCATGACCGAGTGCCCCACGAGGGTTGTCATGTTCTCGAGCCTGACCCAGCGCCACGCCAGGGTCACGATAAGGGCCCTGTCTATCGGCGCGGTCGACTTCGTTCCAAAACCAACCTCCGGGCTGTTCTCCGAGATGAACGGCATACGCCAGGAGCTCATCTCGAAGGTGGTGGCGAGCGCGCGTTCCAGGCTCAGGACCACCGCCGGGTTGCCGGTGGATATCCCTCCCGCCGTCAAGAAAACGCGGGAGAGTGTGGACGCCGACACCATCGTCGTGATGGGCTCCTCAACCGGCGGGCCGTCAGCATTGCAGCAGGTGCTCAGGGGTCTGTCCGGGGATCTGGATGCGGGGGTGCTGCTGGTACAGCACATGCCGCCTGGATTCACCAGATCCCTCGCGGAACGGCTGAACGAGATCTCGCCCCTGGACGTCCATGAAGCGGCCGGAGGGGAAACGATCGTCCGGGGCAGGGCGATCATGGCCCCCGGCGGATTTCACATGACGTTCGAAGGGGACCGGAGGATAACCCTGACGACGGATCCGCCGAGACACGGCGTGCGGCCGGCAGTGGATGTGACGATGGAGGCCGCAGCCTCGGTTTTTGGATCGAACTGCGTCGGCGTCGTCCTCACCGGGATGGGTTTCGACGGTTCAAAGGGCTGCTCGGCGATAAAGGCCAGGGGCGGCCGGGTGGTCGCGGAGCATGAATCGACGTGCGTGGTCTATGGAATGCCACGGGCGGTCGTAGAGATGGGCTACGCGGATACCGTCGTCCCAATAAGCGACGTGGCGCGGGCGGTGGAAGCCGAGGTCGCAAGCATAAGACGGAGGAGGTGTAAGGCAGGATGATTTCCCAGGACCCGGCATTGTCCCTGCTTCGCCGGAGGGTGATGGACGTAACGGGCATCGACATAGGCTGCTACAAGCAGCAGCAGATGGAGCGCAGGCTGCGTGCGCTACTCGACAGGTCCAGGGTCCAGAGCTATTACGCCTATGCGAAAATGATCGAGAGCGATCCGGAGAAAGCCCGCGAACTCTGGGACTTCATTACCATCAACGTCACAGAATTCTTCCGGAACCCCGACAGGTACAGGGACCTCCAGGAGAAGATCCTGCCGGCGATCTCCACCGGGAAACCCCTGAACATATGGAGCGCGGGATGCGCCTACGGCGCCGAGCCGTATTCGCTTGCCATAGTACTCCGTGAGATGGGGCCGGTCGCCCACAGGGTCATGGCGACCGACATCGACCGGAAGGTTCTGGAGCGGGCAAGAGCCGGTGTCTACGAGGCAAACGACCTGAAGAACGTGCGACCCGACCGCATGCAGTATTTTGTCAAGCGAGGGGATGGAAAGTACGTCGTCGCGGACACCATCAAGAGGTACGTCACGTTCGACTACCATGACCTTCTCAGTGACGACTATCCCGGCGGCCTCGACATGGTGGTCTGCCGGAATGTAGTCATCTACTTCACGGAAGAGGCCAAGACGCGGGTATTCAGGGGGTTTGCCCGTGCGTTGCGGCCCGGCGGGATCCTCTTCGTCGGGGAGACGGAAACCGTCTTCAATCCAAGAATCATCGGGTTTGAACCCATAACACCATTCTTCTACAGGCGCGTGTGACAGGGGGTATCGCCATGAGTGTAGTGGAACGCGAAGTACGCATGGGAGTAAGCCATGCGGCAGCAGCCGCCCGCAAAGGAGGCTCGGGAGTGATCAAGGCGACGTTCGTCAACCCGTTCATTCACGCCGGGTCAGAGGTTCTCAGCAAGGAGCTCAATCTGCCCGTTCAGCGCGGAGAACTCACCCTCGAGGCATCCAACGCGACGTCCTCGGACGTTACGATCATGCTCGGAGTGACCGGCGATCCTTGCGGAATCGTGCTGTATGGGATGTCCGAGGCAACCGCCAAGGGTATAGTCAGCTCCATGGTCGGGGATCCGGTCCCCATCTTCGACGAGATGGCGGAGAGCGCCCTCGCGGAATTGGGGAATCTGGTCACGGGGATGGCAAGTGTCGATCTGGAGAAGGAAGGTTACTTGTGCCGGCTTACGCCGCCGACCGTCATCAGTGGACGCGGTGTGATCATTTCGACAGTGAACATCAGCAGGATCGTGGTTCCCATCTTGACTTCCAAGGGGCGGATCGACATCAGCCTCTGCCTCCGGTCCAGCAGGTAACCAGCGGGACCGGATCCGTGGGAGGGGGCGGACCGGCCGCCGGCTGGCCTGCCCCGGTGTCAGGAGGGGTTCATCAGAGATACCCCTCCGCGAGATCCCAGTACTGGACCACATGCTCCTTCAGCATCGCTATTTCGTCGCTGCTGAGGCTGCGGACCACCCTCGCCGGTACGCCTAGGACCATACTCCTGGGCGGTATCTTCAGGTTGGATACCACCACCGCCCCGGCGCCGACGATGGAATACTCTCCAACCTCAGCACCATCAAGGACAGTGGCGGCAATGCCTATGAGCGTACCGTCTCCCACCGAGCATCCGTGAAGCATCGCGCCGTGTCCGACGGTGACGCCGTTCCCTATCCTGACGTTGTGGACATGGTCCACGTGGACGACGCAATTGTCCTGGATACTCGATCCCTCGCCGACCGCGATGGAGTTCAAGTCGCCCCGCAGCACCGCTCCCGGCCAGATGCTGCAACGCCTGCCGATCGTGACATCGCCTATTATGACGGCGGAACCGGCCACAAAGCACGGGTTCTCGATCACCGGCGCCTTCCCGCGATACGCCTCAAGCACGAAGACCCCTCCTCCGGAGAATACCTAGATCTCTTTCGCCAGCGTCTTCTCGAGTAGTCTAACGCAGGCTTCTACGTCACCGATGTCCACCGTCTCACACGGTGTGTGTATGTACCTGGTGGGTATGGAGATGACCCCTGATGGAACGCCCTCCCTGGTGGTGTGTATGGGCCCCGCGTCAGTGCCGCCGCGCTCGAGCACCTCCATCTGGTAGGGAATGCCCGACTCCCTGGCTGTCGCCGCCAGGAGGTCCCTGACGACCGGGTGAGCCACGAGGTACGAGTCCTTCACCTTGATCGCGGCCCCTCCACCGAGGGAGACGTCCATCGTCGCCCCCTTGGGCGTGTCACCCGTACCCGTAACGTCGACGGCGATAGCCATGTTCGGGTATATCCCGTAGGCCGAGGTCGCGGCGCCCCTTGTCCCAACCTCCTCCTGCACCGTAAACACGAAATACAGGTCGTTGGGGGTGGGACCGAGCCGGCGCAGGGTCTCAACCAGTATGGCGCAGCCGATCCTGTCATCCATGGACTTCGCGGTGAGGTGGTTGCCCGTCTCAGCCATCTTCCGGTCGAAAACCGCCATGTCGCCTACGGAAATGCCGCCGGATTCGCCCGGAATGACTCCCGCATCGATGAACATCTTGTCGAAACGAAGGTCCTTCATCTTCTCGAGCTTCTCCATCCAGACGGCGCCCGTGGCCCCGTTTGCGAAAACGACGCGCTGTCCGAGGGCGGTGAAGGCATCCACCCCTCCGACCGGGCCGAATCTGATGAAACCCTTCTCGTCTATGTGGGTGACAATGAGGCCGATTTCGTCCATGTGGGCCGCCATCATGATCTTCTTGACGCCGCCTCCCGCGCCGGCGCGCTTGCCCTCCCTGAACGCGATCAGGTTGCCGAGAACGTCGACGTTCAGGCAATCGCATTTGTCCCGTATCATGCCGATTATGGCCTCACGCACCCTCTCTTCATTGCCCGAAGGGCCGTAGGTCTCCACCAGTGTCCGGATTGTGTCTTTCATGGACGAAATCCCTCCTCGACGCTCTCAAGGAAAGCTGTAACCAGTTTGACCGTGTTATCGAAGTCTTCGACGCTGATGATCGAAGCGGGTGAATGAAGGTATCTGCACGGTACCGATACCGAGGCCGTCGGCACACCGGTCCGGGTCAGGTGTATCCGTCCCGCGTCATTGCCCCCCATCGTGGATCGCTTGAACTGATAGGGGATGTCGCGGGAAGTGGCGGCCTCGATGAGGCCCTTCAGCATGGTCTTGCTCGCAATGGACCTGCCGTCCATGATGCTCAGCGCAGGTCCGTCCCCGAGACGCGTGGCCTGCATATGGTCGTCCGTGCCGGGAGTGTCGGAGCATATGGTGGCTTCCAGCACCAGGGCCATGTCCGGCGCCACCGCCCATGACGCCACCGCCGCGCCCCTCAGGCCGACTTCCTCCTGCACCGTGAACACGGCGACAAGGGGAAACGAATAGGCGTTTTCGAGCACACGGAGCAGGACGGCGCATCCGGCCCTGTCATCGAACGCCTTGCCCTTGAACGCCTTCTCCCCCATCTTGTCGAACCGGCACCTGAAGCAGGCGTAGTCCCCTACTTTGACCTTTTTCTCCGCGTCCTCGCGGCTCCGGGCGCCAATATCGATGAACAGGTTGTCGCGCTTGACCACCTTCTTGCGCTCGTCGGGCTCCTGAAGGTGGACGGGTTTGAGGCCGATGACACCGCGTACCCTGTCCCGCCCGACTGTGACCTCCTTGGCCGGCAGGACCCTCTCGTCTATCCCCACCGCGCCGAACCTGAGAAGACCGTCCTTTTCGATATACGTCACGATGAGGCCCACCTCGTCCATATGGGCCGCCAGCATCACTTTGGGCGCCAGGTGATCACCCTGGCGCAAACGCCCCTGCACCATGACGTTGCCGAGGACGTCCACTTGAGCGCACAACCCGAGCCGTTCCACCTCTTCGAGGATGATCCGCCTGACCTCGCCCTCGTCGCCGCTGACCCCGGCGGCTTCACTCAGTCTCTTCAGAAGCATTTCAGTCCCTCCACGAAAGAGCGGTCTACTGCGGCCGCGAAGTGGGCGGCGAGACGACCTGCCTGCTTGATGTCTTCAACCGCCACGGTCTCCACTGGTGTGTGCATGTACCTCGTGGGGACGGATATTACTCCGGTGGCGACGCCGGACCGGACAATCTGCATCGCCCAGGCGTCCGTCCCCGTGGAAGCGGGTGACACCTCCACCTGGAACGGCACCGAATGCTCTCTGGCGACCTCTTGCAGCCTGGAGAATACCCTGGGGTGAACGTTCGGCCCCGCGGAGATCGCGGGCCCTTTCTCGAGGCGCGAGGTTTCGTACTCCGGGACACCGGCCATGTCGCCGTGCGTGACATCGATCGCTATGCCGACGTCGGGGGTGACCCCGAACGTCGAGACCATCGCTCCCCTCAGGCCGGCCTCCTCCTGCACGGTCGCGACGGCGTAGACGTCAGCGACGTGCCTCATGTGCTTCAAGCGCCCGAGGCAATCGTAGAGGACCGCGACGCCCGCCCGGTCATCCATCGACTTGCCGCACGCGAGGTCCCCCAGTTTCGAAAACCCGGAGGAGAGGCTCACCACATCGCCGGCGTTGACCCGCTCGCGAATCACAGCCCCGGGCAACCCGCAGTCTATGTACATGTCCTCCATCTTAGCGGCCTCGGAGAATTCCTCGGGCCGGAGGATGTGCGGGGGCTTCACCCCGACGATACCGGGGAGGCAGTCCCTTCCATGGACCACGACCTCGCTTCCCGGAAGGATCCTCGGGTCCACCCCTCCCAGGTTGGTGAACCGGAGAAAGCCCCCCTCCTCGATCCTGGTGACGATGAGCCCGATCTCGTCCATGTGCGCGGCGAACATCACCTTCGGCCTCGTTCCCTCGCCGTCCCCGCGCTTCAGCGCGATGCAGTTCCCGAGGCGGTCGAGTTTGACCTCATCACAAAGCGCGCCAAACGCCTCACTCACCGCCGCGGACACGCCCGCCTCGTGTCCAGGCAGTCCCACCAGCGCGGACAGCCTGCCGAGGAATTCGAAAACCCCTTGCTCCGCAACTTGCGCCAAGATTCCACCCCCCCCCCACGAAAGCCTCAGACGAGGACCACGGGAACCCCGTGCACGTCCTCGATCTCAGTAAATGACCTGCCCACCAGGTCCCGCCCACGTTCGTCGAACGGCGCCGCCGGCGCGACGACCAGATCGAACGCGCCTGCCCGCACCTTGAATCGCTCCAGCGCTTCCACGACGTCACTGACAGTCAGCAAGCCGGCGCAGCCGATGTTTCCCCCGAAGAACTCGTTGGGCGCGACACACAACCGCTCAGCCGCCCACGCCCGCTCCCGGCGTCCGGCGGCCGCCATCGCGGCTTTCACAACGCCACTCGCCAGGCTTGACGTGACGAACACCGGCGCCGCGCACCGTCTCGCCGCCAGGCCCAGCGCCTCATCGACCCGTTCGAAGTCTATGTCGCTGGACATCACGACCCCCGGCGCCGCGCCCCGGCGCTTGACCAGCGTCAAAGTCAATCCCCGCAGTTCGACCACGGGGTTCTCCGCCTCACTCAACAGTCTGAATGCCTCGTGCCTGCTCCTGCACTGAACGCCGTTCACGCTGTGAATCACGTCTCCGCGACGTATCCCGGCCCTCGCGGCGGGACTCCCTCTCATCACCCCTTCAACCTCGGGGGTGAGATCTCGCAACACAGGCGGCTCCACGGTAACAGGCATTTCCAGGCCTCGCGCGTAGAGGTTCGCGATTACGCCCTCAAGCCCGTCCCTGCTCGTGAAGAGCGTGTCCACGGGACCATGTCTCGTATACCCTGGGATGAACACCCTGCATGTCAGCGCCCCGGCCGACTCGAGAAAACACAGTGTCCCGGCTATGTCGTCGTGGCCCGCCACCGCGGGAATGGCCACGATGCTGCCGTGAAACCGCACGCCGGCTTCCCCGAGGTAACGCACGCCGTCCAAGGACCGGCCGGGCTCGACGTCGCCCATCACCTTCCGCCGGACTGCAGGCGAACAGGAGTTGAGCGACACCGTGACCTCCACACCCAGAGCGGTCAATTCACCCGCGATCTCTCGCGTTATCAAAGAACCGTTGGTCGTCAGGCGCACGGGCTTGCGCGGGAATCTTTCCCTCACGCGCCTGAGAATCTCCAGGATATGAGGGTGCGTAAGCGGTTCGCCCTCGCATATCCTCGTGGCCGATTCACCTATCACGATCCTGTCCGCTCCGGCCAACTGCGCCAGGCTGGCCACGATCTCTTCCAGGGCCCTGGGACCGGTGAAGACCGCCTCGACCCCGGGCGGGTTGTACCGGTTGCTGCAGAAAACGCATCTCATGTTGCACACGGATGTAACCGGAAGAACACCGGCCCTGTGCGAAAGGTACAGGAGCGCCGGAATCCTCGCATCCGCCCCGGCATCCGCCTGAGCGCGGACTCCCCGGACCTTCGCCCCGGCGGTCATCGTCGCGCCTCAATCTTCGACAGCCGCGTGATGACGAACAGGGCCGGCATGACAAAGGTGGCGGCCGCGCCCATGGCAGCATATCTCCAGAAGACGCCCGTCACAGTCTCCGGCAGCACATGCTTCAGGGCCGCGCTCAGGGTCAACACGATCACGACGCCAAAGGCCGTCTTGACGGCCTGGACGAGCGGTACCGCGTTCCTCGATACCCCGCCGAGCACGGGTTCCAATACACCGCCGGCGACGAATCCCAGGAAGAACCCGGCCGACTTGGCCACGAACGAGTCGAGCGGGCCCAACATGGCCATGCCGGACGCCGCGGCGGCGAGGGTCACCGCCGCCGTCGCCCGCAAACGGTATCCTCGCCTCTCCAGCCATGAGATGCCGTGCGCCGCCAGTGAGGCCACGGCTATGCCGAGCGCCCCGCCTCCCACGACATCCGCAAGATAGTGCGCCCTGAGATACACCCTCGACGCCCCGACGAGCGCCGTGAACAACACCCCCAGATAATAGAGCAGCCGGTTGCCCCAGGCCCACGCCAGGGTCCACCACAACGTGGCGGTCGCCATCGCATGCCCACTCGGGAAACCGTATCCCTCCACTTCCACCAGCGCGCTCCACCAATGGCTCGACACGGGGGATTCGGGCCGTGGAATGCGCAGCACTATCTTCAACACAGAATTGAGCCACATCGACACCAACCAGACGACCCCGGCCTTCAACCCCGTCGTCCTCCTGGAACACCAGTAGACGGCGAGGATGACCCCCATAAGGAAATTCGGGCTGCCCAGAGTGGTAATCGCTACGACGACTACGGTGAGCGGGTGAGATGCCTGCATCATGACGGAGGACTACCCTCTCTCCCGAACACCCTTGCGGGCACCCCCGCGGCGGATGCTCCCGCGGGAATGTCGCGAGCGACGAGCGCCATGGCGCCCACGGTGGCGCGATCCCCCACCGCGGTCCCCGCGAGTATTGTGGCGTTCGCCCCGATCATCACGCCGCTGCCGATCCTGACCTCGCCGGTCCTCAGCCGGTCGGCGAGGAACTCATGGGTAAGAATGGTCGCGTTGTAGCCGATCACAGTGTTATCCCCGATAGTTATGAGCTCCGGGAAGAACAAATCCATGGTGGCCAGGATTGCCACGGAGACGTGCCTTCCAACCCTCATACCCGTGAGGCGGTACAGTACGATCTTCCATGAGGGGAACGGCAAGTAGCGGCACATCCAGATGATCAGGAAGTTCCGCATCACCTTCCAGAATGGGATTATCCTGTACCATCTGAACATGGGGTTGGGTCCTTCGAATCGCCGGACCTCGAGCCTCCGCAATCAGATCCCCCCGGCTGTCATAGATCGCCCGCCGCCCGAGTATATATCCAGGGACAGGGCCCGTGAGGGCCACCACCCACTACGCTGCGCGTTTACAAGGATATCCACCTAATCCACAGGGTTATCCACAGGACATAGGTGGGCGTAGCAGCCGTTTTTCTTCTATTCCACGGTATCCACCAGCGAGGTATCCACAGTCTGTTCGCAACTCTGCTCGTACCCGGCAAACGGTAGGTCCGCCTCTGCGTTGAGTTCCAGGTCCGACCTGAGGCCCGCCGCGAACCTGTAGTACCCGGCTGTGGCCACCATTGCGGCGTTATCCGTGCAGAGTCCGGGCGGGGGAACGATCAGGTGGATCCCCCGGGCTGCCGCCGCCCCGGCCATTCTCTTCCTCAGTATCGCGTTGGCGGCGACTCCGCCGGCGAGCGCGATCCTTCCGACCCCCGCTTCAGCCGCCAGGTTCAGCGTCTTCGAGACGAGCACTTCCGCCACCGCCTCCTGGAACTCGGCCGCGAGGTCGGCGACAGTCCACTCGTGATGGGTCTTCTCCATGGCGAGCACGACAGCGGTCTTCAATCCACTGAAGGAGAAGTCATACGTGTTCTCCTCCAAATAAGCGCGCGGAAGCCTTATCCTCCCCGCGACACCCGCCTCCGCGGCCCGCTGTATCGACGGCCCGCCGGGATAACCCAGCCCCATCACCCTTGCGGCCTTGTCGAACGCCTCTCCCGCGGCGTCATCCCGGGTTCTTCCCACGAGTTCGAAGACGCCGTGGCCCTTCACCAGCACGAGATCGGTGTGCCCTCCCGACACGATGAGGCATACTACGGGGAATGCCATATCCGGCTCCACCAGCCAGTTCGCATACAGGTGACCTTCCAGGTGATTCACTCCGGTGAGCGGCAATCCCCTCGAAAACGCGAGGGCCTTGGCGAACGAAACGCCTACCAGTAGAGCGCCCGCCAGCCCCGGCCCGTTGGTCACCGCCACCCCGTCTATGTCATCCAGGCGCACGCCCGCGCAGTCCAGGGCCTCCACCACGACCGGCAGGATTGACTCCACGTGCTTCCGCGAGGCGATTTCCGGGACAACGCCACCGTACTTACTGTGGATATCGATCTGGGAAGACACTACGTTGCTCAGTATCGTCTGGCCGCCGGCCACTACTGCCGCGGACGTTTCGTCGCAGCTGGTCTCGATCCCCAAGACCCTGAAAGCCAATCCATCAGCCCCTCCCGGGACGTATCTTCTGTTCTATAGTCCCCCATGTATTCCTTGTTTGGCCTGCCAGAAACTACATATTCCCTCCCAGGAACCTTGCCTTGTCATGCTCGTCTACTTCGTGTGATACTACTTATGTTAAGTTGCGCCGGCTGTGGGAGTCGCTCACAGGCACTATACTGGCCCTGGGCGCGGGGACCCGTGGACGGCGCGCGGGGAGGAGATGTTTATGTTGAATAGGAGAATAGCGACGTTGCTTCTGGCGGCGGTGCTGGTTGCAGGTATCACACTGGGAGAAGCTCCGGCGGCCACGGCCGCGGCGACTGCGACATTCAAGCCCGCCTCCGTGACCCGCGACGGGATGAGGATGCTCCCGTTCCGGCAGACCATGGAGAACGCTGGGGCCACTGTCTACTACAACAGCACGGACCGGTCGTTCTACGCCGAACTGGACGGCGTCTGGGTCTGGGCGCCAGTGTACGACGTGTACGCGGTCGTCAACGGCGAGAGAGTGCGGTTGAGCAGGGCGCCCGTAGTCGTGCAGGATGTAGCCTACTACCCCGAGGACTTCTTCGATGGGGTCTTCTCGGGCTGGTACGGCTGGGGTCACTCGGGTGGGAATCAGAACAACGACTCGAACAGGGCAATCGAGGGGCTCAGGTTCAGCCTTAGCTACGAGCGCGGGACCCCGGGCAGGATCGGTCTCGTCGTCAAGAACGTTTCGGGCTATCGCAAGACCATCATGATCCCGTCCGGCAAGACCCATGAGATCGTGCTCAAGCGGAACGGCGCCAAGGTGTGGAGTTCGACCGACGGCCGCGTCTATACCCAGGCGGTACAGTATGTGACGCTCAGGGCGGGTGAGTCCAAGACGTACTGGACGGACCTCCCGACCCTGGTCCGTGGGTCATACGGCGTCGAGGCGTACTTCTTCGGCGTATCGTACAAGGGCGTAGTCGCGAGGACCACGATACAGGCGGGCAGCTACAATAACCCGCCGGCCGGCAATTCGGGCTCGCTGCAGTACTCGCTGAGTTACAGCCAGGGCTGGTCCAGCAGCCAGAACCCGCCCCAGCTTGTGCTCAGGGTGAAGAATCCTACCGGCAGCGATGTCACATCCTCGTACAGCCAATCGTACGAGTTCGTGGTCTGGGGCAAGGACGGGTCCGTCACGCGCAAGCAGTTGCCCGGCATGAAGATCGCGGCCGGGGCGTCTCAGACGCACTTCGTCTACCTGAACGGGCTCAAGCGAGGGTCGTACTATGCCGAGTGCTACCTCAAGGAAGGCGGCCGGACAGTCCGTACCATCGGCTCTCTGAGTTTCACCGTGAAGTGACGGCAAGGCGGCGAACACAGTTCGCCAGATGCGGGAGGGGCCGGCGGCCCCTCCCGTGATCATGCGGAGAGATTTTATGGAGAGAAGGAGTCTTCGTCGCGGGTGGAGATACCCTCCCTTTTCAGCAGGGCCGCGGTGACTCCCAGTACTCCGCCCACTGCTGAACCGCTCCCGCAGGACGGGCTCTTCGACTTCAGCACGGCGTTACGGCACCCCGCCATGCGCGCAATGCTCAGGACCTCGTGCGCACCGCGCAAGAACGACGAGGTGACATCGTCACCGTCGACCGTGAGCACTCTGGCCTTGCCGTCCAGGACGTCGCCTCCGTCGCCGCCCACCACGCTGGCCGGCGCCCTGGGTGTCGGAAGGCCGCCAAGCTGCTCCGGGCACACCGGGACGACGAGCCCGGCCCTCATCAGCCGGATGAGTTCCGGCGTCGTACGGGGATGCGTCTTGCCTTCGCCATCGTACCTGCACTTAATCCCCAGGAGGCATGAGCTGCACAACAACGGGGTCTCGATCCCCGGTCCGGGGCCCCCGCCTTGCGGGTCACGGCCCGCGGTCAGGGGCGTCATCTGGCCCCGAACCACGGCGGCCTGTACCACGGGGTCCTGGACCCCACCAAGTCGTTTTTCCACATTATGATCGCATCCTCTTTGAGGTCGGCGTAATAACCCCTGCGGATGCCCTTGGCCACGAACCCCAATTTTTCGTAGAGTCGCCTGGCGACCTCGTTGGACTTCCTCACCTCGAGGGTCATGCGGGTCGCGCCGCGAGACCTGGCCCTTTCCATTAGTTCCAGCATGATCCGCCTGCCCAGCCCGTGACCCCGGTATGCGGGGTCGACCGCGATGTTCGTCACGTGGGCTTCGTCGAGGATCACCCACATCCCGCCGTACCCGGCCACGACGCCACCAACCCTGACCACGATGTAGTGAGCGTATATGTTCTGCGTGAGTTCGCACCAGAACGCCTTGCGCGACCACGGCGTGGGGAATGACTGCTGCTCGACTTCCTGGACGGCGTCAAGGTCGCCGAGCGTCATTTCAGACACCTCAACAGGCCCGGTCAATGGCTCGCACTTTTCCTTGACCACGCGATTTCAGCCTCCGATGCGCGGAGATAGGCCGGGCGCGCCTCTAAAGGCGACACCCCTCCCTGGGTGCGGAGCATTTCCGATGCCATCACGCAGACGCTCCATGCCCGGGGCAACCGCGCTGCCGCGGGCGGGACCACGGCCCTCGCGCCGAAGGCGTCGTGGAGCAGGCCGCAGTAGGTTCCAGAGGCGTCCCCCAGGAACAGCACATTATCGTTACTATTCGGGACGACGGAAGGAAGTGACTCCGGGGCGCAACACAGGGGATCCACCATCCTGGCACCGTTCATGCCGGCATAGACGGCGGCGTACACTTCCCCTTTCCTCGCTTCCAGCACCGTGCACACGAGCCCGGGCCACGGCACAGCCGTTCTCGCGAGCGCGTCAAGGGTGGGCACGGGCACGACGGGCTTGCCCCACCCGAAGGCGAGGCCCTTTGCCGTCGCCATGCCGATCCGCAGCCCCGTAAAGGAACCCGGTCCCGCCGAAACCGCCACCGCGCTGATGTGTTCCGGCGTCACGCGCGCATCGCGCATCGCGTCCCTGACAAGGGTGATAATCTTGACCGAATGCGCCTGCCTTATGTAAAGAGACCGCTCCGCGACGATGTCCTCCGCGAACAGCGCAACGCCGCATGCCACGGTCGTGGTATCGATCCCCAGTATCATGCCGGTTCTCCCCCTCCTCGGAGGGACTCAACCAGGCGGGAGAAGACCTCCCCGTAGCCCGTTATCTGGATCCGCCTCGAGAGGTCTTCGCCACAATCGCGAGTTATGAGTACTTCGATTCGTTCGGGCGGCATGAACGCCGCCACCCTGTCCGCCCACTCCACCAGTATGACCGCTTCTTCCCGCTGCATTTCATAGAAACCCAGGTCCTCGATCTCGGCCGGATCGTCGAGCCTGTACACGTCCAGATGATACACTGTCATGCGCCCGCGATAGACGAGGGCGAGGGTGAACGACGGGCTCTTCACGTAGCCGCGGACCCCCAGGCCGAGCGCCACACCCTGCGCGAACAGCGTCTTGCCGGCGCCAAGCTCACCGGATAATCCGATCACGGCGGGACACTGCAGCAACCGGCCAAGGCGGTTGCCCAGGCCGGACGTTTCTGCAGGCCATCTGGTTGTGAATCTTCTCGTTGCCGTCTTCCGGTCCGAACCGCCGTTCATGCTGATAATATGCCCACCGTGTCAACCCCCGCTCAGCAGGCCCGCGTCACGGGAACCTTCGTTCCTCAGGTCGTCGCAAGCTGTACGGACCTTCTTGAAATCCTCCCATACGGGCCTTTTCTTGGACGGGTCCCTCAACAGAGCGGCAGGGTGAAACGTGGGCATTATCCTGATGCCGTTTCTCTCGTACCACGTCCCGCGGGCCGCCGTGATCCGCGCCCTGCTATCGACGAGCACCTGGGTGGCAAGCGCTCCAAGGCACACCACCAGCCTGGGCGCGATCAGCCTCATCTGTGCTCGGAGGTTTGGCAGGCACCTCGCCGCCTCCTCCGGAGTGGGCAGCCTGTTTCCCGGCGGCCTGCACTTGACGATGTTCGCTATGTAGACCTGTTCGCGGGCGAATCCCGCGGCCGCCAGGATCCTGTCCAGCAGCTTGCCGGCAGGGCCGACAAACGGCCGGCCCAACTCGTCCTCGACGGCGCCCGGCCCCTCGCCTACCAGCATGAGAGCGGCGTGGGGATCACCCTCCCCAAACACCACACCCCTGCACCCGTTCCTCAGATCGCACCTGCGGCATTCCAGGACAGCCTTCCTGAGGTCTTCCAGCGTCGTTACCTCAGGGAACGGGTCTCCGGCAGGGGCTGCCGCCGGCCCCGCAGGCGCCGGCCCCGCAGGCGCCAATGTGCTCCGCGGAACACCCTCGACCGCTAGGCTGTCAAACAGCGAGACCTGGGTTACTCGTTCCACCATGACGACCCCACCGCCAGCGTGATAGGGGTGCATTTCAAGGTTCAGGATCCCTTTTCCTGCTCCCCGGCGGGTGTGGTTTGGCCAACAAGGCTTCGGGGCCCGCGATCTCGAGGTTCTGAACGGGGACGAGCACCTCGCGGCCGCCGTCAACCAGGACTCTGGCGGCGCGGACCACGGGACCCCCGGAAAGGGCGTGGAGACCCGGCGCGAACCCCTGGAGACGGCCGGTGCAACCCGCCAGGGGGCCCGCGGTCAGTCTGACCGTCGCTCCCTCGCCCGAGGGCAGGATGCCCGGGGGATTGCCGAGCCACTCACCGGCCGCGCCGTGCGCCGGCGATGGAGCGGGGGCCACACCCTCACCAGGTTCACCGGCGATGAAGAGGCAGTCCGGAAAACTCACCCCGTTGACGGCAGCCCAGAGCCCCGCGGCCGGGCTGAGGGCGCCGGCAAACCCGCATGGAGGCCAATGGCCGAAGCCCCCGGCCACCACCAACGGCGGCAGGTCCCCCACCGAAGTGATGTCCAGACAGGTGGCGGACCACGCCACGATCGCGGTTGCTCCGCCGGCTGCCGCCAGTTGGATGTCCTCCCGCCCGTCGAGCGTGTCCACAGCCAGGATGAGGCCAGCGAGGCCGCCGGCCTTCACGGCCCCGGCCGTGGCCAGGCGCCCCCAGGCGAATCCGCCCGCGCCGAACACCCCCTCCACCAGCACCCCTTCCGACTGAACGACGACGCCCCGCCCGGGCCACACCTCGGCCACGACGCCGGGCAGGGACGCCGGCACCTCCACGGATTCCTCCGCCACCTCAATCGTCACCGAGCCGGTGATGGGGCAAACGTCACGGATCACGCCCGCCACGGGGGACCTCGCGACATACACCACCAGCCCCATCCATCCCTTACACGCGGCGAGGCACTCTCCACTGGAGACCTGTTCTCCGATCGCCTTCACCATGTGGCGCTGGAGGTCTCCAGGGCTGATGCCCAGGATGGAGGCCGCCTCGACAGTCAGGGTCTCTCCCGTAACGGGGACACGGGCGACGACCGTGGAGGGTTCCACTCTATCTCCCTGCGCCACGACGACCTCGCAACCCCGTCCCCGCCTAATTCCACCTGTCCAGGCGCAGCCGGCGACCCGGGGTTCCCTCACCACGACTCCCGCCAGCATGCGCGGACCGCTACATATCACGCGCGTTCTCCCTCGCATCCACCACGAATCCAAAAACGCCACCGGTGACCGCCGTCACGGCGGGTTCTCCCGGCCCCTCCCCCACATCCACCCTGCGTGCGGGCACGATGTGCGCAACCGCGGTCTCGCCTGCGGAAACCGGTACCGCGACCAGCGATCCCCAATCGACCGCCGTCCGGCCCACCCCTTCGATTTCGATCCTGAGGCAGGCGGCGCCGTGGTCGTACGATCCGGCGCCATCCATCACCGGCACGAGAAACGTACCCAGGTTCACCAGGCTCGCGGGATCCGCCCCGGGACCCGCGGCGAAACAGGCCCGCAGGGCGCCCAGGTGGATGACGGAGTCCCATTGGTCCATGGCGGCGCGGAAGACCCCCACCGGCCTCAACTCGCCGAGCAGCGCGGCCACATCATCGAGCGTCTGGTGGCCGTACTGTGACAGGCCGCCCGCGAGGACAACGATCTCACTCAGTCCTGGCGAGAACCGCTGCAACGGGGATCCCCGCTCGTCCACGGCCCTGCGCACACACGCCCTCAGGACGAGGTTTTCGGATTCCCTCTCCAGGGGTGACTCGGGGATTATCCACGGCCTGGAGCGCCTGTTTGCGCACCAATCGAGCAGGCTCCGCGTGCGTCGCCCTGCGGGGATCCGTTCGAGGGCGCCCGCGACGCCCAGCCCCGTGCCGGCCCCGCCGGCTACCGCCAGGCTGAATCCAGAGCGGGAAGCCTCACCTATCGCGGTCGACGATGACCCGGCGTCAACGAAGACCACCCGGTCGAAGCCTTGCCCGGCCAGCGATCCGAGCGCACATTCCACGGCGGCCGCCGCCGGCACTACCCTCATCGCCGGGGGGAGCGGCACCCCGCCCGCGCGGGAAGCAATGTAGCGAGCGGCGGCGTCTTCCGCCCGGCCGACGTGAAGTCTCCCGAGTATCCTGGCAAAAAGGAGGGCATCACCGTCATCGTCGTGCAAATGGGTGACCCGGTCGCCGCCGAGGGCGCCCTTGAGGATCCCGAGCCCTCCCACTCCGCCCGAGTAGAGCACCGGCGCCGGAGGCATCATTCCGAGAGACTCGACAAACCATCGCGGATCGAAGTCTCCCTGACCCGCGGCGCCGGCCGGTGGTCCGACGCAGAGCACGCAGTCCGGCGGACACCCGGGCATCATCTCCCCGGCCTCCGCCGATATGATCAGCGAGGTGACCCCGCCGGACCCGCGGAGGGCCCTCGCAGCCGCTCGCTCGGCGACGGCCCTTTTCCACCCGAGCACCAGCACGCCGAGATTGCCGTGCATGCTTGATGAGATCGCGAGCGGCGTCTCGCCTCCGGGGCCGGGCGGGACTTCTCCGGGCAGGGTCAGATGGATGTCCAGACCCAGGGCTTCCTCAAGGGCGACAGAGTCGTCCTCGCGAGACCGCGACAGCGGCGAGAAACCCCTCGAGAGAAACCGTGTCCCCTGCCCTCCCACCTGGACCCGCGCAGCCTTTATCATCGCGCTGCCGGCATCCACGGCATCGAACATACCCCTGCGGCGCACGGTCAACCCCCCACAAACCACTATTCCGCCGGTCCCCAGGGGATGCAATCAAAAGCCGCCCCTTCACGGGGGCGGCGGTGCGTTTCACGTTCCGATCGCGCCGGGCGATCCCGGCCCTACTAACCTAGCCGCAACAGGCCCCATCCAGTTCGAACACCGCTTCGAGGTATCCCACGTCCTCCCCGCGGTGGTTCGTGACCCTCGGCGATCGCCAGTTCCGCAGGGCACAGGCTTCCGTTTCACTCAACATACCCATTTGCAGGAGGGCACTCACGACAACGGGCCCCATTACGCTGGAACTGCCGTCTTCCACCTTGAACGCGAATCCCGCCCCGCGGTCCCTGACAGCCGCGCAGTACACTCCGTCTGCGCCCTCCTTGCCGATTATCCTGCCGTGGGTGGCTTCGGCGAGATCCGTGCAAAGCCTACCGGTCCCGGCGATCATGAAGGGGTTCGCCGCCACCGCTTCCATCACCCTTGCGGCGGCCCTCCTCCTCGGCTCGTGGAAAACGTCCGGGGAGGCAAACTTCGCGTATGCCGTGGCCATGTTGAGTAGGGGCAGCGCGAACACGCTGACTCCGCAGCCGTCCACTCCCACGGCGATGTCGTCTTCCGGGTAGTCCGCCACCTCGGCGACTGTCCTTCTCATCAACTTCTGAACCGGGTGGCCGCCCTCCCAGTACCGCTCGAGCGGCAGTCCCAGGTGAACGGACACCGCAAGCATTCCAGCGTGTTTGCCGGAACAGTTGTTGAACGCCGGGGACACGGACTCCCCCGACTGGATGATCTTCACCGCCTGCGGGTGGTAGAGGGGTGTGTGGACGCCGCAGCCCAGAGACCCCTCGTCCAATCCCAGTTTCGCCAGGATTCCCCTGACTGTCTCAACGTGTTCATCCTGACCATTGTGAGATCCGCACATAACGGCGATCTCTCGATCGGTGAATCCGAACCTCGCGGCGGCGCCGGACTCGATAACGGGCAGCACCTGCACCAATTTCGCCGAGGACCTCATGTAGGTTTTCTTCCCGGGATCACCGAACGACGCCAGGATACGGCCTGACGCGTCCGCGAAAACCATGTCTCCCCTGTGGAAGCACTCCACAAACGGTTCCCTTACGACCCGGCAGACTACCGGCGGTGCTACTGCTGACATCTGGTCCCCTCCCGGCAACTCTCAACGAATCTGCGGAAAAGCGCGACTGAGTCGTCCCTAGGGTAGAGATCCTCAGGGTGCCATTGCACGCCGGCCGTAAACCTGCGCGCGGGGGCTTCTATCGCCTCCACCACACCATCGGGGGATTCCGCCGAAACGACGAACCCCTGCGCCAGCCTTGCGACAGACTGGTGGTGCCTCGAGTTGACATCAAGCCGCCGGCGCCCGAGTATGTCCTCCAACAACGTCCCGGGCCTGATCTCGACGGGATGCAGCCCCCCTCCTGCCATTCCGCCGAGCCGGTGACAATGCGCGCCGGGCACCTGGGATTGGATGTCCTGGATGAGCGACCCCCCCGCGGCGACATTCAGGACCTGCGAGCCCCTGCATATCCCGAGAACAGGCTTGTCCACGGAGAGAAACTCCCTCGCCAGGGCTATCTCCACGGCGTCCCTCTCCCGCGAAACCCCAGTCAGTGCGGCGGCACGACCTTCGGAAAAGCACTCGGGGGCCACGTCCCCGCCCCCGGTCAAAACCAGCCCGTCGAGCATCCCGGCGAGCCGGCGCGCCAGTGTCTCGTAGTCGCACGCGATTGAGGCGACAATCACCGGAACGCATCCCATCTGCGCGAACGGCATGACGTATGCCTGGCGGACGTGGACCTTCCCATTCTGGACAGACTCACCCGTGATCCCTATCACCGGCGGCACCATCAAACACCCCCGGAAACAGATCTCCCGCCCGGCTTCGCCCCGCGCGGTCTGGAAGCCAGAGCGGTCTGCACGGCAGGATCGAGTTCCGGCGCAATCTCATATCTCCTTCAGACCGATACTCACTGCCAGCGCCTCGTTCACCTTCCCCATGAGGTCTTCTTCAACGTGCGTCACTTTCTCCTTCAAGCGACGCCTGTCGATGGTCCGGAGCTGTTCGGCGAGTATGACGGAATCCCGCTCGAGCCCCGACACGCAGGCGGCCAGCTCGACGTGGGTCGGGAGCCTCGCCTTGTCTATCTGCGATGTGATGGCGGCGACAATGACGGTGGGGCTGTAGCGATTACCGATGTCGTTCTGGATTATGATTACGGGACGTATGCCGCCTTGCTCCGACCCTACGACCGGGCTGAGGTCGGCATAGAATACGTCTCCTCTCCTGATGTTCACTCATCCTGCCCTCCATCTATCCCCCGATCGTAGCCCATTCCCAGTTCGGCGAGCGACAGATTGATAGGGCCCATCTCGACGTATCCTCTGCACATTGACTCGCGGACTTCCCTCCGCTTTCTCTCGTCAATGTACGCGCGGACGGCGGACCGGATGATTTCGCTGCGGTTCCCGTTCTCGAGCGCCGCAATCCCGTCAACTTCCTGGAGCAATCCGGCCGGCACGCTGATCATGATCCGTCTCGATCTGGTCACAGCGGAACCCCCTGTTGTGTGACATCGCCCGTCTGACCTACTTGCTTGATGGACACCGTTCTGCTCTATATCTATGTCGAACCGTATATGTTGTATCCAGCGGTTTCAAAGATACATCACTGACGGACAACAGATCTCCGTGGAACACCGTCACCACCCGCCTTGCCGCCGGCAGCCTTCGCAGCACGTCGCCGGCAAGGATGCCCGCGGGGCCGACCTCTTCAGCGGCGATATCCCCCGCCAGACCGTGGAGATACACCCCCGAAGCAGCCGCTGTCAGGGGGTCCAACCCCTGGCCTACCAGCGAAGCGATGGCGCCCGTGAGTATATCGCCCATCCCGGCCGAGGCCATCCCGGGGTTTCCCGTCAGATTGACGTAAGCCCTGCCACCGGGCGAGGCGACGACCGTGCGCTCGCCCTTCAACACCACGACCGCGGAATGCTTTGACGCGAACTCCGTTGCTACGCCGATCCGGTTACCCTGTATCTCATGCACCGTGAACCGCGTCAATCGCGACATCTCGCCGGGGTGAGGCGTGACAACGGCCGGCCCCTTCCTCGTTTCGAGCAGGGCCGGGTCAAGGCAGTTCAGGCCGTCGGCATCTATCACCAGGGGCACGTCCACTTCCGCCACCACTTGGCTCGTGAGTTCACGCATCTCATCACCGACGGATATCCCCGGCCCGAATGCCAGGACAGAGGCGTTCCGGCAGAATCCGGCAATCGCGGGGGCCGCCTCTCTGCTGAGGGTCACCCTTGCGTTCTCGCCGCCCTGCCTGCTCTCGGGGAGGGCCAGCTTCATGACTTCGGTGAGTTTGACCTCCATCAGCGGCGCCAGCGACGCCGGGAGGCCCAGCGTGACAAGCCCCGCGCCGCAGCGCAAAGCGGCTTCGGCGCAGAGGGCGGCAGCGCCAGTCAGCCCGCTCGAACCCGCCACCACAAGGACGTGTCCATAGGTACCCTTGTGCGTGTTCGCACGCCGGTCCCCGATCCAGGAACGGACCACGTCCGGTTCGATCGTCTCAACCCCCACGGACGACGCAGGTCCCCGGCCCGGCGGGATCCCGATGTCGCCTACCAGCACGTCTCCGGCGTAGTCAGCGCCGGGGTAAACCACCAGCCCTGTCTTGGGATATGCGAAGGTAATGGTGTAATCGGCCCTGACGCAATCGCGCGCGGGAAGTCCGGTGGTGGAGTCCAGGCCCGACGGCACGTCGACGGAAAGAACCCGCGGCCTCCCGGTCCCGCGCGCGCGGTTCACCGCGCGTATGACCGAGGCGACCGGTTCGCGGACCTCACCGCTGAAACCGGTCCCCAACAGAGCATCAACGATCAAATCGAATGAGGCCAGGTCCGAAGCCAGTCCTCCGCCGGGCCCGGTGTCAGCCGTCCGGTCTATCGATTCAATGAGGTTCCCCCGTTCGCCCGGGGATGACATCTTATGGAGGATATCGAGGTTGAGGAGGGCGTCCCCGCCGATACCTTCGATCCCGCCGGCGACGAACACCTTCACGCCGGCCCCCATGTTCAGGAGGCGCCGCGCAACCACGAAGCCGTCACCGCCGTTGTTCCCCTTGCCGCACAGCACCGCGACGCGAAACCCGCCGGCCGGCCGGAGAAGCGAGGTGATCGCCCTTATGACGCAGGCGCCGGCGTTCTCCATGAGCACGGGTCCAGGAATGCCGATCTCCCTGATGGCCCATAGGTCGATCTCCCTCATCTGGGCGGCGGTTACGAGCTTCACGCTTATCCCCCCTGGGCTATGGCTTGCGCTACCGCATAGGACCTGTCGTGCGACATGGACACGAGAATACGGCTTATGCCCTTTTCAGTGGCGACGGCGAGCGCTCTCCGCCTCAATTCGACGCGCGGAGGCTCACCGTGACGCCTGAGGATCTCCACGTCCGTCCAGGAGAATCCCGAGATGCCACACCCGATTGCCTTCGCCACCGCCTCTTTGGCCGCGAACCTGGCGGCGATCCTCTCCACAACGCGCTGCCCGGCGCCGGAATCTTCACCGGATGGCCCTCGCGAATACCCGGTCTCCTCCATCTCGCGTCCGGTAAGGATACGGGAGACAAACCTGTCGCCCCGCCGCTCAATCGCCGCGCGGATACGTGCTATGTCCACCAGATCGATCCCGGTGTTCTTCACTTCCACTTGCCGGGAGCACCTCCTGTTCAGGCTAGAATTCGAGTTGGCCGTCGATAATCCTGCCGCCGGGGCGCCGCCGGATGATAGTCTACCCCACAGCGGCTATACACGCGGCCCGGTGAACGATATATTGAGGTTGGCGGGCCGTATGTCACGCCCGGCATGCTGGAGGTATCTGGATGGCTCAGTGGATACAGGTGTACGATCCGGCGGGATTCTTCCCCCTGTCGCTGCTGGCGGCGGCAGGGCCGGTGATACTGCTCTTCGCCCTCATCGTCGTGTTCCGTGTCAGGAGCCACGTCGCCGGCCCTTTGCTCCTGCTGTTGACGATCACGGAAGCCCTTCTCGTCTGGCGGATGCCCCCGGACAAGGCACTGAGTTCGGTGTCCCTCGGCGTCATCCTGGCTCTATTCCCCGTGGTATACATCGTGGTGGGGTCCCTGTTCATATACAACCTGGTCGTGGAGTCCGGGCTGTTCGCCGTCGTACGGCGTTCCCTGGAATCACTCACCCCCGACCGCCGCTTGCAGGCGCTTCTGGTCGCGTACTGTTTCACCGCCTTTCTCGACAGCACAACCGGGTTCCTCACACCGGTCACGATATCCACGTCAATCCTCGCGGGCCTGGGATTTCCCGCGCTCGAGGCAGCCAGTCTCGGTCTCATGGGGAGCAGCATGCCGTCGGCCTTCGGCGCGATGGCCCTATCCATCGTCGTCCTCTCGCAGGTAAGCGGGCTTCCAATGGACGCCGTCGGCATCGCTTCGGGAAGGCAGATGCCCGTCGCATCGCTCGTGTTGCCCTTCGTAATGCTGGCGGGAATGACCGGTGGTCTCGCCTCGCTCCGGGGCGTCTGGATCCACGCCGTGGCCACGGGGGCAACTTACGCTGCGGTTCTCTTCCTGTTCTCCAACTACGTCAGCTGCTACCCGGCCTCGCTCGTATCGGCGATTGCCGCCTTCGTCGCGCTGGGGTTGATGATCAGGATGCTCCCCCCACGGGCCCCCGGCGGCCGCGCGCCGCTCGTGGCCGCACCCGTGGCCGCACCCGTCGACTCGGCGGCGCGTCGCGCGCCCGCTGCGGGCTCCGGGGGAACACTGCTCGTACTCAAGGCATGGACTCCATTCATCCTCCTCACGCTGGTTGCGCTCGCATGGAGCCTTCCCCCGGTCCAGAGGGTGCTCGACAGGGCAACCGTGGTCGTGCCCGTCTCCAGCCTTCATCGCCTCGTGCTCAGGGTCCCGCCTGCGACCCCGGCTGCCCAGGCGATGGACGCGGCCGTCAACTTCAACTGGTTATCGAGCAGCGGGACAGCCATCCTCGTGGCCGCCATCATATCCGTGGCTGTTCTCCATACGCCCGCCGGCGTGGCGATGAAGGTATTCATGGCAACGTTGAGACAGGTCCGCCTGCCCGTCCTGACGATGGTGACCATGTTCGGGGCGGCGTACCTGATGAATTACTCCGGGATGAGCACCACCCTTGCGCTGGCTGTATCCCGCTCGGGGGTGTTCTTCCCGTTCCTCAGCCCGATCCTGGGCTGGCTGGGCGCCATAATGATCGGGAGTAACACCGCCTGCGACGCGTGGTTCGGGTCTCTCCAGGCCGTTACAGCCGCCAGGGTGGGGGTGCCTCCCGTGCTTGCGGTCGCCGCCAACGGCACGGCTGCCGTGTTCGGCAAGATCATATCGCCCCACTTCCTTGCCGTGGCGGCGGGGGTCGCCGGAATACCGGGCGAGGAGTCCGCGGTATTCCGGCGGGTATTCGGCTTCAGTCTCGGTTTCGCATCGCTCATTGGGGTGATCTGCATGATCCAGGCGTACGTCTTCCCGGGCATGATTCCCTGAGCGGGTCAAAGGCGGAGGAGTGATTCCGCATTGCCCCCGAGTATCATCTCTTTCTCCGGAGCGGGGGCATCCAGGGATTCAATGACTTCTGTACACCTGTAGATGTCTCCTATCTGGTGCGGGTAATCGCTCCCAACCATCAAGCGGCCCGCGCCCATGAGTCTTCGCGCGAAATCTACCGCCAGTGGTTCGAACGACACGCAATCGAGGTACATCTCCCCGATGTAGTCCGACGGCCTCTTTGAGATGTGACTGCACTCCGGATAGGCGGCATAGCCCCTGTCCAGCCTTTCCGCCAGGTACGGGAGACATCCCCCCAGGTGGGAGACTATCAGTTTCAATCCGGGGACCCTGTCCAGAACACCGCCGAATATCAGCCTCGCCACCATCAGAGTGGTGTCGACGGTGAACCCGACGGTCGCCACCAGCCTGTAATCAAGGAACGCGTTCGCCGGGCTGGGTGTGGTCGGGTGAATGAACAGCGGGACATCGAGGTCGCGCGCAGTCTGAAACAGGCATTCGAACGAAGGATGATCCAGTGTCTTGCCGTTCACGTTGGTGAAGACAGTACCGCCCTTCAGATGCAGCTGCTTCACCGCGCGTTCCAGTTCTCTCGCCGATGCCTCAGGGTCCTGGAGGGGCAGGGCCGCGAATCCGTAAAACCTGCCGGGGAACCGCGCTGAGATTCCGGCGAAATCGTCGTTCGTCAACCGCGCCAGCCGTATGCCCCGCTCCCTGTCCTCGATGTGGGCGCCGGGGGTCGTCAGGCTGAGTACCTGGGCGGTTATCCCAGCCCGGTCGAGCTCCTCCAGGCGGAATTCGATGTCCCTGTGCCCGGGGACGATGACGTTGTAGTCGCCCTCGTAGGCCAGTATGTAGTTGCCGTCAGCGTCCTCCGTGATCCTGGCGGTCCCCTGCCCTTTCTTCAGTTCATTGAGATATGATGGTGGATAGAAATGATTGTGGACGTCTATGACCGCTTTCCGCACGTGTGTAACCTCCTCATCGGCTTGCCTTGAATATGGCGAATCCGGTGTACCCGTATACCGCAGCGATCACGGGCACAATCCAGTTGAGAAACGCGTAAGGGGCGTACTGTGTTGCGGACACCTTGAGTATGCCGGTCACGAACAGGGCCGCCGTACTCCAGGGCAGGAGGACCGTTCCCAGCGTCCCCGCGTCTTCAAGGGTCCTTGACAGGACGCGAGCGTGTATTCCCCTTGCGGCGAACGCATCCCTGAATGCCCTCCCAGGAAGGATGATGGCGAGCATCTGGTTGCCCGAGACCGCCCCCACGACGTAGCAAGAAGCGATCACGGACAGGATCAGGCCGCCGGTGCTCCTGACTCTCTCCAGCACCTCTGACACGACAACCGAAAGCACGCCAGTACGCTCGAGTATGCCGCCGAACGCCGTGGCCAGGATTACCAGGGCCACGGTTCCCATCATGTTGTTCAAGCCGCCCCTGGTCAGCAGGCTGTCGACGGACGCCACACCCGTCTTGCTGGCGTAGCCGTCCATCGTCGCCTTGAGTACAGCGATGAAGCCGACCTTCTGCGTCAACATCGCCCAAAGGCCGCTGAACACCACCCCGCACGAAAGCGCCGGGATCGCCGGAACCCTCTTGATGGACATGGCGATGACGAGGACCGGGGGAACGAGCGTCAACAGGCCTATGTTGAACGTGCGAGACAGAGTCGAGAGAATCGCCTGCACGGTCTGTGTGTTCGCCTGGCCGGCCGCCGATCTCGATCCGAGGAACGCGTACAGGCAGATGGATATGATCAGTCCCGGCACTGTCGTATACATCATGGAACCGATGTGTTCGAAGAGGTCCGCGCCTGCCATGGCGGGTGCCACGTTAGTCGTGTCCGAGAGGGGAGACATCTTGTCCCCGAAGTATGCCCCTGCCACGATCGCCCCCGCCACCATCGGCAGAGGGATTCCAAGACCCTCGCCCACCCCCATGAGCGCGAGGCCGACTGTTCCCACCGTTCCGAACGAGGTCCCCGTGGCCGTCGAGACAATACAGCACAGAAGGCATGCCGCAGCCAGGAACATCCGGGGGGTCAGGAGTCTCAGCCCGAAGTAGACCATGGTAGGCACCGCCCCGCCGATGATCCACACCCCGATGATGGAGCCAACGAGCATGAGTATGATAATCGTGGTGAGAGCGTTGCGAATCCCGTCGAACATGCCATCCTGCAAATCGCGCCATCCGTAGCCGAGGTACTTCCCGAAAAGGCCCGCCGTGAATGCCCCCGCGGCGATCGGCGCGGTCATGCCCGCTTTCAGGCGAATCCCGACCACGATCACACCGAACGACACGACGAGGGCCAACACCGACTGTCCCAACCCTGGTTTCCTGGACTCCCTTTCCATACCACCGTCCTCCTTTCACACAGAAACGAAACAGGCACCCCGGTAAGAGTGCCCGAATGACACGACTCAGGACATCATGAGCGCCCGACGCCCCCTACCGTACCACCATACCGTTCCATCCCGTGCGATCTCGATTTCTGTGTACTTCGGCGCGCGCCGGAAGATACCTGCTAAACCCGCCGGTAGGTGCTGATGAACCGGTGGAGAACTACTCATATCGGCGGGACAGATTCGAGGCTTCCGGTGGACCATCCGCAGAATCACCCCAAGGAACGCCCCTGACAAACCCCGCAAGGAGGACGCGATATGCTTGACCTGATACTGTCTGAATACGCCCCGCCGGTGCGAGCCGGCGAAATCGTCGACGAGGACGGGTCGCTTGGCCCCAGGACGTTGCTGAACGCGGGTCTTCTTCCATCGCTCTCGTGGGCCGGAGTTCGCGTGATGGACGCGGCTGTGATCCCGGGAGGCCTCCCGCCGGACGATGCCGGGGCTGCCGGGATCGCGGTGGACGAGCGCAAACGCCGGTTGACCTACTGTACGAGGCAGCTTGCCGAACGGATCGAGTACTCTATCGCACAGGAGCGTCTCCCTCTGACTCTGGGAGACTGCACGGCGGGTGTCGGAGTATTCGCCGGTCTGAAGCGGCGCTGGGATGACGTTGCGGTGGTCTGGGTTGACGCGCACTGTGACCTGAACACCGAGGAATCCACGCTCACCGGCTACTTCGGCGGCATGCCGCTGGCCGCAGTGTTAGGGGAGTCCCTGCCCTGGCTCACCGCAGCCGCAGGGATGCACTGGCCCTGTGATGAGAAGAGGGTCGCCCTCGTGGGGGCGCGCGAATTCGACCCGTACGAGAGGGACTTCCTGCTCGGTTCCGGGATTACCCGCGTGCATGCCAGGAACTGAACGATTCCGTTGGGGCCGGGGCCACGGACCCGGCGTTCAGGAAGGTCGCCAGGGTCGCGGATTCCGCGGAGGCGGTTTACCTCCACATTGACGTGGATTCCCTGGACCCCGGGATAATGCCCTCGGTTACTTTCCCGAGTCCCGGCGGCCTGACGATCCACAGCCTCCTGGCCCTGGTGGACGCAGTCGGATCGAACGGGAAGGTGCGGGCACTCACGCTCACATCGTTCAACCCACGCAGGCGCGGGGCCCTCAAGTCAGCTGCGACCCTGACATCGCTCATAGCCGCGATCACGGCAAAGTGCCAAGGGCCGGGCGCTGGCTGAACCCCAGCCGCCCGGTCCCGATTCTGCGTGATGCGGGTTTTTCTACTGTTCACTCCACGGCTCGAAGAAGGCCTTCGGGTGCGAGCACACGGGGCACACCTCCGGCGCCTCTGCTCCTTTGTGCACGTAGCCACAGTTCCTGCAGTGCCAGGCTATCGGCTGGCCGCGGCGGAACACAGTGCCATCCCTCACGGAATCCAGGAGCTTACGATATCTGACCTCGTGCTGCTCTTCTATCCCGGCCACCTTGCGGAAGAGGTCCGCGATGTCCTTGAACCCTTCCCTGTCCGCAGTCTCGGCGAACCGCCTGTACATGTCGGTCCATTCGTAGTGTTCGCCCTTGGCTGCCTCCTCCAGGTTGGCGGCGGTGTCTCCGATGAAGCCCAGGAGCTTGGCCCAGATCTTAGCGTGCTCCTTCTCATTGTCGGCTGTCTCCTGAAAGATGGCTGCGATCCTCTCGTAGCCTTCCCGTTTCGCCACTCCGGCGAAGTAGGTGTACTTGTTCCTCGCCTGCGATTCACCCGAAAATGCAGCCAGCAGGTTCTTCTCGGTCTCACTGCCCTTGATCGTCATACCACACCCTCCTTCTGTCTCATCAGTTTCCTGCCTCTCATCATTCTCCTGCTGCCCACCAGCCAACCCGCAACGCCGATCGCGAGCGGGTACAAGCCTGCGCACCCGGTGAGCAAGTATACGAACGCACAGGCCACCAGTGAGAAACCGGCGAGCCACCGCCCCATGCCGGCCGGCAGGAGCCTGAAGGCCGCCGCCATTGCCACGATATAGAGGAGGATGAAGGTCGCGCTCGGCAGCTGCATGAGCACGTTCAAATTCAACCCTAACAGGTAGTTCAGGGAGATGGCGAGACCGAACACCGGGCCGAGGACGAGCATCGCGCCATACGGTGTCTGGAAGCGAGGGTGAAGGCGGGCGAAGAAGGCCGGAAAGTCGCCCTGGCGCGCCTGCGCGTAAACCAGCCTCGAGAAGCCCGCTACGTAGGTGTGGACCGTGCCGTAGCACACCGCGAAGCCAAGCACCGCCGTCACGACCTCAGCCCACCGTCCCCAGCTCTCACCGACCATTCTCGCGAGCGCCGCCGCGCCCGAGGGTCCCTGGTAGGCCCCGGTGCCGATGGTGACGAACGCGACGGCCAGGTAGAGCACGTCTATGACGACGAGCGACAGGACGAGGCTGATCCTGATGTCACGCTGGGGGTTCTTAAATTCCTCCGCCAGGTGGAGCGTCATCTCACACCCAATGAATGCCCAGAACAGAAACGTCAACGCCACTCCCACCGGTCGCCACCCGTAGGGGGCGAACGGCGTAAACGCACCGGCCTGCACGTGCGCTGCCGCCGCGAACACGGACGCGGCAAGCAGCACGGCGATCACGGAGACGACAACGACTTGGACGGAGCCCGACAGCTCGATGCCGCGGTAGTTGAAGAACAGCGTGAGAACCAGCATAAAGAAGGCCAGAAGGTTCACCTGGAGGGGTGAGAGGGACAGCAGCACCCCGGCGTAGTTGGCGCCGATGAGCGCCGCAACGGGCCCCCCAACGGGCACGGTGCCGACGAACAGCCACCCGGCGATCGTCCCCGCCGCAGGTCCGAAAGCCCGCCGCGCATAGGCCGCAATGCCCCCGGCTTCAGGGTATCTCGAAGCCAGGGCCGCCAGGGTCAATGCCATGGGGAACGCAAACAACCCCATACTGACCCAGCTGACCAGGGACGCCGGCCCCGCGAGTACGGCAGCCGTGGCCGGCAGCACCAGGATGCCGGACCCGAGTATGGACCCTGTCGTCAACGCAGCCCCCTGCAGCCAGGTTATGCTTCTTCGAAGCCTTACATCGTTGCTTGCCGAATTGTGGCTCACTACTGTAGATTACCACGATTGGCCTGTTCCTGGTAGTCATAAACCATCTTCGAGATGGCGGCTATCTTACCGAACCCCGCCTCAGTATCGGATTGCCCTCGCGACAGCACGCAGAGGATGTAGGGGCGCCGGGCGAAGACGATCCCCACGTCGTTCGATACGCCTGTGATGTCGCCTTCCTTGTGAGCCACCTGTATCCCGGCCGGGAGGCGCCCGGGCAGCCCCACGTGCCAGATCGTGTTCGACAGGTCATCGATCATCCTGGATCCCAGTTCGGGTTCTTCCCTTGCGAGACGCAACACCTCTTGCAGGTAGATGGCCATGTCGCGAGCGGTGGTCGGGTCCTGGCCGTCCACGTGGGGCTGCTGTGCACCCAGTGAAGCCATGAACCGTTCGAAATCCGTGGCGCCGAAATGCCTGACCAGCATCGCCTTCGCCACGTTGTCGCTGAGGGTGATAGCCAGGTTGCACAACGCCCTCAACGAGTACGTGCCTCCCGGACTTGCGAACGTCTGGAGAGCGCCGGCTCCACTACGGTAATCCGTCTCCGGCTGGTAGGCAATCCGGTCGGTCCAGTTAGCCTTTCCCTGGGCCACGAGACGGTTCACGTACAACACCAGGGGAACCTTCACGGTGCTCGCCTGCGGGATGGGAAGATCCGGGTTTATCCCGAATTCCCTTCCCGATTCGAGGTCAAGGAAGTATATGGAATAGCTCGCGGGATCGCCGGCCAGGGCCGCTTCGATCTGCGATTTCAGCGCTTCATATCCTGGACTGCCCGTGGCGGGAGCGCCGTTCGACCCCGCCGGTCTGGCGGCGCCGCCGGCGACCAGCACGGCGATCACCGCCAGTGCGATACCCGTTACCAAACGCCTGGTCACGCGCCTCACCTCAACGCCAATCTCGGGTCGGCGCCCGGAAGGTGGTCCCGCGCCTCCCCGCGAATCCAACTGTCGGGATTCGTACTGAGTGTAGCACTAATGCAGCACAAACGTACCGGATAGTGGGACGGTAAATACTACCGTCCGGATGTTATGTTCGTCAGGATTCCGTCGAGGATTGGAAGTGATCGGGGAGTGCCCCCTGTCATCCAGGCCAACCACCTCTGCAGGTCGTTCAACGGCTTCCGGGCCGTGGACGACCTGTCCCTCGAAGTACCGGCTGGCGCGGTCTTCGGGTTCCTGGGCCCCAACGGCGCAGGCAAGACGACCACCATCAGAATGATGCTGGGCCTGCTGGAGCCCACTGCGGGTGATATCCGCGTCCTGGGGTTCGACGCGCGCACGCAGGCGGACCGCGTCAGGGAGCGAGTGGGGGTGCTCCTCGACAACGACGGCCTGTACGATCGCCTCACCGCCTACGACAACCTCGACTACTTCGGGCGGATCTACCGCCTGCCGGGCATCGAGCGCGCCACACGGATACAGCAGCTGCTCGAGCACCTGGGACTGTGGGAACACCGGAGGGAGAAGGCGAAGGTGTTCTCCAGGGGAATGCGGCAGAAACTGGCCCTCGCGAGGGCCTTGCTTCACCGGCCCCCACTTCTGATCCTTGATGAGCCCACGACCGGGCTGGACGCCCCGAGCGCGGTGGCCCTGAGGGAAGACCTGCTCAACCTCGCCCGGAGCGAAGGAGTGACGGTGTTCCTGACAACCCACAACCTCGCGGAAGCCGAGAAGGTCTGCGACAGGGTCGCGGTGATCCAATCCGGGCACGTCCTGGCCGAGGGCTCACCGGCTGACCTGTCGGCAAGGGTAAGCCGCCCACGCGTGGAGATTGCCGGCCGCGGATTCGACGACGGCATGTTGGCAGTCGTCCGGCAGAATCCCCTGGTCGAACGGGTTACCATCGATGACAAGGTGCTCATCATCGACCTTAAGGTGGAGGGCAGCATAGCCCCGATCGTAACCCTCCTCGCCACGCGGGGGGCCGAAATAGAGGAAGTGCGAAAACACGGGGCGGGCCTGGAGGAAGCGTTCATTAGCCTGCTCACGGAGAACGAGCAATGAGAGACACCTTCGTCGTCGCCTGGAAGGAACTCAAAGAGTACGTCGCGTTTGCCGAGAGTAAGCGGGGTCTCGCCGTGCAGTTCCTCATTTTCATTGGCTGGCTGGGCGTTCTCATGCCACTCCAACAGCCCGATCTCGCGAAAACCCCGTGGTTGACGGTCTTTCTGCCCCTCATTGTGACCGGCGGCGTGGTCGCCGACAGCTTCGCCGGTGAAAGGGATCGCAAGACCCTGGAAACGCTGCTCGCCACTCGCCTGCCTGACCGGTCCATCTATGCGGGGAAGATGCTGGCCGCCGTCACCTACGCATGGACCATGACCGTGCTGGTCAGCGCCGTCAGTATTGTCGTGATTAACGTGGCGGGGACGCCCTACCTGCCATCGCCCGGCGGCATACTGGCCCGTGTCGTGGCCGCCGCCCTGGCCGCCGCCCTGGTCGCAAACATAGGAGTATACATATCTCTCAGGGCAAAGACCGTCCGCGAGGCGCAGCAGACACTCAGCCTCGTGTTCGTTCTCGCGCCGATCTCTCTCACATTCATATTGCCTGCCGCCATCCGGTACATGCCGCCGGAACTCCGCTCGGGCCTGCTCCATATCCTGGAGTCGACCAACCCCTCGGTCGTTGGCGCCGTGTTCATGGCGGCCCTTGCGGCGCTGGACGTCGTGCTGGTGACCACAGGCATACGCAGGTTCCGGCGGTCACGACTGATCCTGTAGGCCACCAGGCTATTCCCTGCTATTCCGCCAGCGCTTTCCTGGCCTGATCAGCGCGGTCCCCGTTCGGGTAGTCCCTGAGCAGCCGTTCGAGTTGGGTCTTGTCCCTCGTGTATGCGAATATCGTCAGCAAGGCATCGTCCGCCATGGAGCTGCGCGGGTACGTCTCCACAAACCGCTTGAACGTATCCACGACCTTGGCCCGTACCGCCTCTTCGCCCAACACGGTCTCCGAATCCTGTCCCCACTGGAGGATCCCGATGTACGCGAGTCCCTGGGAGTACAGGGCCTTCGCCTTCAGTTCGCCGGCGGCCTGGGGAGCCCTCTCCGAGGCCTCGAACCATTTCAGGGCGTGCTGGTAGTTGATGAGCCCCTGGAGGTATGCTTGGCCTTCGGGGGTCTCCGCCCACAGTTCGTTGATGTGGCCGATCCAGTTGAAGCCCTGCCTGGCGTCCGCCCACAGGTAGTTGTAGTAGATGAACTGATTGCGATAGATCTCGGCCCCTATCCGGTACATGGCCTCGGGATCGGCCGGGCTCGATTTCGACTGCGCCGTCGCCTCCGCCAGACGCGAAACCCATCCCTGTTGCTCCCTGACCTTCCTCCAGAATGGGTATCGCAGGCCGATCGCTCCACCCAACGGAAAAGCCCCTGTGGCGTCCGCGTCTTCGCCGCCGTGCTTCGCGATGAGCGCGGCCAGGCGTTCCGAGGCCCGCTGGTAGTTCTCGCCTCGAATATCACGGACAGCCAGGGTGTACTGGATCACCGGCCCGAGTCCAGGAAGGCTCCCGGGGTCCCCGGCCAGCCTCTCCAGTTCCGCCGCGGGAACCCTTGCATCCAGTACGAACAGCAGGCGGCCGCGCGAGTCATACCCGAGGTCGCCGTCGGGCAGCGTCATGGCTCTGGCCAGCCACATCAGGGCCTCCTTCCATTTGCCCTGAATCTCGTAGCACCTGCCGAGCCTGTAGGCGGCGTCATCCGCTCCGGGGTGTTTCTCGAAATCCTTGAGGAACCCGAGCCATCCCGGGATCTCCCTGGCCGGGTCATATTGCCCGGCGCCGTACTCGAACGGCCACGGATCGTCCCAGGAATCCCAGTAGTCGAGGACGAAGTAGCGGCGCCCCCGTACCGCTTCGTACGCCCTGAACCCGCGGGCGAGGTAGCTGTCCGGGTAGCCCGACCGGATTTCGCGCAACAGGCTGTGGTTGCCCCAGGCCTGGATCCCCTGCGCCGCGCCGTTCTCGTCCACATCGGCGACCAGCCGGCCGAGCGACTCCTTCGACCCTGTCACCTGGCACACCTGATAGAGAATCTCTTGCCTCACCGCAGGCTCATTGGAGCCCTTGAGAATCTCATCCAGCCAGGACAGGGCATTCTTCTTCATCACATCGTCATTGCCCCACCTCGCCACCTCGGAGACCCTGTCGATGACCGCGACCCGGGTTCCGACCTCGAATTCGTCGAAATCCCGCCCGAGGAGGGAGAGGAGCCCCGTCGTGATCGGGTCGAAGTGAACGATGACCGCTTGCGGATCAACACCGGGTTGCTTGAGGAGCTCCACGGCCTTCTCCGCCGTGAGGATGCCCTTGCCGCGCAGCACCGACAGAAGCAGGTATTGCAGTCCCACCTCGTGTCGGCCCAGAGCGGGCAAAACGGATCCGGCGTCTTGATCGCTCATGAGCCGCGACAGGTGAGTCTGCGCCGCCTGGTACGCCTGGTAGCGCTCGCTCCCGGGTGAAAGGAAAGTCAGGTAGTCCAGCAGTACGCTCGAGGCGCCCGCAGTCTGATCGGGGACTATTGAGAAAAGGTCAAGCCAGAAGGCCAGTTCGAGGCCCGGTTTCGCGCCGGGAAGGCCCTGTCTGATCCCCGCCAACAGCGATTCGACAGGCAGCTCTCTGAGGATTTCCTTCTCGCGATACTGGAACCCGGACGGGTCAGACGCCCGCTCGTAAATGGATTCTTCCTTGAATTCCGCCAGGAACGCGCGCTTCGCCTCTTCGATACGAGCCGCAACCTCCGGATTCACCCCCGGCGCCTGCTCCGGCGTACCTCCGGTCGCCGCTCCGGGTGGTGCCGGAGGCTTCTTCGCCCCCGGAGCGCAACCCGCGATAACCAGAATCAGCACAAGCGTAACCGCTGCGAGCCTTCTCATCAATCTGGCACCCTCCAACACCGCGACTTCGATAGTTGTCCAAACGCTGCTACCAGACAAGTCGGTGGATCAGGACGACGAGTGGGCAAGCGGCGCGGCAACCTCGGCACTACTGACGGAACCGGAACCGGGGAGTTCCTGGGGGATGATCTATGTCTGGGCTCTCGGGTCCCGGAACGGGGCTACTTAATCATCGTCGGCTACGACCCGATGATCCCCATCGGGCTGTCTTTCATCATTCCCAAGGGCTCCTATTTTGAGGGTTCCGTTCGACCTCAAGTATAGTCTTACGTACTTCCTTTCCTCATGAAAGACGAACGGGCGATTGCCCACCTGAACCGTCGTCTCCGGATAGACTTTACGAATGCCAACCACCGCTTCCTCGGCCACCCTTATTCTCGCCGCTTTTCGGGTGGAGAAGCCCGGCGATCCGGCTTCGTGTATATATACATCCCCCAGGGCAGATATTTCACCGCCCCGGAATACGCCGTCTATCTTGACCCGTTTTCCTGCCGTGAGAGTCGAATGGTAGCACCCCTGATCCGCCACGATGATGCTACCAGTGGCGTCCAGAACGCTGTTTTGTGCATAAGAGCAAAGAATGTCACCCGGTTGATCGGGCAGAGAATCAAGGAGACGACCGATCTCCGCTCTCTTCTCGAGCATCCTCTCCAGTTCGTCGCTACTGGACTCTTCCCGGCCGGCCGGGCTGACCAGGTTCTTGATACTCAGCGGCAACTCACGGAAGACAGCCGGAAATGGTAGGTCGATCTTCTCCAGGGCCGCAGCGTATTCACTTACAATCGCGCTAATCTCCTGGCGCTTTTTCTCCAAGAGGAACCTGACAATCCTGCTGACATCGGTCTTTTTCAATTTGTCGGAGTAAACAGGATACTGCCGTATTCTGTTGGTTTCCCGGGCAATCTGCTCCAGTATCTGGTCGAGGCTGCTCAGTAGAGGGGCCAGCCGGTTGTAAAGTGACTTCAATCCCCCCGCTCGTACCTGGCAGCCGATAAGGCTTCCCCGGCATATCACCATGCCCCCGGCCTGGATCACCGCGCCCGAACTGTTCCCCATCACGGTAATATCCCCGTGAGCCTCCACCCGCATTCCCTCATTGACGTTGCCGAGAATCAACAAGTCTCCCCCAAAACTCAAGTTACCGCTCTTCATATCCACATCAGTGGGGTGTACCATCATCTGGACGACCTTCAGATGCCGCTCGCGGTAACCTCCCACGACGGGCCTACCGGCAATGGCCGCTACGGCTTTTCTTCCGTCATCATCGATCGCGACTCCATCCTTGACTCGTAGCGAGGCTTCCCGAGTGGGGTGCGGCAAGACAATCTCCCCTGTTACCTTCCTCCCGGGTACCCCTGGCACCGGTTCGTGCAGTACAGCCAGCAGTTCTCCTTCCTTCACGGAGGGGAAAACGTACCGTTCCCAGTAATTGACCTTCTCTTCATCCCCGTAGACGATCTCCACTGGCTCGCGGTCAAACAGGTATTCGACGAAACCGTCCTGTCCTTCTCTGACCGGATCACCCCTGGCTACCACCCGGGGCACGCCGTCCGCGGTCTCCACCGCTGAGAGGATGCCCTCACGGTCAAGGCCATATGTCACCCCCTTGGTCCGCAAGGCCGCTTCCACGTCAGTCGCGGTGATTACTTTGGTCCTTTCCTCGTGGTGTTGGGTAAACAACTGGAGTACACTCTGCGGGTTCTGGTCCACCAGCTCGTGGCGAACGGTGACTTGCGGGGTCACTTTTGCCGTGGCTGTAAAGCCGTCGGAGGAGACTTCCACCTCCACTCCGGCCGGGCGCACCTCTTCCGCAGGCTCGACATCAACTTCTTCACCCTCGCGTACTTGTCGTGTACCGTGCACCACTATGCCGTTCACGCGCAGGACGACTCCGGGAGTTGGAATGATTGTTGCCGCCTGTCCGGCGCCATGTGGCCCGTATACCCGCAGCACACCACCGACGACTTCGGCCATCCCCTCGCGGTCCTCCCCGGCATCGCGGCCCCGTTTTCCTGCAGGATGTTCCGGCTGGAGGAACGCCCGGATGGTGGCCGGTCGCCCCCAAAGGCCCCATAGTCCCCTGAAGCCTTTATCGAGCACCTCTATCCGCATCCGCTTCTCTTCAACATTGAGAATCTTCCTGGCCGCGAGGCAGGCATCCTTGACCGTTCTGCCCTGAATTATCACTTCCTTGTTTCCCACGAATTCAACCTCCCGGGCCGATGAGTAGATGGTTACCGGGGCGGAAATCACCCACGGTCGCCACGCTGCCGGAGAGACTGAGAGAGAAGGCTGCTGCAATGCTGGAGAGACAGTCTTCCCCTTACCTCTTTCAGGTTGATTCTGCGGAGTCTAATTCCCTGGTCTTCTATGACGTACTCGCGAATGTCCCGGGCATGCGTGCCACCACGCATCTTCATCACCAAGAGGGCTTTCCTGAGTTCCGTTCCAAGTTGAACGTAGCGCAAGAGGATGATGGCATCCACAAGGAAAGGGACTTTGTGGAAGGTGATGGTGTTGAGTCCCAGTAGCTCGTCCACCTCCGTAATGAGAATGGAGGTAACCTCGCAGTCCTTGAACCAGTTGACAATGGCGTGGATGTACTCCTCATACACGACCGGGCTTACGACGCTGCTTTCATAGTTGCTAATGGTGTCGATTACTATTCGCTTGATTCCATTTGCCCGCACCATTTGCTTGAGGGCGTGCAGGTGCTCGTTCAAGTCCAACTCGACCGGAGACGTGCAGAGAATCGTGACTTTTCCCTCCCGGGTCAATCCTGGCAGGTCAAAACCAAGGGTAGCCGCGTTCTTAACGATTTGACGAGGCTGCTCTTCTAATGCCACTAGCAAACCCGGCTCGCCCTGCTGCGCTCCTTGCATCAAGAACTGCAGTCCGAGAAGCGATTTCCCCGAACCCGAATCGCCCGCCAGCAAGAGGGAGTCCCCTTTCAGCAGGCCGCCGCCCAGGATATCGTCCAGTTCCGAGATTCCGAACCTGTCTCTCGTCTCTGAGACAGGTTGACGATTAGGAATTGTTGCCGGGGCGATGACGCGGGGGAAGACTTCAAGGCCGTGGGCGGTGATCTTGAAGGTGTGTAGTCCGGGTATGACGTTTTGTCCTCGGCTCTTCGCGACCCGTATGTATCTGGTGGATATGCGTCCCTTCAGCTCTTCGCTGAGGATGATCGCCGAATCCACCACATATTCCTCGAAAGCCACTCTTCCCTGGTCGGCGTCCGTCTCCGCGATCAACAGCGGTGTCAACCCCTGTCGCTTGAGTCCGTTGATGAGTCTATTGAGTATCTCCCGAAGCTTGACGGGATCCTGCTCCAGGCGCCGCAAGTGAGTGATGTTGTCTACCGCCACCCGCTTGGCCCCGATTTCCCTTATCATGTCAACGAGAACGCCCTGCCCGGCGCCCAGTTGCTCCTGGATCACTTGCGGAGAAGTGGACACTATCCGCAGTTTCTTCTGTCGTTCGAGCTCCCGAAAATCCCAACCCATGCTCTTGGCATCCCGGTACATCATCTGGGGGAATTCTTCGAAACTAATGATCAGGCCGGGCTCGTTGGATTGCATGATCCCGTTGTAAATGACCTGCATAGCCAGGATCGTCTTGCCACTCCCCGGGGGGCCTTTTATTAACACGCTGTTCTCCCTGGGTATCCCCCCGCACAGAATCTCATCCAGTCCAGCGATCCCTGTTTGAATAGTCGACACAGAAATCCCCCCTCGGTATCATTACTTCGGATTTTCGCCTATTTGGTTCACTGCCCCCATTTTCGAAGCGTCCGACTCTTTCTGGCAAACCTTTCGACCAGGCGGTGCACCAGTTCGCCCAGTTCGGGATCGTCCGTGAGGCTGTAGTAAGGGTTAGTAGCGCGCCCGTGCTTGACCAGTAGACCCATCTGGCAGAGTTGCTCTACCTCACCTGCAATCTCTTCCGTGTGCATGCCCACCCATATTGAGACTCCCTCCAGGTCGTCCAGGGTGAATGGGTTATTGTGAAAGAACATCAATATCTGCATTTTCGTCACCGACGATTCTATGTCATCGGGAATTCGTCGCGCCTGCTGGGACAAAGGCAGCACCTCCAGATCACACTTTCTAACTGCTTCGTTCGATGATTGGGTTCCTGGTTGCCGGTTTACCGATCAGGCGCTGGTCCACGAGTCTCCTCCTCCAACACCCCCATGAATGCGTCCACCACATCCGGGTCGAACTGGCTTCCCGCGTGTAGCCGTAATTCTCTTGCCGCCGCTTCAAGCGAAAGGGCCGGCCGGTAGGGCCGGCCGCTGGTTATCGCTTCGAAAGCATCCGCCCCCGCAATGATCCGTGCCCCCTGAGGTATCTCGTTGCCCTTCAGCCCATGGGGGTAGCCCTTGCCGTCGTATCGTTCGTGGTGGTAAAGCACGAGAGGCACAATGGGGTGAAAGGGCTCGAACCCTAGAATCCTGGCCCCGATTTCGGGGTGCTTTCGGAGCTCTTCGGACTCGCTGATTGTTAGACTCCCGGGCTTCAGTAGGATGCTGTCCGGGATCCCAATCTTTCCTACATCGTGCAGCAGGGCTCCTCTGCGGAGAATCTCTATGCAGTCCTGCGACAACCCCATTCGCATCCCGGTCATCACCGAGTACCTGGTTACCCGCATGGAATGCATCCGGGTGTGACTATCTCTGGCATCGATAGCCATGGCGAGGCTCTTCAAGGTGTTGAGACTCAGGCCGCCCAGCTCACTACTCAATCTGATGTTTTCCAGGGTAAGGGCAATGTGGCCGGCCAGGGCGGAAGCCATCCTAACCTCAGCAGCGCCGAAGAGTCGATTCTCCCAAACGCTGCCGAGAGTAATCAAGCCGCGGGTCTCGTCTCCAATCACCAGAGGGATGTAAAGGACTGCATCACTTCCGGGGAGTGACTGATCGCATTCCCATGATGGCAGATCATTCCTGGTGGCCAAGTAGGGTTTTCTCCGCATAAGTACATGCCTGGCGATCCCCTCGTCCGCCATCAGGAAGCGTTTTGTTACCCTGAAGCCCGGAGACCCTCTGCATACCCTGATGCTGAGTTCATTCGTCAGGGGATCCAGTAGCATGATCGAGGCTTGTTCCACCTGTAACAGGTCCATCAATACATCAATGGAACCCTGTAGAGTTCCTTCCAGGGAAGTCGGCCTGCAAGTCAGATCGGAGAGTCTTTCGATCGCTCGAGAGTACTTGTCGACCGTGTCAATGCAGGGATCCTGCGCCAGAGCAGGATCTCTAGATTCAAGGTCCATACTTACACCCCGCGCCCGGCAACGATGTAGGTTGTGACATCTCTTCCTCCAGCGAGTTGGCTGCATCCCGACGCCGGGTTAGCAGGTTCTAGTAGCGTTCCTCCACGCTTTTCTGGAGATGGACAAAAAGCAGGCAGGACTATCGCTGTCTTCCTCCGACGCCTCGGTGCGGGAGGTCCCAGGCTTCGAGCCTTGAACTCAAGTTCACAATACACTCGGAAAGCGGCGCTTCACACCCGCATTTATTCAATCGGTAACAGGTGCTTGTTTCTTAACACCTTTCTGCGAGGACTTGTTGGTTTCTCGGAGGGCGGGACTACCTGGCGTCAACAGCGTCGGGCGGCTCTTTGGAGCCATACTCATCGAGGAGGAGACTCAAGCGGTGGTGAGATTCACTGCAGCCCTGCCACGATCAACGTGGCACAAATGAAGATGTGCCCAACCAGACGGGCGTATTCCCGGCCCGGTCTCTCGCCGCCAGGAAGATGCGCCCGCCCGGCAGGAACGCACAGTACGCCACCTCGGGATTGCCGATCTCGCCGGTGATCCACTTCCAGGTGCGCCCACCGTCCGTGCTGATGCGGATCCACCACCAGTACCCCGAGCAGCTCCGGTAACCGCCCAGCAGGTAGTCCGGGCGATCGGGCGACACGGCGAGGATCTCGAACGGACCATAATGGCCCTGTCCCGGCATTGAGAGCTGGCCCCACGTTCCCCCACCATCGGCGGACACCCTGTCTCCCAAGTACAGGCGCCCGTTGCCCTCGAGGAGGCTGGACCCGCTCGCCGTCCTGGTAACAAGGGAAAACGACTTGCCGCCGTTCACCGACCGGTAGAGGCCGCCCCCGGCGACATAGAGCCAGAAACCGTTCTTACCCGAGTCAGACGCGAGGAGGACCCCAGTGTGGGAGAAGTCGGGAACACCGGTAGAGGGTATCCACGTCAACCCGCCGTCAAGGCTGTAGAACACCGCGCTCGACCGCCCGTGGCAACCAGCGACCACCAGGTTGTCGGGGTCGAGGTCGCCGGCCGCGACGCGGAATTCCCGGTTGGGTCCCGCACTGAAGAACGCACTCGCAAGACCACCCGGGACCTCCCCCATCTTCTCCCAGGTCGCTCCCTTGTCACGAGTCCTGAAGAAGAACGCGTGCGGCCCGCCCTGACCGGCATCCTCACCGGCTGCGCCGTACTCACCGGCCGTGGCGTAGGCCACCTCTGGAGTCCCCGGGGGCCCATCGGAGACAGCCTGCAGCGTGAACGAGGTCCCGAATCCCGGGAAGGCCACCCTCTTCTCGAAATCCGCACCGGCGGAGTCGCCCACGGCCAGCGCTTGCCCGTGTTGCGAGTGCAGTTGCAGGTAGGGTCCAGACAAACCGATGAACCCACCCCGCCAGGCCACCTGGCCCTCGAGCACAGGGCCCTTCGTCCAACTCACCCCAACGGCATCCGGAACATGCCCCGGCGACGCAGGATGAGCGGGCATCTCCTTCAACCACATGATCCCGGCGCTCCCCGAGCCCCTGGTCGTTATGTAGAGGCCTGCGCCCATGTCGGGCGCCAGGCCGGTTATGTCAATTCCCGGCCTCAGTCCTGGAACTTCGAACCACTCCCCGCCCCTGTTCGGCGAGTACCACACCAGCCCCGTCTTGCCTTGCCTGAGGAAGACCAGCCCGTTCACCTGCGGGTGCGCCGCGACTTCCACGAGGTTGTTGTACCAGGGCACGCCTTTCTTCCACGGTAGACCCGGGTCCGCGCTGGTCCACGTGTTGCCTCCATCCTGTGTCACGCACAGACCGCCGTCCGTCACAACGTACGCAGCGTCCGCGTTGAACGGGTCGAGCGCGAGGCTCCTGATCTCCCGGCCGGACAATCCGGAATAGTACTGGGTCCATCCATCACGTCCGCGTGCGGCGTCGCCGGCAGCGCCAGCCGCGGCAACAGCGTTGGCATGGATGTACACGCCATCCCTTGTGCCGGCCCACACGCGACTCCTTACATCCACCTGCAGTGCCGTAATGGAGATGCCCGCCAGCCCGGCCGGGACGAAGGTCGCGCCCCCGTCACGGCTAACGAGAATCCCCGCCGGCGGCGATCCGGGCGCTACTTCCCCGCCCGCTGCATCCTCGCCCATCAACCCATCCGGTTCCCCCTGGCCACACCATACGGTCGCGGGGTCCGCCGGATCAAAGGCGAACGACGTTACGTTTGATGCCAGCCCTGGCGCCACAACCCAGGTCTTGCCCCCGTCCGTGGTGTGGTACGCTCTGCCACCGCGCCAGTCTTCACAATCTCTCTGCGCGTTGACTATCGCGAACGCCACACACCGGTCGTGCGGGCTGGAGATGATCTTCCTCACGAACCATGGCTGCCTGGAAGTCGTTCCCCCGGCGCCATCGCTAGCGGGACCAAAGACGACGACCTGACAATAGTCGCCGTCGTCGCCAGGTACGAACACCGCGCCATCCTCAGTTCCGACGTAGTGACACAGGCCCCCGTCGCCGAGGCTCATTGCAGTGACCTCGCACGCCTTGATTCCCCTATCGGCCCGCTCCCAGGTGACGCCACAGTCCTGCGATTTCCAGATGTGACCGCCACACGCCAGGTACACGTTCCGCCCATCGTACACCGACGCCTGGGGCACTCCCTGAGGGGATGCAATCACCTGCCATGTCTCCCACATGTCCTTACTGACCGCAGCCTGGGCCCTATCGGAGAACAGCAACATCGCCTCGCCGGCGAACACCGGCGCCACCCACGGGACCGGCGCAATCCCCGGTGTGAGCGCAACCCAGGTCTTTCCCGAGTCACGGCTGATTGCCGGGCCTACCAGGCCGGACGACGCGATGGCACTGCCGTCAGGCGTGACGGAGAATGCCACGATTCCCTCTTGTGTACCCCGCTGCCATGTCGTCCCGCCATCGAGGGAATACCGCACCTTGCCCAGCCCCGTGGCATCGCCTGAACAGTCCGCGCCCATGATAAGGGTTCCAGTGCGTGGATCGACCAGCAGCCTTCCGTTCATCCCTGCCGTATCGGCGGAACCGCGGTATGTCCAGGTGCGTCCCCCGTCCACGCTCCGGAAGACGGAGGAACGGCTCCCCATCAGCGAGCCCTCCTGGCAGAGCGCGTACAGTGTCCTGCCCGACGGGTCAAACGCAAACGACGAGGGGTACGCGAGCCCGGAGATGGGCAGCCACGTGGCGCCTCCGTCCTCGCTCCGGAAGATGCCGCTGTTGGAGGCACATACAACTTGACGGGCATCCGCCGGGTTGACCGCCACCGTCGTCATGACGTCGCCGTCAAAGCCCAACAATCGCCACGTCTGCCCAGAATCAGTGGAGGAGTATAACCCCGCCCGGACTGTAGCCACGTATATGACGGGATTGCCCGGCCCCGCGGCGGATCCTCCGGCTCCACTCGAAACGGCCATTGACGCCACATACGCTCCATCGGGGCCGACGCCTACCTTGCCGAGGGTCGCGGCCCCTTGCCGGGACAGCACCTTCAGCAGGCCCGTCCAGATGTCGTAGGCGGATTCGGCCCCGGCAAGCCTCAACACCTCGACTGGGACCATGATGTCCTGGCTGGCGGCGTGGCTGGCCCATGTTGCTGTTGCCGGTAGTGAGATGGTCTCCCCGGCGTTCCCCCGCGTCAACACCGCCGCGTCCGAACCGGCGCGGACGCCCAGCGTGACCCCATCCTGGGAGGCCTCAGCTCCCATGCTGGTGGCGTCCAGCCGCACCTCCCATCCCATCCTCTCAAAGACCGCCCTGAACGGGATGCGGGTGACCGGGCCCGACTGTTCCGCCAGCGCGTCTATGGCACGCCCGTCAACGAGAACGTGAAACGCTGAGGGACCTGCCCACGCATGGGCCGCACCCGTGGGGATACCAGGAACAAGCATCGTGACGGCTGCAATTGCCGCCAGCAGATGGATGTACCTGTTCCCTGCGCCTTTGCTCATCGCTACGACCCCCGCGAAAAGGACCTTGCCGCCAGCACGGCCTCCAGCAGGGCCGGGTTGGGCGCGGTCTTGTAGTGGAGCCACACACCCTCCCTGGGACGGCCGTAAACCCTCCACCAGAGATAGTGAAGAAATGACCTGTTTCGGATTGCCGCTTTGTCCTGGAAGACTACCGCTGACCCATCGGGGAATATCTGGACCGTGTTCCCCTTGTAGCCAAAGTCGAAGGAAACCGCCGGCTGCAGACGCCGCGCCTCCTCTTTGCTGATCATGACAGCCTGTTCGTGGAGGAGCAGCGAGGAAACCCTGAGGATTAGCGCCGCATCGTTGCAGAAGACCTGCTTACCGTCCGGTTCGTTGAACGCCAGCTCGGAAGGATCGGGTCTCTCCATGACCTCGCCTACCCGGACGACGCGGGGCGCGGCATAGAAAGCGATGAACACCAACCCGGAAAACGCGAACACCGCAAGTGCGCCCGCCAGAGCAAAAACCGCACACGAGAAGACGCTCCTATCACTCAATGCGCCGTGACCCTGCACGGAATCAACCGGGAACGTTGGGCCCTTGCGTGACATACGCGAAGATCTCCCGCTCAAAACGCCTGATGTCCTGTAGGTTCGTGCTGATGATCTCGTACAACTCTTCATCAGATACCTGGTGATACAGGTGAACCAGCCTGTTTCTGTAACCCGCCATCTTCATGAGTCTCTCCCGCACAGCCTGTGTCACGATTCCCATCTTCCCAAGCCCCTGGGCAATCCCCTTGTACTCAAGAGCCATGTCGGCGCCGCCGTTCCTTGTCAGAATGTGCCTGCCGACATCAAGAATGGCTTCCAAGGATCGTCTCAGATAACTCTCAGCGGAAGCAGCGTTGCGGCTGTTCATGAACTCGCTCTTGGGCAGATGGGAGAGTCCCTCAAGCTCGTCGGCGCAACGGCTGATGAAGGCTAGCCTCTGCTTCACGAGTAATCTGTCAGACCGGCTTCCTCTCGCCTCCTCCCAGGATTTCATCCAGGTACATTTCGAGGAAGGGACGGAAATCCGCCGCGCGGCGCAGGGTGTTATCCTCGTATTCGGCCTTGAATTCAGGATTGACAGAGCGGATACATTGCCCGCAAATGGCGTTCGCTTGGAAGACAGAGTGGGTCTCCTGGAGGAACACCAGATCCACAGGATAGGACGCAGACACGTCCTGCAGGGCATTGTGTATTGTACTGTACAGGTCTATCCGTTCCCGGGCCGGGGGCATGCCCCGTTCAAGGACCACACCGATGTCGATATCCGCGACTGGATCGACCCGACTTCGGCGAATTCCCCGGAGAATTTCCAGGCCTACCTGGAGCTGGGAGCCGAAGATGTAAACCAGGGAAATCCCGTACCCTTGGGCGATGCCCTCTATGACATCGTCATCGCCCACTCCGCCTATCCCTCCCTGTGACTAGTCTGTTACGCATTTCATGAAGGAAGACACGCGGGCCGCTCAGCCCCGCAAGCAGGGGCTACAATCAGGCGCGGCCGAAGCCCCCCTGGCACAGGCGGATGACCACCCATATGGCCAGGGCCGCAATACCGATGATGAGCAGGGGTGCGGCCACAAACCCCGCGAAGACGATGAGTGGCAGGGCTATGAGGATCCACAGGAGCCGCAGTCCGAATCCCACGATGCCGAACAGAATCCGGAACGCCACGAATACCACGGACACCGCCAGCCATATGAGCAGCGCAAACAGTATGGCGTTCATAGGCAAATCACCTCACGACGGGCTCGGTCTTTGCCCGAATTCTTCCTTCGAGGACGATCGTACCAACCATGATCGTACGGCAGCTCTCACCCGGTGGCAAGCCCCAGGATTACCGGGCCAAGATTACATAGTGACTACGGGTAGCCGCCCGCGGGGATTGATGTGCCTGGACGCAGAAAACCCGGAGTGTAGTGTGCGTGGGTGCAGGTGACTTGCATATTCTTGTGCGCTGGCGCACACTTGCGGAGTCCTCATCCTGCTCCCGTCCACGCCGTGCGGCAGGACCCGCTCACGGGGGGGGGCCGATCAATACCCGTCATGGGATTCGTGTATTCGGGACTCGCAGGGTGGTCACCGTGATCTCGGCCTGGTTGCTGGTGGCAAGCGTTGAGCCACCCGCGCTCTCGTACACGGCCACATACTTCGTGCTCTGGCCCGGGCTGAACTGGTACTCGTATTCCCCATCACTGTCCGTTGTCACCGTGGCCTTCAACATCCGTTGCTGCACGGGAACCGCTCCCGTAACAGCGGACTGGTCGATCTCGCATATCTTGACCTGCTTGCCGGGGACCGCTGATATGTGGGCTTTTGTCAAGCCGTCGCAATCCCTAGGCCAAAAGCATGACCGGATTCTCTGTCAGCGTCTTGAGACTTTCCAGGAAGCCGGACGCGGCCACGCCATCCAGCACCCTGTGATCGAATACCAGCGTGAAGTAGGCGGTCAGCCGCGCTACCACTTGCCCCTCTCTCACCACCGCTCTCGGGGCTATCCGGCCTACCCCCAGGATAGCGGCCTCAGGCGGGTTTATGATGGGACAGAACCATTCGACATCCTTCACTCCCAGGTTCGAAATCGTGAATGTGCCACCGCCAACATCTCCGGGACCCAGGATCCCCTTCCTCGCCTTCTCCACCAGGCCGGCCCTCTCGCCCGCAATCGACATCAGGCCCTTCCTGTCAGCGTTGCGGATCACCGGAACCATCAGCCCACCTGGGACAGCCACGGCAATCCCGATGTTCACGTCCTCAAGAACGTGAATCCCATCCTCTCTGAATGAGGAGTTCACCTCGGGGTGGCGCCTCAGGGCGGAAGCTGCGACTTTCACCAGGATGTCCGTGTAGGTGACCGG
>JBLNBR010000012.1:0-76382 GCA_050260105.1 Ignavibacteriales bacterium | reverse complement strand
GGGCGTCCCCGCCGGGTGGCGCAACCCGCGCGTAAGATGCGCGCTCCGGGCCCGGGGAGCAGTCTACTCAAAGCCTTCTGAAGGCAGGAGGGAGACAGAACTGCCCCTCCCCGGTTCTACCTGGATCGTCCCAGAGGGCACCCCAATTCGCAAACCAGATTCTGCTAATACAGAGCAGGATAGGGATCTCATACTCAAAGGATACAAGTGGAGGGATGATTGTGAGACTGTTTCGTGGAAAGCGCGTATGGTTGATCCTGTTGACCGCGGTCGTGGTCGCGGGCGTTTATGGGGCTGTGTCCGGGAAGAGGTTAGACGTGCCCACGATGACAGTCTCCCGTGGTGTCCTCCACACCTACGTGGAGGACACCGGCAAGGTGCAGGCCATTGATGAGATGACCGTGTACGCGCCCCTGGGCGGGAGGGTGGAGAAGGTACCCCTCAAGGTGGGGGATCCGGTGAAGGAAGGCCAGCTGGTCGCCCAGATAACGCAGGACCAGCAGGCTGTCGCTGAGGCAGGACTGGCAAAGGCCCAGGCGAGGCTCCTCGAGGCGCAGCGGAGTGAGGCGTCCGCGCGGAAGCTGTATGAGAGCGGCGCCATATCGGAAAGCGAGTATGACCGCGCCAGGACGGAATTGAAGATGGCGGAGGACGACGCCAGGATCGCCGCCACCCAGTACGGCACGGCCACGAAGCTCGGGCAGGCGACTCTGGTCTCGCCCGCGACCGGCACAGTCCTGGAAGTCCTGGCGAAGGAGAATCAGGTGCTGGCCCCTGGTGGTCCGGTGGTGGTCATCGGCGACCTGAGCCGGCTGGAGATCCGCACGGAGCTGTTGACCTACGATGCTGTGAACGTCAGGGCCGGGCAGAAGGCCATAATCTCGGGAGCGGTGCTTGGCGACACGCGTATCGAGGCTACAGTGAACCAGGTGTATCCCAAGGCGGTGACCAGGGTGTCGACGCTCGGCCTGGAGCAGCAGCGCGTCCCCGTGATTATCAACCTGGCTGAGGCTGGGACGCTCAGGCCGGGATTCGACGTGGATGTGAGGATCATCACCGGGTCGCGAGATGGAGTCATCGTAGTCCCGAAGGCCGCCGTGTTTCAGAAAGGGACGGAGAACTGCGTCTACGTGGTGGAGAGGGGCGTGGTGAGGTCGCGCGCCATCCAGCTTGGGATCGAGACGGCGGAAGCGGCGGAGGTAGTATCCGGCCTCAACGAGGGGGAGGTCATCGTACCCAATCCCCGGGGTGAGGTGAAAGAAGGGACGCGGGTCAGGGCGCAGTAGGGCTGCGGGAACGGCTGTGGAAACGACTGCGAGAATGGCAGGGCGAGCGATCGAGGCGCGCTGACGGGGATCATGCATATAGTGGTGTATGAGACCGCGTGTTGGGCCGCTCACCAGACCGGCACCCATCTTCGAGCGGCTCAGGGAGGAGACACAACGTGTCCGGCGAGCCGGAATACGGGGTCACCATAAAACAGGTACCCGAGCAGAAGGTCAGTTCGCTCAGGAAAAGGATCCCCATCAGACGATTGGGGCGACTGTTCATGGAGCTGCTCCGCAGCCTGAAGGGCTGGCCAGCCGGGCCGGCGCAGGCGATCTACTACGACGCCGGATTCGATCCCACCAGCGTTGACGTGGAGGTGGCGTTTCCCGTCGCCGAGGGTGGGGAGAAGACCATCCCGGGCGGGGAGATGGCGTGCGTTACACACGTGGGCGAATACAGTATGCTGGGCAGCGCCTACGAGGCGCTGATGACGTGGATGAAGAGAGAGGGCCTCGCGGCGGCCGGCCCCAGGCGCGAGGTATACCTCGTGGGGCCGGGATCCGGGAAGGATCCAGAGGAATACGTCACCGAGATCCAGGTGCCGGTCTCGGTGGCCAACCGATAGGCGCCCGCACAGGGTCAAACAAGAGTCGCCTGCTCGCTGGACGAGCGGGCGACGTCTGTTTCTGTCCAGGGATGTGTTCAAGCCTGTTGCCGCATCTGATGCGTTATGTAACCATTGGGGTCCCGCCGCATATCATGGGATGGAGCCGGCGCCCGCTCCGTGCCGCGCTCCAGGCAGGACCGTAGGACATTGTCTTTGGGAGGAGGTGTAGTCCATGGACGATCTCAAGCTCAAGGATCTCATCGACGACGCCATCAAGGCGGGCAGGGAGAACGGTGGCGGTTGCTGCTGTTGCTGCTGCTGCTGTTGCTGCTGCTGCGGCGAAGACCACTGACACGCGTTCAGCGGGTGGGGCGTCTGACGCCCCACCCTCCCACGCGACATGGGATCAACCCCGGAATCGAGGAGGATACAGATGAGCGGGACGGAAGGACTACCGCTGCGGCCGAGGATCCCCAGGTACTTCCATATCGTGCCGATGACAGGCGACCAGATCCAGGTGCGATCGGCCCACAAGGCCGTACTCATGAGCGGGAGCTCGGTCGGGGCGGTTTCGAGAATGCTCGATCTCCTTGACGGGACTCGCGACGTGCCGCAGATCCTCGAATGCTTCCCCGAGATACCCGGGGACCAGGTCCTGCGCACGCTGAAGACCCTGTACGACAAGGGTCTCATCGAGGACGGCGCCGGCGAAGGCGATCCGGCCGGAGATTCTTGCGCAGGCAATGAAGCCCAGGCCACGTTCTTTTCCATGGTGTTCAGGGATGGTCGCCTGGCGCAGGACCTCCTGGGGAAGGCCCGGGTGGTGGTCTTCGGCCTGGGCAGGGTCGGGTCCCATGTTGTGTCGTCCCTCGCACGGTCGGGGGTCGGCCAGATAACCGGGATCGATGATGGACCGGTCGACGGTTCCCTTGTGACATGCGGCGGACTGTATCTACCCGGGGACGCCGGCCGCGCTCGGGCGGAAGCCGCGGGAGACAGGGTGCGGGACCTGGGCGGCCACACCCGGTTTGAGGCTGCCGGGGTACGTGTCACTGGGGAAAGCGACGTTGCCCCGGTAATCCGTGGAGCGGACCTCGCGCTGGTCTGTCAGGACTCACCCACCGTGAACATCTATAGGGCGGTTAACGCGGCAGCCCTTCGAGAGCGGGTCCGCTGGCTGAGAGTGAGCCTTGAGGGATTCGAGGCGCAGCTGGGGCCATGTGTTCTGCCGCGCGACACTGCGTGCTACACCTGCTACGAGTTCCGGTCGAGAGGGAACTGGCCCCATTACGATGAGAGCCTCGCTTTTGAGGAGTACCTGGCGGGCTCAAGCAGTGCCGGAGAAATCGATGTAGACTACGGATGCCCCGCGCCGGCCCCGGCCTTCCTGGGGAACCTTGCAGCGCTGGAGGCGTTGAAGCTGCTCACCGGGTTCTCGTACCCAACGACCTGCGGCAAGATGTGGACCTTCAATATGAACTCATTTGAAGCCAGGCATCATGTGGTGCTGAAACTTCCCAGGTGCCCCTCCTGTGGTTTGACGGTAGCGAACCCGGGCCAGGCACAGTGGGCCTTGTAGGGTGGTGAACCGGAGTGAGCGCGGATCACGGTCTGCGGGATGCAATCGCCAGGGGAATGCGCCTGGTCGATGACCGGACCGGTATCATTCAGGGAATCTATGACTTGCCGATTGAGACCAATGACCCGAAGTTCTTCCATGTCGCCGCTCCCCTGACCGACACGTTGCGATACCACGGGATCAGGTGCTACCGACACAACGGCGGCGCCGCCCTGACGAAGGACCGCGCCGTGATGTCCGCCATCGGGGAATCGGTGGAGAGGTACTGCGCCGGCATGTATGATCCGCTTGAACAGGTGGAGGCGAGATACCGTGATCTCGATGGTGAGGCGGTCCCTCCCTGGGCATTCACGCTGTTCTCCGAGAAGCAGTATCAGGCGGACGGTTTCCCCCTTTCCAGGCCGTCGGAGGACACGGTCTTCCGATGGGTGAAGGGGCGTTCTCTCGCTCGAGACTCCGATGTCTTCGTCCCTGCCTGCTTCGTCTATGTGCCCTACAAATTCAGGGACAGGAGCGAAGCCGTCACAGCGCCGATCTCCACGGGCCTGGCCTGCGGTGGGACCCGGGAGGACGCGGTTCTGCGGGGGATCTACGAGGCTGTCGAGCGGGACTCGTTCGCGATCACGTGGCTGAACAGGCTGCCAATGCCCCGCCTCGGTCTCGGTAACCCAAGGAGCGCCGAACTCGGCGCCGTCATAGAGAGGTTCAACGAAACCGGCCTGGAACTGTGCTGCAACCTATCTACCACGGACCTGGGGATTCCCGTTGTCATCACTCTGTCACTGGATACCTCTGGAGCGGGGCCGGCGTCTGTCATCGCCGCCCGCGCGGATTTCGACGTCGAGTACGCCGTGATGCGTTCGCTCGAGGAGACCGCCCAGACCCGTCTATGGGCGAGGAAACTGATGCGCGACAGGCCGGACTTCGCGCCGGAACCGGGATACACCAACATCACCCGTGGAGAGGACCACGTCAGACTGTTCTGTGACCAGGGCATGGCGGAGCACCTGAGATTCTTGACTGATGCGCCAGTGGCCGGCGAAATCGGCTCGGTCGAGCCGCCGGTTGCGGAAGATACCCGGGGCAGGATCGGGCGATGCGTCGAGACGCTGGCATCGAGTGGTCTCGAGGTCATAGTCGTCGACGTCACCACGCCGGACATCGCGGCGCTGGGCTTTACCGTCGTCCGGGTCCTGATACCCGGGCTGCAACCCCTGGACATGGACTTCAACTGGAGGTATCTCGGCGGCACGCGCCTCTACGAAGTGCCCGTGAAAATGGGCTTCGCCCGCCGGAAGCCGTTGGAGCGTGACCTCAACCCCGTGCCACATCCTTTCCCGTGAGGGGGATTACAGTGGGCTTGCCGGAAGAAGACCTCTTTTCCATCTCCGAAATCTATCACGAGAACACGAAGGACCGTGCGCGCGTGACCCCGATCATGGGAAACATCCCGCAACAACGCGGGGTCTGGTACCGCGCGTTCAAGAAATACCCGCATCGCCCGCGGATTGCCCTGGAGCGGCCCTCGCCGCGGCCGTCGCCGGGCCTCGAAGAGGTGATACGGGGACGCAGGACCATCCGGGAGTTCTCGGGCGAGTCGCTTTCCCTGGACGAACTGGGCGCGCTGCTGTATTACGGCAACGGGATCACGGGGCAGTTACCATCGGGCAAGGCCGTTGTGCCCCTCAGGGCTTCGCCGTCAGCCGGCGCGCTATACCCGATCGAACTCTACCCCGTGGTGGTCGCGGTGAACGGGCTTGAGCCGGGGGTGTACCACTACGACGTGGAGGGCCACGCCCTGGAGTTCCTCCGGCCCGGCAGGTATGAGCAGGAGTTGTATGAGGAAACCCATCGCCAGGAAATGGTCCTCAAATCCTCCGTGGTCATAGTGATGACCGCCATGTTCGGCAGGACCAAGGTGAAATACGGGGAGCGGGGATACCGGTATGTGCTGCTCGATGCGGGACACCTCGCCGAGAACATATACCTCGAGAGTACTGCCCAGGGATTGGGTTGCGCCACAGTAGGTGGGTTCCTCGACGACAGCGTCAACCGGTTGATCGGCGTGGACGGGCTGGCTGAATCGGCGGTGTACATCGCGGTTGTCGGGAGGATTTCCGCACACGTCCAGTGCTCGTGTGGCGCCGGAAACCAAGCGGGGGCCTGAGCGGCCCCCGGCTGCCCGGTCTCTTCGCAGGAAGTCAGGCTGCTATTGTGCCGGCAAATCGATACTCGACACCGTCGTATCCGGCACCCCCCGCAATTCCGACAACAGGTCTCCCCGCACGTTGTCGTCGCCCTCCACCACCAGCAAGATGAGGCCTTTGCCCTCGCACATGTCGGGTACGCCGAGCCGCACCTTGATGACGCACCCGTGCCTGGTAAGGACCTCCTGGAGCTGTGGGGCATGGTTGCACCTGTCGTTCATCTGGACCGCCACGACCTGGGTTGCCATCATTCTCACCCCTTCCCACCGCGCATTCGCCGCGCGCCGATAGACATCCCTCAAGTAGTCTAACCCCATTGACAGGTCACCCAAAAGTAGACTAGAATGGTCTTGAATGATATTGGATTGAACTAGTCCAGATATGATCCTCAGGACGCTGCTCTGCACGGTGATTGCGCGGTGACCATGCAGCGGCTATGTAATGATTATGAAAACGGAAGGAACGTGACCAAGGAAGATGGAGATTATCAAGCGAGATACGGATTATGCCCTGCGCGCGCTCGTGTACCTGGCTTCAAAGCCTGGAACAGTAGTGAAGGCCGCAGAGGTGGCCGAACAGCAGGACGTGCCCCTCGAGTTCTTGCAGAAGCTGTTCCAGAAGTGTGTGCACGCGGGGATCATCGAGTCCCACAGGGGCGCCCGCGGCGGGTTCTCCCTTGCGAAGGACCCGCGGGAAACGACCGTCCTGCAGGTCGTCGAAGCCGTCCAGGGGCCTGTCACGATGAACAGGTGTCTTCTGGGCAAGGACGGGTGTCCTCGCGCGGGGGTCTGCCCCCTGAAGAGGAGATGGGTAGACATAGAAGAGGAAGTAGCGGACTACATGGAGGGGGTTACCCTTCAGGATCTGGCTGATGAGTTGGGCGGCGCAGGCGGCGACGGTGGTGTGTGAAGGCGCCCGACACACGACCGCCATTCAGAACCGGGAGGAGGAACCGATATGTTTTGCTATCAGTGTGAACAGACTGTGGGCGGAACCGGCTGCACCAGGTCCGGCGTATGCGGGAAGAACGAGGATATCGCCAGTCTGCAGGACGCGTTGATCATCGCACTCAAGGGGATCGCGGCGTATGCCTACCACGCTCGCGAACTCGGCGCGCACGACGAGGGCGTGGATGCATTCCTGGCGGAAGGGCTGTTCGCGACCCTCACGAACGTCAACTTCGACCTGGAAAACCACATAGAGTTGCTGCTCAAGGCAGGCGAGGTCAACCTGAAGACGATGGAGATGCTGGACAGGGCCCACACAGACCGTTTCGGATCCCCCACTCCGGCAAAGGTGAAGATTGGGACCAAGGAGGGCCCCGGCATCGTCGTGACAGGCCATGACCTTCTCGACCTGTACGAATTGCTCAGGCAATCCGGGGAAGCAGGGGTAAAGGTCTATACCCATGGGGAAATGCTGCCGGCTCACGGATACCCGGAGATCCGCAAGTTTGAGCACCTCGCCGGCAACTACGGCACGGCGTGGCAGAACCAGCGCAGAGAGTTCGAAGAGTTCTCCGGGGCGATCCTCGGGACCGCGAACTGCGTGCTCACGCCGAAAGACTCATACAGGGACCGCATGTTTACCTGCGGGATCGCCCGTCTTCCCGGGGTGCGTCACATCGAGAACCGGGATTTCCGCCCGGTGATCGAGAAGGCGCTTTCCCTGCCGGCCCTGCCGGATTGTACCGTGGCGGCGACCGTGACCGGCTTCCACCACCAGGCGGTCTTGGGCCTCGCGGACAAGATCGTCTCCGCGGTCAAGGCCGGGAAGATTCGCCACTTCTTCCTGGTCGGCGGGTGCGACGGGCAGAAGCCCGGGCGCAACTACTACACCGAGTTCGTGCGGAGGCTACCCGGGGACTGTATCGTGCTTACCGTGGGTTGCGGTAAGTATCGCTTCAACTACTTGGACCTCGGGGACATCGAGGGGATCCCGCGCCTGATCGATATGGGCCAGTGCAACAATGCCTACTCCGCGATACAGGTCGCAATCGCGCTGGCCGGGGCGTTCAATTGCGGCGTCAACGACCTGCCGCTCACCCTCGTGCTCTCGTGGTTCGAGCAGAAGGCCGTCGCCATACTGCTTACGCTGCTTCACCTCGGGGTCAAGAACATCAGGATAGGCCCCAGCCTGCCAGCCTTCATCACGCCCAACGTCCTCAAGGCGCTCCAGGACAGATACAATATCCAGCCCATTACAACCCCGGAAGCGGACATCGAGGCTGTGCTCGGATAGGAGCGGCGGACTCTCGCCTGAAAGGCGGCGTGAAGAATGACGATGAAGACCAGTGGAGCCGCGAAGGCGCGGCTGGCGTCACGGACCGTGTTCATCCTGTTTCTCATGGTCCAGGCGATCCTGTGGTACGGGGCCGGGATTCGCGCCGTGGGGAAGCTCTCGCCGCGGGTGTTCTTTGGAACGATGAAAGGGACGCTGACCGCCGCCACATTCTTCTGGGGCGCCATCTTTCTCTTGTCACTGGTGCTTGGCCCCGTATACTGCGGCTGGGTGTGCGCTTTCGGCTCGTACCAGGATGTGGTGTGTGGTCTCCTGCCGGGGAGGCCTGCGAGGGACAGGGGTGGCATCATCGGTGACAGGGTGGATAGGGTCAAAGCAATCCGCTACATCAAGTACGTACTCCTGGCTTTCCTTCTCGGCCGGGCCGTCGTCGACGCGGTGAGACACCCAACCTCGAAGTTCGTACTGCGTATGGGCATGCCGGCGCCATTCGACGGTATGGCGAACCCCGGGACCCTCGCGTGGGTCCTCGGCACCGCGCTGCTGGTCTACTTATTGGGCTCGCGGGCCTGGTGCAGTTACGTCTGCCCCTTCGGCGCCGCTATCTCTGTCCTATCCATCGTGGCACCGTACAGGGTGAGGGTGGTGGGGGAGTGCAAGGACTGCGGCCTGTGCGACAGGGCGTGCCCCTCCCGTGTTCTTGCGTGGAAGCCGCGTGATTAGCCTCACGATACCTGTGAAGGAGCGCACTGCCCGCCGGGCGAAATACGGCTTGGATAGCCATGCCCGGGTGGTGAAGCGAGTTGAGTGATGGATTTACCTTTGTCCACTGCGCAGACCTGCACCTCGACAGCCCTTTTGAAGGCGTCCGCTCCGCCGAGCCTTCGGTGGCCTCAATCCTCTGCGACGCCACGTTCAGGGCTTTTGGAAACGTCATCGACCTCGCGATCCGCGAGCGCGCGGATTTTCTCATAATCGCCGGAGACGTATACGACGGCGCCAACCGGAGCCTGCGAGCGCAGCTCCGGTTCCGCGACGGGCTTCGCCGCGCCGTTGAGAACGGAGTGAGGTGCTTCGTCTCGCATGGAAATCACGACCCGCTTACCGGTTGGGAGGCGGGTCTGTCGCTTCCGGAAGGAGTCCACCGTTTCGGCGGTGACGTGGAGCGGGTGACGGTCAAGCGCGGTGGCTCGGAATTGTGCCGCCTGTACGGGGTGAGCTACCGGGCCCGCAATGTCCAGGAAAACCTCTCCCGCAGGTTCAAGGCGGAGACTGAGGGGCCCTTTTCCATCGGCGTGTTGCACTGCAACGTCGGCGGTAACCCGGATCACGACAACTATGCCCCCTGCACCATGGACGACCTTGCGGCCGGCGGTTTCGACTACTGGGCCCTCGGCCACATCCATACACGGAGCGTGTTGCGGGAGAAGGATCCCCGCATTGTCATGCCTGGAAACACCCAGGGGCGGAGCGTGAGGGAAACGGGTCCACGCGGATGTTACCTCGTCCGCGTGGACGCGGGCGGGTCTGTAGCGAGCGAATTCGTTCCCACCGACGTCGTGCGGTGGTTCGTGCATTTCGTGGATATCGCGGACATGGACACGCTCGACGATATGCTGGAAGCGCTCTTCCGCCTGAAAGAGGACGTGCGAGGCCGCGCCGAAGGGCGGGCCGCGGTGCTGAGGCTGGAGATCACGGGCCGGGGGAGCCTTCACACCGCCCTCGCACAGCTGAATCCGGACAGGGATCTCGTCCTGCCGTTGCGGGAGAATGAACCGGAACGGCCCGACTTTGTGTGGGTCGAGTCTGTGAATCTCCGGACGCGGCGGGCTGTGGATGTTGCCCAGCGGCGGAGGGTCGAGGATTTCACCGGCGTCTTCCTCCGCCGCATAGAGGATGTGCGCGCTGGCGGGGACACCGCGGGGGTCCTGCGCGAGATGCTCTCCCGGCGGCCCGAATATCGGGCAATCGCGCGATACGCGGGGTTTTCCGATGATGACCTGTTGGCCATCCTGGACGAGGCCGAAGCCTGGGGACTGGACCACTTGCTGGGGGAGGAGTAGCGGTGCGGATCTGCGGGCTCTACATAGACGGGTTCGGCGTGTTCCGCGATCAGGGTATCGAGGACGTGCCGGCCGGTCTGGCCCTGTTCACGGGCAATAACGAGAGCGGCAAGACCACGCTGATGGAGTTCATACGCGCCGTCCTCTTCGGCTTGCCCCGGCGTCCCCGCAACGACTACGCTCCACTGAGGGGCGGGGCGCACGGGGGCAGGCTGCAACTGGCCCTGGCCGGCGGCAGGCTCGTTACGGTTGAGCGGACAGGCAGGCGGGCCGTCATCGTGGAGAACGGCGGGGGCGTCGTGCAGGCGGAACCGTCGGAGCGCCTGCTCGGGGGCATAGACCGGCAGGTCTTCGAGAGCGTTTTCGCCATTGGACTGAAGGACATCCAGGGATTGGACGTACTGTCGCCGGACAGTGTAAGCGGTCGCCTTTTCGCGGCCGGCGCGGGCCTTGGGGCGGCGTCGGTCCCGGAGGTTATCCGGACAATAGACGACGAACTGGGAGGACTGCTCACCCAGAGGGAATCCAAGAAGAAGATCAACGACCTCCTTCGCCGGCTGAGGGAGGTGGATCGGGAGATCGCAGGCCTCGGATCGCAGTCGTCGGAATATGCCCGGATCGAGGCGGAGCGAGCATCCCTTCTCGACAAGATCCGGACCGGCAGGGAAGGGGAGGAGAGCATCCGCCGTAGGTTGCGGCGGGTCGAGCAGCTCAGGCGCGGGGTCGAGCCGTGGGCGAATCTGTCCGTGCTCCGTAGACGAGAGGCGGCGCTCGCCCCTGTCGCGGAGTTTCCTCCCAACGGGCTCGAGCGGCTCGAATCCCTCGGGGCCCAGATAGAACAACTCCGGGACCAGAGAAAGGGCCTGCAAGACAAGGTGACACGCCTGGAGGACGAATCCGCGGGCGTGAGGGTAGACCATACACTGCTCGCCCACGCGGAGGAAATCGAATCGCTTGCCGGAGAGCGTGAGAAACTCGTGTCCGCGCTGCGCGAGCACCCGGAGGCCTCGCGAGCGGCGGAGCGGCTGAAGATGGAATTCGAGAGGCGGCTGCGGGAGCTCGGGCCGGGATGGGATGCGGGCCGCCTGGACCAGGTCGATGCGTCGGTCCAGGTGCGGCAGAGTGTACAGGAGATGGGGCGGCGCCTGGCGGAAGCCGGATCCAGGTGCGACGAGGCGAAGTCGCGGAGCCAGGCAGCTGGAGCAGCCGTCATGGAGGCGGAGCAGAGGTTCCGCGAGGCCCTACAGGTTTTCGAGGCGCACGCCGGGCCGCCGGTCAGGGATCAGCAGCTCCTGCACCGCAGGTTGGAAGCGGCGAGGCTCACGCGCTCGTTGGCCGCCCGCAGGGAGAACCTGCAGGTGCGCCTGGATGCTGCGCGCGACGCCGCACAGGATGCGCAACGAAGGATGGAGAGACTGCGTGAACGCACGCTGGCGGCCCCCGGGGCGACCGTCCGGGCGCCTGCGGCAGTGTTCGTTCTCGCGGTCGTCTTTGCGGCTGTCTTCCTGGCACAACGGTCGCTCGTACCCGCCCTCGCCGCGTCCGTCGCAGCGGGGATCGGCACATGGCTCCTGTTCAGCCTGGTATCGAGAGGGCAGGGGGCAGCCGCCGGTTCGCTCGCCGCCCAGATGAGGGCGGACGAGGAGGAGGCCGCGCGGGCCGGAGAAGATGCGCGCGGCGGGATCGAGGCCCTGGAGGGGCAGATCGCGGCCATCGACGGGCAGATCGCAGAAGCGGCGGCCGCGGCCGGTTCGGGACCTTTCACCGGCGTCGAGAACGCGGAGCGCCTGGTCGCGGGCATGGAAAGGGCGATCGAGGACCTCAGGGTCTGGAAGGATCTAGAAAGAAGAAGGGATGAGGCGGGGACCGCAGTCGAGGCTGCCGTGCGAAAGGCGGAGGCGGCGCGGCGGGCCGCGGATGAGGCTGCCGCCGCGCTTCGCGCGGTCCAGGATGAGTGGACGGAGTGGCTCACGGCCCGCGGTTTTGCGGGCGGAATCAGGCCCGAGGGGTTCGAGGCCGTCCTGCAGGCCGTCGACAGCGCCCGCTCCGCCAGGCGGGGCCTGGAGGAGGGGGAGGCTCGCGAGCGGCAGCTGGCTGCGTACATCGCGGGCGTCAAGTCGAGGATCGTGTCCGTGGCGGATGCCTGCGGCAGGAGTCCGCGCACGCCCGGTGGGGGCGTGGATGACCTGGACGAGATGGCCCGCGGCCTCGGCAGGGCTCGCGAGGCCCTGCGCAGGGCGTCGCAACTGGAGGGTGAGATTCAGGAGGCGAGGTCGGACATCTCGAGGATCGACGGACAGCTGCGTGAGAAGGAATCCGCGGTGGCTGAACTACTCAGGCAGGCTGTAGCGCGCGACGAGGAGGAGTTCCGCAGGCTTGCCGCCCAGTTCATCGAATGGCGCGAGACCAGGCAAAAGATGGAGAGTTGCGGGATGGCTTTGCTGGCGATAGCCGGCAACGCCGAAATGCAGGCCGCCCTGGAGAAGGAGCTGGACGGGGCCGATCCAGTGGCGCTGGAAGCGGAGGAAGACGCTCTGCGGGAACGACTGAACGCGGTCCTGGAAATGGTTTCGCAGGATACGGCGGAAAGCGGGCGGCTCGGCGAACGGCTGAGCCAGCTCGCGGGGAGTGAGGACCTGGGCCGGCTGCTGCTCGAGCGGAACGGCATCATGGAGGAGATCGCCACGGGAGTCCGGCGCTGGGCCATGCTGGCGATATGCCGGTCGCTCCTCGTGGAGACGCGCGACGCCTACGAACGTGAACGCCAACCGGAAATCATCCAGAAGGCGGATAGGTTTCTGGAGACGATGGTGGGCGAGCGATACCGCGTCATCTCGCCGCTCGGCGAGGGGAGGATCGAACTCGAGGACGTCTTCCTCAAGCGCAAGGGCGAGGGCGCATGGAGCCGGGGCCTGGCGGAGCAAGTCTACCTCGCCGTCCGCCTGGCGCTTGCGAATGAGTTCGGAAGGCGCGCTGAACCGCTTCCCGTCGTCCTGGATGACGTCCTCGTGAATTTCGACCCCGTGAGGCGGGTCGGCGCCGTCAGGCTGATCCTCGAGTTCGCGGCGGAACAGCAGGTGTTGATGTTCTCCTGCCACCCCGAGATGAAAAGCCTGGTCGCCGGCCTTCTGCGCGAGGCCCCGTTCTCCGGAGTACCTTTCGGCCACTATTCTATCGAAGATGGGCGGCTCACCCGCGTCCAGTAGCGGTGAAGCCCCGGGAGGGATACCAGTTGCCGGAGTTGTGGGAACCGACGATAACCGACGTTTTCAGGGCAAGGACCGTGATCAACAGGCGCCTTCGTCCCACGCCGCTGCTGCGTCCGGCGGCCCTGGACAGGGCCCTGGGCTGTGAGACATACCTCAAGTGCGAGAACCTGCAGCCCATCGGCGTATTCAAGATCCGCGGGGGGCTGAACCTCGTTTCCAGGTTGACGGCTGAGGAGCGAGCGAAGGGGGTCATCACGGCATCGACCGGGAACCACGGGCAGTCGATCGCGTATTCCGCGAGGGCGTTCGGGGTGCGGGCGATCATCGGGGCGCCGGAGGGCGCGAATCCGTTCAAGGTGGAGGCGATGCGCAACCTCGGGGCAGAGGTCATGCTCTACGGGAAGGACTTCGACGAGGCCCGGGTGCGCGTCGAAGAGATGGCGAGGGAGCACGGGTACAGGTACGTGCATTCGATGAACGAGCCGTTATTGATTGCGGGGGTCGCCACCGCGTATCTCGAGATCATCGAGGAGGCGCCGGACCTCGATTACATAATAGTGCCGGTCGGAGGCGGGAGCGGCGCGTGCGGGGCGTGCATCGTGGCCAAGTCGTTGAACCCGCGCATAAAGGTCATCGGCGTCCAGGCCGAGCGGGCGCCAGCGGTCTACAGGTCGTGGAAGGAGGGCCGGCTTGTCGAGACCGGCTACCCGGACACGTTTGCCGACGGCCTGGCCACGCGGGTGGCGTTCGAGCTCCCGTTCAGCATCCTTCGCAAGTATCTCGACGACATGGTGCTGGTCTCGGAAGAGGAGATGAAGCAGGCGATCGTGCTATTGCTCGAAACCGCCCACCAGGTGGCGGAGGGCGCCGGCGCGGCGGCCACGGCGGCGGCGCGGAAGATCGGGACCAGAATCGCGGGCAAGCGTGTGGCCCTGATGCTGTCGGGAGGAAACATAACGGTCGAGCGGCTTCGCGGCATCCTGGGCGCCTGACGCGGCGGAGGGCGCATTCTTACGTGAACATTTTCATCGAGGAACTGATGGAGGCGTGCAGGGCTTTCCCGTCACGCGAGAAGATCCTTATGGCGCCGTCAATGCTGGCGGGCCATCAGGCGCTGGAGGCCCTCGCGCTCGAGGGAGTGGGCTGGGTCAACCTCAGACCCTCCACGGCGCTGGACCTGGCGTGGATGGCTGCGGCGCCCTCGCTTGCTCGCAGGGGCGTTTGCCGGATCACCAGGGGGCGGTCGGCTCGCCTCGTCGAGGAAGCGGTCCGCGACCTTGGGAGGCGAGGCGCGCTGCATTACCTCGACCGGCTGAGGTCGCCAACGGGGCCTGCTCCAGTGCTCCTCGACACCATCAGGGAGATGAGGATGGCGGGGATAAGGGCCTCAGACCTGGGGCCCGCTTCATTCGTGGACCCGCGAAAGGGTGGGGAGATTCGAGACGTCCTCGCGGCCTACGAGGCCGGGCTGACTGCGGGCATGCTGGCGGACGACGCAGAAGCGTGCAGGGAGGGGCTGGAGGCTCTCCGCCGCACCCCGGGCGGCCCGACCGGGGGCGGACCCGTCTACCTGATCCCGGAAACCCTCGAGTTGGAGCCACTTGCATTCGAGTTCCTCACCGGTTTGAGCGATGGAAGAAGAGTCGTGCTGGCCGGCGACCCGGCCATCGGTGCGCCGGAATCCCCGGGTCTCCGCTTCGACCTTACCGCTGAGCGGCCTGCTCCCGGGCGGGCGTTGCTGTCGCCGCTGTCGTGGTTGTACTGCCCGGACGGGGTTCCCCGCGACCACGCGGGCGTGGAGGTACGGTTCTCCAGGGCATACGGCGCGGCCAACGAGGTCCGCCACGTGTTTCGCCGCCTGGTGGCCGAGGGGATCCCGGTGGACGCGGCCGTCGCAGTCTACAGTTCGGGGCCGGTGTACATCCCGATGTTCCTGTCGCAGGCCGCGGTATTGGGCGTCCCGCTGACGTTCGGCGAGGGGGTTCCCGCGAATTGGACGCGGCCCGGGCGGGTGGTTCTCGCCCTGCTCCGGTGGGTGGAACAGGACTACCCTGCCAGCGTTCTCCGCCGGTTGCTCATGAGCGGTGACGTCGATGTCGAGTCCCCGGCGCCGATGGCAAGGGCGCTCCGCGAGGCCTGCGTCGGATGGGGACGCGGGCGGTACGCCCGGCTCCGGGACGGGGCTGGGGACGCAAACCGGGAGAGACTCGCCCGGATGGTCGATGATATCCTCTCTCACATCCCGGAGACGGGCGAGCCCGGGAGGATCAGCATGAAGGCGCTGTGCCTGGGACTTCAAGTCTTGGCGCGACGCCGCTCGCGGGTCGGCGGGGACCTGGACGCGAGCGCGGTGGAAGCGATCTCGGGCGCCCTGGACTACTGTGCCGAGGCGGCGCCGCAGGACCTCCTGCCCATGGGAGAGGCCGTATCCCGGATCAGGGCTGAGATAGAGGCGCTGCGCGTGGGAGCGTCGCGGCCCCTCCCCGGTCATCTCCATGTGACCGGCATTTCCGGGTTGGGGTGGGATGGCCGGCCGAACACGTTCGTAGTCGGGATGGATGCATCCAGTCTCCCCGGCGAAAGCCTGCAGGACCCCGTGCTGCTCGATGTGGAGCGCCGTGCCATCCGCCCGGCCCTGGCGCTCAGATCCGGCGCGACCGCGCGGAGACTGCGGGACGTGGCGGAGTTCCTGGCGTCACGTAGGGGTAGGGTTTCACTGAGCTACTCCTGCTATGACGTGACGGAATCGAGGCCGTGCTTCCCGTCCCCGATCATGTTGCAGGCGTACCGGGTCGTTTCGCACAATAGCCAGGCCGGCTACGGCGATCTGGAGGAGGCGTTGGGTGACCCGGTCGCGTACGCGCCTCCGCCCGGCGATGCGGTGACCGGGGCAGAATGGTGGTTGAGTGTCCTGCATGGCGGAGACTCCCCGGAGCCTGGTTTGGACGAGGTGAGAAGGGCATATCCCCTGATGGATGCCGGGTTGAAGGCGCAGGAGGCCCGCGACAGCGGCCTTCTCACTGTGTATGACGGGCTGGTAGGCGCCAGGCAGCCATCGCCTGCAGGCGCGGCGCCGGCGCTGCACACGCAGGATACGCAGGCGACTGTCCATTCGGCTTCCGCTCTGGAGGACCTTGCCTCGTGCCCGTTTTACTATTTCCTCAGGCGCGTGCTCGGGATCGAATGCCCGCGCGACATCGAATACGACCCGGGCCGGTGGCTGGATGCCATCGCCAGGGGGCAGGTTCTCCACGATATATACCGGCGGTGCCTCGAGGAGGTCCTCGGCAGGAGGGGTTGTGAGCTGCGCGAAGACCGGGTGATGGATATAGCTGGTGAAGTGATCGCTGCCTACCGGAATGAGGCGCCGCCCCCCGGCGAACTGGTTTATGAGTCCGTGGCCGAAAGCATGCGCAGATCGATGAGGGTCTTCACCAGGGTTCACCAGGAGATGGCCTGCGAGATGACCCCCGTCCTGCTGGAGACGCCGTTCGGCTGGCAGGGCCTCCGGCTGCCGGATCCCCTGGCGCTGCCCCTGCCTGACGGATCCCGCGTCCTGGTGAAGGGCCGGATCGACCGGATCGACCGCATCGAGGCCGCGGACGGCCATTCTTATGCAGTGTGGGACTACAAGACGGGGAGCGCCTCCGGATACGAGGAGAGGGGCTACGTCAAGAAAGGCACCCAGATCCAGCACGCCGTTTACGCCCGGGCGGCCGAGGCGATCCTGCGGGAATCGGGGATCGACCCCGAAGCCAGGGTGGAATCATCCGGATACCTGTTCCTAACCGAGAAGGGGGAGGGCCGCCGCGTGGCCCGCCGCGTGAGGAAATGGGAACGGGCAGGGCAGGCGATCCGGCGGATCGTAGAGATCATATCGTCCGGCGCCTTCCATGCAACCACCGGCGCCGAGAGGTGCGAGTGGTGCGAGTACTCGCCGGTGTGTGGCGGGACGCAGGCCGCGGAGCGCGCGAGGGCCAAGGCCGAGGCTGACGTGGATGAAAACGGGGTATTCCGGCCGTGGAAGGAGCTCCAGGAATATGAGTAGACTTCCCGACCAGGACGCCCGCGACCTCATATTGACCGACCTCGAGCACAACTTCCTGGTGGAGGCGGGCGCGGGATCGGGAAAGACGACCAGCCTGGTCATGAGGATACTGCGCCTCATTACGACGGGAACGTGTGAGATCGAGAACGTGGCGGCCGTGACCTTCACCAGGAAGGCTGCGGCGGAAATGAGACAGAGGCTCCAGGAAGCCCTGGAGGGCGAGATCCGCTCCGCGAGCGGCGAAATCGTCAAGAAACGCCTCATGCGTGCCCTGGAACGCCTGGATACCGCATTCACCGGCACGATCCATTCATTTTGCGCGCGGCTCCTGAGGGAGCGCCCCGTCGAAGCGGGGCTCGGGGCCGATTTCCGGGAAATCGAGGGCCTTGAAGAGACCCTCTTGATGCGGCAGGCGTGGAGCGAATACCTCCTCCAGGTCCGCCTCGAACACCCCGAAATGCTGGACAACCTGGATGATCTCGATGTCTCACCCGCCGATCTGGTTTCCGCGTATGAACGGATCGTGCTCTATCCAGAAGTGAGAATGGTTACCGGCCCGGCCCCCATGCCTGACCTTGCCGCGGCGAGGCGCGGGCTCGCGCGATTTCTGGACGTCGCCGCGGAGCACATGCCGCGGACAGAACCCGATAACGGGTGGGACGCGCTGCAGCTGATTGTCGTTCGAGCGCGCCGGTGGATGGCCGCGTTCAACCTGGATGACGACAGGTATCTCCTTCGCCTCTTGAGCGGGATGGACAGGAAGGTCAAACCGACCCTCAACCGGTGGCCGGCGGCGGATGGCGCGCGGGAGGTAGCCTCGGCGTTCGAGGAATTCCGCTCGGAGGCCGTCGCCCCCGCCCTGGAAGCATGGCGGGAATACCGCCACCGCGCTGTACTCGATTTCCTCCTGCCGGCGGCCGCACACTACGCCGGCGTCAGAGAGAGGCTGAACAGGGTCAACTTCCAGGACCTCCTCATGAGGACGGCGGCGATGCTCCGCGACAACCCCGGAGTAAGGTCGTACTTCCAGGAGAAATACACCCGGCTCTTCGTCGACGAGTTCCAGGACACCGACCCGGTGCAGGCGGAGATCATGTTCTACCTCGCCGGGGAAGACACGAGCGGGACTGACTGGACGCGACTGCGGCTCCGGAGCGGGTCCCTGTTCGTGGTCGGTGATCCGAAGCAGTCAATTTACCGTTTCAGGCGCGCCGACATCGACACCTTTGAGTTTGTGAAGCGAAGGATCGTGGAGACGGGCGGCCATGCGCTGTACCTCACCACCAACTTCCGGTCGGTCCCGGAGATAATTGACTGGGTCAACCCTGCCTTCGAGGGACTGTTCCAGGCAGCCGGCGCCCCGTACCAGCCGGGCTACACCGGCATGTCCGCCGTGCGGGCCGGCGGGTGCGGGCCGGCGGAAGGTGCCGCCGGTTGCGGGGTGAAGCGTCTCAATCTTGCCGGTGCACGAAGGCAGGAGGACGTGGTCAGGGAGGACGCCGACCGGATCGCCTCCTGGATTCGCCGCGCCCTGGAAGGGCGACTCACACTCTGTCGCGCACCGGAAGAGACCCGCCGCGGACTGGACGATCGCGCCGTCCCGGAGGATTTCATGATCCTGGTGATGTTCAAGCGGAACATGGACGTCTACGCAAGGGCCCTTGCCGAGCGGGGAATCCCGTGCACCATCTCGGGGGAGAGCGGGATCCGGCGGTCGCGGGCATTGCGGGAATTCCGTCACGTGTTGCAGTGCCTGGCGGATCCCGGTAACCCCGTGTACCTCGTTGCCGCGCTCAGGGGCATGTTCTTCGGCCTCAGCGACAGGCATCTGTATCAGTTCAGGCAGGCGGGCGGTCACTTCTGCTTCCTTTCCCCGTTGCCCGCCGCCCCAGTCCCCGGAGGACCGGAGGGGGACGTGCTCGGGGTATTCCGGGATGCCTGGGACCGGCTGCAACTGTACTGGAACTGGTCGCGGGACCTCCCGCCGAGCGCGGCGATCGAGAGACTCGCGTGCGACCTCGGGTTGCTCGCGTTTTCGAGGGCCCGTGAAGGCCGCGGCGGAAGCGGTGACACGGCCGGGAGCGTGATGCAGTTCCTGGAAGCGGCCAGGCATCAAGAACAGCGCGGGGCGACGGGGTTTGCGGAGGTGCTGGAATTCCTGGGGCGGCTCCTCGAGGAGGGGGCGGAGGAGGACGTTGACATCGAGGGGGGCAAGCGCCCCGGCGTGCGGCTAATGAACGTGCACAAGGCCAAGGGGTTGGAGTCGCCGGTGGTGATCCTGGCCAACCCGAGCAGCAACCCTCAGCATGAGCCCGATTTCCACGCGAGGCGGCTTTCCGGCGAAGCGCTCGGCTACCTGAGCGTCTGGAGGAGAAAGAACGAATACCAGTCGGAGACCCTGGCGGCGCCGCAGGGTTGGGACGCGTACCGGGATGAGGAGGCAAGGTACCTCGAAGCGGAGAGGGTCCGGCTGCTGTACGTCGCCGCGACGAGGGCCAGGAATCTTCTGGTTGTGAGCCAGTGCCCGTCGAGGGGTTCGAAGAACCCGTGGTCTCCACTCGAACCCTACCTGGAAGGGATGGCGCCCCTCGAAGTGTTCCCGGCGGGAGTCACGGCCTCCGGGAGAGGATCCCGCGATGGCCCGCCGCTGGCCTGCGGCGCGGGCGACCCTGGGTTCGCCGCCGCCTGCCGGCGCATAGAGGCGAGCCTCGAAGGCATCAAGCGGCCGTCGTACCGGCACGACAGCGTGACCGGCGTCACCGGCCGGGGGGCGTACCCTGGCGGGGCAGGGGGCGGCCGCGGCGCCGCCTGGGGCAGCCTCGTCCACAGGATGCTCGCCCTGGCGGCCTCATGGGACGGTGAACCCGCCGGCCTGATTGACGACCTGGCTGCGCGGGAGGGCCTTGACACGGAGGAAAAGGGTGAACTCGCCCGGGTGCTGCGGGCCGTCACAGCCTCACCGTTCTGGCGGAGGGTCGTGGAAGCAGACGAACGGTGCGTGGAGGCGCCCTTCGGAACATTCGACCGGGACGTTTATCTGACAGGCGCCATGGACCTGGTTTTCCGGGAGGGCTCCGGGTGGGTCGTAGCGGACTACAAGTCCGACGACGTGGAATCGGCGGAGCACCTCCGGAAGCTCGTTGACTACTACGCGCCGCAAGTACGGGAATACGCCCGCCGGTGGGCCGCCGTGACCCGCGAACCTGTGACGGAATGCGGCATCTTCTTCACGACAGTATGTGAGTGGCGGCGAGCCTGATCCTGGAACGGGAAGTGGCGAAGGCGGCGGTGTTCAGGTGATCGGCGACGGGTGTCGAACAGTGACGAACAGTTGTTGGCGAACTCGCAAGGATTATGCAAGGCCCCTGGAGAAAAACGCCTCCTTACTAGCCGAGCTCAGAGGAGGCCGGAGGGAATTGAGCGATATCTCCGACCAGATCAGGAGACTCCGACAGGAGTTGGCTGATCTGGCGAGCCGGAACACGTTCCAGGAGGACAGGGTTCTCGAACTGAGCCGAAGGATCGATAAGCTTGTCGTCTCCTACTTGAAACGGGGAGGTTGCGCCGGTGGTGGATCGGGAGGTGCAGCTGGCCCACAAGATTCGTGAAACCTGTCAGAGGATGAGGCCGGAAAACCCTGCGCTCAAGCGGGACGTCATAGAACTCATCGAGAAGATCGACAGGTTCCTGGAGTGCGTCGCGGACGCCTCCAGGGATACCGGGCCGCCCCATGACGTAACGTGATGGGGCCGGCGAATGGTGTCAAGCAGGATGACACGCTACAATGCACTGGTGTGCCGGGAGCGCCTACACGGCGCTTTCAGTGTTCTGAGGGGTGGTCATCTGCCAGGAGAAGCGCCGCCAAGTTGATCGCTGCGGAAAGGGCCGATGAAGCCACTATCGCTATAGTGAACCCATCAACACCGAGGCCGGGATGGGCGGGGAGCGATAGGATGAGCGCCAGCCGCAGGATCCACGCTGCCACATCGGATATCAGGGCCGCGTTAGCCCGGCCCATGCCGCGGAGGGCGGCGGATGTCACCTGGTCGACGTAGAGGGCCGGTGCAAGAAGGGCGACCGACGACAGGACCCCCGGGTCGCACACGGGTCCGTATAACGCTCCCGCGATTGCCCCGGCATATCCCCTGATCAGCCACGCAACCCACAACCCGAGTGTGAAAGAAATGGCGGAGGCTTTCCATGCCTTGTTCCGCGCTTGGCGCGCCGTCCCGCACTTGGCCACTTCAGGAATCATCGAGATTGCCAGGGAGGTGGTGATCACCGCGGGAATGAGCACCACGGGAACGGCCATTCCCGTGACCTGCCCGTATGCCGCGATGGAGTCGCGGAGGCTGAGTCCGGTTCTCGACAGGGCCTGTGGAGCGAACGACACCTCCGCCATCCGCATCGCCGAGCCGGTGAGGCGCGTGAGCCCCACAGGTACCGCCGTCTTGACGATTTCGCCGGCAACCTTCCCCATAGGCGCGGGGGCGATTCTCGATTGCACCACCTCGATGGCGGCATACCTCCGTGCCAGCCACGCCAGGCTCAGGGTTTCGGCGAACGCGGTGACCACCATGATCCAGCGCAGGCGGAGACCGATCGAGAGCGCGCTGAACTGCACGAGGGTGAAGGTGGCTAGAATGAAGCGCGGGAGTTCCATTATCTGATCGGCGATCACGAGCGCACCCACGTTCCGGGACCCGATGAAGAACCCCTCGATCACCGCGTACATCGTCGAAGACGTGATCATCAAGCCCATCGCGCCAGGGGACAGCGCCTCGCACGCCTCGGGGGACCCGGGACGGATCATCCTGGCGAGAAGGAGGCTGACGGTGGAGGCCACCAGCCCCATGGAGGCCGCCACCGCTACGACCCTGTCCGTGAAAGGGGTGCGCCGGCCGTCCGATCCCTGGGCCACGAGCCTGGACGTTGCGGGTGACAGCCCCGAGGTTATCGGGATGACAAAACCCATGAAATATGCGCCGGCTACCTGGAAGAGGCCCATTCCCTCGGCGCCGATGAGTCTGGCCATGATCGCCCTCATCGCGAATCCCCAGATCCGTGAGAGGATCGCCGTCACCGTGAGCGTGGCTGTCATGGACAGGAGTGGAGAGTCCGGTTTCCTCAATGGCTTCTCCCATCCGGCGAGGATTATCGTGCGCCCTCATCCGTCCCTAGATGTTATGCCTGGAGACGCTGGGCAATCACGCTGGTCGGGCCGGTGGACGAATACTGGCTCAGGCGGGAGGCGACAATAGATCCGAGTTCTTGGGGGAGGAGGGTGTAATGAGCCGGTCCGAAAGGCTGAGGATCGCCATAGTGGCGGTTGTGCTGGCGATCCTCGCATATCTCGGTGTAGCCAGACCCAGGAGCGGATCTCCGCCTGCGCCGGTCCCCCCGCTCTCCAGCCAGGCGGGTGTGTCCGAACTGGCCGGCGGCAGGGAGAGAGAAACCCGGGTCCTGGGCGAGTTCGACCTGGCGAGGCTATTCCCGGAGTCCGTATTGCGGCAGGGCGACGTTGCGCACAAGACGATTGCCCTCACGTTCGACGACGGACCGGACAACCAGTATACGCCGCAGATCCTCGACATTCTGGCCCAGAAAGGCGTTAAGGCCACTTTCTTCCTGATTGGCAAGAGGGTTTCCGAATTGCCCGAGGTTACGAAGAGGATCGTGAGCGAAGGGCATGACGTGGGGAACCACACGTTCAGCCACCCGAACGTCACCCATTTCTCACTCGAGGTTGTTGAGAAGGAAGTGCGGGCTGCGGACAGGGAGTTGGAGCGTTTCGGCGTCCGGACGGGGGGGATGTTTCGCCCGCCGTACGGCGCGGTTGGCCCGACGTCCGTGGAACCCCTTGCAAAAGCGGGCTACCGGTTGTATCTCTGGAGCGTCGATTCGCTTGACTGGAGGGGATTGACCGGGGACCAGGTAGTGAGCAACGTGATACCGCAGATCGCCAACGGCGCCGTTGTCTTGTTCCATTCAGCCGGAGGCCCCGGCGAAGACCTCTCCGGCACCGTGCGTGCGCTGCCCGCCATAATAGACGACCTCCGCGCCAAGGGGTTCAGGTTCGTAACCCTCCGGGAGATGTTCCCGCCGGCTGCGCCCCACTGAGGTTGACCCCCAGGACGAACGAGGGGTCAATGGGCCGGCCCCGGACCCTCACCTCGAAGTGCAGGTGGGGGCCGGTGCTGTGGCCGGTACTCCCGACGAGTCCAATGGTCGTTCCCTTCGTGACGTTCTGACCATTCTTCACCGATATGCGCGATAGGTGCCCGTACCATGTCTGAGTGTAGTTGGCGTGTTCCAGCACCACAAGTCTACCGTAGGTTCCCTTTGAGCCGGCGAATACCACGCGACCGTCCGCGGCCGCGCGGACGGGATGACCGTAGGCGCTCGCAATGTCTATACCCTCGTGCAGCCTTCCCCACCTGTATCCGAACCCCGAGCTCACCGGGCCCATGACCGGGACAGCCAGGTCCAGCCGAGTGTCCGGTCTGAGTCCGCCGGGACCGGGTATCTTGAGCTCGATTCCCGGCATGAGGAAGTCGGCGTCGTTGAGTCCGTTCAAGCGAGCCAGCTCCACGGGGGTTGTGTTATATGCCCTGGCCAGGGCCCAAAGCGTATCCCCGCGCCTGACTCTATGGACCGCCCCCGCGACCGCCACCTGTTCCAAAGCGGGGGTCACCTTCGGCGCCGGGGCCGGGGCCGCCTGGATTGCGCCCCCGGCGGCGTGACTGTCGTCAGACGGGACGGCTTCGGCGGCGGGCGCGGTCGAGAGTTCCCCCGCGACCATACCCGCGACCCCGGGGCGCGTGGACGCCGCGAGGCCGGCGCCGAAACCGGCGCAGCCGGCCAGGATCACGTACAACAACGTCACGGCGGGAAAACAGGCGCCCCGCCTCATGGTTTGTTGAAGGCGCAAGGCCAGCCCTCCTTTGGCTGTCGCGGGCAATCGCTAACTAATGTAACCAGCGGAAGTAGAACCTACTCAGGACGGTTTCAATCGTTAGTGATTCCACTGGAAGGGCAGTGAGGAAGAGCCTGGGGCCGGACGATTCTCCGGCATATTGTATGCGGCGGGGCCCTGGACTTGCACAACCCTTTACCCATTTCAGACTGCGGTAGTATAATCCGGGAGGAGAGACTTGACTGGGGAGGAAACCTCTGTGAAGAAGGACGACTTCAAACACATCATTGTTGTGGCAAGGCCGGACCTCACATGCACCGTCGCCGCGGGCGGATGCGGCGAGTGCCAGAGCTCGTGCCAATCCGCGTGCAAAACGTCGTGCACGGTGGGCAACCAGGCTTGCGAGAAGTAGATCCGGTCGAGGGCAGGCTGCACAGATTCAGGGTTGCGGGGGCGCCGTTCGTTCTAGACGTGGCGACCGGCGCCGTTGCTTTGCTGGACGAGGTATCGTGGGACGTCATACCGTACGCAGCCACCCGGTCCAGGATCCCGGAATCCGTGCTGCAAAGACACGGGGCGGCGGAATCGCTTGCCGCCGCGGAGGAATTCCGGCGCCTGGAGGAAGAGGGCTTGTTCCTGCAGGCCGATCCCATGGACGACGCGTTGAGCCGCACCGCGGGGAGCGCCGGACGCGACAGGCCTGTAAAAGGGCTTTGCCTGCTCATGACAGGGACATGCAACATGTCGTGCGCTTACTGTTTTGCATCGGGGAACTCGCTCGCCACAGGGGGCCCGGCGAACCGGGCGGTCCCGGGGGATCCCCGCGACCTGATGCCCCGGGAAGTCGCGGAACGGGCGGTCGACTTCCTGATCGAGCATTCGGGGGAGCGCAGGCGCCTCGACATTGACTTCTTCGGCGGAGAGCCCCTGCTGAACTGGGACGTGACCAGAAGTACCGCAGCGTATGCCGTAGACCGGGGACGCAGGTCGCGAAAGTCCGTGGGGCTGACGCTCACCACCAACGGGTCCCTGATGGACGAGAGCACTTGCACGTTCCTGAACGACTACGGGGTCAACATGGTCGTGAGCCTGGACGGGAGGCCGGTGGTGCACGACAGGGTCCGCCGGTTCCGGTCAGGCCGGCCGAGCTACGAGGAATGCCTGCGAGGCGCCAACCTGTTGATCGAGTCCCGGCGTGCCCAGGGGGCCGGTTCCACGTCGCCGTATACTTACATCAGGGGAACCTACACCCACGACAACCTCGATTTCGCTGACGATGTACTCCATCTGGTCGATCAGGGGTTCGACTGCGTTTCGATGGAGCCGGTCGTCTGTGAGGACGGCCACCCCCTGGCCATTGCGGAGCGTGACCTGCCGCAGCTGTTCGACGAGTACGAGCGCCTGGCGCGTGAATACGTGCGCAGGGCGAAAGAAGGGCGGCCCTTCCGGTTCTTCCACTTCGAACTGGACCTGAACGGCGGGCCCTGCGTCCCGAGGCGCATGTCCGGATGTGGCGCAGGGAGGGACTACGTCGCCGTGGCGCCCGACGGGACGATATACCCGTGCCATCAATTCGCCGGCCGCGACGGATTCGCCCTGGGTAGCGTATGGGACGGCGTCACAAACACGACGCTTCAGGACGCGTTTGCGAGGATGAACGTTGCCGCGAAGGAGCGTTGCCGCGGCTGCTGGGCAAGGTATATGTGCGGCGGCGGCTGCCACGCCAGCGCCCACATGGAGAACGGCGCCATCGACGAGCCTTACCGCATAGGCTGCGAACTCCAGAAGAAACGATTCGAGTGTGCGATCTACGCCAGGGTCATGCTTGCGAACCCCGGGCTGGATCGCTGACGCCGGAGTCTACTCCGGTTCGAACCTGTCAACATACTATGTCACAGGATACTCCCTGGTCTTCCGGCAGATACTTTACCTGGAACGCCCCCCATAATATTCCGCGTGTGGCTTGGGAGGAAGATCTGTCCAGGGAAAGAAATATCAGTACGCCGAACGTGAGAGGTGAGACCTTGGCGGGATCGAAGCGCTGGTATCTCATCATGGCCTGCGTCCTGGCGGGGTCCCTGGTCCTTGCGGGCATGACCCTTGGCGCCAGGGCCAGGCCGTCAGTGTACGTGTTGAGCATTGACGGAGAGACTCTCGGCGTCGTCAGCGATCCCGGCAAGGTGTCGCGCTGTGTGGAAGATATCCTCAGCGAGGCCAGGAATGTATGGCCTGCCGACCTCGAGGTGTCGAGCCGCATCGAATGCGTGCCGTACAAGAAGGGCGAAAGCGACGTCCAGGACACCACACCCCTGACGCCGGACGTCCTCACCCGGAGACTCGGCGATATCCTGGATTTCTCGGCGGGCGCTTTCGTCGTGCAGGTGGAGGGAAGGGACATTGCGGCTCTGAGGGATAGGGCGGCTGCCGAATGGGTAATCGAGGAAATCCGCCAGGCTTACCTGGGGAAACCCGGGAACGGGGCCGCCAACGTCAGGGTCGAGCAGGTCCGGATCCTCCAGCAGGTGGACATCGTGGAGAAGAAGGTGCCGGTCGACTCTTTGAGAGAACCCGAAGAGGCGAAGCAGATACTGCTGAGGGGAACGGACCGCGTCGCGCTGTACACGGTGTCCAGGGGCGATTCGCTCTGGGCCATCGCCCGCTCCAGGGGCATGACAGTGGAAGATCTACGCAAGGCGAACCCGCAAATTGCCGGTGACAGGCTGCAGGTCGGCCAGACACTGAATCTCATCGTGCCCGAGCCCTACGTGAATGTGGTGAGCGTCGAAACCGTCACACAGGAGATCGTGATCCCGTTCCAGGTATCGGTGAGTTACGATGACACCAGATGGCCGTGGGAACAGATCATCACCAAGCGGGGAGCGCCCGGCCGCAAGGAAGTCGTGATGGAAATCAGCAAGAAGGATGGCCGGGAGGTCCAACGCCGGATCATGTCCGAGAAGGTCCTGGAGGAACCCGTAACCCAGACGGTCGTCCAGGGATCGAAGGTCATACCGGACCTTGGGACGGGCAGTTACGCCTGGCCCACTCAGGGTTCGATCAGCTCCAGGTACGGTCACCGGCGGAGCGGCTTCCACTACGGCCTTGACATTGCCGCGCCCACCGGGACACCCGTGGTTGCGGCGGACAGCGGCATGGTCGCCTACGCGGGTAGACTGCCGTACTACGGCCTGGTCGTAAGGATCGACCACGGTAGCGGCAAAGCCGTTACAGTCTACGGGCATCTCTCCAGGATAGGCGTCAAGCAGGGCCAGACGGTCAGCAGGGGTCAGGTCATCGGCAACGTGGGAAGCACCGGAAGAAGCACCGGCCCCCATCTGCACTTTGAGGTACGCCTTGACGGCGTCGCCACGGATCCCCTCAAGCTATACCCCGCCACCGGCAAGTAGACGGAAATGCGCGTGCCGGTTCATACCGCGAAGTAACAGCGTTTTTAACTCCCTGTAATATTGTTGTAACAATCATGGTTTATGCTCTAGTTGAGGCGAAAGGCTAACCTTTCATGACCCCCTCTTACTATAGAGCTCGCGGCGCCACCGGGCGCCGCGCCTTTTTTTCCTGGAGGACAATTATGTTAACGTGTCGAAGCAGGCTCCATGACTATTCAGCAGCAGGTAGAGAGGCTAATCCGGCAACCACACATCGCGGGGACAGTGAGAGCGGCGGCGCTGCTGGCCCTATTGGGGATCGTGATAACGGCCGCGGGCGGCCCCGGCGCCTTGCCGGATGCCTTCAGGCGGTTGAGGGGCATGGCGTATTCGGCGGCCAGGAACATACAACAGGACCGCACACTGCGCTCCGTAGAAGGGTGGGACAGGGAGGAGTCCGGCCTGGTGCGCCTCTACTATTCTGACGCCGACGGCGACATCGCCGGAACGGTGGCGGCCTATGCAGATGAGGCGTACAGCGCCATCCGCCGGCGCCTCGGTTACGATACACCCCGGCGACTCAACGTGATAATGTACCCTTCGTTTGAATCGTTGCAGCAATCCGTCCCGGGCGGGGATTCCGGCCGTTCTGTTGGGGTGTGCTGGGCAGGGGTGGTCGGCATCGTCTCCCCGAAGGCCTGGGGCGATGCTTTCGGCCCGGGAGGGCAGCTGGAGTTGTTCGGACGGTATAACCCGCTCCATCACGAGATCACTCACTACGTGCTCGACGAGATGACCTCCGGAAACTGCCCCAGGTGGTTCTCGGAAGGGCTTGCGCAAGTAGAAGAGTACAGTACGACGGGCTACGTATGGGAGGACCCCGCGACCGGTTCGACTGGTCCGGGCAGCGATCTCTCACTGCGGGCCCTTGAGCGGGAATTCCAGCGTGAAGACACCCTCAACGCCGCATACCTCAAGTCGATGTGGGCTGCCGGCCGGATCATGGAAGGACTCGACGGCCCCGGGTTTGCCCGCTTCACGGCCCTGCTGAGGCAGGGATCCGGTTTCGAGGCCGCGCTACGCGGGATCACCCGCCTGGACTACGGCGGGATCGAGTCGGAATGGCGGGATCTCCAGCGTGCCGGGGCCTCGCCGCTGGGCAGGATCGTTGCCGGACCCCGTGGAAAGAACCCGGCAGAGGGGTGAAGTGATTGGCTCACAAGATCCTCGTCGTCGACGATGAGAAGCCCATCGCCTCCATAATCCAGTTCAACCTGCAAAAAGAGGGCTTCGAAGTGCTCGTCGCCAACGACGGCGAGACCGCTGTCACAATGGTGGACTCAGGGTCTCCCGACCTTGTCATCCTCGACATAATGCTGCCCAAGATGGACGGATTCGAGGTATGCAGACTGATCCGCCAGAAATCGCGGGTGCCGATCATATTCCTTACGGCCAGGGAACAGGAAATTGACAAGGTAGTGGGTCTCGAACTCGGCGCCGATGACTATGTGACGAAGCCGTTCGGGATGAGGGAGTTGGTGGCCAGGGTAAAGGCCCTGTTCAGGCGATTGCAGCCCCCGGCGGCGGGTGAAGACCGGCTGCAGTTCGGCGACCTAGCGGTTGACCTGAGAACGTACGAGGTGAGCAGGAAAGGCGCGAGGATCCCGGTCACTTTGAAAGAATTCGATCTGCTACGATTCCTCGCGTCCAATCCCGGTAAGGTGTTTTCGCGCAGGGTACTGCTTGATGAGGTGTGGGGATACGAGTACTACGGAGACACACGAACGGTCGACGTGACGATCCGGAGGCTCAGAGAGAAGATCGAGGATGACCCCGGGAACCCCAGATACATAGCTACCCGGCGGGGAGTTGGGTATTTCTTCTGCGATCCCCGTGAATAGACGGAGGCAATAGTTTGGGGAAGAGCATCCGGTGGCAGATCATTACCATACTCCTGCTGCTGATACTGCTTGCCATGGAGTTGACTGGCGCGTACCTGCTCCAGGCCCTGGAGAGATACTACGTGTCCAGCTTCTCTGAAACGGTGACCTCACAGGCACAGCTCGTGGCGGCGTTCCTGCAGAGGTATATGGCGTCGGAGCCGGACAGGGACAGGATAAACCAGCTGGTCAAGGAGTTCGGGCAGCAGAGCCGCCTCGACATCATCGTGCTGGGGACCAACGGCGCCCTGGTCGGGTGGTCCGGGGACGATCCCCGGGAGCTCGAACGGGTGCTCAGCAAGTCGGAGATAACGAGGGCGCTTTCGGGCGGGCGCGGCCAGACGACCGGCGCCGCCCCCGTGACGGGTGACAGCAGCCTCCACCTCGTCGAGCCGGTCCGCATAGGCGAGCGCATAGCCGGCGTAGTGTACGTCATCGCCTCGCTGGAAGGCATCTACGGCACACTCGGGGACGTACGGGCGATCTTGATCTACTCCGCTGTACTCGCCCTGGGCGTCACGGCGCTCCTGGGCTTCATCGTGTCGCAGACGATAACAAGGCCGATCGAGGAAATCACCGCCAAGGCCAGGCAAATGGCCGCTGGCAACTTCGAGACCGCAATCGAGGTGAAGTCCAGCGACGAGATCGGGCAGCTGGCCACGATGTTCAACCACCTCACGCAGCGTCTCAGGATGACCCTCGCCGAGATTTCCGGGGAAAAGGGCAGGCTCGAGACGATACTTACTCACATGGCGGATGGGGTCGTGGCGATCGATGGCAACGGCTTGGTAATCGCCATGAATCCGGCGGCGGGCAGGATGCTCGGCGTGGAACCATCGGCTGCCATTGGGAAACCCCTCGTGGGGCCCCTGTCAGGCCGCGTGGAACGGGTCAAGGTTGGAGACCGCACCATTGTAGCTCGGCGCGCGTCGATACGGGGTGACGGGAAGGAACAACCTGGAGTCGTCATAGTGATCCAGGATGTCACGGAGTCGGAGCGACTGGACACGCTTCGCCGTGAATTCGTGGCGAACGTATCCCATGAGCTGAAGACGCCGTTGACCTCGGTCAAGAGCTACGTCGAAACACTGGCCGACGGTGCGGTGGACGACCCCGCCCTGGCAAGGCAGTTCCTGGCCGTAGTGGGCAAGGAGACGGACAGGATGAACAGGCTGGTAAAGGACCTGCTCGACCTCGCCGACCTCGACGGCAGGGGGATTTCGTGGAACAAGGGGCCGGTATTGCTGGGTGATCCGGTCATGGAGGCCGTCACCCTCATGAGGCCGCAGGCGGACAAGAAGGGGATCGGACTCGACGTGAATGTGGAGAGCGGCCTGCCGCTGGTGATGGCCGATTCGGACAGAATGCAGCAGGTGGCCGTCAACATATTGGCGAACGCAATCGAATTCACACGGCCGGGCGGCAGGGTGACGGTGGACGTGCGGCGAACCGGCGGCGGTGTGACGGCCGTTTTCCGCGACAACGGAATCGGGATCCCGCCCGAGGATCTGCCCAGGATATTCGAGAGGTTCTACAGGGTCGATAAGGCGAGGTCACGGGAGCTGGGGGGAACCGGCCTCGGCCTCTCCATCGCGCGCGAAATCGTCCTGGCCCACGGCGGGGACATACAGATCAGGAGCCAGATGGGGCGCGGGACCGAGGTCGAGCTCACGGTCCCCGCGCTGGAGGGCGGCATCGTTGAGACTAATTGAGGAAGCCAAGACGGTTCTGCTTGTGGCGCTGGTCATCCTGAGCCTCGTGCTCACCGGGCGCCTGATGGTTGGTGTACAGAGCGCCGCACAGGACACGGATCAGGTTTTCCCCCTGGTCGACCTCGAGAAACCGGAGGTTGATCTCGAGGCCGTGTTGAAGCCGTCGAGGATAGCCGTCCACCTGGGCAACGGCCAGCACAGGGTGCTGCTGCCTGGGACTCCCGATTATGCCGCGCTGTGGGATACCGGGCTTGTGCGGCAGGTGATTCTGGGTGAGATTGGCGGGTTGGTTCAGCAGGACCCTGTAGACATGAAGGCGCTCCGCGCCGAACAGGGGTCCCTTGAGATCATCTACCCGGTGAAATTGCAGTTCTCGCGGATGGTCGCCATCTGGACGGGGGCGCCCTGGACGGGTGGGGAAGACTTCCTGTCGGACAGGGTTGCCGTCTCGACCGGCAAGACCCCCGCCGTGTACGTGTACTCGTATGCGCATGACGGGTACCTGCGCCTGGATGTGAAGGGGTTAGGGAACAGGGCCTCCGTCCTCGCAAACCTATTGAAGGATTTCGCCGCCGGCGACCGCCCGCGTTGGGTGGAGGCACCGGCTGAGGTCAACGGCATCACCATAAACCGGGGGGTCCTGCTCCCCAAACCGGACTACTCCATACCGGCCCTGGTTGTGAAGGGCGAGCAGACAAGCCCCGAGGAGATGTTGCACAAATTCTTTCTGGACAGGTCCGTCGTCCGGACGATCGAGGAGAACGACGGCGCTGTGATCTACTCCGACGGCAGGCAGGGGCTGAGAGTATATCCCCCCGGCGCGGTAGAGTATAGCTGTCCGGTTGTCGCCGGTGACGGGCAGGCTGGCGACTATATGGCCGCGCTCGAGCGAGCGCTGGAATTCACCGCGCTGCACGGCGGCCTTCCCGAAGGCGTGCACCCCATTGAGATGTCCGGGCATTCACGCACCGCCGGCCTGCAGGAGATAAGACTGTCATACCGGTGGAAGGGTATCCCCGTATGGGGTGACGAGGCGCCCATCGTGGTGGGGCTGAGTTCGCAAGGCGTCGGCTCGTACCTCCGCGGCGTGTACGTCGTGGCCGGGTCCGTCAACCCCTCGGGGCAGACAGTGTCCGCCGAGGAGGCCCTCAACATCCTTTCCCGGCACTGGGCCACAGTCTTTCCCGAAGGCCTGGAGCGCGCGGTCAAGGATGTATATCCCGGATACTGGAGCAACCCAGTGGGGACCGAGCAGGACCTTCTCAAGCCGGTGTGGGTGGTTGAGTCCAGCAGCGGTCTCAAGGCGTTCATAGACGTGGCTTCGGGCGCCGTTTGGGGCGAGCAGAAGGGCGGGTCATTGGGTTGGACTGGTCCAAAGCCAAGGTAGCACTGATAATAGCGTTCTTGTGCATGGACCTGTTTCTCGGCCGGCAGGTGCTGAACATGACGGCGGGAACCGGCGCTGCGCCGGGGAGGGTGACGGCCGCGGACGTGCGAAACGCCCGGTCGAAGCTTGAAGCCTCGGGAACGACCCTTGACTGCGGTTTGCCGCTGCAATCCCCGCCCATGTCGTATCTTGCGGTGAGGCCCTCCTCGGAGAGAGTCCGAGACATACTCGCCCGCCTTCAGGCCTCCAGGGAATCGGCGGGTCTGAGCCTGGCGACCTTGCTCGACAACGGTGTCCTCCTGTATACGGGCGAGGTGACCCCGGGTGGCGCGCGCCTGCGGAAGGCGGACGCGGTGCTCCAGGCGACGGGATTCATAGAGCGCTACGCCGGGCGTCTGGAGGGCATTAATCTGGACTATGCCGTTTCGTCGGGTGACGCCTGGGTAGTCAACTTCTGCGCCGAATTCGACGAGAGGCCCGTGTTCGGCTCACACATCACGGTGAAGGTGTTCCCGTCCGGGGTTGCCGAGGCGAGATTCGCCCTGTTCGAACCCATCGGCTACAGCCAACAACGCCGCTCCATCCTTCCCTCCACCGAAGCGGTCATCACCGCCGCCTCCAGCCTGGGGGCCGGGGCGAGGGGAGAATCGATCATCAACGTCTCTCTGGGGTACCACAGCGAACCGTACAATGCAAGGCAGTGGGAATCGGTCCCCGTCTGGCGGGTGCTTTTCGCCAGCGGACGCGAGGTCTACGTGAACGCCCACACAGGCGAGGTTGAGAAACCCGAACTGGTGGGACGGTAGGCGGGATTCGCAGGGAAAGGCCTGTTTACTGGCGAACGTTCTGTCCGGTAGGGGGGTTCTCACCCAATCGATAATCGGGAGTGCTGGTCGTTGTCGAAACTGGTCATAAAGGGCGGGCGGACGCTCAACGGCCTGGTGAAGATCGCCGGCTCGAAAAACGCCTCGGTAGCCGTTATCCCTGCGTCTCTCCTCGCGAGCGGCGAGAGCGCCATTGACAACCTGCCGGACATCACGGACGTCACCACCTTCGCGGAGATCATATCCGAACTCGGGGCTGACGTGTCCTGGAATCACGACGGTAGGATGATCATCAACCCCAACGGATTCTCCAGCTGGCAGGCGCCCTACGAACTGGTGAAGCGTCTCCGCGCATCATACTATCTACTCGGGGTATTGCTCGCCAAGTTCGGGCGGGCCGAAGTGGCTCTGCCCGGCGGCTGTAACATAGGGCTCAGGCCCGTGGACCAGCACCTGAAGGGATTCCGGGCTCTGGGCGCGGAAGCCCGTCTCGAGCACGGCATTGTGAAGATCCAGGCCGACAGACTCAAGGGCGCTCCAGTGTACCTCGACGTCGTGAGCGTCGGCGCAACTATCAACATCATGCTGGCTGCAACCCTCGCCCAGGGGGTCACCACTATAGAAAACGCCGCCAAGGAGCCCCACGTGGTCAGCCTGGCCAACTACTTGAACTCCATGGGCGCCAAGGTACAGGGCGCCGGCACGGACGTCATAAGGGTGAAAGGGGTAAAAAGCCTGCGCGGCTCCGAGCACAGCGTGGTCCCCGATGAAATCGAGGCATCCACGTTCATGATGTCGTCGGTGGCAACCGCAGGGGACATCACGGTTGCCGGGGTCATCCCCAAGCATCTGGACCCGGTGATTGCGAAGCTGCGGGAGGCGGGCGCCGAAATCCAGGAGAACGGCGATTCGTTGAGGGTAATCGGCCCTGAAAGACCCAGGTCGGTCAACGTCAAGACCCTGCCATACCCGGGGTTCCCCACGGATTGCCAGCAACCGTTCGTGGCGTTGATGGCCAGGGCGGACGGGATAAGCGTGGTTCAGGAGACCATCTACGACAACCGCTTCGGCTACGCCAACGAGCTTATCCGGATGGGGGCCAGCATCAAGGTGGACGGGAGAACGGCGATAGTCGAGGGCGTGCCGAAGCTGTTCGGGGCACCAGTCAAGGCCACCGACTTGAGGGCCGGGGCGGCGATGGTCATAGCCGGCCTGGCGGCCGAGGGCAAAACCGAGGTCTATGGAATTGAACATATTTTGAGAGGTTACGAGCATCTTGTTGACAAGTACCGGTCAGTTGGTGCAGAAATAGTAGAAGAGAAAGAGAGGTGATAGTCATGGAATGGGTAAACGGGCAGGATATGAGCCATATGGGTCAGGAAGAGGCTGTCTCAGAATGCGCCGCAACAACGACGCCCGAAAGCGCGAAGGCTGAGCGCAGATGGAGGCGTTCCAGGCCTTCGCTATCCCTTATCGTGGCTGTTGCCCTCGTATCGGCCATGGTTGGCGGCCTCGTGGTCGCGGCGATCGCTCCGCGTTACATGGCCGCAAATGTCGCTTCCAACCAGGCTCAACCGGTGCAATTCCCGGGGGCGGTGACGGGGCCGGCGGCGTTCGACGTTTCGCCCGCAGTGCAGGTGGCGAACAAACTGTCACCCTCGGTGGTCGGCATTACCAACAAGGCCGTGGCGGGGTACGACTTCTTCGGTCGAGCCTACACTGAGGACCGCAGCGGCTCCGGAGTCATCTTCGATTCGAACGGATACATCGTTACCAACAACCACGTCATCGAGGGGTCGAGAGAGCTCAAGGTGTTTCTTTCCGATGGGCGCGTGCTCGATGGCACGGTTGTGGGCGCCGACCCACCCACGGACGTGGCGGTCGTCAAGGTGAACGCCCAGGGTCTGCCCGCAGCGGAGTTCGGCGACTCTGACGCCCTCAAGATCGGGGAACTGGCCGTAGCGATCGGCAACCCGCTGGGCATGGAATTCAAGAGCAGCGTCACGCAGGGCGTGATAAGCGGCAAGGACAGGACCCTCCAGATAGGCGAGCAGACCTTCCGCCTGATCCAGACGGACGCGGTCATCAACCCCGGCAACAGCGGCGGACCGCTCGCAAACGCCGCCGGCCAGGTCATAGGGATCAACACAATCAAGATCGAATCGGCCGAGGGCATGGGATTCGCCATTCCGATCAACACGGTGAGGGGCATCATCAATGAGCTCCTTTCAAAGGGGCGCGTCGCCAGGCCGTGGCTGGGGATCACGCTGATAGACAAACCCACCGCGCAGAAGTACGGATATGACATCGCTCTCGACAAGGGCATCTATGTCGTTGACGTGATAGCCGGCGGCCCCGCGGCCAGGGCCGGCATCAGGAAGGACGACATCATGGAGGCGCTGGACGGCAAGGAGATCACGGACGCCTCCGCGTTGAAGGCGATACTATCGACCCATCGCGTCGGGGACACGGTCGCCGCGACTGTCCGGAGGGGCAGCAAGGCGCTCACTATCCAGATCGTCCTCGGGGAGATGCCCAAGTGACGGCCAGTAATGCGGCAGGGGGCACACCCACTGCGGTTCGGTTCCCTGGATGAATAGTTCCGAGCGGGCGGGGCATGTTGGGTTGACCAACAGCCCCGTTTCCGTGCACACCCACCTGTCGACGACACCGGCGGGTCGCGCGAAATCGGACACCGGGGTCCCCTCCAGGGCGCCGGAGGCGAACGACTGCCACACAGGCGCCGCTACTGAACCGCCGGACCCCACCGCCTTCTCGCGGTGATCGTAGCCTACGTAGACTACTCCAACCAGATCCGGCGTGAACCCCACGAACCAGGCGTCTCGAAAATCGTCCGTCGTGCCGGTCTTGCCGGCCACAGGCCTTCCGAGGTTCCCCTGCACGGATCCCGCGGTGCCGCCCGGGCTCGTAACGCCCTTCATCAGATCGGTGAGGATGTACGCGACATTCTCATCCAGCGCCCTGGTGGGGGGACGTGCCTTCTTCTCCAGCACGATCCGCCCCCACCTGTCCTCCACGCGTAGCAGGGCGGATGGTTCAACCCTGAAGCCGGAATTGGCCAAAGCCGAAAACGCCGCAGCGGCCTCCAGCGGAGTGATCTCGGAACTGCCCAGGGCGAGCGACAGGTTCTCGTTCAGGGGCGATTGTATTCCCATGCGCCTGGCGTACGATGCCGCCGTACCCGGCCCCACCTGTTCGATCCATCGCACGGCCACGACGTTGTCGGAGATCATTATCGCCTCCCTCATCGTGATCGGGCGATAGTGGTATTTCTCGTCGCCGTAATCCGCCGGTTGATATGGGTGCTCCGGATCCTTACCCGGGTATGTTACTGGCTCACAGACCTTTACAGCCGTGGGCGGGTGCCCGCGGTCGAGCGCCGCGGCATACACGAACGGTTTGAACATGGATCCGGGTTGCCTCAGGGATTGAACCGCCCTGTTGAGAGACGTATTGGAGTAGTCCCGGCCTCCCACCATTGCCCTGATTTGGCCGCTTGACGGATCCATCGCCACCAGGGCCATCTGCGGCTGGACCACCCCGGCGGCGTCCGTCCCTGACTTCTGGATCTGAGCGACGGCCCTTTCCGCGCTTCGCTGTGCTTTCATGTCGAGCGTCGTGTATACGCGGTATCCGCCCCTGTCCAGGTCTGACGCGAGAGCCGGGTCGGCCTGCCTGACCTGTTCCAGTACGTAGTCCGCGAAATACGGCGCCTCGATGAGCGGGACCGGACGGGGCCTTGTCCCGAGCTGGCTCGACACGGCCGCGCGCAACCCGGATTCATCGACGTAACCCAGCTCGTTCATCCTCTTGAGGACGTTGTCGCGCCGCCTCGCCGCCAGTTCCGGATTCCTGAACGGTGAATACGACTCGGGCGCCCGTATTAGGCCCGCCAGCAGCGCGGCCCTTGGAAGGTCCAGGTCCTTCGCCGCCGTTCCGAAATACGTCCATGACGCAGCCTCGACCCCGTAGGCCCCTGCCCCGAAGTATATCTGATTCAGGTACATCCCCAGGATCTCGTCCTTCGTATACTTGAGTTCCAGCTTCAGGGCCAGCAACGCCTCGATCAGTTTACGGGACAGCCTCCTTTCAGCCGAGAGGTAGAGGGTCCTCGCGAGTTGCTGTGTGATCGTGCTGGCGCCCTCGACGATCCTCCCCTCTCTGATATCGACGACGAGGGCCCTTGCAATCGCGATCGGGTCGATCCCGGGATGCTTGTAAAACCTGTAATCCTCGACGGCTATCACCGCGTTGCGCAGGTCCGCCGGCATCTGGGAGAGAGGGATCTCCGTCCGGTTCTGGACGAACAGCCTGCCGAACACCTCGCCGTTCCGGTCGTAGAGCATCGACGCCAGCGGCGTTTCTGGCGGCGGCAGGGGGATAATCACAATCAGGAGGGCCGCCAGGGCAAAGGCGATCGAGAGCACCACCGCCGTCATGGTGAGTGCGGGGATGAACCTGCTAAGGGTCAGATGCCATTTCCTGTCGATTCGCGGTTCCCTCCCGGTGTGGAATTCCCTTCCCCAACGATTTCTGGTATAATTGCTTCGTAAATTTTGGCCGCGTTATACCTTCTGTTTGGGGCGCGCGCAGCGGGAAGTTGCCACTGCGCGCGTCACGCGATTGAGGCGCCCGGACACCACGCATACTGAATCGCAGACAAGGGGGAAGAGACAATGCAGTGTTTGCCCATGCCCACCAAATACAGCCTGGTTGCCGGATCATCCGAAGGCGCCACCGAGCTCAACGCTTTCGATGGAGCCCTGCTCAAGGCGGGAATAGGGAACGTCAACCTGGTCAGGGTCTCGAGCATCCTCCCCCCAAACGCCGCTTACGTGACCAACCTGGAGATTCCGCCCGGAAACCTGGTGCCGGTGGCGTATGCCTCGATAACCAGCGTGAATTCCGGCGAGACCATATCCGCCGCCGTCGGCATCGGCCACACCGGAGACACGTTCGGCGTGATCATGGAGTATTCGGGCCACTGCTCGGGTAAGCAGGCCGAGGAGACCATCCGCCTGATGATCGAGGACGCGTTCAGGAGGCGGGGCATGAAGCCCTCGAAGATCGAAGTCATCAGCGCAGAGCACAAGGTCGACCGCGCGGGATGCGCGTTCGCCGCGGTCCCCATGTGGTATTAGGGCGCGTGCGCCGGGCCTCCAGGGGGTGAAATGCTGTGGAGTACTGGTTTACTGAGAATCAGGCCGGGGGACTGAGGATATCCCTCCAGGTGGAGGGCGTCCTGGAACGATGCAGGACCCCGTATCAGGAGGCTGTGGTCTCCCGGACGGCCCAGTTCGGCGGGATGCTCACACTGGACGATGTCATCCAGACGACCGAGCGGGACGAATTCATGTACCACGAGATGATATGCCATGTGCCCATGTGCAGCCACCCCTCTCCCCGGAAGGTGTTGGTGGTAGGCGGCGGTGACGGCGGGGTCGTCAGGGAAATCTTGAAGCACCCGGTGGAGAGCGTGGACCTGATCGAAATAGACGCAAAGGTGGTCGAGCTCGCCAGGAGGCACCTTCCCTCGATATCGTGCGGGCTCGACGATCCCAGGGTCAGGGTCACCATCGGCGACGGTATCGAGTTCGTCAAGTCCACCAGCGACGCCTACGATGTCATCATCGTTGATTCAACTGACCCTGTAGGACCGGCTGTCGGGTTGTTCGCGCCGGACTTCTTCGAGGCCATAAAGCGGGCCCTCGAGGACGACGGCATGTTTGTCGCCCAGACCGGCTCGCCGTTCTATTTTCCGGAGGAAGTGGGACGGGTCTTCCGGAGCGTCAGGGGGATCTTCCCTGTGAGCGGTGTATACCTGGGTTGTGTCCCAACTTACCCCGGGGGGATGTGGAGTTACACGATAGGTTCGAAGGCCCACGGTTTCGCGGCGCCGGCGAAGGGTCGCGCGGTCGGGACCACTAGATACTACAGCCCCGAGACGCACGCGGCCGCCTTTGCGCTCCCCCCGTTCGTGAAGAGAATCCTCGAAGGTGATGTGGATTGACTGATCTCGCCTGGGAGCATCCCCGTACCTTTCTGGGTTGCGCGGGCGCGCCGGGCAAGCCGGGCATATCCCTGTTCGGGGCGCCCCTGGACTACACCGCCACGTTCAGACCCGGATCGAGATCCGGGCCGGCCCGCATTCGCGAGGTCTCACAGGTGCTGGAGGAATATAGTCCTGCTCTGGACATGGACGTGCGCGAGGCGACGGTCCGCGATCTGGGAGACCTCGTTCTCCCGTTTGGGAACGTGAGATCCTCCCTGAGCATCATAGAGTCGTGTGCGATGAGCATTTACGGATCCGGGGATGTGCCGGTGATGCTGGGGGGCGAACACCTGGTGACGCTGCCGGCCGTTTCGGCGTCGTCGTCGAGATGCCCGGGCATGACCGTCATTCACATTGACGCACACGCGGACATGCGGGATGAATACCTGGGAGAGAAGTTGTCCCACGCTACAGTTATGCGCAGGGTAGCCGAGTTGCCGGGAGTGGCCGCCGTCCACCAGCTGGGGGTACGATCGGGAACCGTTGAGGAAATGCGCGGGTCCCTGAAGGGCACGATGTATCCAGGGGAGGTGGCCGGGCCCCTGAAGGCTCTCAGGAGTGAGTTGCGAGGCCGGCCTGTCTACGTATCGGTGGACATCGACGTGCTCGATCCCGCCTACGCCCCCGGCACCGGCGCTCCAGAGCCGGGTGGCGTGGCGCCGGCCGAAATACTGGAGTCGGTCCTGCTGATGAAGGACATGAACGTCGTGGGGTTCGACCTGGTCGAGGTGGCGCCGCCGTACGACCATTCCGACATAACTGCAATACTCGCGGCGAAGATAGTTCGCGAGGCTGTGCTCGCACTCTATGTGGGCAGGTTCGCATGAGGGGTGTGCTCGTTGGAGAGTAGGATGGCCCGGGCCAGGGCGGATATCCTGGCCAGAATTGAGACTGCCATATCGGGACTGCCGGGCAGGCCGGCGTTCGCGGGAGATGTGGGACTGCAGCGTCCCGCACGCCCCGAACACGGGGACCTTGCGACCAACGCCGCCCTGTTGCTGGCGAAGTCGCTCGGCAGGAATCCGAGGCAGGTGGCGGAGGCCGTCGCCGGCCGGCTGGACCTTGGCGGCTCATACGTGGACAGGATCGAAGTGGCGGGGCCGGGATTCATCAACTTCTTCCTCGGACGGCGCTGGTTGGAGGAATCCCTGCGATCGGTGCTCGAACAGCGTGATGTCTATGGCCGCACGGAGACGGGGCGTGGCAGAAAGGTGCTCCTCGAATTCGTGAGCGCCAATCCCACAGGTCCCATCATAGTCGTGCAGGCTCGAGCGGGCGCGGTGGGCGACACCCTCGCCAATCTCTTCGACTGGGCGGGATTCGACGTAAAGCGCGAATTCTACATCAACGACGCTGGGAACCAGGTGACCACCCTGGGGAGGTCCCTGGAGATCAGATACAGGCAGATTCTCGGTGAGGAGATCGAAGTACCGGAGGACTGCTACCCCGGGGAATACCTGATAGATATCGCCAGGGCGCTGATAGGTGAGAAGGGATCCGGCCTGCTCGACCTTCCGGCGGGGGATCGTGAACCACTGTTCTCGCGATACGCCATCGAGAGCATACTGAAGATGCAGAAGGAATCGCTCAGGCGGTACGGGGTGGAGTTCGACCTCTGGTTCAGCGAAAAGAGCCTGCACGATGCGGGCGACGTCTCGCGTGTGGTCGACTTCTTGCGCCGGCGCGGTCATGTTTACGAGTCGGAGGGTGCGGCGTGGCTCAGGTCCACCGCATTCGGCGACGACAAGGACAGAGTGCTCGTCAAGAGTGATGGATCATACACCTACCTGGCGCCCGACATCGCCTACCACCTGGACAAGTACAGGCGGGGTTTCGAGCAATTGATCGATATCTGGGGCCCCGATCATCACGGATACATATCCAGGATGAAGGCCGCTGTCGAGGCCATGGGATACCCGCGGGATTCCTTCGAGGTGTTGATCGTCCAGATCGTCAGGCTGATCCGCCAGGGCGAGCCCGTCAAGATGTCCAAGAGGATGGGCGAGTTCGTAACCATGGATGAACTCCTGGACGAGGTCGGGAAGGACGTGGCCAGGTTCTTCTTCCTGCTGCGTTCCCCCGAGAGCCATCTTGACTTCGATCTGGACCTGGCCAAGATGCAGTCGAACGAGAATCCCGTCTACTACGTGCAATACGCCCACGCCAGGATAAGCAGCATATTCCGGGAGGCGGCCGCGAGGGGCGTCGAGGGTCTCGACGCGGCGAGCCTGGCTGGATCCGATCTCTCGCTCCTATCGGACGAGAGCGAGATAGCCCTGATCAAGAACCTTGCCGAGTTCCCGGAGGAAATAGCGGCAGCGGCGGCCGCGCGCGAACCGCACAGGATGCCCCACTACCTCACCCAAGTTGCGACCCTGTTCCACTCGTTCTACACCAGGTGCAGGGTGCTTGGCGCCGAGGACGAGAAAACAATGAGGGCGAGACTTAGTCTCGCCCTGGCAACGCAAATCGTATTGAGAAACGGTCTCGGGCTGATGGGCGTCAGCGCTCCCGACCGGATGTAACAAGCAGCCTCACGGCGCCGCTCCCCCCGGGAGTATTGATTCACTCCCGCAATGATGATAGACTTGATGTCGAGTCGGAGCCACGAAGGCTCCCACTGCAAACGTCGTTCCGTGCGACAACAGACCCATGAAGGGCTGATTCTCCCGGCGTCCTTCGTGGGTTTCGCTTTTATGCGAGAGGAGTTGAGAAGAAATGCACATGGCCGATGCCCTGATATCGCCAGTTGTCGGTGGAACCATGTGGGCGGCTGCCGCCGGAGTTGCGGCTCATGCGACGCGCAAGATGCAGAATGACGTGGACGAGAACAAGATCCCGCTGATGGGCGTGATGGGAGCGTTCGTCTTCGCGGCCCAGATGATCAACTTCTCGATCCCTGGAACGGGTTCCAGCGGGCACCTGGGGGGAGGGATGCTGCTTGCCGTACTGCTAGGTCCTCATGCCGGCTTTCTCGTCATGGCCTGCATCTTGCTCATCCAGGCTCTCTTCTTTGCGGACGGCGGCCTGCTTGCCTACGGATGCAACGTGTTCAACCTCGGCTTTTATACCTGCTTCGTCGCGTACCCATTGATCTACAAGTGGTTCACACGCAAGGGGGTTTCTCCGAAGGCCATCCTTCGCGGATCAATGGCATCGGCGATCGTGGGGCTTCAGATGGGCGCCTTCGGCGTCGTGCTTGAGACCCTCCTATCGGGCAAGACCGAGCTGCCATTCGGGACCTTCGTGTTGTTGATGCAGCCCATTCATCTGGCGATCGGCGTGGTGGAAGGACTGATTACCGCGGCCGTCGTCACGTTCGTCTGGAAGGCCCGGCCCGAAATCATCGAAAGGGCTGCTGCCGGCGAGCCCCTCGGAAACATCCCGATGAAGAGGGTCCTCGCCGGGCTTGCAGCCTGCGTAATCGTTGTCGGCGCCGTGCTCTCCTGGTTTGCCTCGACGAACCCGGATGGTCTCGAGTGGTCCATGTTCAGGACTGCCGGCACAACCGAGCTCGAAGCACCTGACGGCATTCACAGGACGCTGTCCGAAATACAGGCCAGGACGGCGTTCCTCCCGGATTACAGCTTCAAGGCGCCCAAAAGCGCACAGGAAGAGAATGTCGCCGGCGAAGAGACATGGCCTGCCGTCAATGCCGGAACGAGCGTATCGGGCATTGTCGGCGGGGCGCTGACGCTCGTCCTGGCCGCCATGACTGGGGCTGCGATCAGTATGGCCAAGCGAAGAAAGAAGAACGTGACTGCATGAACGCCGGCGGGACGGGGCCGTGCGCCCCGTCCCTGGTCCTGGCAAGGATTTGAGGGCCGCCATGGCAGACCTTGCGCGCTCAATATGCGAAATACGGCTGATGGACGACCTTGCACGCAAGAAGACGGTCATACATGGGATACATCCGCTCGCGAAGACCCTCGCCACTCTTGTCTATGTTGCGGTGGTGGCGTCTTTCGGCCGGTATGAAGTCAGTAAGCTGCTTCCGCTCGTTTTCTACCCGGTAGTGTTGTTCAGCCTGGCTGATCTGCCCCTGGGTCCAATCCTGAAAAGGATAATGCTCGTCGAGCCTTTCGTCATTCTGATCGGCGTCCTGAACCCCGTGTTTGACCATCATGTTTTCGTGCTGGGCGGAGTCGCCGTCTCGAGGGGCTGGGTGACTTTCCTCTCCATCCTTATCAAGTGCAGTCTCACCGTTGCGGCAGCCCTCCTTCTCGTTGCGACAACGGGAATTGACAGGCTCGCACAGGCGTTGAGGATGCTTGGGGTCTCACGCTTGCTCGTGCTGCAACTCCTGCTGACGTACCGGTATGCATTGCTGTTGATGGAGGAAGTGGACCGGACGCTCAGAGCCTATTCGTTAAGGGCGCCCGGGCAGAGGGGCGTTCACAGGAGGTGCTGGGGTTCCCTGGCAGGACGCATAATGCTGCGAACCCTTGACCGGGCGCAGCGGGTCTACCATGCAATGTGCTTGAGGGGATTTCAGGGCGAATACAACACGGGGGACGACCGCAGGATCGGGGCCGGCGATCTCGCCTATGTTGTGGTGTGGGCCTCCTTTTTTGCGACATCGAGGCTGTTCGACATCCCTATGCTGATAGGCTCTCTCGTTGTCGGGGTGATCAGATGAGCCACCACAGGATCGAAGTACAGGACGTGCAATATGAATACCCGGATGGACACAGGGCAATAAGCGGCGTGTCCTTCATCATTCATCACGGCGAGTCAGTGGGCATCATCGGGGCCAATGGGGCGGGGAAGTCCACCTTGTTGATGCTGCTGGTGGGCATTCTCTCTCCATCCGCCGGGAGGATCATCGTAGGAGGTCTTCCGGTCATGAAAAAGACGCTCCCGGTGATTCGCCAGAGACTGGGGATGGTTTTTCAGGACCCCGACGACCAGTTGTTCATGACAACGGTGTACGAGGACGTGGCCTTTGGGCCGCGCAACTACGGTCTCGACGAAAAGGAGGTGGAAAACCGGGTGCTGGAGGCCCTGCGGATGGTGGGAATAGCCCACTTGAAGGACAGGCCGCCGTTCAGGCTGTCGGGAGGCGAGAAACGCGCCGCGGCCATTGCCACCGTGCTCTCGATGCAGCCGGACATCCTGGTCATGGACGAACCAACCGCCACCCTGGACCCACGGTCCAGGAGGCGCGTAATGGCCCTGCTCAGGGAATTTGAACACACCAAGATAATCGCCGGTCACGACCTGGACATGGTGCTCGAACTTTGCGACAGAGCCATCGTGATCAGGGACGGCAAGGTGGTCGCCGACGGGGCCGCCTCAGGAATACTCACCGACGCGGAATTGATGGATTCGTGCGGGCTGGAAGTGCCGCCGGCCCTGCAAGACTGCCCCGTTTGCGGGGCTCGAAAAAGGGACGCCTGAACCTCAGATTTGCTTCTCAAACAGGCCTTCATCCATGCTGCCCGTCCTGTAGCCCCTCAGGTCGAGCGCCGCATAGGGAAAGCCAATGCTCCTGAAGTAATCGTAGATCATCGACGTCAGGCCCTTATGGAAGACTGCGGCCATCTCCTCGGGCACCAGTTCAATCCTGGCAATATCCCCGTGGTGCCTTACTCTCACCTGGCTGAAACCCGAGTCGAGCAGGTACTGCTCCGCGCTGTCCACCATCTGCATCTTCTCGCGGGTTAGTTTTTCCCCGTATGGGAACCTGGTGGACAGGCAGGCAAACGAGGGCTTGTTCCAGGTTCTGAGCCCCATCTCCTTAGAGAGATGCCTGATTTCCTGCTTGGTCAGCATGGCCTCTCTCAACGGGCTCAGTACGTGGAGCTCAGCAACGGCCTTGAGGCCGGGACGGTAGTCTCCAAGGTCGTCATGGTTCGACCCTTCGGCCACGCATTTCATGTTCCTCTCCCTGGCGACATCCCACATTTTCTTGAGCAGCTCCGTCTTGCACAAGTAACACCTGTCTGGGGGATTGTCGGAGAATCCTTCGATTTCCAGTTCATTTGACGCGACGACGGCATGAGGTATGCCGTGCTCGCGCGCAAACTCCACAGCGTGCCGGAACTCCCGTTCGGGATACACGACCGAACGCGCGGTGACACCCAGCACGTTCTTTCCCAGTACGTCATGCGCCACCTTGAGCAGGAACGATGAATCGACCCCTCCCGAAAACGCGATTACGACGCTGTCCAGCGACCTCAGGAGCCTCCTCAGCACATGCATTTTCTCGTAGGCGTCCATCATTCACCCCTCCAACCACGCCCGGCCCAGCACTGTTGCTCGAAGGTTGCCTTCAGCGCTTCCCCGATTACCACCTTCAGCGGGACCCCGTGCGATGCAGCTGCCCGCTTGCAGTCCTCGTACTCGGGTGCCGCGTTCACCACCTTCCCCCCCAGGTACGCGCACTTAATCCTGATGCCGCCGTACGGTGTGCGGACCTCCCTGATCTCGCGGTCCGCAACCCACCTCGTGACCCGGTGCCCGCGAACCCCGATGGTCGTAGTCTCGCGGAAAAGCACATCCAGTACAGGCATCAGTCGCTCTGCTGGAACGACGACTGAAACCAGCACGCCGGGGCGCTGCTTTTTCATTTGGACTGGTGTCAGGTATACGTCCATGGCTCCGGCGCTGAAGAGCTGCTGCTGCACGTGCTCGTATATCTGCGGATTCATGTCGTCGACATTGCACTCGAGGAGGAGGGCTTCCTCGAGGACGGACCCCAGCCCGATGGCGAGCTCCGCTTCCCCGGTCCACGCGGCGTCGTGGGCCCCGGTTGCCCGGGCCCACTCGTCGCCTACTACCAGCCTGAGCACGTTTGGCCACGCCGGGTCGCGGGCGCCCGCCCCGTACCCTATCGAGCAAGGGATCATACGAGGCCAGGCGGCAAGAGGCTCTGCCAGCGCCTGAACGAGGGCTGCGCCTGTTGGTGTGACAAGCTCACACCTCCCGGGGGCTTCCCGCGTCGGAAACCCCTTCAGCAGTTCGAGCGTAGCAGGTGCGGGCAGGGGAATCATGCCATGGGCCGAAGTTGTCTCTCCACCAGCCAGCGGAAGGGGACCGCACAGGATCCGGCCGGCGCCGAGCATTCTCAGCCCCTCAACCACGCCCACGATATCGGCGATCGCATCGACGGCTCCCACTTCGTGAAAGTGCACCGTCTCAGGAGGAATGCCGTGAATGCGTCCTTCGGCCTCTGCAAGCAGCCCGAAGACCTTCTTGGCCCTGGCAATCGTGTCCCGGGGTAGCGAACTGGCCTCCAGCAGCGACACGACCTCGGGCAGGCCCCTGTGATCGCCGTGGTCTGCCGCTCCATCACAGTGATGGGAATCAGCGTGGCGGCCACCTACCATAACGTCTACCTTAGTGGCCGAAACCGCGCCTTTTCGAACCTTGCGTGCGACGTACTCTACTCCGTCCAGCGACGTCCTGCGAAGCGAGGTGTTCAGGTCCTCGACACTCACCCCGCAGTCGACCAGGGCGCCGAGCAGCATGTCCCCACTCACGCCGGAAACCGGATCAAGCAACACCATCCTGCCGGACTTGCGTTGTTCGCCCACTTACCCTTCCCTCTCTTCGCACTTCTGATTGTCAGTCTCGGGAGCGCGGTTGATGAAGTGCGCCGCAACGGCAGCCCCGAAGCCGTTATCGATGTTTACCACCGTCACTCCCGGCGCACAGCTGTTGACCATGGCGAGCAGCGCGGCGAGCCCCCCAAAACTGGCGCCGTATCCCGCACTCGACGGAACGCCGATGACCGGGCGCCCTACCAGCCCGGCCAGGACACTGGGAAGCGCCCCTTCCATTCCCGCCACAGCCACCACAACGCGCGCCCGCCGCAGCAGGGGAACACAGGCAAGCAGCCGGTGCAATCCCGCAACCCCGACGTCGTAAACCCTCTCCACCGGGTCGCCCGCGACTTCAAGTGTGACGGCGGCCTCCTCCGCAACCGGCAGGTCGGCGGTGCCCGCCGAGACCACCGCCACAAACCCCAGCGTTTTCGGGGGCGGCGCCTCCGCGTGCTCAGGGGAACGCACCACTATGATCCTCGCTGTGGAATGCAGAATCGCCTCCGGGTTCCAGCGCCGCACCGCCTCCCACACGTCCGGGCCGGCGCGTGTGGCCATGACGGCGCGATACCGTCCGGCCAGGCGCTTCAGGATCTCGACAACCTGTTCCGGTGTCTTGCCGGGGCAGAAGACCACCTCGGGCATCCCCAGCCGCACCGCGCGGTGGTGGTCCACCTTCGCAAAGCCCAGGTCCTCGTAGGGCAGCAGGGACAACTCTTCGAGGGCCGTTTCCGTATCGATCTCTCCCCTCCGCACCCTGTCGAGCAGTCTTCCCAAGGCGATCCGGTCCACTGCCCGTGCTCCCTTCTTTACATAAGCTCGTCGACGAACAACCGGCCGCAGAAGCCCAATTACCCCGCTTCTGCGGCCGGCTCAACCTTCATGGCTGAATTCAGAGGGCCTGATTCGACGGACCCCCGCCGGGTTCCTTCCCGGTTCGAGGAGGGCAAACGCGACGCGCGCTGAAATGATCGTCGGGTCTGAATTCAAGCGGCTGGCACGACGCTGGGGTGTGTGGTGAGAACGATGAAGGTTGCCGTTGTGGACGGGCAGGGCGGGGGCATAGGCAAGGCTGTTGTCGCCAGGCTCAAAAAGGACCTGGGCGACAGCGTGCATGTGATTGCACTGGGAACGAACGCCCTCGCGACCGCCGCCATGCTCAAGGCGGGGGCGGACCAGGGCGCCACGGGCGAGAATGCCGTCATCCAGACTGTCGAGGACGTTGATGTCGTGACCGGTTGCCTTGGCATAGTCCTAGCCCATTCGATGCTGGGCGAGCTCACCCCGAGGATGGCGGAAGCCATCGCCAGGTGCAAGGCCCGCAAGATCCTGATCCCGGTAAACAGATGCGGGGTCGACATCCTTGGGGTGCAGCAGTCACCAGTGCCCGCAATGATCGAAGCACTTGTGAGGGAGATCGGACAGCCGCTGAGCACGACGCAATTGCCTGGCCGGGAGAAGATCCAACGAGGCTGACCCGTGCAGCCTTGTCAGTATCCGCGTCAGCACGGGTGGCGCCTTGAAAGCCTGGTACGCGAGAGGGTTTGTCTCTCATATGACGGGCGGCTGGCACGCGCTACGAAGAAAGAGCGAGCGCCGGTGTCGGCTCCGGCGCCCGCTCTCCAAGCCAGCCGGAGATCAGCCCGCCGAAGCGTGTGCCTTCCTTGCCTTTCTTCCCAGGTATGCTTGCTGAATGGACGGATCCTTCGCTATCTCCTCGGCAGGCCCTTCCATGACGAGTTTGCCCGTCTCGAGAACGTATGCCCTGTTCGCAACGCGCAGGGCCTTGTGAGCGTTCTGCTCCACGAGCAGGATGGTAGTGCCCTGGCGGTTGATCTCCTTTATCGCCCCGAAGATGCTGGCGACCAGCACCGGCGCCAGGCCGAGCGAGGGCTCGTCCATTATCAGCAGCTTGGGGTTCATCATCATACCCCTGCCGATTGCGAGCATCTGTTGTTCCCCTCCAGAGAGGGTGCCGGCGCGCTGCCGGGCCCGCTCCTTGAGGCGTGGGAACAGGTGGAACACCATCTCAAGGGTCTTTTCCATGCGTTTGCCGTCACCCACGAGGAAAGCGCCCATCTCGAGGTTCTCCTTGACGGACAGGTTCGCGAAAACCCGCCGTCCCTCGGGAACGTGGGCTATCCCCAGGCTTGCGATGTTGTGCGAAAGCATGGAGTCTATCCGCTTGCCTTCAAATGAGATGTGACCGCTTCTCGGGCGCACTATCCCGGAGATGGCCCGGAGCAGGGTGGACTTGCCGGCGCCGTTGGCGCCGATCATGGTGACGATCTCGCCGGTGTCGACGTGGATCGTCAAGTCCTTCAGGGCGTGGATGCCGCCGTAGTACACATTCAGCTTCTCAACGAGCAACATGTCAAGCGCTCTCCTCCTCTTCACCGAGGTAGGCCCCTATGACCTCGCGGTTTGACTGGATGCTCGCGGGGTCGCCGGTGGCGATGGTCTTCCCGAAGTTCAGCACGTAGATCCTCTCGCATATGTCCATGACGACATCCATGTGGTGCTCGATTAGCACAATCGTCAGGTTGTAGTCCTTACGGATCCTCAGGATGAACTCGGACAGATCGCCTGACTCCTGCGGGTTCATGCCGGCCGCCGGTTCGTCCAGGAGGAGGAGTTTCGGCCGCAAAGCCAGGGCCCGCGCGATCTCCAAGCGTCTCTGGTGACCATACGGGAGGTTCTTGGCCAATTCCTCGTGCCTGTCGTCCAGGCCCACCAGCCTCAGCAGGCCGCGCGCGGTGTCCATCAGCTCCGCATCCTGCCGGCGGCAGGTGGGGGTGCGCAGCAACGAGTGGAATAGGCCGTACCTTACCTGCCCGTGGCAGGCGATTCTCACGTTCTCGGCGACCGTCAGATTGGTGAACAGGCGTATGTTCTGGAAGGTCCTGCCGACCCCGTGGGAGGCCACGGCATGCGGCTTCAGGCCGGTGATGTCGGCGCCCTCGATGAGTACCCTGCCCGAGGTTGGCTTGTACACGCCGTTGATCACGTTGAACACCGTGGTCTTGCCGGCGCCGTTCGGCCCGATGAGTCCAACGAGTTCACCCTGTTGCACTTCGCAATTGAACGCATCCACCGCAGTGAGGCCGCCGAACGCCTTTGTCAGGTTCTGTATCTCAAAGAACGCCACAGCTATCTCCTCCCTTCCGGCCCAGGCACGCCGGGGACGGCCGGTTTCCTGGACCTGGAGGTGAGCCGCAGCCACGTCTGCTGGATTGACTGCAACGTGATCTCCCTGTAGCCCATCAGGCCCTGGGGCCTCTTGATGATCACGAAGATGACGGCGAGACCGTACACCACGAGCCTCCACTCACTGACGACGTCGCGCAGCAGCTCGGGCAACAACGTCACGACGATGGCCGCCAGTATCGACCCCGATATGCTGCCGGCGCCGCCAAGGATGACCGCGATCCCGAGTTCCTCGGACCTTATGAACCTGAACATCTTCGGGTGGAGTATACCGGTGTAGTGCGCCATCAACCCTCCCGACAGCCCACCGAGGAACGCGCTTATCATCAGGGCGATCATCTTGTACTTGAAGGAATTGATCGCCACGCACTCGGCGGCGAGCTCGTTCTCGCGGACCGCTATGCAGTTCCTGCCGTGCCGGGAATTCACGAAATTCCGCGTAACCCAGGTGCACGCTACCACCAGGATGATTGTCACAGGCAGAGTCGTATAGAACGGAACCCCCGGTAACCCCCTTGCGCCCCCGGTGAGTCCGTGCAGATTCTCGATTAGAAGCGCCACGATTTCGCCCACGCCCAGCGAGGCAACGATGAAGTAGTCGCTCGTCAGATGCAGCGTAGGCAGGCCGATCGGAACACTGCAGAGCATTGCCAGCAGGCACCCGCAGAGGATTGCGAGCCAGAACGGAAAGCCCGCTCTCAACACGAGCAGCGCGCTGGTATAGGCGCCGATGGCTTCGTATGCGGCGTGGCCGAACGTGAACAACCCCGTGAAACCGAGAAGGATCGAGGGGCCGAGCACCGCGATGATGTTGATGCCTACGGTGATGATCATCCCTTCAAGGTATCCGGACACGGTTCTCCCCCCTTATGCCTTCTCTTCCGTGGCCTTGCCCAGTAGCCCGCTCGGCCTGACCGCCAGCATGCCTATCAGGAGTAGGAAGGCGAATACGTCACGCAGGTTCGACCAGAGATACGCGGCGATAAACGTCTCCAGAACCCCCAGGAGCAACGCGCCGAGCAATGCTCCCTGCACGCTCCCGATGCCGCCGATAATGGAGCAAATCCACGCTTTCAGGATGATGTTGCCCATGTTGGCGTGAACCGTGTATTTGAGTCCCCTGAATACCCCGGCCAGGCCGGCCAGCGCGCCCGCCATGACGAACACGGTGAAGCAGATCTTGTCCATGCTGATGCCCATCATGGAAGCCGTAAGGCTGTCATAGGCGGCCGCCCGTATGGCCTTGCCTATCTTGGTGTAGGCGAGCGTGAACTCCAGGACTGCCACCGCGATTGCGGATACGCCGAAGACGACGAGGTCGATCACGCCTATACTGAGGCTGCCGATGGACACTGTCTTGACCGGGAGTATGGGCGGGAACGTCCTGAACGTTGCGCTCAGGACTACGACCGCCGTGTTCATCAGGACGATCGAGACGCCCATGGCCGCGATGAAGAAGTACAGGCTGGGAGCGTCTTTCTTTCGAAGGGGCCGGTAAGCGAAACGCTCCATGGAGACCGCCGCGAGCGCGCTCCCGAACACCCCGACGAGCAGCGCGATGGGGAACGGCAGCCCTGCCGCAGTCATCGCGAACAAAGCCGAGAACGCCCCAACCATGGTCATCTCACCGTGGGCGAAGTTGGAGAAGCCCAGGATGCTGTATATCAAGGCATACCCAACCGACGCGAGGCCGTAGATACTCCCAACCGACAGGCCATTGATCAGCTGTTGCAGAAACATGGATCTTCCTCCCCAGGGAATCGGCTGGATGCGTTTGGGTTTAAGAGCAGTACACGGCGGTTCTTGGAGGACCGCCGTGTACTGTCTGCCACTCTTACTGCACCTTTGCCAGGTCTAGGCGCTCAAGGAATTGGATCTTTCCATCCTTGACTACGTTGACGACTATCGACTTGTCCAGCGGGTTATGGGTCGCCGGATCCATCGTAATCGTTCCCGTCACGCACTCGAGACCCTTCGTCTGCTCCATGGCGTCGCGAATGGCCTGCGAATCAACCTTACCGGCCCTCTTGATGGCGTCGACCACAATGTAGACTCCATCATAACCGAGGGCGGTGTTGACGTCCGGTTCCTCGCCGTTGAACTTGGCCTTGTAGTTCTCGATGAACTTCCTGACCGTGGGTGTAGTGTCCTGCGATGAATAGTGGCTGGTGAAGATGCACCCCTCAGCGGCGGGGCCGGCGAGATCCGTCAGGGTCGGCGACTCGAGGCCGTCGCCTCCCATGAACACGGCGTCAATGCCGAGCTCACGGGCCTGCTTCATCGCGAGAGCCGCCTCCTTATAGTAGATGGGGATGACGATGATCTCGGGATTGAACTGCTTAATCCTGGTCAACTGGGCGCGGAAATCCTCCTCGCCGCCCTTGAATGTTTCGGTGGCGACGACTGTTCCGCCCAATTCAGCGAAGTTCTTCTTGAACGAATCCGCGAGTCCCACCGCGTAGTCCTCGCCGATGTCGTACAGGATGGCGGCTTTTGTCTTGTTCAGCTTCTTCACCGAGTAGAACGCGAGGGCGCGACCCTGGAACGGGTCGATGAAGCACACCCTGAAGTACCACGGGTTGAGTTTGCCGTCGTCGCCCACCGTGACTCTCGGGTTCGTGGAGGCCGTACCGATTGCCGGCACCTTGGCGGCTGCCACGATCGGGCCCGCAGCCATTGACGCCGAGCTCGTCTGCTCTCCGACGATTGCCACTGCTTTCTCAGAGATGAGTTTCTTTACGACGTTGACGGCTTCGACCTTATCGCCGCGGTCGTCGTAGCTCACGATCTTGATCTTGCGGCCGAGCACCCCGCCGGCCTTGTTTATCTCTTCCTCTGCAAGCTGTATCCCCTTGATCTCCATCTGCCCCCATGCCGCGGTGTCGCCGGACATCGGGGCGAAGTGGCCGATAATGATGTCTCCCTTGGAACCGCCGCAACCGGCTAACAAAGTCAGGACCATGCACACGAGCAGAGCCGCTGATAGACGTCTAGCCATGCCCTTCAGGCACCCCCTTGATAGTAATGAATCAGGGCCAACGGTTCACCTACGGGACTCTCGACGGATCACCTCCAAGGCCGATACTTGCTTGCAGTGGTTCTACGCTGCAAATGTAACTCCTCCAGTCAGGGCCTCATTTCTCCTGCTCGAACTCGCCCTTCCGGTATGCAGTGAGGTATCCCCGGCAGAAAGCGTCCCTACCCAGGAGGGCTTCGGCCGATCTGAGGAGCGACATCAGCCGCTTGTCGAGCGGGTTGATGATGGCCGCCTTCAATCCCGCGCCCATCGCAAGGACGAGGAACGTCCTGTTCACCAGCGAGCGGACGGGCAAACCGTATGAGACGTTGCTCAATCCGCAGATCGAATTCACACCCAGGTCCTCCGCAATGAACCTGATGGTGTCGAGAACTATGGCCCCGTTGTTCGAGTTCGTGGAGATAGGCTGGACGAGCGGGTCCAGGTAGATGTCGTCCCTGGCCACACCGTCCGCGGTGAGCCTCTTGACGAGTTCCCCCGCGATCTCCGCGCGGGCCTTCGCTGTCTCGGGGATGCCGCGGCCGTCCATCGCGAGCGCTACGACCTTACACCCGTACTTGACCACCAGCGGCACGATCCCGCTGTATCTCGATTCCTCCAGGGTGATGGAGTTGATCATGGCCTTACCCCTGTGGACCGCCAGCGCGGCCTCGATCGCTTTCGGGTTGGCGCTGTCTATGCTGCACGCAGCCTCCGTCTTGGCCTGAACCGTCGTCACGAGCCACGCCAGGAGCTCGGGCTCCCGGTCCACGAACGTGCCGGCGTTCACGTCAACAAAACCCGCTCCCGCGTCCACCTGCTTCTGAGCGACGTCCTGTACGAAGCCGGCATCTTTCAATTCCACGGCCGGCTGTATGTTCTTGCGGCTGGAGTTTATCAGTTCGCCGACGATTAACACGTGATTCCCTCCCCCCGGTGCCTACACCATGCCACGTCCAGACTGCGCCTGCAACCCGGCAAGTCGCCCGCAGTAGGCGAAAGGCTGGGGCTTTGAGCCCCAGCCTCGTCTATGCAGCCCCTACCAGCTTCTTTGCCGCTGAGACGGCGCGTATCGCGTCTTCAGCGTAACCGTCCGCGCCGATTTCCTTGGCCCACCGTTCCGTGACAGGCGCCCCTCCTACGAGTACCTTCACCTTGCCGCGAAGACCCTCGTCCTTCAGCATGTTCACGACCTCCCGCTGCACGGGCATTGTGGTCGTGAGGAGGGCTGACAGCCCGATGAGGTTGGCGTCGAATTCCTTGACCTTGTCCACGAACACCTTCGAATCCACGTCCACCCCGAGATCGAGTACCTCAAAGCCGGACGCGACGAGCATGCTGCCGACGATGCTCTTACCTATGTCGTGGATGTCACCCTTCACGGTGCCTATGACCACCCTGCCCAGGGCCTTCCTACTCGTCGCCGCCTTTTCCATGGCCGGCTTGAGCAGCTCCAGTGCGGACTTCATCGCTTCGGCCGAAGCCACGAGCTCCGGCAGGAACATGTCTCCCTTCTCGAAAAGGGCGCCGACTTCTTCGATTCCCTTCACGTATCCCTTGTCAACGGCGTCGAGAGCGGGCGCGCCCTCCTTGAGCGATTCCCTGGCCAGCCGTTCGGCTTCCTCGGTATCCCCGTCCAGCACCGATTGCTTCATCTTTTCATACAGATCGCTGTAGTCCATCGTCTTGCCTCCTTACGTACATACGGTAGATTCAGCTCTTTCCGAGGAACTCCCTCTCCGCCGCCTTGATTATTTTGTCTATTTCTTTTTGCGCGGCGGGTTCGACCGGCATTGTCTGGTGGTTCTGGAGCACCGCCTTCGCGATCTCCGTGGCCGTCTCGAAAGCGCCCTTTCGCCCGGACGTCTCCCAAACGTTGTACGGCGTGCGGTCGTACACTGTCGGCCTCCAGATGTCCCTCATGTGCTTACGGGTGTGCTTGTCGGCAAGGAAGTTGCCGCCGACCCCCACCTTCTTGATGACGTCCACGGCGAGCGTTTCGGCATCCACCTTGATGCCCTCGGCCACCTTCCTCGCTATGCTGTAGATCTCACAGTCCATGACGACTTCCTGGTACGACAGTATCTTCGAGCCGTTCAGCATTCCCGCTCCAGTCAGCATGTCCGTGCAGGTGAGCACCGGCATCAGGGTCGAAAACGAGTTGTCCACCGCGGCCTGCCAATCGGGCATCTTGGCCCCCGTGGCCATGGCGCCCATGGACAATGGTATGTTGTAGAAGTCGCAGATCTGGTTGAAGGCGCCCCCGAGCAGGTAATCCTCGGGAGAACCACCCGTATATCCTCCGGTGTGGAGATCAATCACAGTAGGCGCCGCCGCGAAGAAGACGGGGGCGCCGGGGTACGCCGTCTCCATGAGAACTATCGGCGCAAGGCTGTCTATCGTGGTCATGACGAGGTTGCCCGCCAGGGTGGCAGGCGCTGTGCCGCAAGACATGGGCATCGGCATGAACCCGGTCGGCACACCGTACTTGGCGGCCACAAGGGAAGCCTCGATACTGCCGCCGTCCTCACCGAGCGGGTCCGCGGCGCACTGCATCACGGAGAAAATCGGCCGCTTGCGCAGGTTCTCTTTGCCTCCGACGATTGTGCCGGCCAGGTCCATACAGTATTCGGCCATCCTCTCGGAGATGATCGTCTCAGGCTGAACGTGCTTGGAAGTCCCGAGAAAAGCGGCCTCGAGCTCGTGAAGCGGCCTGGTCTCCGGGGGAACGTCCTGCGCGGAAACCATCGGTCCCCAGTAGAAGGCGATGGCGTCGAGCGAATCGGCAAGCCGCGCGGACTCCTCGATATCCTTCTTGGTGGACAGGCGCTTCTGCCCCGTCCACAGATCGTACGTTTCTATCCCGCAGCCGTCGGTGGATAGATAACAGTGTTTCCCGTCGAGCAGAAGGTCGTCGCCTGGGTCGCGACCCGCCAGGGTGTACACGGCGGGGGCCGCCTTGACCGCCTTCATGACAAGGTCCGGCGGGAGTTTCGCCACCATGGTGGACCGGTCCACTTTAGCGCCGGCCGCGCTAAGGATATCTAACGCCTTCTGGGACGGGAACCTCACCCCGACGTCGTTCATGATCTCCAACGACGCCTCGTGGATTTTTTGGATGTCCTCGGGGCCCAATATCTCCACCCTGAGTTTTGGCCCTACCGGTTTGATTCTCTTGAGGTCTGACAAGGCCGAGCCTCCTTTCGATGATGCTGCTCCAATGAGAGCGACAGCGCCGGGTCTCTCCCGGCGAAGAGGAACCGATGCAATAGTCGTGCCACTACAAATGGAACACGTAGACCGTCGAATGGATTGACTCAAAGCCAAACGCCTCGTACATGTCGCGGGCGGCTTTGTTGTCATTCAACACGTGGAGTTCGAGCCTGCTGCAGCCCAGCTCTCGCGCAGCGTCCCGCATGAAATTCAGCATGGCCTGCGCGATCCCCTGCCTCCTGAACGGAGGGCTCACGTAAACGTCTTCGACATGGGCGTAGAATGTGTTCGTGAACGTGGAGTAGTGCCCGAGATGGAGCGACGCGATGGCGGCGATCCCTGTGGGGGCCTCGGCCACTACGAACCGGATGCTCCCGGGGTGATGGATCGCATAGGATACGCTGTTGCGCAGTACGGCGTCATCCACCTTCATGTCGTAGAAGGCCACGAACTCCTTCATCATCGGGACAATCGCCTCGATGTCGGATTCCGCCGCGTATCTTACTGTGATGGTTCCGTCCAACACAATCACCCTCCCATGGTTCGAGCAATTTTCATGCCCGTCCGGGCCCGGCTGGCGGTGGTCCCCGCGATTACCCCCTCGACCCGAAGACCCTGAAGAGCGGCCCGTCGCAGGCCCCGCGTCGCACAAATGGGTGCCCGTGATTGGGCAGGGATGCCCGTTCGTGATACAATTCCAGGGGCCGGTTGAAGGAAGACAGCCCCGTCCCCTTGAAACCCGTACTCGAAAACCCCTGCAGGAGGCAAGAGCGTGGACGAAGGGTTCGACGAGCTCGGCAAGGCGCTGTTCTACACCATGCTCAATACTGTAGACGAGGCCATACACGTGGTCAACCGTGACGGCGTGACGGTTTTCTACAACCACGCGTCGGCCGACCTGGACCTGCTCGACCCCAGGGAGGTCATCGGCAGACCGATCCTGGAGGTATACCCTTCGCTCACGGCGGAAACCAGTACGCTGCTCAGGGCGGTGCGGACCGGCAGGCCCATACTCAATCAGCAGCAGACATACGTCACGAAGAAGGGCGGGGTGGTGACGACCATCTCTTCCACCCTGCCCCTGACGAGCGGGACGGAGATCGTGGGCGCGGTCGAGGTGTCCAAGAACGTCACGAGGATCAAGGAGCTGTCGGAGAAACTCATAGACCTGCAGCTCCAGCTCTCGCAGCGCAAAGGGAAGCCCCCCACGGCGGCAAGCGGGCAATCCGCGCTATACACTTTCCAGGACATAGTCGGGCGGCACCCCGCGATTGCGGGGGTGAAGTCGCTCGGGATGAGGGCCGCCCGCAGCAATTCCACTGTCCTGGTGTACGGGGATACGGGCACGGGCAAGGAACTGCTGGTCCAGGCGATTCACAACGCGAGTCAGAGGGCGGCGATGCCGTTCATAGCCCAGAACTGCGCGGCGTTGCCGGAGAGCCTGGTGGAAGGGCTGCTGTTCGGGACGATCAGGGGGGCTTTCACGGGGGCTGAGGACAGGCCGGGCCTGTTCGAGCTCGCCGACGGCGGCACCCTCTATCTCGATGAGATAAACTCACTCGCTCTGGATCTGCAGGCCAAACTACTTCGGGTCCTGCAGGACGGCAAGGTGCGGAGGGTCGGTGACACAAGGGTGAGGCCCGTGGACGTGAGGGTCATAGCATCGACCAATATGCGCCCAGAGGACGCGCTGGCCCAGAGGAAGCTCAGGGCCGATCTGTATTACCGGCTCAACGTGGTGTACATCGAGATCCCCCCGCTCAGGCAGAGGCGGGAAGACATCTCGCTGCTCGTGCAGCATTTCATCGGGAAGTGCAACGACAAGGTCGGAAGCAGGATAGTGGGCGTTTCCCCCGAGGTCCTGGAGATATTCATGACCTACGAATGGCCGGGCAACGTTCGCGAGCTCGAACACGCCATAGAGGGAGCGGCAGTGGCGACCGAGGAGGGGCTGATCACCCCGTGCGACCTGCCTGTTTACCTCCAATCCGCCGCCCCGAAGGCGCCTGCCTCGCGTGTGACGCTGAACCTCGACAGGACTACCCCGGTCAGGGAAATGCTCAGGGAGGCCGAGGAGCGGGTGATCCGCGCAGCCGTCGAAGAATGCGGCGGCAACATCTCCCGCGCCGCGCGATCGCTCGGGATTCCAAGGCAGACTCTGCAGCGGAAGCTCAAGGCATTCCCCGCCAGGAAGACAGGCATGCCCGAAGCCGGGCAGTAGGACCCCGGCTTCGCCCCCTTTGCCCGTTTCACCCCGCGGTTTCAGTACTGGTATGTTTCTTGCTTCAGTGTCACCTTGCGGGGAAATGACGGGAGGTGTTCTCATTGGTGTCTGCGTCGGCAATGGAAGCAGTAGTAGAATCGGTAATCCAGGGGGACGAGGAAGCGGCAAGACGCCACGTAATCGACTTGCTCCTGGCCGGGACCGCCGGAACCGAGATATTGGAGTCGGGGCTCGCTCCGGCCATGAACCGGTTGGGTCAGATGTGGGAAGACGGCGAGGTGTTCCTCCCCGAAGTCCTGCTCAGCGCCAAGATCTTCCAGGCCTGTGCCGATATCATCGCGGAACACGGGACGTCGGCCAGGACGCCGGTAGGCGTCTGTGTGTTGGGGACCGTACATGGGGACCTCCATGACCTCGGCAAGAACATCGTGGGCATCATGATGAAGACTGCGGGCTTTCACGTCATCGACCTCGGTAAGGACGTTCCCGTGGAGGCCTTCGCGAAAGCGGTGCGGGATCACAGGCCCGACGTCGTCGGGATGAGCGCTCTGCTCACGACCACCATGGGCGAGCAGCGAAGCGTGATCGAGCTTCTGCGGAAGGAAGGGCTGCGCGAGTCCCTCAAGGTGATGGTCGGCGGCGCCCCCGTGTCGCAGAGATGGGCGGAGGAGATTGGGGCCGACGCGTACGCCGCCAACGCCCAGGAAGCCGTGGAAAAGGCCAAGAAGATGCTGGGGGTGCGCTGAGATGGCCAGGATAGGCGCCGGTATTCAGCCGAGACTCAGGATACTACAGGATGAGGACATAACCAGGATACATGATGGCGCCCTGGATATTCTCGAGAAGGCGGGAGTCATGTTCCGGAGCGCCGAGGCCGTCAAGACGTTGGCGTCAGCCGGCGCGACCGTCGACTTCCACAAGGGTGTGACGCGGTTCCCCAGGCAAATGGTGCTCGATTGCGTGGAGGCGTGTCCTTCATCCGTGCAGCTGTTCACCACGGACGGGCGGCCCGCCGTAAGGCTCGAGGGCAACGAGTTCCACTACGCGCCCGGTTCGACGGCCCTGAAGATGGGTGACGGCGACGGCCGGGAGGCCAGGGAAGCCACGTCCAGTGACCTCCGTGACATAGTCAGGCTGGTAGACAAACTGCCCCACATTCATCTTCAATCCACCGCCGTGGTGGTGTCCGACGCCCCACGAGAGATCGGGGACCTATACAGGCTCTACATCGTGCTGAAGAACTCGAGCAAACCGGTTATCACCGGGGCGTTCAGCGTCAGGGGCTTGACGGATATGAAGGACATGCTGGCCGGCGTAGCCGGGGGAGAAGCGGAACTCGCCGCGAAGCCCATGGCGATTTTCGACGTATGCCCTTCGCCACCCCTGATGTGGACGGAGATCAGCACCCACAACATCATGGATTGCGCCAGGTACGGCCTGCCCGTCGAGTTCATATCCATGCCGCTCAGCGGGGCGAACGCCCCCGCGACGATAGCCGGATCCGTGGTTCAACACACGGCCGAAACACTGAGCGGCATCGTGCTGGCGCAGGTGATCAGGAAGGGAACACCGGTGGTTTACGGTGGCGCCCCATCGTTTTTCGAGATGAGGTTCGGCACCACGCCGATGGGCTCAATCGAGACGATGATGGTGGATATGTGCTACGCGCAAATGGGCAAGTTCTATGGGTTGCCCACGCACACCTATTCCGCCACAACCGACTCCAAACTCCTCGATATGCAGGCGGGCCTGGAGTCATCCCTCGGGTCCGTCCTTTGTGCTCTCGGCGGAGTGAATGTGATTTCCGGTCCCGGCATGTACGATTTCCTAACGTGCCAGAGCCTGCTGAAGCTGGTGGTCGACAACGAGATATGTGGGATGGTCTACAGGCTTATGAAGGGTGCGGATACCTCGGGTGAGGCTCTCGCTGTCGACGTTATCGAATCGGCGGGCCCCGGCGCGGACTACCTTTCCAGCGCACACACGCTGAAATACTTCAAGCGGGAACAGTACGTGCCGGGTCCGGTTATAGATAGGCGGGACAGGAAGAACTGGTCCGCGCGCGGCGGCCCTGACATGATCGCGAAGGCCGGCGAGGTCGCCCGGAAGATCCTGGCGTCCCCGTCGCCTTCCCCGCTCCCCGCGGAAAGGGCGGACGCCCTCGACAGGGTCGTCCGGAGCGTGATGCGGAGATACGGGATAGAGGGGCTGCCGCTTGGACCGGAATCCTGAGGCCCGGAATGCGGGGGGTGTAACCGGTTGAGGTCATACAGGGATATACCCTTGTGGCGTGATGTCACGCCCGAGGAATGGAACGACTGGCGGTGGCAGGTCAGGAACAGGGTCACGACGCTGGAACAACTGGGCCGGGTGATTGACCTGGAGCCCGAGGAGGAGGAGGCCATCAGGAGGATCCTCAAGACCCTCAGGATGGCGATAACACCGTACTGGGTCTCACTCATGGACCCGTCCAATCTGGATTGCCCCATCCGGCGGCAGGGGGTGCCGACTGTTCATGAACTCGTGCACTCGGCGGCGGACATGGCGGACCCGCTTCACGAGGACCTGGATTCGCCGGTGCCGGGGTTGACCCACAGGTACCCTGACAGGGTGTTGCTGCTCGTCACCGACCAGTGCTCGATGTACTGCCGCCACTGCACGAGGCGGAGGTTGGTAGGAGTCCAGGATGACGCGGCGCCGATGGAGCGCATCGAGCAGGGTATAGAGTACGTGAGGCGTACACCGCAGGTCAGGGACGTCCTCCTGTCAGGCGGCGATCCCTTACTCCTGCCCGACGACAGGTTGGAGCACATCATCAAGAGGCTGCGGGAAATCCCCCACGTGGAGATCGTGAGGCTCGGAAGCCGCGTGCCGGTGGTGTTGCCCCAGAGGATCACCCCTGAGCTATGCGCCATGCTGAAGAAATACCATCCCGTATGGCTGAACACGCACTTCAACCACCCGAAGGAGGTCACGCCGGAGTCGTCGAGGGCGTGCAACATGCTCGCCGATGCGGGCATACCCGTTGGCAATCAGACGGTACTGCTGAGGGGCCTCAACGATTGCCCCCAGGTAATGAAGAACCTCATGCACGAGCTCGTCAAGATGCGCGTCAGACCGTACTACCTGTATCAATGCGACCTCAGCTGGGGGCTCGAACACTTCCGTACCAGAGTCGCCAAGGGGATCGAGATCATTGAGATGCTGAGGGGTCATACGTCCGGGTTCGCCGTTCCCGTATTCGCCCTCGACGGGCCGGGCGGAGGCGGCAAGATCCCGATCATGCCGCAGTACCTGATTTCGATGAGTGACAACAGAGTCATCCTCCGCAATTACGAGGGCGTGATATGCTCTTACACCGAACCCGAGAACACCAGCCACGGGTGCCCACAGGGCTGCGCGATATGCGACGGCAAGGGAGGGGGTCACTCGATAGGCCTGGCGAAACTGTTCAATGACGAGGCGCAGAGCCTGGAACCCAGGAACGTCGACCGCCTCGCGCGAAGGAAGAATAACCACTGAGACCGATTCTTGCGTCATGCGGACGTACTGCGGGCCGCACTGCGGGCTGCCTCGAGGCGGCCCCCGTTGACCCGGGGGGAATCCTGTTTGAATAGGCGGTTTCTTGGGGAATTTGCGCTCCTCACGGTGGCTGCGTCGTGGGGATTCGGTTTTGTGGCGATTAAGTGGGTACTCGGCTGGATGGGTCCCATCACCTTCCTGTGGATGAGATTCGCCCTGAGTTTCGTCATTCTGGCAGCGTTGTTCCCCTCCAGGATCCTGGGGGCGAGTCGCGCCACCGTCAGGGCGGGCGCGTTCATCGGGTTCTTTCTTGCAATAGCGTATATGCCGCAGACCATGGCCATGCAGCTTACCTCGGTCAGCATGGTGGCGTTCCTCACAGGACTGTACGTCGTGTTCGTCCCGTTCTTCCAGGCGCTGCTGCTCCGCAAGAAACCGGGCGCGCTGCCGGTCTTTGGAGCGATTCTTTCGGTCATCGGCCTTGGAGTCCTGTCCCTGACCCCCGGTGGTCTGCGCTTCGGACTCGGGGAGGCCCTGGCGACCCTGTGCGCGATGGGATTCGCGATGCACATAATCACCGTGGGCAAATTCGCGCCGTCGGAGGACCCTGTCACGATATCGGCGATCCAGATAGGGGCGGCGGCCGTAATCACTGCGGCGGTGGGGATTCCCACCGAACCGCTTCCGGGTATCCTGCCGGCCGGAGTCGTGGTTTGCCTGGTCTACCTTACCGTCGTCAACGTGGTGGTCGCCACGTTCGCACAGAACTGGGCCCAGCAGGTTACCCAGCCCACGCAGGCCGCCCTCCTGCTGGCGACGGAGCCGGTGTTCGGGGCCATAGCGGGTTTTGTATTACTGGGTGAGCGGATAGGTCTGAGGGGAGTCGTGGGGGACGCCCTGATATTCTGTGGGATGATCGTGTCCCAGGTGGACAGCATCAGGCAAGCGCGAGCTGCGCCCTGCGCCGTCGCGGGTCGCAGCCGCAAATTGTAGCCGTAAGAGGTGGGCATCCTTATGATGTGGATGCCCACCCCTTGTCTTCTTGGCGGGGGGAGGGCGCGACGGCCGGCGCGATGACGTGCACGCCGGGCTGGCTGGAGGCGGGACCTGTGGCGGTCAGAGTGATATTGTGGGGACTCGGTTCGATGGGCACGGGTATGGGCAGGGCCTTAATGGATCGCCAGGGCGTCGAGATAGTGGGCGCCATCAGGGGCAATCCGGAGAAGGCCGGCGTAGATCTGGGTGACGTTCTCGGACTGGACGAGCGCACGGGAGTGACCGTGAGCGCCAACCCGGGGGATGTCATAGGCAGGGTGGATGCGGACATAGTCCTGCACTCCACAGCGTCATTCGTCGGAGAAACCGCCGGCCAGATAGAGCAGTGCGCCAGGGCGTCGCTCGACGTCATTTCCATCGCCGAGGAAATGTCGCACCCGTGGGTCAGCGATCCCGAGCTGGCGGACTATCTTGATTCGGTCGCGAAGGATTACGGAGTTACCATTCTCGGAACGGGCGTGAATCCTGGTTTCGTCCTGGATACGCTGATCATCACCTTGACCGGCGCTTGCACCCGCGTGGACCGGATCCGGGCTTCGCGGATAAACGACCTGTCGCCATTCGGGCCGACAGTAATGCGCACGCAGGGGGTCGGACTCTCGCCGGAGGAATTCCGCGAGGGGGTGGACCGCGGGACGATAGTCGGCCACATCGGGTTCCCGGAGTCCATGACGCTGATCGCCGGGGCGCTGGGGTGGAAACTCGACCGTATCGAGCAGACCCGGGAACCAATAATCGCGCACGTGAGGAGGACGACCCCACACGTGGTGGTCCAGCCGGGCATGGTGGCGGGATGCAGGCATACCGGCAGGGGGTTCATGAACGGCGAAGAGGTCATCACACTCGAACACCCTCAACAGGTGCACCCCGGGTTCGAGGGGGTAGAGACCGGGGACTACATACGAATTGAGGGTGAACCGGACATCAACCTGTCGATCAAACCCGAGATTCCGGGTGGGACGGGTACCATAGCCATGGCCGTGAACATGATACCGCAAGTGCTGAACGCCAATCCCGGTGTGGTGAAGATGACAGACTTACCGCTTCCGAGACTGTGGGCCTCCGACATAGGAGGGATCGTGCGAAGAGCGCCCGGCCGCTACGCGTCGGCAGCATCCGCGGAGTCATACGACGTGAAGTAATCCACCACGCTTATGTCCAGTTCCTGGCTCAGGTCTATCTCCCTTCTCGTCTTGTAGTACCTGCGGTCCCTGTCTCTGGTCACCACCACCACGGGCCTGTATAGGTCGGCGTTGTTTATCTTCTTCACCACTGCGGTTTCGCCGGTGGACAGGATGACGTTGGTTGCGACGGGATACGGCGCGACCACGGCGCGGACGGCCTCCACGGCGGTGGGCTCGAAAAGCGTCCCGGACTTCTCCGAAAGGAAGGCCAGCGCGGCCGAGGGATGGACCGCCTCCTTGTACGGGCGGTCTGAGGTGATGGCGTCGTAGACGTCGCACACGGCGCAAAGGCGCGCGAGTTTGAGTATCTGTTCCCCTTTCAGCCCCCTTGGGTAGCCGGTGCCGTTCCAGCGTTCGTGGTGCTGGAACGCGACGTGGGCCGGCAGGAGACCCACATCGCTCTTGCGCAGGAAGTCGAATCCCGCCTGGGAATGCAGTTTGACCTGGGAGAACTCTTCGGGCGTCAGATGGTCGGGCTTAGTCCATATATAATCCGGCACCGCAACTTTGCCGACATCGTGCAGCAACGATCCGATGCCGAGGTCCAGGATGTCGTTCTTGTTGAAGCCCATCACCTTGGCGGCGGTCATGGCGATGAGGGCCACCTGCACCGAGTGGGCGTACGTATAGTCGTGCAACGATTTTATGTCGAGCAGCCCGATGACGACGTCCTTCTGGGAGAGGATGTCATCGACGATCATGCGCGCCACCCTGGTAACCTTGGCGGCCAGTTCCGGATTGGGCCTTCCACCCGGCTTACCTCCAAATAGGAAATCGCCCTTCGCGTTGTTGGGACCGCCCCTTACCGGCCGTAGCGGCCCCAGACCCTTTATCAGGCCCGTGCCGACGAAATCCACCACGCAGCGGATTACTTCCTGCCGCGTTTCGAGACTGACGACTTCAGGGAGCTCTATCTGGTCAAGGTCGTCGGCGATGTAGACGGACGCGTACCCCTGGTCCACGAGCAGCTCGATGTATCGCTGGCGTAAGGTGACTCCCGCCGCTAGAACCAGCCGTCCCTCCGCGTCCATGACCGGACGCCCGAGGCGCATGCCGACCTTCGTCAGCTTGGTGGGAACGATGCGCATACGACTACCTCCGATGCTCTCTCTAATTCATGTATCGGGCCGGTGCGGTGTTTCCTGAAGATCCGGAGATTCCTGAAGATCCGGAGATTCCTGAGGATCCAAAGACCCTGGTCCCGTAAAGGGATCGGCGCCGGCGGAGTCGAATACAGTCACCGCCGAAAATCCGGCATCGGGGGGACGGGGCCGGGGTTTCCGGGCGGGAGGTGGGATCGTGGAATCCGGCCAGATCAGCATGGAAGTCTTCAGGGCGATACTCGATTCGGTCGAGGAAGGTATCCATGTCGTGGACGCGGAAGGCAGGACCATCTTCTACAACCAGAGCGCCGCCAGGATGGAGGGGCTGGATGCCTCCGAGGTCGTGGACCGCTACGTGCTGGACGTATTCCCTTCGCTCACCGTCGCCACGAGTACCCTGCTCAACGTCATCAAGACGGGGAAGCCCATCGCCAGCCAGCAGCAGACTTACACAAGCTTCAAGGGACGGAAGGTTACCACCATCAACTCGACCCTTCCGCTCATCGTGAACGGCAAGCTCGTCGGGGCCGTCGAGGTATCCCGCGACATTACACACGTCAAGCGGATGTCCGAGAAGATAGTCGACCTCCAGGCGGAACTGCTGGGCAGGAAGTCGGGGAATGAGGAGAGGCGGGAAACGCCCGCTCCCGGCCTCTACACCCTCGACGACTTCGTGGGGAAGGACCCACGGATATCCTCCCTGAAGTCGCTCGCGAAGAGAGCGGCCCGGACCACTTCATCGGTGCTGGTGTTCGGGGAAACCGGGAGCGGCAAGGAGATTATCGTTCAATCGATTCACTCAGCGAGCGCCAGGCGTGAGGGGCCGTTCATCGCCCAGAACTGCGCGGCGGTCCCTGAGAGTCTGCTGGAAGGGTTGTTGTTCGGCACTGCAAGAGGAGGGTTCACCGGCGCAAAGGACCGTCCCGGCCTTTTTGAACTTGCCCACAGGGGGACTCTGTACCTCGATGAGGTGAACGCCATGCCGGTGGACCTCCAGGCCAAGTTGCTCAGGGCTATCCAGGAGAAGGCGGTCAGGCGGATCGGTGAGACCGGCGTCCGGAAGATAGACGTCAGGATCATTGCCTCGACGAGTGTGGACCCCGCTGAGGCGCTTGCCCGCAATGAGATCAGGGCCGACCTGTACTACCGGCTGAACGTGGTGTTCCTCTCAATACCTCCCCTCAGGGAGAGAAAGGGAGACATCCCGCTTCTGGTGTCCCATTTCATCCGCAAGTATAACCGGGAAATGGGCCTTGCGGTTGCGCGGGCATCCGGCGAAGCCATGAGGGTCCTGCAATCCTACCACTGGCCGGGCAACGTTCGCGAACTGGAACACGCGATTGAGGGCGCCATGAACGTTGTGGACGGTGACGTAATCGAAGTCTCGTATCTGCCTGCTTCCATCACCGGCCCCGTGAATGCGGGCGCCCCGCAGCCACCTGAGGGCGCCGCCGGCGCACTCGCCTGCCCGCCCCCGCTCAAGGAGGCGCTAGCAGCGCACGAGAGGGGTCTCGTGAGGGACGCCATGGAGCGTTCGGGATGGAACGTGTCAAGAGCGGCGCAGCTGCTCGGCGTCCCGAGGCAGACCCTGCAGTACCGGTTGAAGTCCCTGGGGATACGCGCCCAAAATTGGGCAGTCGCCAGGAAGCGGGCAGAATAGGGTGGGGATGCACGTGGGAAAGGGGGTGACCGATGGAGATTGACTGCCCCACTGCCAGGCTCCAGAGGAGGCCGTGTGTGGCCGTGTGGACGGCTCTGGTTGGCCTGTCAGCAGTTATCCACCTCTGGCGCGTCCTCAGCCGGACACACACTGCCACAGAGTGTGGTATGGATCTTGCTACTATGACACTCCCGGTGTCGTCATGTGGCCGGATCCGGCGCACCGGCGCCGGTTTTCGCAGGAAGGGGGAAGAAGCCGTGAAGAAGGGCTGCGCTTATGGTTCCCACAGAGTACTCGAGCCCGCAGGTACGCTGCCTCAACCGGCGTGGAAGCTCGACAATACGATGGAGATCTACGACAACGAGGTGCTGATAGATGTCCGCACCCTCAATGTCGATTCCGCCAGCTTCACGCAGATCGAGGAGCAGGCCGAAGGGGAAGTGGCTGCCAAGTTCGGAGGAACTCACGGCTCTCCCGAGTTCTGGGCCGCGGTGGATGACAGGATAGGCGCCATCATAATGGAAACGGTGGCGTCGCGCGGGAAGCAACACAACCCCGTGACAGGGTCCGGCGGGATGCTGATAGGCACTGTGGCAGCGGTGGGGCCCGCGATAAAGGATAGGAAGGGCTTGAAAGTGGGCGACAGGATTGCGACCCTCGTGTCGTTGTCGCTCACTCCATTGAAGATCGAGAAAATCATCAAGGTGCACAGGGAGAAAGATCAGGTCGACGTCAAGGCGCAGGCGATATTGTTCGAGAGCGGGATCTTCGCGAGACTCCCGGACGATATGCCCGAGACGCTGGCGCTTGCCGTGCTCGACGTGGCGGGCGCTCCCGCGCAGACCGCGAAGCTCGTGAAGCCCGGCGACGTCGTATTCATCATCGGCGGCGGCGGTAAGTCGGGACTCCTCTGCACATACGAGGCGAGGAAGAGGACGGGCGTAACGGGCAAGGTCATCGTCATGGGCCACAGCGACCGCTCGTGCGAGAGAGCGAGGGAACTCGGCCTTGCCGACGCCGTGTTCGCTGCGGACGCCACGAAGCCGCTCGAAGCCATGAACAAGTTCCTGAAGGCCTCGGGTGGCGAGAAGGCCGATATCACGATAAACTGCGTCAACATCCCGAAGACCGAGCTGACCTCGATCATGTGCACGAAGGACACCGGGACGATATACTTCTTCAGCATGGCCACGAGCTTCACCGCCGCGGCTCTTGCCGCGGAGGGCATCGGCGCCGACACGCTCATGATAATCGGCAACGGATACACCAGGGGCCATGCCCAGATAGCGCTCAACACGCTGCGCGAGTGTGCCAAGCTGAGGGAGATGTTCGAGAGACTATTCTGCTGACCCTATACACAAGGAGATGGAAGATGATGAGGCCCTTCAGGGAGATACCCCTTTGGAAGAACGTGAGCGACTCGGAATGGAACGACTGGCGGTGGCAGGTGAAGAACCGCGTCACCACTCTGGAGGCGCTCAAACAGGTAGTCTCCCTTACCGCGGAGGAGGAGGAAGGGGTCAAGAAGACCCTTCAGACCCTCCGCATGGCCATCACGCCGTACTTTGCCTCACTGATTGAAGAGGGCAATCTCGACTGTCCCATACGCAAGCAGGCAATTCCAACGGCCAGGGAAGTCGAGCGCTCCGCGGCGGACATGGCCGATCCGCTTCACGAAGATGTCGATTCGCCGGTTCCGGGGCTCACGCACCGGTATCCGGATAGGGTATTGTTCCTCGTTACCGACCAGTGTTCCATGTACTGCAGGCACTGTACGAGGAGACGACTAGTGGGCGTCACCGATGGCGCAGCCCCGGTGGACAGGTTGGACAAATGCATCGAGTATATCAGGCGCACCCCGCAGGTTCGCGACGTCCTTGTCAGCGGTGGGGACGGGCTGCTGATATCCGACGAAATGCTGGAGTACGTCATCAGCCGGCTGAGGGAGATCCCCCACGTCGAAATAGTCAGGATCGGCTCCAGGGCGCCGGTGGTGCTCCCGCAGAGGATCACCCCCGAACTCTGCCGGATGCTGGCGAAATACCATCCGATCTGGCTGAACACACAGTTCAACCACCCGAGGGAGATAACGCCGGAGTCCACGAGGGCGTGCGAGATGCTCGCGAACGCCGGCATCCCACTGGGTAACCAATCGGTCCTGCTCAGGGGGGTAAACGACTGTCCCCACCTGATGAAGAAGCTCATGCACGGTCTGGTCAGGATCAGGGTGAGGCCGTACTACGTCTACCAGTGCGATCTGAGCTGGGGGCTGGAGCATTTCCGCACGAAGGTCGCAAAAGGCATAGAGATTATGGAATTCCTGCGGGGGCATACGTCGGGATTTGCGGTCCCCACGTTCGTGGTGGACGCGCCCGGCGGCGGAGGTAAGATCCCTGTCGCGCCGCAGTATCTGCTATCGATGTCCGATAGCAGGGTGGTGCTGCGCAATTACGAGGGAGTCATCTGTTCCTACACCGAGCCGGACTATACCCCGGTGAAGCCGGAGCAGTGCGCGATCTGCGGGGGGGAAGAGGCGAAGATGACCGCCGGCGTCTCGGGACTCATGACCGGCGGGAAGGTCAGCCTCGAACCCGAGGGAGTCGAAAGACTCAAGAGAAGGAAGAACCACTAGAACACCGCTGGGGCTTGGCGGCATGATTCAGGCCCCGGCGTCAGGCGGTGATCGGCCGTGCGCATTCTCGACCTGGTCAAGGCGGGCGGTTGCCAGTCGGTGGCCATTGTGGGCACGGCGAAGAACGTCGGGAAGACGGTCACTCTCAACTGCATAATCAGGCAGGCGGAGGAGGACGGGCTCGCGCCCGGCATCACATCGACGGGGCGCGACGGCGAGCGCATCGACGTCGTCACCTCCGAGGAGAAGCCGGTCGTGTACGTCCCCGAGGGCAGCCTCGTCGCGACCGCGGAGGCGACCCTGCGCGAAAGCGAGGTCTACGCCGAGATCCTCGAGGTCATGCCGTACACGACGCTCATGGGCGACGTGGTGCTGGGCCGCGTGAAAGAGCCCGGCAACGTTGAGATCGTCGGCCCGGAGACGGCCGACCAGCTCAGGAAGACACTCGATGCAATGAAGCGGCACGGCGCCCGGTTGGTGCTGGTCGACGGCGCGATCGACAGGATCGCGTCGGCGGCCCCGACAATAACCGACGCAACGATCATCGCCACCGGGGCCGCTGCCGCACGCACCATGCAGGAGGTCCTGGACAGGACCGCACTGCTGGTCGAGTTCTTCGGCCTGCAGGGCCCGGCGGACCGGGTCCTCGGCGCCGCCGCAAGGAAGGCAGCGCGCGAGAAGCTGGCGTGTCTCATCGATGAGGGCTACGCCGTCAGGCCGCTTCACCTGAAAACGGCGCTGGAGGCCGGAGGGGCGATTGCCTCCGCGATCAGCGATTCGACTCGGGCGGTGGTGTTCGGAGGGGCGGTCGTGGACGCGGTGATAGAACCGGTCATGGACTTGCCACGGAGGGTCAAGGACGTGGAGGTGCTGGTTCACGACGCCACGAGGATGTTCCTGAGCAGGATTGTGTGGGACCGGTTCAGGCGGTTGGGCGGCAAGATCAGTGTTGTATATCCCATCAAAGTGTTGGCGTTGACCATCAACCCGCTCGCGCCCGGCGGCGTGAGCTACAATCCGGACGAGTTTCTGAAGCGAATGGCAAGGGTTGCAGCCGGGATACCTGTTTTTGACCTGGTTCTTGGGAAGTCGGAGGTGGGCGCCTGAGGCACTGATCCTCCAGGGTCGCAGGTTACAGGGGAGATCTGATTATGGAGCGCATGACGCCGGAGAAGTTCTTCTGCGGAACCACGGCCACCGCGACAGGGTTCAGGGCCCTGTGGCACAGGGTGGAACCCTTCACCGCCTTCGGCAGGGAAGCGAAGGGCCTGGTGAAGCCGTATATGCCCGGGCAGGAGCAGGCGCTCGACTCCGAGCTTGCGGAGGTGGAGGGCGCAGTCTCGGCCTGGAGACGGTCGCCGAGGGTCTTCCAGGCGATGTGCGGCTGCATGTCGCAGATGAAGGACCTCCGCGGCTCCGTCGCCAAAGCCGGAGTAGGCGGCATCCTCGATTCCATAGAGCTCTTCGAGATCAAGCAGATGTGCCTCAGCGTATCGCAGCTCCGGAGGTTGCTCGACGATTCAGGTTGGGCGTATCCGGAAGACGTGAAGCCACCATCCCTGGACGACCTCAAACCGGTGCTCGATCCCAAGCGACGCGGGGACAGGAGTCTATACATTGACGAAGCCTTCTCCAGCAAACTCGGGCAGATTCGCCATGACAAGAGGCTTAAGGAGAAGGCGTACAGGGAGAAGATGGGCGAGATCCGTGGGTCCGTGTCCGCCGCCCTTGGACTCCCGGTCAATTTCCGCAACGAGGTCCTGGTCTCTATGGCGGACGACGATGTGCTCCGGCGGGCGTCGGCGCATCCGAGCCTCACGCACGTGAGGGACTCCGCCGGCTACTCGTACTTCCGCGTCCGCGAAGATGCGGAGGCGACGAGCATCCTCGATGAGCTGGACGCACTGAAACAGGAGGAGTATCTCGAAGAGGAGCATGTGAGGCGCAAGCTCTCGCGGGAGATCGGCAAGAGGGCAAGCATTCTCAACTCGGTGATGGCGCATGTCGGCAGGCTGGATTTCCTGCTGGCCAAGGCCAGCCTGGCCGAGGATCTCGATTGTGTGCGGCCCGTGTTGATCCCCGGAAATGGGGAGGCCGGGGACGTAACGCTCATCCTTGAGGACGGCCGGAACCCCCTGGTGGAAGAGGTCCTGGAGAAGAAGGGCAACACCTTCACTCCAGTGAGCATCAGGCTCAAGCGGGGCGCCACGGTCATAACCGGACCCAACATGGGTGGGAAAACGGTCACTCTCAAGACCCTGGGCCTGCTTGTGGCCATGGCGCAGCACGGCCTCCTGGTGCCCGCAAGGTCATTCTCCTTCAGCCTTCGCGGATTCATTTATTTCTCCGCCCTGGAGGACGGCCAATCCATCGGGCTTTCCAGTTTCGGCATGGAAGTGGCCGGCCTCAAGCCCGTGCTCAAGCGGGTCGACGATCGCGGACTCATTCTTCTCGATGAATTCTCGCGCGGCACCAACCCGAGGGAGGGCTTCGCGTTGTCCGCCGCGGTGCTCGGCCATCTCAAGGAAACGAATTCAACCACCGTGTTCGCGACGCACTATGACGGCCTGGCGGCCACCGGCGGCGTCGCCCACTGGCAAGTGCGGGGATTGGCCGGAGTCAGGCCGGCGGACGTGGCCGCGGCCTCCCTGACGGGTTCCGGCCTGGAATGGTTGCAGAAGAACATGGACTACAGGTTGCAGCGGGCGGGCAGGGATGTCGAGGCGCCGAAGGACGCCCTGGTCGTGGCGAGGCTCCTCGGTCTGGACGACGACGTCCTTTGCCTGGCCGAAGGCATAATCGGTGAGAAAAGACGCAAGCGGAGGGTGGTGGACGGTCACGGATTGCGATCGGGCTCTGGAGTTAGACGGACGGCAGATTGAGAAAGCAAGGGAAATCGCGAAGTCAATCGTTCTGGATGTAAAGGAACACATTGACGCCCACAGCACTACTTCAATCGAACGCACAGTGTGCAGGCTGTTTGGTATTGACGGGGTTGACGCCGACGGGGCGCCGCTTCCCAACGTCGTAGTCAGGGAGATCCAGGCGGGCGGCGGGCTCGGCCTGGGCGCCGCATACTGGGTGTGCAACGCGATGCTTGTTCATGATCTGTCCGCACAGCAGGTGGCGGAGGAGGTCGCCAGGGGATCCATCAACCTGACCGGCCTCCCGCGCAAGGACGAGGGCGCAGTCCGGGACACTGCGCGCAACCTGGCTCTGGCTGCCTGCGATAGGATCGCCTTCAGGCGCGCCGAGCGGGAGGAGAAGATCCGGCGCCTCGGCGTGGGTCAGAATCCGTGGTTGTACGTCATCGTGGCGAGCGGCAATATCTACGAAGACCGGGCGCAGGCGCAATCCGCGGCTCTCCTGGGGGCCGACATCATCGCGGTCATCCGTTCCACCGGCCAGAGCCTCCTTGACTATGTCCCGTACGGGCCCACTACCGAGGGATTCGGCGGAACATACGCCACCCAGGAGAACTTCAGGATCATGAGGGCCACGCTGGACGAAACCTCGGAGGAGGTTCACCGGTACGTCAGACTGACAAACTATTCCTCGGGATTGTGCATGCCCGAGATCGCGGCGATGGGGGCCCTCGAGAGGCTGGACGTAATGCTGAGCGACAGCATGTACGGCATCCTGTTCAGGGACATCAGCCCGAAGAGAACCTTCGTCGACCAGTATTTCTCCAGGATGCTCCTCGGCTGCGGCGGCCTGATAATAAACACGGGCGAGGACAACTACCTCACGACGGACGATGCATACGAGTCGGCCCACACGGTGGTCGCGTCGCAGTTCATCAACGAGCAATTCGCGCTGCTTGCCGGGTTGAAAGAGGAACAAATGGGCCTCGGCCACGCCTTTCAGATGAACCCGGACGTGGAGGACGGCCTGCTCTACGAGATCGCCCAGGCGATGCTCATCAGGCAGCTGTTCCCGCGGGCGCCGCTGAAGTTCATGCCCCCCACGAAGTACTCCAGCGGCAACATCTTCAAGACTCACCTGATAGATGCCATGTTCAACCTGGTTTCGGTGATGACGGGGCAGGGCATCCAGCTCCTCGGTATGCACACCGAGGCGATACATACCCCGCACCTCCAGGACAGGGCCCTGGCGATCGAGAACGCCCGCTACATAATGAACAACGCGCGCCATCTCAAGGACGAGATCACCTTCCGCGCCGGCGGCAAGATCGAACGAAGGGCGCAGCAGGTGCTGCATAACGCCGTGGAGATGCTCGGGCAGGTTGACAAGATCGGGCTCATGGGCGCCCTGGAGAAGGGCATGTTCGCTCGGGTCAAGCGCCCGCGCGACGGCGGCAAAGGACGCGACGGCGTCTTCCTGAAGGATCCCGGCTACTTCAACCCGTTCCCGGAGCTCATCCTGGGGGGTGAGGGGAAATGACTGTAGATCTCACCGCGGTCAAGCCGTATGGGGATATAATGAACGACGGCTTCATGCAGCTCAGTTTCACGCTTCCCGTTCCGGCGGGGGACGAGGCGAAGGAGGCCGCGAAGCATCTCCTCCTCGAGATGGGCCTCGAGGAGCCTCACGTGACGTTCATGAAGGACCTCGGCCTCGACTTCACGTTCTTCGTGGCATACGGAAGGTGCAGGCACACGGTGGATTACACCAGGATACAGGTGCCCAAGGCGAGGATCGTGAAGATGGAAATGGACGAAGTGAACCGGTTCGTCCAGGAGCACATTCAGAGGAAAGTGGTAGTGACCGGCGCCTGCGTCGGGACTGACGCGCATACCATGGGCCTCGACGCGATCATGGACATGAAGGGGTACCATGGACACTACGGCCTCGAGCGGTACTCGGAATTCGTGACGTTCAACATGGGCAGTCAGGTGCCCCCTGAGTCTCTGGTGGCGAAGGCTATCCAGGAAAACGCCGACGCCGTGCTGGTTTCCCAGGTCGTAACGGAGAAGCACGGGCACATCCCCGTGCTGACCCGGGTAGTCGAGCTGCTGGAGGCGGAGGGTTGGCGAGACAGGGTCGTCCTCATCTGCGGCGGCCCGAGGATTTCGCACGAACTCGCGATCGAACTGGGCTACGATGCGGGCTTCGGCCCGGGCACCGTCGCTTCAGACGTGGCGGCGTTCATAGTGCAGGAGATGGTCAGGCGCGGCCTCGCCAGGCCCCTTGCGTGACTATTCCGGTATGGCGGGCATAGAATTCAACACAATAGTCAAAGACGTTGTCGAATGGTATAGCTTGTCCCTCCCGATACAGTAGGCTAGTATGAAGGATGAGGAGGGATGGGCTGACATGGGCGTGGCGCTTGAGGAGCGGGCCGCAACGAGAAGATGCAGGGGCATACGGTCCGCGTTGGCGACAGAAGGAGGCCTTTCGATGAGGCCAGACGTCCGTGAGATCGAACAGGCCCTGGGCTTTGACAAGGTCCAGCCCATAGTCCTGAACCCCTCCGATACCAGTGAGATGGAGGAGGAAGCAGAGAGTCTCAGAGAGTGGTATGAGGATGACCTTCAGGACTACTTCCACCACCGTCGAGGACGGGTTCAGGAGAGACGCTAGACAAGGAGACTTCTTCTGGGCCAGATTCCAGGCAGTAACGGGCGACGTTCGTACATCGCCCGTTTTCGTTGCGGGAAGCGACAACGACTGCCAGGACGTTATTGTCTGCCTCTGCACCACGAAATCCCCGCGGACCAAGTATGATGTGAGACTTCATCTTGCAGGCAGGGACGCCTGCATAAGAACGAACAAGATCTACACAATCCTTCGGACCCAGCTTCTCCAGGAAATCGACCACCAGTCTTCACCCAATGAGATGACCCGGATACTGGGCTCTGTGAAGTCGGTATTTGGGTTTTGACCGGTTCGTCCGCCGGTCGGGGCTGGTAGCGGGCGGAATTGATTAATATCGCCAATCTGGTAAAATTACTGTGGTGAAGAAGTAGCGGACCTAGGAGTGATGAGGTTTTGCCAGAAGAAGTTCTGCCAGAGGAACTCCATCAGCCAGGCGCCAGCGCGCCGGCGCCGGAGCAGCGTCCTAGCATGAACATCCCCGGAGTCTCCCCGAACGACCCGGCTGTTGACATCGCCTATTCGATACTGAAGGAGACTGGCGAGTCGCTGGATTATCGCGAGCTGTTGGACAAGATCGTCGAGTTCAAGCGGATCGTCTCCGATGACCTTGCCAAGGCAATGTCGCGACTCTACACAGAAATCAACCTGGATCCAAGATTCGTTTACATTGGCGCGGGAGCATGGGGCCTCAAGGAGTGGCTTCCCAAGGCTCAGGTTGCCCGTTCAGTGAGCGCGCAGACCATTGCCCAGAGATCCAGGCAACCCGAAAGATGGCATGAAGAGGGCTCTCTGGAGGAGACCGACGTGACGCGACGGCCCGAAGAAGATGAAGAGGACTGGAGCCCGGAGCCGGACTAGACCCGCGGTGGAATGTCAATGGCAGAAGATGGTCCCAGGTGGAGTAAGCGATTTGTACCTTGACAACCCCTAAGAGGGATGGAGCCTCCTTTCTCGGTAGAGTTGGCCTTTGCTTAGCAGGGCAAAGACCAGGCGAACCA
>JBLNBR010000011.1:0-149848 GCA_050260105.1 Ignavibacteriales bacterium | reverse complement strand
GAACAACCCGTTCACCCTCTCGTCACTGTAGGCACCGATTGCGCAGCACCCGAGTCCGAGGGCAGCAGCGGCCAGATACAGGTTCTGGCATGCGTGGCCCAGGTCCAGGAGTATGTACCTCTTGCCTCTGTCGCCATACCTGCCGGTGGTCCGCTCGGCCTCGACGTTCCAGGCGAACACGGCGGGCGCGGAACTGAGCTGGCGCTGGCCGGAGCATGCTCCGGCGAGAGATTCCCCGAACTCGCCGGCCTTCACCAATTCCAGGCTGTGCTCAACCGGATGATACCGGTATATGCCCGGTTCCAGGCCCGTAACCCTATAGGCGACGAACATCATCGTGGCTGGATGCTTTCCGCCTGCCGAGGGCGCAGTGCGGAGAGCGGATGTGGCGCCGCTCACCCCCGAAGACGCCCACAGCAGCTGCGAAACCACGCTGAGGGCGAGAGGCTCCTCCGCGTAGTGCCGGATAGTCCGCCGTTTCTTCAACGTCTCCCATATCGGGAATCCCCCAAGTACCGCCGGTTCAGGAAGCTTGATCGACTCCCCCATGTCGCAGGCCCTCCTTTGCAGGTCATGTTCGAGCGCCGGGTATTCTGTCACGGTGTCATATACGGCGCCAGTCACATATACACCTTTGGAGGAAACACCCGGCCGCGATAGAAATGCTGTCTGTCGAGGATCGGCACGCGAGAGACAGGGACCGTAGATGAGGACGGGAATGGGATCATGAAAGACGAGCTCGAGAGGGCCAGGGCCGTGCTCAGGAACACTCAAGGGGTGGGCGTAAGCATTGCGCCGTCATATGTCTGCGCGTTCCCCGGTGTCTCCCCGCAAGGGGTGGTCGCCATGCTGGCCTCCCTCGGGTTCTCCAGAATTGAGGAAACCGCCTCAGTGATGCCTTATGTCATCGAGAAGCGCCTCTCCCAGTGGGAGTCGACGAGACGCCCCGTTATCTCGACGTCCTGCCCGCGGGTGGTGGAGATGGTGACCCGCGACTTCCCGGGCCTCATTGAGAACCTCTTCAGGCTACCTTCGCCGATGGTCTTGCATACGCGTGACATGCACCACCGCGCGCCCGGCGGCGTAGTGTTCATTGGGCCATGTTCTGTGAAGTTGAGTGACGCCCGGGCCCACCCTGGTTCCGCCGATGTCGTGTTGACCTTCGACGAACTGGCGGAATGGCTTGACGAGGAGGGCTTGACCCCCGGACGAGTGCGGCCCATGCCCGCGCATGTGACTGCTCCTCCGTGGGCAGTGGCCTCGCTGCTCGCGGCGGACGCCACGGGTATGAATGCGTGCCGGCGGTTTCTTGAACGCCTATCCGCTTTGCCGGAGAATGTGCCCGGCGACAAGCCGTTCATTGAGTTGTTGGCCTGCGAAGGTGGATGCCTCGGCGGGCAGGGCATGTCGCGCGCGGGCGATCTCGCCCGGCGCCGGGCCACACTCGTTCATATGCTCCGCGATATTCACCTCTAGAGGAGGAACATCACATGGGCATCAGCGTTACCGTGCGACTCGATACGCTACTTGCGCAGATCGCGGGCCGGAAGGAAGTAGTCGTGAACCTGGACGGCAGCGCGGTCCCGGGTGAGCCCGTGACGATCACGGAGGCACTCGACGAGGTGGCCCGGCTGCTGCCGGACGTCAGCAGGATCCTGAACGACGTCACGCAGCGCCGCTATCTCAAGTTCACCAGGAACGGGACAGCCGTTCCCGAGATAGAGCCCCTCACCCAGGGTGACGTCGTGGATATCTTCTCGCCATTTCTCGGCGGGTGACGCTCGCCGGCCTGCGGGCCGCGTCGCGCACGCCGGGCGCGGACACGACCGCGGAGACTACTGCCAGCCAGGCGGCTCACGACGCCGGCCACACGGCTCTGACCCTTGCCTTCTCCTTCACCGTGGAGGGCGTGAGATTGTACATGGCATCCAGTAGCGCCGCCTGGAACGTGCCCGGGCCGGAAGAAGCCGCAGCGGCAATCTCCGCCGCCACGCCGTAGCATGCGAGGGCGCCGGCGGCAGCCCACAGCAAATCCTTCGTCACCGCCGCGAAAGCCCCGATAACCGACGTGGCCATGCATCCCGTACCGGTGACGCGGGTCAACATCTCGTGCCCGTTGTCTACCATGACGACTGTCTCACCGTCGCTCACGAAGTCGGTTTTGCCGGTGATGGCGGCGACACAACGGAACCTTCTTGCGGCGGCCCTCGCCAGCTCCACGGGGTCATTCGCATCCGCGCGCGAATCAACCCCCCTTATATCGCCGCCGGCGCCGCTCACTATGCCTATCTCCGCGGCGTTGCCCCTGAGAACGCCCACCCTGACCTCACCCAGGATGCGACCGACGCTCTTCGTGCGGAGCGGGGTGGCCCCCACGCCGACCGGATCCAGGATGACCGGCACTCCAAGCGAGTTGGCCTGCCTGCCGGCTACGATCATAGCCTCCACCAGGTCCGGCGTCAGCGTCCCGGTGTTCAATACCAGTGCTCCCGCGCATTTCACCATATCGGCAACCTCTTCGATGGCGTGCGCCATTACGGGGGAGGCGCCGGCGGCAAGGGTGACATTCGCGCTGACGTTCGTGACCACCCAGTTCGTGATGTGGTGAACCAGCGGTCGCGAGACGCGCACGTCCTCGAGCAGCCGGCCGCAGATTTCTCCCGCAGTCATTCGCCCCACACCTCCATCTGATGATTCCAGGCCAGATGGTTCGTCGGCCCGTAGCCCTTCCCGATGTCCAGTGAGTGGGCTATTGCAGCGGTCACGTATTTCTTGGCGTTCGCGACGGCCTCCAGGACGGGGTGGCCCTTGGCCAGGAAGGCTGCGATGGCCGCGGAAAAGGTGCAGCCCGTCCCGTGCGTATTCTTGCTCTGCACCCGCTCGTGGGTGAGGGTGGTGAAGCCCTCGCCGTCGAATACAAGATCGGTGGCCGGGCCTCCGAGGTGACCGCCCTTGACCACGACGTAGCGGGGTCCCATTTCCGAGATGCGCCTGGCAGCCGTTTTCATGTCTTCCAGGTTTCGCACGAGGCGCCCAGTCAGCTCCTGGGCCTCGAAAAGGTTGGGGGTAACCACCAGCGCAAGCGGGAGGAGGTCCTGCTTCAGGGCATCGCAGGCCTCCGGTTCCAGGAGCGAGTGACCGCTCTTGGACACCATGACCGGGTCCACGACGAGATTCTTGAGGGAACGGTGCCTGAGCACCCGCGCCACCGCGCGAATTATCTCGCCGTTAGCCAGCATCCCCGTCTTCGCCGCGTCAGCGCCGATGTCGTCCAGCACGGCGACGAGCTGCTCCTCGACGAAGTCCGCAGGTATGCTGAACACGCCCCGGACCCCGAGCGTGTTCTGGGCTGTCAGGGCTGCGATGACGCTCGAGCCGTACACGCCCAGCACCGTGAACGTCTTGAGGTCGGCCTGGATTCCCGCGCCCCCGCCACTGTCGGAACCGGCTATCGTGAGCGCCGTGGCTATCGAACCCACAACTGACACCCCCTGTGATATGAAACAAAGCCAGCCCGCGCGGGACTGGCTCGACATCGATCCGCTTCCCTACGCTGGCATTATCCAGATCAGGTTCCCGGGGTCGGGATCTCTCCCATCTCAGCCCTGACGGGGCTCCCCCAGCGGCAACACTCCCGTATTCGGTTGCGTTCAGTCGGCGTGCCTATTCTCGCCGTCCGTCGGTTTTTCCTCTCATGACCGGGTCGGCGACGACCGCAGGGCCGCTAGCGCTCAGCCGCACGGGGGATGGAACCCTCGCACGGCACCCCGGTCTGGCACTTGCCGCAGCCCACCCTGGGAGCACAGTGCTCCTTTATCTCGGCGTTGATGTAGTGGGAGCAGGGCCTGTGTTCTTTCCCTTCCGTGCTTATGGCGCCAACCGGACACCTGTCGATGCAGGCCCCACACCGGGTGCAGTATTCGTATACGCCCGTATACGGCCTGCGGGTGGGCTCGTACTGCAAAGTGGTCACCACGCTCCCGAAACGCCCGGCGCTACCCTTCGAGGTTATCATGGACTTGCTCAGGCAGAAGGTCCCCAGGCCCGCAGCGAAAGCCGCATGCCTTTCGGACCAGTTGGCTCTCTCGTTGATGATCTCGAAACGTGGATCGATGGCGGGGGCCACGGCCTGCCCTCCCGCCTTCGATATCTCATCGCACAGGTGCCGGCGGAGAGCATTGTTGAACTGCTCGCCCTCTATCCGGCCGTACAGCCATTCAACGGCCGGCAGGCCCGGCCCGCGGTTGGCCTCCCGGACCCTGGCTGAGAAAGGCAGGAAATATGATATCACGGTCGCAGCTTCCGCCAACCACTCCCCCGGCGGCAGGTGGTGGGGGCCGATCACCCCTGGATCTCTGAACTGCGAGAACAACGGGTCGTCTGCCGAGGCGAAGCCCACCATTGGCGAGTCGTAGATCCGCATTCCGCGCAGCCCGTCCACCACGTTGAGAGGGCTGGCCACAGCGAATTGTTCGATCAGTTCAACGATAATCTCCCGGTTGATCAAGCGGCCTTTCCTCCAGTTTCTGCCCAGATCAGCCTTCTCCCGTGTCATTCGCCGCGACAAGCGGGACTCCCTGTTCGGGATCATTCCACCCTGGCGCCGCATTCGGCGCAGTAGGCCCACCCGGGTTCGATCTGCCTGCCGCATTGTGGACAGACCGGCTTTAGCCTGTTGCCGCAGCTCGTGCAGGCCTTGAACGACGCGTCCTGGTACGCGCCGCAAGCTGGACAGGGGATCATCTTCGGTCGCGTAATGACATACACTGCCCAGCCGACCACGTTGGTGAACAGTGTGAGAATGCCCCATGCGGCGGCGTTGGATCCCTTGTTCCGGGCGTCCCGGAAGACCCAGTAGGGCAGGAGGAGCCAGAACAGGATGAAGCAGATCCGGATCACCCCGTCCGCCAGGTCAAGGCCGCTCCTCAGACCCCTCGTCCGATCCAGAAAGGCGGCGCTCCTGAGCCATGAACTCAGGACCAGGTAGTCCCGGTCCCGGGGATCCTTTGCATAGGCCGTGTACAGGGAAACCCGGCCGTCGTCGGGGTCGTGCCCCTGGAAGACCATTGTACCGAAGGTCCCCGGCCCTCCCAGCGCGATGGGGAACGGCGTCCCAACCGGCTCCACGCTGCGCCTGATGTAGAACCCCTGGAGGTTTTCGCCGACCAGTCTCTTCGGGTACCCCGCGATGATCCCGCCGGTGCGATCAACCACGAGGAATGTGATCACGTCGGGCTGGGACTGCAGCCGGTCGTCGATGAGCCCCTGCAATTGATCCAGGCGCCCGGCCACGATAGTCGCGATTGCGTCCTCCGGCAGCCCCGGTACTGGGTAGGGCTCTCCCCTTGTCTTGCGGCTCAGGATGCCGCCCATGAATACCGCGGACGCCATGGCTGCCGCGGCAACGACCAGCACCACGACTATGGCGCGGGATATCATTCTAGTGCTTCGATTTCGCAGCATTGTCCGGTCCCCCTTAAGCGCTCTTCGTCATGGCCGTCACCTGGAACGCGACGGCAGGATCGCGAGTATCAGAGGAGCAGCCAGCGCCATTGGCGCAAACCCGGTCAGCGTGAGCACCCCCGGGCCCGAGGAGACCCGCAGGGCGGCGGAAACCTCGGCCGGCGGGCGCACGACCCCGGTCAGAACCAGCAGGAAGGCTGCCACTGAGGCGCTCGCGAAGCCGAATAGAAGAGCCTGCGCTGACACCGGCGATCCCCGCGTGAACGGGGGATCCTGACGGATCCCCTGCCAGGCGGGATGGCTGAGGCTGTGCACGAGCCGGCGGGAGACCCGGGCTTTCTCATCCTCACCGGGTTCCAGGTCCCGCCAGGCGCGCAGCAGCCGGATCGTCCGCGAGTGTTCGGTGTCCCCGTTCATTCCTCATCCACCTCCGCCAGCGCCTCCTTGAGGGTCCTCAGGGCCGCGTGGAGCCTGGATTTGACGGTCCCCCGCCGGCAGAGGACCACGGTGGCGATTTCCTCGATTGAGAAACCGTGATAGTACCTGAGTATGAGACATATCCGCTGGGGTTCCGGAAGGGCAGCCACCGCCGTGCGCACCGCTCTTCCCACGCTGTCCAGGACCGCGACCTCTTCGGGCGAGGGTCCGCCCGCCGCCCTGTCCGCAAGGCGCTCCACGTCAGATACGACTTCCCTTCGCACCGAAGCCTTCTTCAAGTGGTCCCTGACGGCGTTGGCGGCAATGCGGAACAGCCACGAGCGGAAGCGTTCCCTGTGCTCATAGCGCTCCAGGCCCCTTGCGGCCTTCAACAGCGTCTCCTGCGCCACGTCCTCGGCGTCTTCACGGGAACAGCCGAGCCTGTGAGCGAAGTTCAGCAGTGACGGGTAGTAGCGGTCCACCACCGCGGCCACGGCCTCAGGATCCCCGTTCCGGATCCTGTGGAGAAGGTCTGCGTCGTCCCCTGGTCCCAATCGCCATGCTCCTCCGATTACTCCTTCGCTAGTAGAACGACACAACCGCGAGAAAGGTTCACCGCCGGCATCCGGGCCGGCCGCAGGGGCAACACCGGGGACAGCATTGGGCCGGGGGCATCACCCCCGGCCCGCGTAACCCGGCGCTCACACCGCTCACATCACTCACACCACTGCGTCCAGCCCGCTCTCGCGCTCCCACTGATCGAATCCTTCCATCACAAGATTGTACGTGTCGTGGCAGACTGAAGGGAGGCCCCCCAGGATGCGTTCGGCTTCTCTGAACCCAGTCATCACGGCGTTGCGCAGGAGCTCGATCTTCGACGGATCATCGCCCGCCAACCTCTTGGCAGTATCCAGTATCCGCTTCGCTGTCTGTTCGGCTGACCAGTAGTCGTCCTGTGATTGCGCCAGGGATAGTATCTCGACCTTGGCGGATTCCTTCATTGCGAGAAACGTCTCCGACTGATCCCTGGCATCGCCGCTGACCTCGAAGAGACGATTAGACCGGCGAACGTCCTTCTTTGTCACCCAGATCGCTGTCTTGATTCCCTGAACCTGCATGGTGTCCCCCTCCTTGGCGGCCCTTAAGAAAGAGTATCGGAGGGCCGCCCGGAGGCGGTTAGCCCGAACAAACGGCCCGGCCCTGCAGGGACTCCGCCCGGCGCATAGAATTCCCGAAGGCGAAATCGGCCAGGGTTACGAGTCGACTGGGGAAGAGGTGTGTGAGAATGGCATCGGGCGAATCTCGCGAGGACCCGCGCTACAGGCAGGCCGGCCGCGAGGCCCTGATGGGGCTGCTGTTATTCGCCGCCAATTTCGTATGGTGGTTCGGATTCGCATACGGCCTTGGGAACCGTCCAGTGAGCGAGTACACTTACGTGTTTGGGTTTCCCGCGTGGTTCTTCTACAGCGCCATCATGGGCTACGCGGTGTTCAGCGCGCTCGCGTGGTTGATGGTCAAGTACCTGTTCAAGGATGTGCCGCTGGACGGGGAAGGGGGCGGCAAGGGTGAATAGGTGGGCGATACTGCTGCCGATATACGCCTATCTTACAGTGAACTTCCTGTTCGGGTATTACAGCTCGAGGCATGTCTCCCGCGCCCCCAACTTCCTGCAGGAGTATTTCCTCGGGAATCGCGATCTCAACGGATTCGTCCTCGCCATGACCCTGTTCGGCACGTACGTTAGCGCCAGCAGTTTCATAGGCGGCCCGGGGATGGCGTACAGCCAGGGGCTGGGCTGGGTGCTCCTCGCGATGACTCAGGTGTCCGCCGGCTACATCGGCCTCAGCATGCTGGGAAAGAAGTTCGCCATTGTCGGGCGGAAGATAAAGGCCGTTACGATCATCGATTTCCTGCGCGAACGCTACCGGCACGAAGCGGTCGCGTTGTTGGCTTCAGTGTCGATAGTCGTCTTCCTGTTCGCCTCCATGACGGCGCAATGGGTGGGCGGCGCCAGGCTCCTCCAGGCGGCGGCCGGGATGGAGTACGGCGCCGGACTCGCTATCTTTGCTCTGACAGTCATGGTCTATGTCACGATCGGAGGATTCCGCGCCGCCACCCTCCTCGATAGCGTGCAGGGGTCTATAATGCTGGCGGGCACAGTCGCCGTGCTCGCGGGGACCATCATCGCCGGCGGCGGGATCACCAACATAATGGCTACACTCCGGCGCACCAATCCCGACCTGCTGACTCCCTTCGGGGTAAACGGCTTCATCCCGATCCCCTGGATCTCGTCGTACTGGATCCTGGTCGGCCTGGGGACTGCCGGTCTGCCTCAACTCGCCGTGCGGGCCATGGCGTACAAGAACTCCAGGGCCATGCACCAGGGAATAGTGTTGAATACATTCGTCGTGGGCTTCACCATGCTCGGCATGCACCTCGCAGGCGTCCTCGGCCGGGCCGTGATCCCCGGGGAGAAAACGGCCGACCTCGTAATGCCCACGCTGACTGCGACTGTGCTCAACCCGTGGTTAGCCGGTTTCGTCCTGGCCGCACCCCTGGCGGCGATCATGTCGACCGTGGATTCAGTGCTGATCCTCGTGTCGTCGGCTATTATCAAGGACATCTACCTCAGCTACTTCAACCCAAGTGCGGGGGAGAGGCTCATCAGGAGGGTGAGTCTCTCCGCCACGGCGATCCTGGGTGTTGCAGTGTTCCTCGCCGCGATGACCCAGCCGCCGTTCCTCGTGTGGTTGAACCTCTGGTCGCTGGGGGGCCTGGAGGCGGCGTTCCTGGTGCCGATCCTCGCCGGCCTCTACTGGAAGCGTGCAAACGCTACGGGCGCGCTCGCTGGCATGGTGACCGGCATCTCTACGTACGTGGCGTTCGATAGGTTCTGGAACAGGCCTTTCGGCACTCACACGATCGTGTTACCGCTTGTGCTGGCCACACTTGCAATGGTGGTTGGCTCATGGACGACGAGAGCGCCGGACGCGGATATTGTGGAGAGATTCTGGGGCGCGTGAGAAGCCTCCAGCACCGGCCGGCGGCGCCTGTGAGGGCGTGCGTGCAGGAGAAGGCGAGATATCGCGCGAATCACGTAGCGTCACTTCATTCTGGCTTGAGGAGATGACAAATGTGGCGGATATCATCGGGAAATACTTCATGGAGCTGCTCACGCCGAAACAGGACTCTCCGGATATCGAAAAGGATCTGGACAAATTCCAGGAGCGATACAGGCTATTCCTGGATAACGATTACGTCATTTGTATAACCGACAACCCCATGGGCAATCTGTCGTACACTGCCCCTGAGGTCATCGACGGCTTTGAACTTCCGGTGAATCCCGAGAACCTCATGATTCACCTGAATACCTTCCACAGGAAGACGGAGGACAGGTATGAGCCCGGCAAGGAGCTGAACGAGCAGGACCTCGACATCCTCCTCCAGCACGCCGTGAAGATGGGGGCGAAGTACCTCCTGTGCGTTTCGGGTGACGGCAGCGAGAGGCTGCCAAGGCTGAGGCCGGAGGATCTCGGCTATGACCCGTCGGTTGTCAAGACGGTGACCTCGGTGCAGCTCATCGAGTACATCAAGAAGGCGTATCCGGGAAAGTTCACGATGGGCGTGGCGTTCAACCACTATGAGCCGTTCAAAGACGAGATGGAGAAGCTGGAGCGCAAGCTCGCGGCCGGCGCCTGCTTCATCATCACCCAGCCGGTCGTCATGAACGAGGCGACCGACCCGAGGATCGGGGTGGCGAACAAGAACCTGCGCGAAATGCTGGAGTTCGCTGATAGCAGGGGCATCCAGGTGGTGCTCGAGGCGTGGATGTCACAGAAGATGGCCAACCTGTTGCCGGAATGCGTTGGATATGACATCAACTTCGGGGAGTTCGAGCCATACTCCAACCTGAAGGCCATGCGCGAAGCGTTCCCCGGCAGGAAGTTCTATTTCAGCATGATCTTCGGGCCACAGAGCCTACAGAAGGCCGAATCATTGCTGAAGTAGCCGGACCCGGGGCGACTGTGAGGTGACAGGCGGGCGACCACCCGCCTGTTCCCATTTGTGCGCCCGCCGGCCCGCTCATCTGCTCAGGCCGATGAGCATGATACCTGCGAATATAGTCAGCGCTCCCAGCAGCTTCCTCGGGGTGAAACGTTCGCGGAGGACTACCGATCCCAGGATGGCGGCGAAGACGACCGAAACCTCGCGTACCGCGGATACGTATGCCGCCTTGTTCCACTTCATTGATAACAGGACCAGCGCATAGCTCGCGGCGGTCATCGCCCCCACCGCCATTATCCACCTGCGGTTAACCTCGAACTCCCGCACGACAGCGCCGCGTCTCTTCGAGATCATGTGGGGGGCGAGCAGGCATGCCGAGATCCCGAAGGCGCCGCAAATGTACGCAACGGGATGCATGTACGTGACCCCGGCCTTGTCGACAGTGGAATAGGCGCCGATCACCGCGCCGGTCACGAGTGCGAGCAGGAACGCCCTGTTCCGCAGCCGTTTGCCTGCCGCACCGGCGTGCGCGGCGCAGGTCTCCACGACCGGTGGGCCGGAGTGCGCGGCGCAGGTCTCCACGACGAGTGGGCCGGCGCGCTGATCGCCTCCGGCGTCGAGGCGCACGGCGAAGACGCCGAGGGCGGCGAGGACCACACCGGCGATACCCGTGGGCGGGACGGATTCATTTAGGAAGACGAATGAGAACACGGCGGCGAAGATAGGCGCCGACCCCCTTGCGACGGGGTAGACCACCGAGAAATCGCCGGAACCGTAAGCCGCCCCGAGCATGATGACGTATAGGGCCTCCAGGCCGCCGGAAAACAGGACGAGCGCCAGGCCGGCGCGCGGCGTGGGGCGATATAGGAAAGCGGCCGGGAGGAAGAGCAGTACCGAAGAGGCCGCCATCGAGAGCCAGAGGAAGACCTGATTGTCGAGACCCCTCTTGGCCAGAAGGTTCCAGGAGGCATGAATGAAGGCCGCGAGACAAAGGATCAGGATCGCCCCGTACTCCATGATACCTCCTGCAGGGCGGCACGCCCTCGAGGTCGAATTGGGAGTGAAACGTCCCTGGCAGCCCGTCTTCACCGCCGCCGCAGTGTAATCCTGCGGCGCCGTTTCGCGGCGCTGAATCGAACGCTTGAAGAAGAGCACAATCCCCCGGAGGAACTGATGATGATGACGAGATTCGTTGTGCATCCGGAGCTTTTCGACGCCTTCCCGGAGGCCTGTTTCGGGGTGGTCGTGGCCGAAATCAGGGGGCATGGGTCCCCGCGCCCCTCGCTGCAGGACGGGCTGAACGCCGAAACCGGCAGGGTACAATCGATGCTGAAGAGCGTGCAGGATGTCAGGGCGCATCCAAATGTCCTGGTCTGGAGGGACGCATTCACTCGCCTGGGATTGAACCCGAACCGTTTTCCCAGTTCCATCGAGGCCCTACTGAGCAGGGTGGCCAAAGGCGGCGTTCTGCCCGCCGTGAATCCCGTGGTCGATGGGGCCAACATCGTCTCCCTTCGGAACCTGGTGCCGATCGGCGCCCACGACATGGAGACCTTCACGGGCGACATCGAAATCCGGATGAGTAGGGAGGGGGACCTGTTCATCCCGTTCGGCCATCCCGAGCCCGAGCCGGTGCCGCCGGGCGAGCTGGTATATGCCAGCGGGAATCAGGTCAGGACCAGGAAATGGGTCTGGCGGCAGAGTGAAGTGGGCAAGATCCTGCCATCCACCACCAGGATTTTCTTCCCGATAGACGGGTTCACGGGCAAGACGGACGAGTGCGTGAGGCACGCCAGGCGGGACCTGGCTGCGATGTGCCGTGACGTATTGGGCGCCATAGCGGTGCGCGAGCTATGGGTGGACGCGGGGTCTCCATTTGTCGACATTGACTGAGTAGTGTCCTGAGAATCCCGGTAGGGCCATGGACGGCGGTGATCGCGCCGGGCCTCGGTCATTCTCCTATGCCTTGATTGCCAGATCCAGCACCTGGCCGGTCGAGAACTGCTCGACCTGCATGTACCACAATGCACAGTTGAGCAAAGCCTGGAGCGGCAGCAGCCCGATAATCTCGGTCCCCACGACCTCGACCCCGTACCGTCTCGCCTCCACGCGGACCAGTTCGAGCGCCCTGTGCATGGGGGTCCTTTCATGGTCCAGGATGTTCATCGTAACCTGCGCCAGGTCGCGCTCCTTGATGAACACGCCCTTGGCCTGCACGCTCACAAGCCCGCCGCTTGACTCGCGCACGCTCCTCGCGATGGCTGAGGCCACTCTTACATCAGGGGTGTTCAGGTTCACGTTGAACGCGATTAGGGGTTGGCGCGCGCCCACCACAGTGGCCCCGGCGCTTGGGTGCATTCGCGCTTCGCCGAAATCCGGCCTCCTCGTGGGTTCGGCGATTGCCGTCTTGAGCCCCTCGTACTCGCCCCGCCGGATGTCAGGTAGGCGCCTGCGGTCAGGCCGAGTGGCCGCCTCGGCATACAGATAGACGGGGATGTTGAGTTCTCCCGCGATGCGTGCACCTACGCGGCGCGCCATCTCGACGCAGTCCGCCATCGTCACCCCGCGGATCGGCACGAACGGCACAACGTCGGTCGCGCCGATGCGGGGATGCTCGCCCTGGTGCTTCTCCATATCGATGAGCTCCGAGGCCTTCCTCGCCGCGCCGAACGCGGCCTCCTCGACGCCCGCCGGTTCGCCGGCGAAAGTCACGACCACCCGGTTGTGACTCTGGTCCGGGGCGTGGTCGAGCAAAGCCACGCCGGGCACCGCGCGGATCTCACCGAGGATGGCCTCGATCACCTGCGCATTGCGCCCCTCGCTGAAGTTCGGTACGCATTCCACGATCTTTCCCAAAGCCTTTTCCAAAGCGGCACCTCCTAGTGGTACTGTCGTCGCCCTCGGGCCTAGGCCGCCGCGGTCCTCTCCTTGCGCGTCCGCAGCAGGTGGGTACCGAGGCCCAGCGCCAGCAGCACGGCGCCCACCATGTCAGTCACCAGTCCCGGGTCTATCAGACACACGGCCGCCGCAAACATGCAAACCTGTTCGAACGTGGTGACCGGCGATCTCCAGTGTTTCTGGGCCGCGACGGCCAGGCACCAGACTCCGATCCCGCCGGACAGCATTGCCCACAGTAGGCGGCCGGTCTCGACATTCTCCATGAGCAGGATCGGTTGATACACGAACAGGTACGGGATTATGAGGCCAGCCAGGGCGAGCTTGAGCCCGGTGAGCGCCACCTGCGTGGGGTTCGCCTTCGCTATACCCGCCGCCGTGTACGACGTGAGGGCTACCGGCGGTATCACGCACGAGAGCGTGCCGTAGTAGAACACGAAGAAGTGTGCCGCCAGGGGTGGCACCCCCATCCGCACCAGGGCCGGAGCGGCCACGCTCGCCGTGATTATGTAGCACGCTTCCGCGGGAAGGCCCATGCCGAGACACATCGAGGCGAGCATCACCAGGACGAGGGCCAACCACAGCTTGCCCAGGGCCAGCTTCATGATGTTGAGCGCGATGACCTGTCCGAGGCCGGTCATCGCGACGGATCCCACGATGAAGCCGACCACGGCGCATGACGTGCCGACCGAGATGGCCGCCCGGGCCCCTTCATCGAGCGCCTCGAGCAGCCTGGGAAGGGTAAGGCGCGTGGATTTCCTCATGAAGCTTGCGACCACCGTGGCCATGAGGCCGAAAAAGGCCGCGTACAGCGGGGTCAGGCCGCGCATCAGGAGCGTCACTATGACCACGAGGGGAAGGAGGAGGTGCCAGCCCTCGGCCATCACCCTCTTCAGGTCCGGCAGCCGATCCCCTGGCAGCCCCTTGAGCCCCATCTTGCGCGCCTCGATGTCCACCATGAGGAACACCGCGAAGTAGTAGAACAGGGCGGGGATGAACCCGGCCATCATGACGCGCAAGTACGGGATGCCCAGGAAACTCGCCATCATGAACGCGGCCGCTCCCATGATGGGGGGCATCAGAATGCCGCCGGTCGAGGCTACGGCCTCCACCGCGCCGGCAAAGAACGGCCTGTACCCGACGCTCTTCATCAGGGGAATGGTGAACGTCCCGGTGGTGACCACGTTGGCCTGGGCGCTGCCGCTGATCGTTCCCATGATGGCGCTTGCGAAAACCGCCACCTGTGCGGGTCCGCCGCGCATCCGCCCGGCGAACGACAGGGCGAAGTCGTTGAAGAACTTGGCTGTCCCCGTCTTGCTAAGGAATGCCCCGAACACAATGAACATGAACACGTAGGATGACGACACCATCAGGGTGACACCGAACAGACCCTCGTCGGTGTAGTACATCCTGTTTAAGATTCTGAGCCAGGTGAACCCTCTGTGCGCGAACGGGCCCGACAGAAGGTATCCGTACCGCGCGTACAGCAGGAACAGGATCCCGAGGGCGGGCAGGATATTGCCGACGGTTCTCCGCGCCCCCTCCAGCACCAGGAGAATGGCCACGAACGCCACTACGTAGTCCATGGGTTCCAGCACCAGCGCCCTCGCCACTATCGAGTCGTACGTGAAATAGAGGTAGAGCCCCGCGCCCATGGAAAGCAGGGCGAGCACGGCGTCGATGACGGAGAACCGCTTCTGGTTGGAGCGCTTGCCTGCCGGGTAGAGCAGGAATGTAAGGGACAGCATCAACGCAAGGTGGATGGCGTTTCGCTTAATGGCGATCATGAGCGAGAAGCTGTTCATCCAGATATGAATCAATGCGGCGGCCACGGCCAGCGCTGCGACGGCCCTCAGCTGCGTGCCTTCGAGGGTCCTTTGGGGGGTGGGTTCCGCCATCTTCATCTGAAACCGGCTGAGCAATCCAGGACTCATGATGATCCCCCTTTGGGAATAGCCCGGGGGCGTGAGACCACGCCCCCGGAAGGGACGGCCTTACTTGGCCTCGGGAGGCACAAGATCGGCCGGAATCTGAACGCCTTTTTCTTTGAAGAACTTCAGCGCGCCCTTGTGCAGCGGCACCGGGGGAAGACCCTGGATGGCCCCCTCGAAGGTGAGGTAGCCGAGCGCCTTGTGTGCGGACTTGATCGACTCCAGGTTGTCGTACATGGTCTTCACGAGTGAATACACGAGGTCCTCGGGGAGGTCTGAGTTACATACTATTGCGCACTTCACGCCGAGCGTCTTGACGGGCTTGTCCTGGTTCTTGTACGTGTTCTCCGGTATGGTGTACTGCACGTAGAACGGTACTTGTTTGGCGAGCTTCTGGTAGTCTTCGTCGGAGAACTCGAGCAGCCTGACCGGCGTTGCCGAGGCGAATATCTCGGAGACGGCCGATGTCGGCACGCCGCCCTCGGCGTTCATCCCGTCGAGCTGGCCGTTCTGCATAGCCTGGGATGATTCGAAGTACCCGAGGTGCTCCGCCTTGTAGTCCTGGTCGGACAGCCCGCCGATGATCTTGAGGATCATTCTGCTGCTGTACTCGGTGCCGCTCCCCGCAGCCCCCACGCAGAACTTCTTGCCCTTCAGGTCCTTCACCGATTCGACCTTGGACCCTTTGGTGACGACGCACTGCGTGACGTCCGGCCAGAGGGAAGTGATGAATCTGAGTTTCGGATTGCCCTTATCCTTGAATCCCTCCGTGCCGTTGAAGTTGAACAGAGCGAGGTTGGTCATCGCAATGGCCAGCTGAGCCTCTCCGCCCTTGATCATGTTGAGATTCTCGACGGTGCCGCCGGATGACTGCGCCGATGCGGAAATGCCGGTGGCCCCGAGTTTCTCGTTCCACAGGTTGGCCAGGATTGTCCCCACGGGGTAGTACGTGCCACCCGTTGAACCGGTGACGATGGTCAGGAACTGCTTCGCGCCCTGTTGCGGCTGAGCCGGCTGTTCGGCGGGCTTTTGCGCCTGTGAAGGCTGAGCCGGCTGCTGGCCGGCGCACGCGGACAGGGTCACAGCCAGGGCCACCATTGTGGCTGCCAGTGCGACCATTGGGCTCTTTCTCGCCAGGATTCTCATCGACCTGATAACCCCCTTCTCCATATTGTGAGGCAGTCAGCCTCATGGATGTGCAACGAACATGCCAGGCGCGGCGGCAGGCAAAAACAGGCCGTCCACAAGGGGATTTACGGACGCTTGCCCGGGGCGCCGCTCGCAGAGGCGGCAGGAATTGCCGCCTTGTAATCGTCGGTCGGCAAAAGTTGCCGCATCCGGCAGGACTGGCGGTGGTTCTAGAAGAAGTCTCCAGCCCAATTGGAGAGTCACAGTCCGGCTGCAGGTGGGGAGTGGTGAGTTACCGTGCGGCGCGCCAGGGCATTCAGGATGGTGATCGCCACGATACTGCTGACGGCGGCGTGGCCGGTATTGCAGGCGTCGGCCATCCCGCTCGTCGACCCGAACACCCGTGTGGTGAGGATGGCGGGGGACAACAACTTCCCTCCATTCGAGTTCGTCTCCCCGAGCGGCGAGTACAAGGGTTTCAACGTGGATATCATGCGCGCGGTCGCGCTGGAACTCGGGCTTGACCTTGAGCTCATACCCATGCCGTGGGCCACGGTGAGAGACGCGCTCGAGTCGGGAACCGTGGACGCCATACAGGGTATGAAATACAGCCCCGACCGCGACAAGCACTTCGACTTCACCAAGCCGTATTTCACAAGCGCGCAGGCGATTTTCGTCAGATCCGGTAACGTGTCGATATCCGGCCTGGACGGGTTGGCCGGATGCAAGGTCGCGGTGCAGGAAGGCGATTACGGCCACGAGGTGGTGCGGGGGATACAGGCAGTCGAACCGGTCGTGTTCGAGAACCAGGAGTCCGCTCTGGACGCGCTGCTCGCAGAAACCGTTGACGCGTTCGTTGGGAATAGGTACGTGGGGCATTACTTCGCGCAACGGAAGAGGAGGACGGCGGAGCTGAAGATAGTCGGGAGCCCCATCGACCCCACAGACTACGCGGTTGCGGTGCGCGAAGGGAACCGCGAACTCGTGGACCTACTCAACAAGGGGCTCGAGGCGATCAGGAAAGACGGCACGTACGACAAGATATACGAGAAGTGGTTCGGCGAGGAGATACAGCCTCCGGCCGCGATGTTGAAGAGGACCCTGGCTTTCCTGCAGGTCGTACTCGTTGCGGGCGCCGTGGCCGGCCTGTTGGTTGTTAGGTGGAACACGGCCCTGAGGCGGGAGGTCGCAGCGCGTACGGTCGCCCTAGCGCGGAGCGACGCGCTCAAGGAGCGGATCCTTGACAGCTCCTCCGCCGGCATAATCGCTGTATCGGGTGCCGGTGACGTAATCGCCGCCAACGCGCGCGCGGTCGAACTGATGGGAACGGCCCGGGAGCGGGTCGAGGGCAGGCACTGGAGGGATACTCAGATTGCGACCATGTTCGACCGTGAAGCGGTGGCCGATGCGTTCACGAACGGGACTGCTCTCCACCACCTGGAGACCAGGGTGACCAGGAACGGCCGCGAGATGGTACTGGACTACCACGTCGGGCCGCTCTATGGGGTGGAAGGTCAGCATGCTGGGGTAAGCCCCACGCAAACCCGCGGGACTCCGTCCCCGTATCGCGGCGGCGGGCTTCTCACCTTCGACGACGTCACCGAGAACAGGCGACTCCAGGATGCCCTGGCGCGGCACGACCGGATGGAAGCCCTCGGCAAACTCGTCGCGGGCATGGCTCACGAGATCCGGAACCCGCTCACCTCAATAAAGGCGTTCCTCGAGGTCCTGCCACTCAAATTCGGTAACCCAGCGTACCACGCGGAAGTGGTCAAACACGTCCCTGCTGAGATAGACAGGCTCGATGGTATCATCTCCGAGATCCTCGAGTATTCGCGACCCCGGCCCCCGGTGGCAGAGTCCCTGGAGGTGGAGGCGATCGTGAGGGACACGCTGGCTCTGTTCAGGCCGAGGTTTGAGAAGGCCGGGATATCGGTCGAGACGGGCATATCCCCGGGCCTGCGGATTCGAGCGGACAAGGGACAGATGAAACAGATCCTCATCAACATGGTGCTCAACGCCGTCGAGGCCCTGGAGGACGGCGGGACCCTGAGCGTACTCGCGGTCGAGGAAGACGGCAAGGCGCTCATAAGACTGATCGACGACGGCCCCGGGATCCCCCAACGCGACCTGCCGCACGTGTTTGACCCGTTCTTCACTACGAAGGACAAGGGTAGCGGGCTGGGCCTCTGGATCGCCTACGAGCTAACCAGGCAGAACGGCGGGGACATAGAGATCCGGAGCGTTGAAGGACAGGGCACGGAGGTCAGGCTGAGGTTGAGACTCGCGAACGAGGGAGTGGAAAGATGAGGAGGAGACTGCTCATTATCGATGATGAGGAAGCCATTCGCTCCTCGCTCACCTTCAACCTCGAAGACGAATTCCAGGTCCAGACCGCCTCCGAACCGCGCCAGGCGATTGCCGCGCTCGAGCGGCAGGCTGCGGATGTGGCGCTCCTCGATCTGAGGCTCGGGAAGCACAACGGGTTCGATCTGCTCGTGTACATTCTCGAGAACTTCCCGCGGGTGGCGATCATTGTGATGACTGCGTACGGCAGCATCCAGTCGTCCGTGGAATGCATGAAGGCCGGGGCCTACTACTACGTCACGAAACCCCTGGACATGGTCCAGGTTAGGCACATTTTGCACAAAGCGTGCGACTACGTGGAGATGAAGCGAAGGGTCGAATATCTCGAAAGCGAGCTGAGCGACCGGTACGCTCCGCCGGGCATCATTGGGCGGAGCAAGGAAATGCAGAAGGTGTTCGAACTGGTCAGCAAAGTGAAGGACATCGACGCTAACGTACTCGTAACGGGTGAGAGCGGCACTGGGAAGGAAATGGTGGCGAGGGCACTGCACTACGGCGGGCGCAGGAGCCGGCGGAGGTTTGAAGTGGTGAATTGCGCCGCGATACCGGGGACGCTGCTGGAAAGCGAGCTGTTCGGCCACGAGAAAGGGGCGTTCACAGGTGCGTCGGCCAGAAAGCCCGGGTCGTTCGAGGTGGCCGACGGCGGCACTGTGTTCCTGGACGAGATAGGGGAGATGGACGGCGCGATCCAGTCAAAGCTGCTGAGGGTCATCCAGAACAGGGAGTTTACGCCGCTCGGCGCCACCAGGGCGAGGAAGGTGGACGTGCGCATAGTCGCGGCCACTAACAAGGACCTGGAGCGGGAGGTGCAGGAGAGACGTTTCAGAAACGACCTGTACTACCGGTTGAACGTCATCAACATACACGTGCCGCCCCTGCGGGAGCGCGTCGAGGATATCCCGCTGTTGGTGGCCCATTTTGTCTCCAAGTACTCAGAGAGGTTCGCGAAGCCGGTAAGGGGCGTTGACCCCGCTGTCGTGGGCGTACTGGAGCGTCACGGCTTCCCCGGCAACGTCAGGGAACTGGAAAACGTGATCGAACGCGCGGTGGCGCTATGCGAAGGGGAATCGCTCTCGCTGCAAGACCTGCCGGACGGACTGCGCGTCGCGGCCGGCGTGAGCGCGGACGCCGTCTCATACCCCGAAAGGCTTGCCGATCTGGAACGGGCGGCCATACTGGCCTCGCTCGAGCGGCACGGCGGCAACCGCCGCGCGGTGGCCCGCAGCCTGGGCATAAGTGAGCGGAGCCTGCGCAACAAGCTCGCTCAGTACCGTGACGCGCAGGCGGCTGCAGAAAGCCCGAAACCACTAGATAGCGCTAGCAACGGAGAGTGAGAGTGTCGCCCTATTGTCCTGGTCTCGCTGACTGCGCGCCGGGTTCACTTGCATGGGCACACACTAAGTCCCGACTTGTGTGCACAGGCACACAACAAACCGGGATTTGTGTGCCTGGAGGCAAGTGTCTTTCAAGGGGAAAGGCGGCGCCAGTCGCGAGGGGGTTCGTTAGGCGGGTGTGGCGGCGGGTGTGGCAGTAGCAGCAGCAGTGGCAGTGGCTGTGGCTGTGGCAGTGGATGCTCCTGTCATGGTGACATTTTCTCAGTCCGATTACAGGGTGACAATATCACAGACCGATGACATAGCTGAACAAATAATCCTTGACAGTCCCCGGGAGGAATGCTATTAATTTAGCCAAACAGAATATGGAGTGTGCTCCTCATATCCTTCAAAAGGGGTGAGTGAGAGGCGCGGCGTTCATGAGTAAGCCCGGTACTCCGGGCGAAAGGGGCCGCCGCCGAAGTCCGGCCACGCCGGTATGGGTGCCGGGCTGGGGTTGCAGTCGAAAGATGCAACACTGTCATCTGGATCCACCCGATGGTCCAGGTGGAGCGCTACTCACAGCACGGGGAAGGGAGGGTATTGCGGGATTTCGTATCGCCACCGCAGTGCGCTGCTGGTGGCGTTCGTGTTTCTGAAAGGGAGTATAGGGCCGGGCTAGGCCGGCCAAACGGAGGGGTTTCTTTATGGATGGCATTGAAAGCGAGGAACCTGGGGGCCAACCCAGGGGCATTTGCGGCGGGCTGAGAGTGAACGGCGCCGGACACCTGGAGATGGGCGGCGTGGACCTCGCCGCGCTGGCGCGAAAGGCCGGAACGCCCCTGTACGTACTGGACGAGGGCGCCATACGATCCCAGTGCGCGCGGTACCGCGAATCCTTTTCCACGTTCTACCCGCGATGGGACATCGCCTACGCGTCCAAGGCGCTTGCCAATAAGGCCATCATGTGTATCATGCGGCAAGAAGACATGTCGCTGGACGTGGTTTCCGGCGGCGAACTATATACTGCCATCAGCGCGGGGTTCCCGCCGCACAGGATATATTTCCATGGGAATAACAAGACCGAGGATGAGATGGTACTCGGCCTCGACTACGGCGCCAGCAGATTCGTGGTGGACAGCGTCACCGAGTTCGACGTCCTGAGCAGGCTTGCCAGGGCGCGGCGGTGTATGGCGGACATCATCATCAGGATAAGGCCGGAGGTTGAGGCCCACTGCCACGAATACGTCCGCACCGGGACGTCTGACTCGAAGTTCGGCGTCTCGCTTAGAGAGGCCCTGTACATCGCCCGATTGTGCGTCAGGTCACCCAGCGTCAACCTGAGGGGGATCCATTGCCATATCGGCTCGCAGGTCCTGGAGAACGAGCCGTTCCAGGAGGCCGCGAGGATTATGGTGAGGACGCTGGGCAGGATCCGGCGGGAAATGAGGGATGCCGGTGCAGATGGAGACGGTGTCGAGCTTCCGGACGAAATCGACCTCGGAGGCGGCCTTGGTGTGGCTGACGCCGCCGGGCAGAAAGCCCCTTCCATCTGCGATTACGCCCGCGCCACGTGCGGCGCGGTGAAGGACGAATGGCGCCGGGTCTACGGTCCGGTAACGCCGCCGTTGCCGAAGATCATTGTGGAACCGGGGCGGTCCATCATCAACGCGGCCGGAGTGACCCTGTATTCCGTTGGCGGGGTGAAGGTCTCGGGCAACGGCAGGCACTACCTGGCCGTGGACGGTGGAATGGGAGACAACCCGCGGCCGGCCCTCTACGGCGCCAGGTACTCGGCCGTGCTGGCCAACCGTAGCGGGGAGAAACCCGAGATGGACTACAGGGTGGTCGGCAGGTGCTGCGAGTCCGGCGACGTACTGATCGAAACCGCTGCTCTACCGAGGGTGAGGAGGGGCGACATCCTCGCCGTTATCGGAACCGGCGCGTACAACTACTCGATGGCGTCGAACTACAACAGGCTGCCGCGACCGGCGATGGTGCTGGTGGGCGACGGCTCATGGGATGTGATCATCCGGAGGGAGACCTACGAGCACCTCACGGCGCTGGACGTGGTCCCTCCCAGGCTGTACGCGAGAAACGCGGGAGTCGCGACTGAACACGTGGCGGCGAACGGTTAGAGGGTATTCATCATCTCCCCTAGAAGTGAAGGCACAATATACACAGTAGTTGTTGCTGCCGGGGGAGATGGAGATCATGAACGTAGGACTGCTCGGAGCAGGGACTGTAGGAGGGAGCCTGCTCGAGATTCTGGCGCGGGACAGCGAGAGAATAGCGGCCGTAAACGGTTCACCTGTACGCGTCATCAGGGTGCTCGAGCCGGACCCGTCCAAGCACGACCGGATACGGTCATTTGGGGCCCAAGTCGCCCTTGACATCGAGGAAATCCTGGGAGACGAGTCCATCGAGGTCGTCGTCGAACTCATCGGCAGGGTCGACCCTGCAAGGGGGCTTGTGGCTCAGGCTCTACAGAGGGGCAAACACGTCGTCACGGCCAACAAGGACCTGATCAGCGAGCATCTCGATGAGCTACAGAGGATCGCTTCCAGGCGCAACGTGGCTCTACTTTTCGAGGCGAGTGTGTGCGCGGCAATCCCGCTACTCAAACCGCTGAGCGGGTTCTTGAGGTTCAACCGCATACGCGGGATCGCCGGCATCGTCAACGGGACCACCAACTACATACTGACCAGGATGGCCGAGACGGAATCGCCGTTCGAAGAGGCGCTCACAGAGGCGCAGAGGTTGGGGTTCGCCGAAGCCGACCCGTCCGCGGACATCAAAGGGCTCGATGCGGCGCGGAAGATATGTATCCTCGCCCGACTGGCATACGGCATCCCCGTTAAGCCGGGGGAGATCCCCGTCGAGGGGATCGAGGGGATCACGTCCAAGGACATGGTTGCGGGGAAATCGGCCGGGCTTGCACTGAAGTCGATTGCCGCAGCCGTGATCGCGGATGAAGGGGATCACTTGATTGATGTGCGCGTGGGCCCCGCCTATGTGTCCGCGGGCTCGCAACTGGCGTCCGTGAAGGATTCCTTCAACGCGGTCGAGATACAGGGAGAACCGGTTGACACGCTCTTTTTCGTGGGCCGCGGCGCGGGGGGTTCGCCCACCGCCAGTGCGATCGTCGGCGACCTCCTGGAGATCCAGAGGTTGAGGGAGGCCGCCTCGGCGCTGTCTTCGAGCAGGTGCGACTACCGCCTCCTTCCTGTCGAGCGGGTCGAGAGCCGGTGGTTTGTCCGGGGGCCGCACCCGGCGCTCGCGGGCGAGCTGGCTCGCTTCGGAATACCCGTGGAGAAGAGCCGGGACCTCGCGGCGCCGGCCGGGGAGACAGCAGTGTTTACGGGGACCACACCTGACCGCAGGCTCCTTGCGGCCGTCGACCGGCTCCGGGAATCGGGTCTCCGCGATGTGAGGGCAATCAGGTTCTACCGGTGAGCGCACCCGCGGCGGGCCGGCAGGGATTTCCTGCGACCCTGCGTGATCCGTACGCGACCGTTCTCAGCCCCTGTTGGGGCTGTTTCTTTTGGAACCGGCTGCTGGGATGCTTCGTCACACAAACGGGAGGTATCGAGGTGGCCCTGGTTGAACTCGAGTCCGTGGTGAAGACCTATCGTACCGGCAACGTATCCTTGGACGCCCTCAGGGGCATAACCCTCAGCGTGGACAGCGGCGAATTCGTGTCGATAATGGGGCCGTCGGGCTCGGGCAAGTCAACCCTCCTCAATATCATTGGTTGTCTCGACCGCCCCACGTCGGGTTCATTCCGCATCCAGGGGAAGCCGGTCGAGAGTCTCACCGATTCTCACCTCGCCGACCTGAGGAACCGGTTTCTTGGGTTCGTATTCCAGGGTTTTCACCTCCTGCCCAGATTGACGTCGAGGCAGAACGTGGAGATGCCCCTGGTGTACCGCGGGATGACGCTGGGCGAGCGGCGCTCCAGGTCGGAGAAGATGCTCGCGACCGTGGGCCTCGCTGATAAGGCGGCGCGACTCCCAAGCGAGCTATCAGGGGGACAGCAGCAAAGGGTGGCCCTTGCGAGGGCGCTCGTCGGTGAACCCCTGGTTATCCTTGCCGACGAACCGACCGGCAATCTGGATAGCGCCACCGGCAGGGAGATCATGACACTACTGCAGGACCTGAACAGGGACAAGGGGATTACGGTGATCCAGGTCACCCATGACCAGACGATGGCCCTATACGGACGCAGGATAATCCGGTTGCGGGACGGGATAATCGTTGAAGACTCCCCGGTGACAGAAGGTGGGCGTTGAATTGGATAGTGGTTGGCGTCGCGTATTTGGGAGACTGAACAGGCGGGTCACCGGCCTCATCGTGGTGACGCTCATCGTGGTGGCCGGCGGACGGGTGGCGTACGATCGCCTGACCGCCGGGAATGAGGAGAAAGCCGCGAGGCTTGTCTACGCCACGGCCGCTGTCCGGCGGGGGAACATCAGAGTGGACGTGCAGGGGACCGGCCAACTCCAGCCGGTGTACATGAGCAACCTCGAGTCTCCCACCGATGGGACGGTAGAGGAAATGCTCATCGACCGGGGGCAGAAGGTTGAGGAGGGGCAGGTCGTGGCCCGCCTCAGAAACGACGAAGTCGCGTACGAAGTCGCCGACCTCGAATTCCAGCTCGAACGGGCCAGGCTCGAGTTGTCCAGTGTGCTTGGCGTGCCGCAATCCGAAGTGGCCAGGGTCGACCCATCCAGGGGCGTCCAGATAAGGGCCCCGATCGCGGGGCGCGTCACGGGCCTCCAGGTCAAGGCGGGGGATGAGGTGGAGGAAGGGACCCTGATCGCCCGAATCGTCGACGATTCGCGGTTCATAACCGTCGCCGAGCTCAAGCCTACCGAGATGGAAGGGGTCGCAAGGGGTCAGAACGTCACCATGCGCTTCGAAGACTTCACCGGCCCGTTGCTAGGCAGGATAACAGACGTTGATCCCACGCCGGTCCCCAAGGGCGAGGGGTTCGTCTACAGGGTGACGATTGAAGCGGACAATCCCGGGCTCCTCAAACTCGATCAGCAGTTCAGGGCCACGATACATACACCCGGTGGGGACGTGGCCGTAGGGTCGGTCTTGAAGGTGGACCGGTTCAGGCAGGAGACAATAGTCAGTTCCCTCGCCGAGGGGACTGTCACGTTGGTGGACGCCCGTGACATGTCGCTGGTCAAGAAGGGACAGGTCCTCGTGACCCTCGGCGGCGAGGATACCAGGCGGTACGTCGAATCCAAGCAGCTGGAGGTCAGGGAACTCGAGGTAAAGATAGCGAAGAAGCAGGAGATTCGCGACAAGCTCGTGGTCGTGTCGCCCATCACCGGAACGGTCGCCTGGATCCGAGGGGGCGCCGGAACGTATGTGCGCGCCGGCGAGCCCCTCGGCAGCATCTTCGACAACTCCAAGATGAATCTGATGATACGCGTGGACGAGCTCGACGTTGTGCACCTCAAGGACGGACAGGAGGCGACCGTCTCGGTCGAGGCGTTGCCAGGGAAGAGGTTCAACGCGAAGGTGCTGAGTGTGGACATGATGGGGCAGACTGAGGGCGGGTTCGCGCAGTACGGCGTGTCCCTCGAAGTCGAAGGGACGGATGTGCTGAAGCCCGGGATGACCGCCAACGTCTCCATATTCGTGAGCGAGAAGCAGGACGTTCTCCTGGTGCCCATAGAGGCCGTGTTCGAACAGGACGGCGTGGCTTCCGTGGAGGTACTCGAAGGCAACGATCCCAGAGTGGTTCCCGTCGAGCTCGGCCTGGTGAACGAGGAAGTGGCTGAGGTGCTCACCGGCCTACAAGAGGGGCAAGTCGTAGTGACAGGCAGCTCACTGGACCGGCTCGACAGGGCTGTGGAAGAAGGGCGCGAGGGGAACGACGGCCAGGAGGGCAAGGAACCGCTGGTGCTCCCCCAGAAGAAGCCCGTCACTACCCAGGGGGATGTCAAGCGGGTGATAAGACCGTGAAGTCCGTCAGTATTCGCGGCCTGTGGGCCCGCGGGGCCTTTGGCCTGGAGATGGCCCTGAGCGGCGTACTCACGAACAGGCTGCGCTCTGCGATCACAGTCATCGGCGTTACCATAGGGGTCGCCTCGGTGGTCAGCCTGGTTGGGATCGGCGAGGGCGCCAGGCTCGCCATTGTCCGCCAATTCGAGAGCCTGGGCACGAATCTCATAAAGATCGAAACCCACCACTGGCGCGTCCAGCTCAGGCCCGAGGACGCAGGCGCACTGGAAGCGAGGGTGCCGACCATCACGGCGGCGATGCCCGTGGTGAAGGCCGAGGCTCTGGTGAAGTGGAGGAAGCGCGCCGAGACCCTGGGTATCCTCGGCGTGTCCGAGGATTTTCCTTCGCTGAGAGAGCACGAGGTGCTCGCCGGCAGGTTCTTCTCGCACCTTCATGTCGCCGAGCGCCTGCGCGTCGCGGTCATCGGTTTCAACGTGGTGGACCGCCTGTTCCAGGGGCGCGGACCGGTGGGACAGAGGATATACATCGATGGACAGAGATTCACCGTTATCGGGGTCCTCGAGCCCAAGGGCCAGGGCATGGCTGATGACATCGACAACAAGGTTGTCCTCCCGGTGACCTCCGCCCAGCGCCTCACCAGGAGCTACCTTGTGAACGAGATATGGGCAAAGGGCGTCTCCCGGGAAGCTGTGGACGCCGCCGTGGTCCAGATTAGCCGGGTCTACACTAAGAAACTCGGGCTGAAGGAGCTCCAGGCGGAAGAGGAAAGGAACCGGGCGCGGTACCCCGGGGGATCGTTCGGTCCCTACGGCGCCTACTACCCGAGATACGGGTTCGGAGGCCGTAGCTCGGTAAGGATGGAGGCCCCGAGGGCGTACGAAGAGGACTCGGGGCTGGGGCCTGCCACGATGTTGTCGGTGACCAGCCTCAACGAAATGGTCAGGGAAGCCAGCCAGGCGAACAGGGTGATGACGCTCATGCTGGGCGGGATTGCCGGCGTCTCCCTCCTGGTGGGCGGCCTCGGCATCATGAACATCATGCTGGTCTCCGTCACCGAGCGCACTTCGGAGATCGGCCTGCGCAAGGCATTTGGCGCCAAGAGGGGGGACCTCATTTACCAGTTCCTTGTCGAGGCGTTCCTGCTCAGCGTGTTCGGGGGCATCATCGGGTTGGGCCTGGGATTTGCGGGCTGCCACGCGATCGGCTCTTACGGCATTGAAGCCGAGGTGACATGGAACGCCTGCTGGGTTGCCCTTGCGTCGGCCATCGCCATAGGCCTTCTGTTCGGCGTCTACCCCGCATATCAGGCGTCAGGCCTGTCACCCGTTGAAGCCCTGCGACAATAGACAGTAAGGCCGGCCCGAGGCGGCCGGGCGGCTCGCCCCAGGCGGCCCCCAGGCGCTATTCGCTTCCCACCCCGGCGTCGCGCGCGTGAGAGGGCGCCACGCCGAAGCCCCGTATCTTCTCGGCCAGTTCCCGCAATCTCTTCTGGACCAGGTGGTTCACCGTTCCCTCGGGGAACGACCCGTCCTCCCGCCTGCCGCCCGCGGGGACACCCGTCAACAGCTCGATGCCCTGGTCGATCGTACTGACCCCGTATATGTGGAACCCGCCTTCCCTGGCCGTCTCGACGACCTGCTCCTTCAGCATGAGATGCTTGACGTTGGCCTCGGGGATGATCACCCCCTGGTCGCCAGTGAGCCCTTTCATCTTGCACACCTCGAATACGCCCTCGATCTTCTCGTTCACCCCGCCGATGGCCTGTACTTCGCCCCGCTGGTTCACTGATCCCGTTACTGCGAGGCCCCGCCTGACTGGGAGTCCGGACAGGGCGGACAGCAGGGCGTAGAGTTCGGCAGAGGACGCGCTGTCCCCGTCTATCATCTCGTAATTCTGTTCGAATACGAGGCGGGCCGAAAGGCTGATCGGGTTGTTCTGGCCGTACCTGTCGATGAGAAATCCGCCCAGGATGAGTACGCCCTTGCTGTGGAGTCGCCCGCCGAGCTTGGCCTCGCGCTCGATGTCCACTATGCCGTCCCGCCCGAGCCCCACGCTGGCGGTTATCCGCGACGGCTTTCCGAACGAGATGTCCCCCAGGTCGATGACCGCAAGTCCGTTGACCTCGCCTACAGAGGATCCCGTGGTCTCGATCTTGAGGATCCCCCGCGCCGTCATCTCGCGGATCCGGCTTTCGATGAGGTTGGAGCGATATGTCTTGGCCTCGATCGCCCGCGAGATGTGCGTAGCGCCCACGTGCTTCGCCCGGTCCCGCGCGGCATAGAAGCTCGCCTCGCGGATGATGTCGGCGACCACCGCGAAATGGGTGGAGAGTTTCGCCTGGTCGCCGGCCAGTCTCGAACTGTGCTCCACGATCTTCGCGGCGGCCCCCGCGTCCAGGTGCTTCAGGTTCTCCTTCTTGCAGAGTTTGCACAGGAACGACGCATAGGTCCTCACGTTGTCCGGTGTGCGTTCCATTGTCGTGTCGAACTCCGCCTTGATCTTGAACAGCTCGCTGAAATCCTGGTCGAGCAGGTAGAGCTGCTGGTAGATTACTGGAGTGCCTATCACGATGACCTTTACGTCGAGGGGGATCGGCTGAGGCCGCAGGCTCTTGGTCGCCATCAGCCCCATGCGATCGCCGGCGTCTTCGATCACGATCTCGCGGCGCCGCAGGGCCCTTTTCAGACTGTCGTAGGCCATGGGGTTTCGCAGAAGGTCCTCGACGGGCAGGACCAGGTATCCTCCGTTGGCGCGGTGCAGGGCCCCACCCCTGACCAGGGACAGGTCTGTCACGAGAACGCCGTCCTGTACCTCTTTCTCGATCCTGCCGAACAGGTTGGCGTACGTCGGATTCGACTCCAGGACCACGGGCGCGCCCCCGGCGCCGGTATTGTCCACGATCACGTTGATCGCGTATCTCCTGAAGTGGAGGTCGCTGGGACACGATGGAGCGGGGGAGGAGGCCTCCCTGGGGGCGGCGTCGCCGGATTTTCGCAGTACGCCGGCGTGATCCAGCATGTCCTGACGCATCTCGTCCAGGTGCGCCAGCACATCCAGTGTATCCTTGAATTCCTCTTTGAGCCGCTCGAAATGCTGATCCGTTGCGCTCATCACCGTGCGGCGGTCGAGATCCTCGACGGCCCGGGCGGCGTCCTTTTCGAGGCGGCGGATCTCGCGCATTGCCTGCATAATCTCGGCCTCAACCTTCTGGCGTTTGTCCGATACGGCGTCCCTGACAGCGGCGGGCAACGCCGCGTATTCCTGATCGCTCAGGGGCCTTCCCTGGAACACCGGCGACAGCAGGACCCCCATCGGCGTGGACTGTATTGCGAATCCCTGGGCCTGCGCCCCGGCGTTGAGGTCAGCGAGGATCTCATCGCGCCTCTTTGACAGGCCCTGCAGGATTTCTTCCCTGCTCCGTGCATACTGCTCACTTTCGAACGCCTTTGGGACCTCCCTGCGGGCCGCCTCGACCAGCGCGGTAACCTCTCTTGCCAGCCTTACGCCCTCGCCCGCCGCCAGGCGGATCGCTTTCGGCTGGTAAGAATCACGGAAGTTGAACGCCAGGCACCAATCGCTCGGCGCGGGTTTCGCCTTCGCCACGCGGCTGAGGTATTCGTTGACGGCGGTGGCCCGGCCGGTTCCCGCCTCGCCGGCGACGAAGATGTTGAATCCTTCGCTCTCTACCGCCAGGCCGAGTTCGAGGGCCTGGAGCGCCCTGTCCTGGCCGACAACGTTCTCCAGGGGTTCGAGCCCTTCCGTGGTCTCGCATCCGATCTCCCCCGGATCGCAAGCAGCCCTGAGTCTGGCCGGCTCGATCTCCAGCATCACGCCTATCCCTCCTGGTCGATTGTCACGTACCCTGTGTGGTAGTCGCGGCAACGCCGGCTGTGTCTCGCCCGGTCAGTGCCCGCCGGGGTCGCGATATATGATCTTGCCGCCCACGATGGTCATGACCACCTTGCCGTTCATTTGTCTTCCGCGGCAGGGGCAGTTGCGGGCTTTCGACATGTAAAGGTCGGGGCAGGCTGTCCACCTGCGCTCGGGGTCTATCAGGATGATATCCGCGTCGGTCCCGGTAGCGAGCCGTCCCTTGCCGATCCCCAGCAATGTGGCCGGATTCACCGTCATCTTCGCCAGCGCGTCCGCCAGCGACATCACGCCCGGCCTGACGATGTCGCCCATCACCAGCGACAACGCGGTTTCGAATCCTATGAGACCGAAGGGGGCGTCCTCCAGGCCGGCGGCCTTCTCGGCGACGGTATGCGGGGCGTGGTCGGTTGCGATGACGTCGATCGTCCCGTCGCGCAGGGCTTCTCTAAGAGCGTCGCGGTCTTCTTCAGTACCGAACGGCGGTTTGAGCTTCGCGTTCGGTCCCATTGTCTCCGCGGTCTCATCGGTGAATGCCAGCGCGAGCGCCGTGACCTCGGAGGTGACGGGGGCGCCCCAGGCCTTCGCGAATCTCACCACGTCTGTGGTGAGAGAATTGCTGACGTGCTGGACGTGGAGGGGGGCGCCGGTTTCCTTCGCGAGCACGATGTCGCGCGCCACGACCGATGCCTCGGACGACCGCGGTATACCCTTGACTCCCAGCCTATCCGCGACGGATCCGGCGGCGATTACCCCGCCGGCGGTCAGGGACCTGTCCTCTGAATGCTGTGCCAGGGGTCTCCCCACGGCGTGGGCCTTCACCAACGCCGTTCTCATCAGGCCGCCGTCGCTGACGGGCTTGCCGTCATCGGTGAACAGCGCCGCCCCCGCCGCTGCCAGGGCAGGGATATCGGTGAGTCTGCGGCCCTCCTGCCCAACGGTGACCGCCGCTGCAGGCAGCACGTTGACCACGGCCTGGTCGCAGGCCAGGCTCTTCACATACTCGATTACGTCGATGCTGTCAATAACGGGGGAGGTATTGGGCATGCATACGACAGTAGTGAACCCGCCGGCCGCAGCGGCGTGGGTACCGGTCCCCATGTCCTCCTTCTCAGGGAAACCGGGGACCCTCAAGTGACAGTGGAGGTCGACGAGCCCCGGCGCCACCACGAGGCCTGCGGCGTCGATTACTTCCACTCCCCCGTGAATCCCGGGGTAGCCAAAACCCCGGCCTATACATTCCACCTTGCCGTTGGCGACGTAGACGTCCAGGATATCGTCGACCCCGCTCGCGGGGTCCACAAGCCTTCCGTTACGAATGAGGACCGGCTTCATCCGGATCACGTTCCTTGCCTCAGGATGTCCGCGAGGACTCACTGGGAATTGTTCGCCGCAACAGCGGCCGCTCCTACCCGTGCCCGCCGTTTCGCTCGCTTGACCCCCGGCGGAGGTGTCTGCTACCATTGATCTGGTAATCAGCCGGATGAAGCCGGTGCGTTGGCCCGGCTTCGATTGCTGCCTGGTATCCGATGAGGAGGGGAATGACTTGCTGCCGGGCGAAACGCGATTGGGACTGGCGGGGTGTGCGTCGCCGCCCACTGAGAAGCTCCTGTGGATGTATGACACGATGCTGAAGTGCAGGTTCTTCGAGGAGAAGATCGCGGAGCTGTTCGCGGCCGGCAAGTTACACGGGACCACACACCTCTACACAGGGGAAGAGGCTTGCGCAGCCGGCGCCGTGGCCGCCCTGGAACCAGGCGATTACATAACCTCGACCCACCGCAATCACGGGCACGCGATCGCGAAAGGCGCCGACCTGAACAGGATGATGGCGGAGATTTTCGGCAAGAAGACCGGCTCGTGTGGCGGGAAGGGCGGTTCGATGCACATCACGGATTTCCAGGGGGGCAACATCGGGGGGAACGGCGTGGTGGCGGGCGGCATTTCCGTCGCGACCGGCGCGGCCCTGGCCCTCAAGATGCAGGGGCGCTCCCAGATAGTGCTGTGCTTCTTCGGCGATGGCGCGCGCGCCGAGGGCGTCTTTCATGAATCCGCAAACCTGGCTTCGATCTGGAAGCTCCCCGTCGTGTTCTTATGCGAGAACAATCAGTATGCCATGTCCACGGCGGTCCACCGCTACTACGCCCACAACGACGCCGCCACCACAGGTCTCGCCTACAACATGCCGGGCGAGTCGGTCGATGGAAACGACGCGCTCGCCGTGTACGAGCGGGTAAAGGCGGCCGTGGCGAGGGCCCGCCGCAACGAGGGGCCGAGCTACGTTGAGTGCCGGACCTACAGGTGGAGGGGCCATTCAAAAAGTGACCTGAACAGGTACAGAACTCGCGAAGAGATCGAGGCCTGGATGCTCAAGGACCCCATCGCACGATTCAGGAACCTGCTCGTTGAGAATGGGGTCGCCGGCGAGAAGCAGGCTGACGAGATGGAAAGGCGGGCGCGGGACCTCGTCGAGAACTCGGTAAGGTTCGCCGAACGCAGCCCCGACCCTCCCCTGGAGGACCTGACCACCGGCGTCTATGCGGAAACCCCGGACGGGGAGGTGCGACCGTGCGGGAATTGACGGGGGCGGAGGCGATCCGCGAGGCCCTGAGGGAGGAACTCGACCGCGATGCGAGTGTGTACCTCATCGGGGAGGACATAGGGGTGTACGGGGGCTCGTTTGGCGTGACCCTCGGCCTCATCGAGGAGTTCGGCCCCGAGAGGGTGAGGGAGACGCCGATCTCCGAGGCCGCCATCGTCGGCACGAGCGTGGGCGCTGCAATTCTCGGGATGCGCCCCGTGGCCGAGATCATGTTCTCGGACTTCGTTGCCCTCACAATGGATCAACTGGTCAATCAGGCCGCGAAGATGAGATACATGTCGGGGGGTCAGTTGCAGGTCCCCATGGTCGTCAGGACCCCCTGCGGGGCCGGCACCGGCGCGGCCGCCCAGCATTCGCAGAGCCTCGAGGCATGGTACGCTCATGTGCCGGGGTTGCTGGTGGCCATGCCGTCGACACCCTACGACGCCAAGGGTCTCCTCAAGACCGCCATCAGGAACGACAATCCCGTCGTGTTCCTGGAACACAAGCTCCTGTACAAGTTGAAGGGCCCGGTGCCAGAGGGGGAATACACTGTCCCGTTCGGGAAGGCTGATATCAAGAGGGCCGGGACCGATGTCACCATCGTGGCCACGTCCATGATGGTGCATAACGCCCTGGGCGCGGCGACGGACCTGGAGAAGCATGGCGTCAGCGCCGAGGTCATCGACCCCCGGACGCTGGTCCCGTTCGACAGGGAGACCATCCTCGAGTCGGTGGGCAAGACGGGCAGGCTCGTGATCGTCCACGAAGCGCCGGAGCGGGGCGGCTTTGGCGGCGAGATAGCCGCCGTGGTAGCGGGGAGCGACGCGTTCCACAGGCTGAAGGCCCCAATCAAGCGGATCTGCGGGAGCGATACACCCATTCCGTTCAGCAAGACGCTCGAGCAGCACGCCGTGCCCACGCGTGAGTCTATCGTGCGAGGCGTCCTCGAAGTCGCACGCGTCAGGGCGCCAGCCCATTGAAGAGAAGGTCCAGGGTCGCGTCGACATCCTCCGGGGTGGATCCCGCCGACCTGCCCGGTGACAGCACGTGCAGCGCGACGAACGCATGGAACACCATGAAGATGAAGCATGCCGCCACCCTGGTGTCCACCGGCCTCAAGTCACCGTCCTTGATGCCTTGCCGGACGATGCCCTCGATGGAATCAAGGATGAACGCCGCCCGTTGTTCCCACAGCCACTCCTTGAGGTGTATGCTCACCGGTCCCGGGTCCTGGAGCAAGAGGGATACCACGGCGTTTTCCTCGGCGAGGAGGCGGGCCTCGCTTTCCACGATACGCCGTATCTTGTCCCTGGCGGACGCTTCCGCCTGCACGTGTTGCTGGGCGGACTGCCAGAACCGGAACAGGTGGTACTTCACTGTCTGCTGGAACAGGTCTGTCTTGGTATCGAAGTACTCGTATATGGTCCCCTTACCTACATTTGCCGCGACCGCGATCTCCTCGACCTTCGCCTCGTGGAACCCGCGTTCGCGGAAAACGTGAAGCGCCGCCTCCAGGATCTGCGCCTGCTTGTCCGGGATAGGTCCACACCCCGCGGTGGACGGGTTGCCGGGCAACGCCTGGTTCTCAGCCATGTGCCATTCCCTCCTAAGAGCCCGTCGTCGCCAGCTGTCCACCTTCCCTCAGGAAATCGAACTTGGCCGTAGCCAGGGCGTAATCGAACTGTGCCTGGATTGCCTGCGCTTCGATCTCCCTGAGCATCGAGTCCGCCGTCGTTACCTCGAGGCTCGTGCCCACACCCGCTTCATATCTCAGTGTGGCCAGTCGCAGGTTTTCCTGGGCCTGTTCGAGAGTCTTCTGCGTGAGCTGGTAACGTTCGTCGGCCTCCAGCAGGGTCTCGTAGCCGAGGCGTATTTGAAGCTCAGCCGCCTGGCGGGCGAGGTCGTGGCTCAGCGCCTTGGACTCAATGTTGATCTCGGCCTGTCTCACCGTCCACACATTGGGCGTGAAATGCTTCAGTGAAAGGTCCCTATAGAGTGTCGCGAGACGGACCGCCTCGGATGCGGATCGAATGTCGAGCCGCTTCTCCATGGCGAGCGAGACAACGCCGGAGAGGTCCACAGGCGAGAGCCCGGTGTAGCGGAAACCAGCGGACAGCGACATCTCGCGGCTCAGGTCGTAGCCCAGCAACTGGTTCAGACCCATTCTGGCCATCGTCAGCGCCTTGGAAGCGGAAGCTACACCGACCCGCGCGCCCGACACACCGACCTCGGCGGCAAGCACGTCGGTCCTCGCGACCATGCCCGCATCGAACATCGCCTGCGCGGTCTTGAGCTGTTCCTCCGCCCTCTTCAGGCCGGCCTGCTGTGCTTTGAGCATCGCGTCGGCCTTCAGCACGCCGTAGTAGGACTCGGCCACCGACAACCGCAACGACTTCGCCGTAAGGTCGTTGCTCATCCTGGCCGTCTCCAGCGCCGACTTGGCGCTGTCGGGGTTATAGTACTTGACCAGCGCGAGTTCCCACGTCGTGACGTATTCCTCCTCGATCCCGCGGGCGGTCTTGACCGCCTCGTCGGCCTCGAGTTCTGCCTGCTTGACGGCGAGTTTCGACTGCGCGACGACGGTGCTGCACTCCAGCGCCCGCGCGTAGGCCTGATCGAGGGTGAGCGCCGGGGATTCGCCCCCCGCCGCGGACCCGCCCCGCGCCGCGGGCTCGCCGGACGCCAGGGCGCCCGCGGACGCCACGCACATCGCGGCCAGCGCCGCGACGATCACTCGTGCAATCTTCTTCATCCTAATTACCTCCCGCTTCGCCGGAAGCCGGCTTCGGAACCTGCCCCACTGACACAACGTGATTCTTTCCGTACACCTTCCGTGAGAGCCAATCGGACAGCCGCTCGAACAGCTCGTATGCGACCGGGATGACTACCAGCGTCAGCACCGTGGAAGTGGCCAGCCCTGCGGCGATGACCGTCGCCAGCGGCGCCTCTGTCTCGGCGCTCTCGCCGATACCCAGGCACAGGGGGATCAGACCCAGTATCGTGGTGAGGCTCGTCATGAGAATCGGGCGCAACCTCTTCGGTCCCGCCGTCAGCAGCGCCTCCATCCTGGACATGCCGTCGCGTCGCCTCAGGATGTTGACGTACTCGATCAGGACGATGCCGTTGTTCACGACTATGCCCACCAGCATGATGAAGCCGGTGTACGATATTATCGTTATGGGCCGGCCGGTCAGGAACAGGCCCCAGATGGCGCCGACCGCCGACAGTGGGACCGTGAACATTATGACCAGCGGCTGGAGAAGGCTCTCGAACTGCGCCGCGAGCAGCATGTAGATTATTACGACCGCCAGCAGCAGCGCCTGGCCCAGATCGGCGAAGGACTCCGCCATCTCCTGGCCCTCTCCGCCGAACTCCCACGAATAGCCGGGAGGCAGGGACGACAACGTCCTCATTTTCGTCCGGATGTCGCTCATGACGCTTGCCAGGTCACGCCCTGCGAGGGCGCCGGTTATCCTGATGACGCGCGACTGATCCTCGCGGTTGATGACCATCGGCCCGATGCTGAGTTCGACCCTTGCCACCTCTCCCAGCGTGACGGGCGAACCCGTTGGGGCGGGTATCTTGACGTATTTCAGATCGACGAGCTGTTTTCGCTGTGATTCGGGGAGTCGCAATCTGACGCTGATCTCGTCTCCGCCCACACGATAGTTCGTGGATACCTGCCCCGTGAGCGCCGCCCGGACGGCGCTCGCGACCTGGTGAGTGGTGAGGCCGCGGGCGGCCGCCTTCTCCCGGTCGACGAACACCTGGGCCTCGGGTAGCCTCGCCTCAATGTCCGTTCGCACCTCCCGGGTGCCCGGGATGCTTGAGATGAGTTCCACTATCCTGGTCGATATCTCCTCGAGAACCTTCGTATCGCGTCCCTTGAGAAGGATGGAGATCGGCGCCCCTCCGCCTCCATGGCCCCCCATGAAGCTGGCCGCCTGGACGGTGACCTTCGCCCCGGGGATTCCCGCTGTCTTCTGGCGTACGGCCTCCACGACCTGGTCGGTCGACCGGCGCCTCTGCGCCTTGGGCAGGAGCTGGACCTCGATGCTCCCCACATGGCTTGCCTGGCCGCCGAACATGCCACCCTGTCCCGAGGAAGCGAAGACGGCGTCAACCTCCTCGAATGCCACGACCTCCCGTTCGATGCCCGCCACCACGCGGTCGGTCTCGGCGAGGGCGGTGCCGGCCGGCATCTCCACGCTTATGCTGAACTGCCCCTCGTCGGACGCCGGAAGGAATTGCTTGCCGACCCCCAGCAACGCGGCCCCGGCGAGTACAACACTCAGCACAGTCATCCCCACGACCAACCTCTTGCGGGAGAGAGACCACTGGAGGGCCCTCAGGTAGTAGCCCGGGATGATCTCCCCAGTCCATCGCGCCACGGAGTCCAGGAATCTTCCCACGGCGCCGCGCGCCCGCTCGCGCGTCTTGCCGCCGGAGAGGACCAAGGTCCGGTAGCACACCATCGGCACCACGGTCACGGCCACCAGAAGCGAGGCCATGAGGGAGAACGTGACTGTCAGGGCCAGTTCCCTGAAGATCTGCCCGGTTATGCCCGACACGAACAAGATGGGGAGGAAGACAGAGACGTTCGTTGTCGTTGACCCCCAGATTGCCCCGCCGACCTCGATGGTGCCTTCCACTGCCGAAGTCCACGGGTCGTGCCCTTCCTCCGCGTACCGGTAGATGTTCTCGAGGACTACGATCGAGTTGTCCACCATCATGCCCACACCGAGGGCGAGACCGCCCAGGGACATCATGTTGATACTCAGTTTGGCCAGGTACATCATGAGGAAAGTGCCGATCACAGAAACGGGAATGGAGACGCCAATGACCAACGTGTGCCTGAGGCTCTGGAGGAAGACGTACAGCACGACGATCGCGAGTATCGCGCCCATGTACGCGTTGTTGTACACGTCGTTTATCGCCCGCTGAGTATACTTGGCTTGATCGAACACGGTCTTGATCTCAACGCCCTCGGGAAGGGTACTGGACAATAGGGTGAGTTCGCGTGTGACCAGCTTCGACACTGCGACGGTGCTGGCGCCGCTTTGCTTCCTCACTTGCACACCCACACTGGCCTTCTGGTTCATGCGGGTGTGCTGGGTGACTTCCTCCACCGTTCGCTCGATACGGGCCACGTCCCTGAGGTGCACCGCCGCCCCATTCGCAGCCCCCACAACGATGTCTCCCATTTCGTCAACGGACCGGAACTCCCCGACCGTCCTCACCACGTAGACAGCCTTGCCCGATTCTGCGCTGCCGCCGGGGATGTTCACGTTCTCGGCCGTCAAGGCCCGCGCGATGTCATCGAACGTCAGCCCATAGTGGCCGAGCATCTCCTGATCCAGCGTAACGCGGATCTCTTCCTGATTCCCGCCCGACACGTCCACGGCGGCGACGCCGGGAATCCTTTCGAGAGCAGGCTTAATCGAGTCCTCCGCGACCTTCCTGAGACTCACGGTGTCCGAATTGCCGCCCACACCCAGGAACAGCACTGGCATCATCCCGGGGTCGAACTTCATGACCATTGGGGCTTCCGCGTCGTCGGGCAACCTTGCCCTGGTCTGTTCCGCCTTCTCGCGTACCTGGAGGGCGGCGTAATCCATGTCGGTGCTGTAATCGAACTCCACGACGACGAAGGACAAGCCTTCCTGGCTGGTGGACGTCACTGACTTGACGTTTGTAATGGTAGATACCGCTTCTTCGATTGGGACGCTGACGAGTCGCTCGATCTCCGCGGGGCCCGCCCCGCTGTAGCTGGTGATGACGGCCGCGACTGGGAAGTTCATCTCCGGAAGCAGGTCGACAGACAGCCTCTGGAAGGAGAACATCCCGAACACTACCAGGACCAGTATGAGCATGGTTACCGCGACGGGACGCCCCGCCGACGTCTGAGCAAGCCACCTCATTACGGTTTGCCGCCCCCTTCGCCGGCGCCCTTTTCCGCCGCAGCCTTGACCCGGACCAGCGCGCCATCCACGAGGAGGTGCTGACCGTTCGTCACAACCTGTTCGCCCTGGCTCACGCCTCCGAGCACCTCGACCAGCTGCCCGTTCTCCAGTCCGAGCGTGACCACGCGCTCCTCGACCCTCGCGGGATCACCCGGTTTCACAACGTACACAACCTGCCTTCCCACGCGTTCCACGACCGAATCCCTTGGAACCACGAGGGTGTTCTCCTTCTTCCCGAGCGACAGGAGTATGTGAGCGAACATCCCGGGCTTCACATCCTCGCTGGGGTTATCGAGGGCGATAGTCACGGGATACGCCCTCGTGCGAGGGTCCGGCGTCGGGCCGACGCTGTCAACGCGTCCCTTGCGAGTCAGACCGATGGAATCGACGCGCACGTCGACGGGGGAATTGAGGGCAATCTTGTTCACGGCGCGTTCGGGCGCGCCGATCTTCGCGTAGACCGTCCTGATATCGACTATTGTCACCAGGGGCGCGCCGGGCGTGATGAGGTTGCCGGCGTCCAGATTCTCGCCGGCCACCGTTCCATCCTGCGGCGCCGCGAGGATCATGCGCTCACCGTTGGGTCCGCCGGCCACGCCGCCCGCCTGGTTGAGTTGTTCCCTCGCGGCCTGATACTGGGCCCCGGCAAGGTTGACGCCGTTGAGCGCGGCTTCCCACTGCTGTCTCGAAATGGCCTGCTGCTTATACAGATTGTCGAGCCTCTCGAAGTTGCGTTTCGCATCCGAGAGACCGATTTCCGCCTGCGTTAGGGCGGCCCGCAAGGCCGCGAATTCGGCGCTATCGATCTCCACCAGGGATTCCCCGGCGGCCACCCTCTTGCCGACACTCGCCAGCACCCTCACTACTCTACCGGGGATCTTGCTCGTGACCACGACCTCGGATCCCGGCTCGATCGTCCCTCCCAGGTCGATTCTCTCCTCTATGGTGGCGTAGCCGGCGGGGGCCACCTCAACGGACAGGGCCTCCTCAGGCCCCTTCATAGAGGCTTTGCCGGCATTCCGCCGCTGCGCCACCCTGAGCCCCACCAGGGCGACCAAGGCCACGAGTACAACCGCCGCCAGGATCCGGGGCAATCTCGATCTGAAAAGCTTCACTGGGACTACCTCCTTGCAAAACCCTCCGGAAGTCTATACGTGGATGCATGGGGAGATGTCTGAAACGCCGGCGATTTGCTAACCTGTCGCGCCTCGGGCGGACTGGGGGCTAGAACCGACCAGTCAGTCGGCGCTGGAAACACACCCATATTTATATCACGGAGGATCGCGCCGGTCAATGGAAAAGTCCACAGTCCTTTTCCCACCTGCGGATGGCGCCATTCGCTTTCATCCATCCTCGTTTTTCGACTGTTAAATCCACATTGTCACTGTTCACCCGGATTCCCTTTCGCGCCGGCGGGCGAGCCTCTATCCTTTATGGTAGGGAAGGTATAGCCTCGACACGGCGGTAGGGTTCAGACACGGCCGCCGGCCGGTGTCTCGCTATCAAGATGTCCGTCGCGGTGAGAGCCGCCCCGGCCTTCCCGGAAAGGAGTGGGTAGCCGTTCAAGTGAGTCACTTGCGCTTGGGAACGCGGGGCGTTCCAACTATCCTACGAAGGGGGTTTGGATCGTGAATTCTCTGCTGGTAATGGTAGTCACGTTTGTCCTGTACCTCCTGGCGTACAACCTCTACGGCAAGACGCTCGGGCACAAGATATTCGAGCTCATTGCCGACCGGGTGACGCCGAGCCATAAGCTGAAAGATGGTGTGGACTACGTGCCTACCAACAAGTGGATCCTCGCCGGACACCACTTCACGTCGATTGCCGGGACAGGCCCGATTGTCGGCCCGACGCTGGGGGTTATCTGGGGGTGGGTTCCTGCGCTGTTGTGGGTGATCTTCGGGTCGATCTTCGCCGGAGCTGTTCATGACCTGGGGGCTCTCGTGGTTTCCATGCGGCATGAAGGCAAGTCCATAGGTGACATCACCGGTCTGGTGGTAAGCCCTCGCTCAAGGACATTGTTTTCCCTGATCATCTTCTTCGCCCTGTGGATAGTGATCGCAATATTCGCAATCCTGATGGCAGGCCTCTTCGTGCAGTATCCCGAGTGCGTGTTCCCGATCTGGGTTGAGATCCCGATAGCGATGGGTCTCTCCTGGTACCTGTACAAGAGAAGCGGCAGCCTGGCAGTGGGATCGATAGTAGCGCTGGCGCTCATGTACTTGACGATCTGGATGGGCCTCTTCATACCTGTCAAGGCAACCGCTGACACCTGGATCATCATCATAATGGTCTACATCTTCTTCGCGTCGGTCTTGCCGGTGCAGACCCTCCTGCAGCCGCGCGACTACATCAACGCACTGGAACTGGGTGTAGCCATGATCCTGCTGGTCGCGGGCATTGTCGTGGCGCCGAGGCCCATCGTCGCCCCCGCCGTCGTCGCAAGCCCAACCGGGGCGCCACCGCTGTTCCCGTTCCTGTTCATCACCATCGCCTGCGGGGCGATCTCGGGATTCCACAGCCTGGTGTCGAGCGGAACGAGCTCCAAGCAGATTGCGAGGGAGCCCGACGCCATGATGGTCGGCTATGGAGGCATGCTGCTTGAGGGCGTGCTGGCGACGCTCGTCATCCTGGCGGTGACGACCGGTGTGTCGAGTGAGGCGTGGCTGAAAACGTACGCCGACTACGCAAAAGTCCCGACTCTCCCGACGTTTGCGGAGGGCGGCGCTCGCATAGTCGCGGTTCTCGGAATTCCCAAGGCGCTGTCACTGAACATCCTGGCAGTGTTCATGCTGAGCTTCGCCGGAACGACCATCGACACCGCGACCAGGATCCAGCGGTACGTAATCAGCGAGGTTGGGAATAACCTGAAGATGGACTGGCTCGCGAACAAGTACGTGGCCACCGCGATAGCCGTGGGCTCGGCGTACCTGATGGCCTTCAGGAAGGGCGCGAACGTCATATGGCCTCTGTTCGGAGCGACGAACCAGCTTCTGGCCGGCCTCGCTCTGCTGGTCGTAACCGTGTACCTCGCGCGCGCCAAGAAACCCCTGGTGTATACCATGGCCCCGATGGTCTTCATGATAGTCATGACCACGTGCGGCATGGCGTTCAACCTGATGAACTACGTCAAGAAAGGCGACACGCTTCTTTCCACCATTGACGCCATAGTGATGGTGCTTGAACTGTGGCTGATCGTGGAAGCGTGGACAGTGATACGGAAGGTCATGGCCGAAAGGGCCAGCAAGGCCTAGTCTCCAACACTTCGAAACCCTGGGCCTCAGGAGGGACGACTCAGACTCAGAGGCCCAGGGTTTCTTTCATCTGTCGGACGCGGGCGCGCGCCACCGGCACCCTGCTGCTGTCCTTGTCCTTCATGACCAGCGTGTAAGTGCCCGAGAACCAGGGGATGACCTCGGCGACCTTGTCGAGGTTCACCAGGAACGTCCGGTGTACGCGGAGAAACCTGCGGCCGAGGCGGTCCTGCAGCTGGGAGAGAGTGAGCTTCGTATAGTACTCCTTATCGAATGTCCTCAAGAAGACCCTGTCACCCGTGCATCGAGCGTAGACCATATCACGCGCATCAAGCAGGGCAATCGCCCCATTTCGCTCGAGGGGGATCTTTGCGCTGGATAGTGGAGGCAGCACCTGGTCGAGGAGCATGCTGAGATTCTCCCTGAGGTGATCGGCCGGCAGCACGGCTTTCCTGAGATTCTCGATGGCGGCCGCCAGCCTCTTGCGGTCGAACGGCTTGAGCAGGTAGTCGACGGCGCACACCTCGAACGCCTGAACGGCGTATTCGTCGTACGCGGTGACGAAGACGAAGCGCGGGCAGCGGCTCCACCGGCGGAGTTCCCGCGCTACCTCCATCCCGGTCAATCCCGGCATAGCGATGTCCAGGAAGAGTACATCCGGGGTCAGGCTCCTACACGCGGAAACGGCCTCGGGACCGGTGCGGGCTTCGCCCACCACCTCGAATCCCCCCAGCGAGGCCAGCAGATAACGCAGTTCATCCCTTGCGGGCTCTTCATCGTCCGCTATGATCGCCCGGATCGTTCGCAACCGTGTCCCTCCATTCGGGAATCCTGAATGTCACGGTGGTGCCGGCGCCTGGTTCGGAAGCGATGGCCAGACCGTATTCCTGGCCGAAAATGCTCTTCAGCCTGTGGTGAACGTTTCTCAACCCTATGCCGGTCCCGGAATGGGCGGAGCCTGTCGGGTCCGGCGCGGCCGGACCGGAGAGTAATCCCTGCATCCTGTCAGGCGGTATCCCTGCGCCATCGTCCCTGACGGAGATTGAGATCCCGTCGCCGGCGGCCCTTGCCGAGATAGAAACCGTTACCCCCGACTCCCTCCCGTCGAGGCCGTGCTTAATGCTGTTTTCGATCAGCGGCTGGAGTGTCAATGGGGGAAGCAATGCCGTGCGACACTCGGAATCGACGTCGATCGAAACCCTTAACCTCTCGCCGTGCCGCGCCTTCTGAATGGCGAGGTACGATTGCACGTGGTCGAGTTCGTCGCCGAGGGTCACCATCTGATCGGATTGCCTCAGATTCCGCCTGAAGAAATCCGACAGCTGCACGAGGAGATCCCTCGCCTTGTCCGGATCGGTCCTGCAAAACGACGTGACCGTGTTGAGGGCGTTGAAGAGGAAGTGCGGGTTTATCTGGGCCTGGAGAGCCCGGATCTCCGCCTGCGCCAGGAGGTCGGCCTTCGCCTGCAGCTGCGATATCTCCACCTGGGTCGCGAGCAGTTGTCCAACGCCCTTCGCCAGCTCGACAATCACCGGAGTGACGCGGTCCTTCCCGTCCTCGTACAACTTGACCGTCCCCGTGATCTGGTTTCCGATCATGAGGGGGACGATAACCCCGGAGCTGAGGGGACAGCTGCGGTGCGGGCAGCCGACCGATTCGCGGTCCACCAGAACGCGGAGTTCCCCGTCTGCCAGGGCCGCCCTGGTGCCCCTTGTGGCGATCGGATCCCCCGCCTTGTGGTGGTCGGCGCCGGACCCGACGAAGGCCAGCACCTTCTCCCTGTCCGTGATGGAGACGGCTGCGACCCCCGATACCTCCTTGATTATGGTGGCGACCTGCCTGGCCGAGTCGAACGACAGCCCGCCGCGGAGGTACGGCAGGGTGCGGGAGGCTATCTTCAGGGCCTTCTTGGCCTGAACAGCCTCTATCCGCTCGTGCTCGGCGCGGGTCATCTGTATTATGGTGATGAATATCCCCACGCCGATGGCGTTGACGACCGTCATGGGAAGTATGATGACCTTGACCAGGGACAACGCCTCAGCTACCGGCCTCGCGACCGAAACGATTATCAGCATCTGGGCGAGTTCTCCCGCCACCCCCAGGGCGACCCCTATCTTGCCGCTTATGTCGCTTCCCCGGAGCGCGCGGTGGGCCAGACCTCCGAGGAGACCCTCGAAGGTTGTGGAGAGGCCGCACGCGAGGGCGGTGAACCCCCCTATGGAATACCTGTGGAACCCCCCGATGAAACCGGCGAGGAGGCCGACGACCGGCCCTCCGAGTAGCCCCGCGGATATGGCCCCTATCGCGCGGGTGTTGGCGACCGCCCACCCTTCGGTGGTGGGGGAAATGCGAACGCGGATACCCGTGTACGTTCCAACGATCGAAAGGAGCCCGAAGAAGACGATGAGAACGACCTTGTCGCGTGTGGTCAGGCGCCTGTCGAGGGCGTGCTTGAACGGGGCGGTCCTCCCGGTGATGAAGGCGAGCACGGCTATTACCGACATTTCCTGCGCCAGGGTGAAAAACAGGTGTGAGAGCATCTCGACACCCCCGTGATCTGTACAAGGCCTCCGTAGTGAATTAGATCACGAGGGGTCGGAATCCTTCAAGTATTTAAACGGAACGGGTCATAGCGGGGGCGAGACCTCCTGCCGGCGGGGCCGGGAAAGGGCCAGTAGAACGCCGCCGATCGCCAGGGCGCCCCCCGCGTACTGGTAAGATGCCAACCTCTCCCCGAGCAGCGCCATGGCAGTCAGTACCGACCACACGGGCACCGTGCTGTCGAATACCCCCGCTTCGCTGGCATCGAACGATCTCAGGCCGTAGTTCCAGAGAAAGAACGTGCCCGCTGAGGCAAACACGCCCAGGTAGAGGACCTGCAGCACCCCCGCTGTCGAAGGGGACGCCCAGCCTTCGCGCGCCATCTCTACCAGCGCGAAGGGGATGCACAGTATGAGGCCCGCGATCACACTTCCGGCCGACACGGCTGAGTCCGGGATGCCCGCGGAGATTGCGCGCTTACTCAGCACAGTGTACAGGCCCCACGAGGCGGCGCAGCCCATCTGGAGCGCGTTCCCCGCGAGGGTTCCCGCGCCTCCGGAAGCGGCCGCTCCTGCCAGCACGAGGAGGAGCACTCCCGCGATCGAGGTGAGGATTCCGGCCCATCTCCTGAGGTCCACGGATTCCTTGAGGATTACGACCGAGAACACAGAGGTCATGGCGGGTATGGATGCCATGATCAACCCCGCCGCGGTGGCGGTGGTCAACTCCAGGGCCCAGTTCTGTGCCGCATACGGCACCGCGATCCCGACCAGCCCTAGCAGGGTCAGGGTTTTCCAGTGTGCGATGAGCGTTCCAATCTGGCGGAAAGCCACGGGCGAAAGCGCGAGGGCGCCGAGGGCGAATCTCGCGACGACCAGTTGCAGCGGGCGGAACTCCTGGAGGGCCAGTTTGCAGACGGCGAAGGTGGAACCCCAGATGATGCTGCAGCAAGTGAACGCGATAGCGGCCAGTATGCGCCGGGGCAAGGGAATCCCTCCAGGTGTGGGCATGCTCGCAGTGTGTGACGCGGCTTAGACAAGTCTAACATGGAAGGTGGGGTGAGGGAAGGCCCGTGGGCGCCGCCCCGCCTGCAACGAGCGGGACAGCGCCCATCATGACTCAGGAAGCCCGGAATTTCTTGTCCCAATCGACCCTCGCCGTCAGATGCATGGCGGCCGCCAGCGTTACTATGGCGACTATGGTGACGCTCAGGCCGGTGAACCCCTTGAAGAAATGCGTGTACGAGAACAGGACCAGATACACGAGCTGGGCCGCCGCGGCCTCGCGGAACGCGAAAGACCGCCCCACGACCACCTTGAGATACGAGACCACCAGCGCGACCGAGGTGAGCGATGCGATCGCGAATGCAAGGTTCACGTCGATGTGATCCACCAGATACGCGAAAAGCAGGTGGAATGCGAAGAACGCCGCCGCCAGGAAGAAGTAGTGCATCGGGTGTAGTTTGATGTCCCTTACAACGCAGAGGACGAACACCACGAAGAAGAAGAACAACAGCGATATGGGCGCGAAGAAGCTGATCTGGCTGGCCAGGGGTCCGGGGTTCAGCTTCTTGGGCATCTCCATGCCCACGGTGAAGCCCGATACGAGGCTCTTATGGTCCCAGACTAGCCTCCAGCCGTCGGGAGTCTCTTCCTTCTCAGTCGGTGAGATCGTACGGCCGGGGAAGTTGATCCCCTTGAAATCCGTGACCATCTCGAGTCTGAAGTTCTTCACCTGCGTGGCGCCCTTGCCGAACGAGTAGATCCAGGTATCCAATCCCCTCGAACGGTATGAAACGCGGACGTTCTTCCGCTCGCCCGGCGCCAGGTACACGGCTGTCACCATCCTGCCCTGCGAAGCGGCTCCCAGGTCGATGTCCCTGCCGTCCACTGACATCTTGAGGTCGTCGTATATCGCTTCCTGCGTGGGGAGGGTGAACGACACCGAAATATCCCTCGGCGTGGTGGTCGGGTTGGCGATCGTATAGGTCCCGTCGAAGCCGACCGTATATGTGCTGAACCACAGAAGGCCCTTCTTCCGCTGGCTCAAACCGAGGCTCACCCTAATATCGCTGGCGTCGGGGACCAGGTCAACTCGCCTGTAGTCGTTCCTCGACGGACTCGTTACCGGCTGCTTCTCACGGTACTCGCCCGGAATCGCGGATGCCGACGGCCCGGATGAGACCGGCCCAGACGATGCCGCCGCCCCAGGCGCCTGCACCTCTTCCTCGTAATACACCTCCGGCGCCTGCTGGCGGTGACTGGATCCCCACAGCTCCGCCACCTGGTCCTGCATAGCCGTTCGCGCCGTCCCAGTACGCTCCATCGTGACGCCGCCGAGGATCATCCAGGCGCCGCTCGTGACCAGGTAGATTAGCACGATTGCCAGGATCTTCTTCGCCATCGCCATCCTCCTTCGCGGAAAACGGGTGTCTTGACTCGCCATCTTTGCCTGACGACGATCGCCCGGCCGGGGGTTCCCGGACATCCCGGCCGGTTGCAGGTTTGCGCACGACCCCCATAGAACCTGTGTCGGGGACACAACGAAGGAGGGAGCGTCTTGAAGACCGGGGTCTACGATGTTGAGAAATGCAGGGGCCAGTTCCCCTCGCTGACGCAAGAGGTGAACGGCTATGCGGCCGCTTTCTTCGATGGGCCGGGAGGGACGCAGGTGCCGCAGCGCGTCATCGATGCAGCAGTGCGCTACTACACGAATTCGAACTGTAATACCCACGGGGCCTTCAAGACCTCCAGAGAGACGGACGAGATCCTTGCCGGAGCGCGGCAGGCAATGGCCGATTTCCTCGGCTGCTCCGCCGGTGAGGTGGCGTTCGGGAACAACATGACCACCTTGAACTATGCGCTTTCGCGCGCGCTGGGCCGCACCATGAAGGCCGGTGACGAGGTGGTCATAACCGACCTGGATCACGAGGCAAATCGCGGGCCGTGGCTGGCCCTGGAGGAGAGAGGCGTAGTCGTCCGCTCGGTGAAGGTGAATCTGGCCGATTGTACGCTCGACTACAGGGATTTCGAATCGAAGGTCAACGCGAGGACGAAGGTGGTTGCCCTCGGATACGCCTCCAACGCCGTGGGCACGATCAACGACGTGAAATGGGCCGCGGAACTGGCCCATTCGGTCGGCGCGACGTGCGTGGTGGACGCGGTTCATTCCGCCCTGCACCTAGCCGCTGACGTCAAGGATATCGGTTGTGACTTCCTGCTCTGTTCAGCGTACAAGTTCTTCGGTCCCCACGTCGGGGTCATGTACGGGAAGCGCGACCTTTTTGAGCGGCTGGGAACGTATAAATTGAAGCCACAGGACGACAGGCCGCCGTACAAAATCGAAACAGGCACACTCAATCACGAGGGCATTGCGGGAGTCACGGAGGCCGTGAATTTCATCGCCAGCCTCGGTGGAGAGGACGGCGCGACGAGCGGGACCGCGGCCTCGCGCAGGAACCGGATCCTCGCGGGGTTCCAGGCGATCGAATCGCACGAACGCCCGCTATTCCGCACACTGATGGATGGGCTGGATTCCATCCCGGGGACGACCATGTTCGGCCTTCCGGCCAACGCCAGGCGCACGCCGACGGTGTCGTTCCGGCTGAAGGGGAAATCCCCCGCGGAAATCGCCGGATACCTTGGCGACCGCGGCATATTCGTCTGGGACGGTGACTTCTACGCGACCACCCTGATTGAGAGGCTGGGGCTTGCGGAGCAGGGCGGTGTAGTCCGGGTCGGCATCGCGCCGTACAACACCGCGGCCGAGGTCGACCGGCTGCTCGAAGCCTTAAAGACGCTTTCGGCGCGATAGCGCCGGGGACTGCGGGAACGAACGGGAATCGGAGGGATCTGCTGATGAACATCGGCACACTGCCACGAATCAGGCTGGCGAACCTGCCTACTCCGCTCGAGGAAGCCCGGAGGCTGGGAGAGGCTCTGGGCGGGGTCCGGCTGTTCGTCAAGAGGGATGACGACACCGGACTGGCGACCGGGGGCAACAAGGCAAGGAAACTGGAGTTCGTCATGGGGGACGCCGTGCGGCAGGGCTGTGACACCGTGATCACCACCGGCGGCGTGCAGTCGAACCACGCGCGGATGACCGCCGCGGCGGCGGCGAAGCTCGGGATGAAGCGGGTGCTTGTCCTGGAGGGGTCCAAGCCGGAGGACTACCAGGGGAATCTCCTGCTCGACAAGGTGCTCGGGGCGGAACTGTCGTTCGTCCCCGAGGGTTCGGACGTGGACGCGGAAATGGCGAAGGTTGCGTCCCGCTTGAGGGCGGAGGGTGCGAAACCATTTGTGATACCCCTTGGGGGTTCCACCCCGACTGGCGCGGTGGGTTACGTCCTTTGCGCGATGGAGATGGTGTCGCAAGTAGTGGACATGGGATTGAAGGTCGATCAGGTGTTCATCGCGACCGGTTCGGGCGGAACCATGGCGGGCCTGCTGCTCGGCCTGAAGGCGCTCGCCCCTGGCGCGAAAGTGTGGGGGATCAGTGTCGGTAAGGGGTCCGGGAGGCTGCGGGATACCATCGCCGGGATAGCGTCGGAGGCGGCGGACCTGGTGGGATGGCCGGTCAGGGTTGAACCCGAGGAGGTCCTGATCGACGACTCTTACGTCGGCGAGGGGTACGGAATACCCAGCCCTGAGTGCATCGATGCGACGCGGCTTGCGGCAAACACGGAAGGGCTGATCCTGGACCCCGTGTACACAGGGAAGGCGATGGCCGGGCTCATGGGCCATGTCAAGCAGGGCATGATCCGGCCTGGCGAGACCGTCGTGTTCGTCCACACGGGTGGCGCCGCGAGCCTGTTCGCGTACGATCGCTGGTTCTGAGCACGTCGCCCGGCAGGGAATCACTGCGGTGGATCGCAGGGGGCGCAGTCCGCGACTGCGCCCCTGACTTGCGCCCGGGGCCTATTCCCCCGGTGGTCATGGTACTCAGCCTTCTAGGCCTCGTATGCCTTCCGGAACAGCGCCAGGTAGTCGTCCCTGGTAACCTGCCTGCAGTTGCTCGGGGTGGAGCCGTTGATGAAGGACGCCTCCGCCAGCCTCTCGAAATCCGCGGGTTCCACGCCGGGCTGTTCGCTGAACTTCGGTATGCCTATGTCTTCCGACAGCCTCGCGAGTTCGCGGACGAGGAGTCCGGCCGCCTCGCGCCGCGACATACCCTCCACCGGAAGACCGCATACAGCCGCGGCCCTCGCGTGAACGCCGGGGTCGGCCTCGGCGTTGAACCCGGTCACCACCGGCAGGAACATGGAATTGGCCACCCCGTGCGGGGTGTCGTACAGCCCGCCGAGCGCCTCCGCCATGCAGTGGACGGCTGCCACGTCGGAGTGCGAGAAGGCGATACCCGCCATGACCGAGCCGAGCATCATCGCCTCGCGGCTGTCCCTGGTCCCCTCATGTACCGCATCTCTGAGATTGGCGAAGATGTACCTCATGGCCTCCGCAGCCCACGCCTCCGAGAAGGGATTGGACACCCTGCACGTGAACGATTCTATGGCGTGCACGAACGCGTCCATGCCGGTCGAGGCCGTCAGCCCCCTGGGGAGACTGTACGTCGTCGCGGGATCCACCACTGCCAGCCTGGGGGCGAGCCTCAAGCCCTTCACCGTCATCTTGAATCTCCTCGATGTGTCCGTTATCACGGCCGAGCGCGTGACCTCCGAGCCGGTCCCCGCCGTAGTGGGCACGGCGACAATGGGGGAGACGTCGTTGGGGAACTTGTCGCGCCCCTCGTATTGCCTGAGGCTGCCGTCGTTGGTCTGGAGTACGGCGATGGCCTTCGCCGAGTCAATGACGGAACCGCCGCCCACCGCCAGTATCATGTCCGCCTTGAACTCCCTGATGGCGCGCCCACCCTCCTCACAATCAACGTCACGGGGGTTGGGCTTGACCCCGGCAAACACCTGGAGTTCGTAGCCTGCGTTTCGCATATCCTCCATGACCGGTCCAATGATGCCCGCATTCTCGACACCGGGGTCGGTGACGACAAACACCCGCCGCCCATTTACGGTATCCCTGATGAGGGACGGCAGGTTGGCGAGGATACCCTCACCGAATTCAATGCGCGGGGGCAAGCAGAAAGTAAACGGTTTCCTCATCTGGCGGGTCAACCTCCCGATGGACACTATGTCTTCAGCAGTTGCTGGTGAGCAGTACATTCTTTCGGGATGCGGGTGAATCCTGTATCTTGAGAGTCGAGGGGGAGATGATGAGATGGACTACTTCACCTACGCCCTGATAGGGCTGGTATTCTGGGGGATAGCCCCCGTGTTCGGCAAGGCGGGGCTCGTGTCCCTGGAACCGCAGGTTGCGCTGGCGGCGCGCAGTGTGGTAGCCGCCGCCACCGCGGTGGTATGGGCCGCGGTCACCGGCGGGATACGCTCCCTACCTGCGGCGCCCGTGCGGTCCCTCGGCTTCATCGCGGGAGAGGCTGTCTGCGCATCCGTCCTGGGGCACCTGTTCTACTTCAAGGCACTGAAGGTGGGAGAGGCTTCACGTGTCAGCCCCATCATGTCATCGGCGCCTCTGCTGACGCTTATCCTGGCGGCCCTGCTCCTGGGAGAGCGACTTACCGCGGCAAAGGCCGCCGGAGCCGCGTTGATCGTGGCCGGAATCGTCCTCCTGCGGCTGTGAGTCATACTACATGCGGAGAAGCGCGAGTATGCTTCCCTGGAGAAAGATACCGGGGAGGTCATGGCATGAGGCACACATCACTGTACGGAGTGGCCGCCGTGCGAATAGTGTCCGGCCTCGTGGAAATCCTGGCTGCAGTGTACATCCTCAGGCGAGGGTCACTGAGGACTGCATTGAGAGTCAACGCGGCCCTGGGATTGGTCGGCCCCGTGGCCCTCGTCGTAGCGACGGTTATCGGCGCTGCGGGGCTGAAGGCTGAACTGAGGCCGCTCAGCATGGCACTCCTGTTCGTAGGCATAGCAATAATCGTTTTGGCCACCAGGTAAGCGCCTGGGGGAACGGGCCCGGCGGGCAGTGTATCCTGAGAAATGAGAGGGGGCCGCCCGGACGGGCAGCCCCCGTTCTTCACCGAAACCTCCTTGCAGACGCCCTGGTTTTAGTGGACGACTCGCATCGTCACCGATTCTCTCTGATCGCGGTTCGGCGCCTCGTCGAAGGAGAAGGCGCTCCAGTTGGGCGTCGCGGCGGCCGCGCAGGCGTAGACGTCGAATTCCTGCTCGTTGACCAGGCCGAGGTCTTCGAGATAGAACCCCATTATGACATAGTCGCTACCGATGCCGCCCTCAACGATGCGCCCGATCCTATGCGAGGCGTATTTCGCTTCGGCCGAGTTGCCGAACGCCGTTCCCGTAGCCGCCGCGGATGAGGACGGGCCGGCCGAGCCCGAGAAGAACGACGCCGTCTCTCGCTCCCCCTGCAGGTTCACGTTGTACGTCAGAACGGCCTCCGCGCCCTTGTCGGCGGTCACCCCGGTGGCGGTGTTCCTGTCGGTGTTGAGCGCGATCCGGACCTTGAGGCCGTTGACCTCGTTGAATCCCTCGGTGGTGACCGGCTTTGAGGGAATAATCCCATTCAGCAGGACCTTTACGTACAGGCTGGTCTCGTCAGTGCCGACGATGACCTTCGAGATGTCGATGGGCTGGAAGGCAAACGTGCCCCCCTGTGGTCCCCCCTCAGGCGCCTGCTGGTAGTCCCCCGGGGCGTCCGAAATCGTCCCGCGGGGATGGGTCAGGGCCAGATCGGCATCCTTCTCGGTGGGCATGGTGATGTAGGCGCTGCGCGTTGCCGGATCCCAATCTACGTCGGCCCCCAGGCTTTCGGAGACGAACCTCAGAGGGACGAGGGTACGGTCATCGACGATGACCGGCGGGACATCCATGACAGCGGTGAGCTCGGAGTTGAGCGTGGCCTTCGGTTCTCCTATCCGGAGGTCCACGGTCAGCCATTTCCTTCTTGCGGTTATCCTGCGCTCCACGGGTTCCCAGGCGATCTCAGCGCCCAGTTCTTCGAATATCGCTCTCATGGGGACGAGTATCCTGTCCCGGGATATCCTGGGGAAGACGTCGAATGTGAGCAGCTCTCCGTCGATGTACACCTTCACGTCCGGCGCTTCGGTGCCCGCCTCCTCCGGGATCGCCTGGGCCACGTTCCGGGAGGAGGGCGCAGCAAGCAATGCTCCAGCGAGGAGGGAAGCAGCCAGAAGCGTCCCCAGCAATGGTACAAGTGGTTGATGCTTAACAGCCGTGCGGCTTTTCATTCCCCGGTCTCCTTTCGGGCTGGTGATTCTAACTGGTAATTCTAAACAATATGCCTGTGATCACACCTGCTATGGAGTTCGTGGTGTGGTTAGCCGAATCCTCCATACGTGACAACACCAGGAATGAACGGAGGGAAAACGCTCGAACGGCGGAGAATAGTGGAGAGACCCTGCGGGTCAACTGATTATTTCAGGAGGTGTATTCATTGACGAAGAAAGCGATAAGCGGTGTAACCGGTGCGCCGGCGGCCGTGGGACCGTACTCCCAGGCAATCCGGACGGGCCAATTCCTTTTCGCATCCGGCCAGATCGGCCTCGATCCCGCAACTGGACAGATGGTGGGGGACGACGTCAAGTCACAGGCCAAGAGGGCCATGGAAAACGTCAAGGCCGTACTCGCGTCCCAGGGCCTGGATTTCGGCAACATCGTGAAGTCGCTGGTTTTCCTCACAGACATCAACGATTTCGCCGCGGTCAACGAGGTATATGGCAGCTACTTCAAGGACGCGCCGCCGGCCAGGTCCTGCGTGGCTGTGGCCGCCCTGCCGAAGGGGGCGAAAGTCGAGATAGACGTGACGGCGGAATTCCCTTCATAGCGCTCTGCGATACATCTGCCCGCGAAGGCCGGACCACATCCGTCCGGCCTTCGTCGTGCAACATCCCCGCTGCTGCCGCATAGGTTTTCAGGAGGAAAAGCCTTGTGCCACGAGAATTACCGGAGATGTGCAGTCCCGCCGTCGATTGGAGGGTGAGACTTGGCTGTAAAGATCGTAACTGACAGTACCTGCGACCTGCCCAGGGAGCTTGTGGCCCAACATGACGTGACTGTGGTTCCCCTCCGAGTGTCGTGGGACAACCAGACTTTCCGCGATGGCATCGATTTCACTCCCGCGGAGTTCTTCGCACGGCTCGAGAAGAGCGAAAGCCTCCCGAAAACCTCCCAGCCCTCGGTCGGCGATTTTGCGGACGTATACCGCACGCTGGTTCGCGCGGGGCACTCGGTGGTTTCCATTCACGTGTCCTCGAAGCTCAGCGGCACGTGCGATTGCGCCCGGGCGGCCAGTGCGATGGTGGACGGCGAAATACACGTGGTGGACAGCGAAAACGTCTCATTGGGCCTGGGATTCCAGGCGCTGGAAGCCGCCAGGGCGGCGATCTCGGGGAGCGTTGACGAAGTGATGAAGGTGGTTTCGTCCGTGAAGCGCTCAGTGCGCCTGGTCTGCTGCCTCCGGACCCTGGAGTATCTCAGGAAGGGCGGCCGCATAGGAGAGCTGGCCGCATTCCTCGGCTCACTTCTAAGCGTGAAACCGCTCATCGGCGTGGAAAAGGGGTACCTCGTCTCCACTGACAAGGCGCGGGGCTTCCGGCAGGCGATGACGCGCATGGTGGATGGGGTGGTTGCGGGCGTGCCGAAGGGGGCGCGGGTAGTAGCCGGGGTCATGCACGCCGCCGCCAGGGACACGGCCGATTGGCTGCAGGCGGAGGTATACAACAGGCTCAGGCCCGTGGAGGTCCACGTGATAGAGACGGGCGCGGTCGTGGGCACTTACGCGGGGCCGGGCGCGGTGGGCGTAACGGTCTACCAGAGGTAGCACTCAACTGACTCTTATTCGGGGGTGTATATGATGAAGCAGGCGATAAACCACGTGAGCGGAGCGCCGCAACCGGTTGGACCGTACTCTCAGGCGGTGAGGGTGGGGCAGTTCCTCTTTCTTGCCGGCCAGACCGGGGCTGATCCGGCGACCGGCAAGATCGAGGGGGACGTGAAAGCGCAGACGGAAAGGGCAATGGAGAGCGTAGGGGCGATACTCGCGTCCCAGGGCCTGGATTTCAGCCATGTGGTGAAGTCGCTGGTATTCCTCACGGACATGAATGACCTCGCCACGGTCAACGAGATCTACGGAAGACGCTTCAAAGGGGACCGGCCGGCCAAGTCGTGTGTGGCTGTAGCCTCCCTGCCGAAGGGCGGCAAAGTCGAGATAGACGTGGTTGCGGCATTCCCATCGTAGTAGTTTGAGGGACCAAGATACCGTCGAATGAAAGGTGACTGGAGGGGATCCCTTGGACAAGCTCATCATCGTGGTGGCCCCTGTCGGCGCGGAGGTAACCCGCAAAGAGAACCCGAATCTCCCGATCACCCCCGGCGAGATCGCGGCGGCCGTGAGGGACTGCAGGGAGGCCGGCGCATCCGTCGTGCACCTGCATGTCAGGGACAAGGACGGCAACCCCACGCAGGACAAGGCGGTATTCCGTGACGTCATCCAGGCCGTGAAGGAGGCGACCCCCGACATCATTGTGCAGGTGTCTACGGGCGGGGCTGTGTGGATGAAGCCGGAGGAACGCATCCAGTCCGTGTACTCCCACGACGCCATCGAAATGGCCACCCTCACCACGGGCACGCTGGATTTCGGGGAGGACGTCTTCACCAACACTTTCAGCACTATGGAAGTGTTCGCCCGCGCAATCAAGGAGCGGGGACTGAAGCCCGAGATCGAATGCTTCGACGCGGGGCACATCAACAACGCGGCGATCCTGGTGAAAAGGGGACTCATCTCGCCGCCGCTTCATTTCGACTTTGTCCTGGGCGTCCCGGGAGCGATGACCGGAAACGCGAGAGACGTCGTATTCATGTCTGAAGGCATCCCCGCGGGTTCAACCTGGCAGGTGGCGGGGATAGGCAGGTACGAACTCCCGGACGCGGCAATGGCCATCTTGATGGGAGGCCACGTCCGCGTGGGTTTCGAGGACAACATCTATTACTCGAAGGGTCGCCTCGCGGACAGCAACGCCGAGCTGGTCGCGCGCGTATCCAGACTGGCTGCTGAACTCTGCCGCGAAGTCGCCACGCCGGACGAAGCGAGGGCGATTCTCGGAATCAAGAGGTAGGACGTGTTCCAGGGCAATCACCGGAGGGTTGGCTGTTGGCTCTGAACCTGTGGCACTGGATTGGCATGATCGCGACCATCTCCTCTGTAACGGTACTCGGACTGTACGCTGGCCGGCGGGTGAAGTCGGCCGGCGATTTCCTTATGGCGGGCCGGAGCATGGGGCCGGCGCTGGTTGCGGGCTCGATGTTGGGCACCATCCTGGGCGGGTCGAGTACGATCGGTACCGTTGAACTCGCGTTCAAGTTCGGGGTCACCGCTATATGGTGGACGCTGGGTTCCGGCATAGGCTGCCTGGTGTTCGGTCTTACGATGTACCGCATAGTCAGGCAGGATCAGTTCCCCACCGTGGGGCGGTTCCTCGCCAGGTCGTACGGCGGCAGGGCCGGAAGGATTGCCTCCCTGGTGCTGGCGATAGCCCTGTTCCTGGCATTCATCACCAACGTACTGTCGGCGCTGGCCGTCCTGTCCACCGTTTCCGGCCTGTCCACCACCGGGCTAGGCCTGGTGGCCGGCCTATCCATAGCCGCCTACGTCGCGCTGGGTGGCTTGTGGGGGACCAGCATGGTGGGGCTGCTCAAGATATGCCTCATCGCCGTTTCGCTGATCCTCTCCACAGCGGCGGCGTGGATGAACCTGGGCGACCCGTCGAGGATAATCACCGAGTTGCCGGCGTTCCCGTGGAGGAGCCTGTTCGGGCGAGGGGTCTGGGTGGATGTGGGGTCGGGAGTGGGCATCGCCCTGGGCTTACTCAGCACCCAGATGTACATTCAGGCCCTTGCGGGGGCGAGATCCGACGCGGCGGCTCGAGGCGGGGCGTTCATATCGGCGGTGTTGGCCCCGGTGTGCGGGTCCATGGGGGTATTCATCGGCCTTAGCATGAAACTGACCGACCCCGGTGTTGTGCCGTCCCAGGCGCTCCCGCTGTTCGTGGTGCGCTACTTGCCTGCGGTATTGGCAGGTTCGGCGCTGGGGACGTTCTTCGTGGCGGCCGTTGGGACAGCCGCGGGCGTCGCCTTGAGCATAAGCAGCATCGTGACTAACGACCTCCTGGGCCTGGGGAACAGGAGTTCCAACGCGCGGCTGGGAGCGGCGCGCGTTGGGGTGTTCGCGGCGATAACGGCGGGGGTGGCCGTCGCCTGCTCGTTCAAGCCCCCATTCATACTGCAATTATCCATCGTCTCCATGGGGATCAGGGCTTCGTGCGTCGCTCCGGCGTTCCTGGCCGCCGTTGCCTTCGGCAAGAGGATCAGCCCCGCGGCGGGTACTTTGACCATCGCCTGCGGCTCGGCGGCGTTCGCATGGGCGCAAGCGACCCTGCCCAGGATCGATCCCGTGCTCCCCGCTCTCGCGGTATCGGTGGCCTCCCTCGCCCTTGCCACCCTGGCGCTGCCTGGGCAGGCTGGAACATCTTCCGGGGGCTAGCGTCGAAGTATATCGGTATGCCACAATCCCGGGGAGGATTCCGCATGTCTCAGAGTATCAGCCGGCGGGCCCCACGCAGGCGGCCTCCGGCCGTACTGAGGGCATGTGCCGCGCTTCTCGTGGCGGCCGTCCTATCGTCCGTCGCACCGTTCACCGCGGTCTTGCCGGTCCCATCCACGGCCGGAGCGGCGCCACGCTCGCGGAGCGACGGCTTCTGGTTTGCCTTCGTGGCGGATTCGCACCTGGGATCCCCGCAGGGGAACAAATGGGCGTCCAGCCTGGCTGAGGACGTCAAGTCGTTTGGCGTGGCCGCCGGAGACCGGCCGGCGTTCATCGTTCACGGCGGTGACATGACCGAATTCGGCACGCGCGATCAGTATGCGATGTACCAGGAATCCCTCGGCACGGTTGGGGTCCCGCTACATGCCGTTCCCGGCAACCATGAGGCGAAGTGGGCGGACGTTGGCAAGAGTAGTTTCGCCTACGCGCTTGGCCCCGCCTTCACCTCCTTCGACTACGGCGGCGTGCATTTCGTGCTGCTCGATTCGTCGGTCAGCGGCGAGACGTACGGGCACCTGGAGAAGTACATGCTCGATTGGCTGAAGGACGACTTGAAGCGGGCGGGCGGCAGGCCCGTCATCATCTTCTCTCATCACCCCATCGGCTATGAACCCACTCGTTTCATTGACAACGATGACGACTTCTTCGACGCGGTGGCGCCCTACGGGATAGCCGCGGTGTTCACGGCGCACGGTCACTCCACTCTCAGGTGGAAGGTCAACGGTATCCCGTTCTTCATGGCGCCGGCCGCAATGGACGGGCGGTACATGATCATCAAGGTCAAGGGAGACGCCATCACGGTATTCGACAAGGCCACCGGCTCGGATCCCGTTGAGGTGGCGTCCATGTTCCTGCGGAGCAGCGGCTCGCCCGTTGAGGGGCCATCGATAAAGGCCCAGGCGAGGGTGGTTGGCGGGACCCAGGACGCAGCGGTTGAAGTAGCCGCGAGGCTAGACAACCTCGCGCCGTCGACCCCGGTCAGGTACAGGATCGATCTCGGGCCCTGGAGCGACCTCACACCCCCGGGGCAGGGTTCGCCCGGAGTCCATGCGGCGAGGATCGACGCCGCTGCACTGCTGGAGGGAGTGCACAGCCTGGTAGTCAGGGCGGAGGCCCCCGATGGGGGGATCTGGAGGGCGCGAACGGAGTTCACGATCGACAGGGCGGGCGTGGGCCGGAAGCGCGTCCTGTGGAGGTACACAGGCCGTGGCGGGATCCAGGGATCGCCGGCCGTGACCAGGGATGCCCTCCTCGTGGGGTCCAACGATGGGTTCGTCACCGCCCTGCGCAGGTCGGACGGGCGGGTGTTGTGGCGAGTCCAGGCCGGCGGGCAGGTCCTTGGCCGGCCCCTGGTCGACGGCAGATACGTTTACTTCGGCGCCGCCTCGGGGGCGGTGTACTGCCTGGACGCTTCCACAGGGTCCAGAAAATGGCAGTACATGGCCGAATCGTCGGTGGCCGGGGGAGTGGCAGTGGCAAGCGGCCGAGTGTTCGTTGGGACGGCCCTGGGTTGGGTCCATTGCGTCAACGCCGCCTCCGGCAAACCGGTCTGGAAGCAGGCCCTGGCAGGCGCCATTCGCTCGACACCGGCGGTCTCGGGCAACAGCCTGTTCATCGGGGCCTGGGACGGCAAGGTATACCGGATTTCGCAGAAGGATGGCGAGGTCGAATGGAGCGCGTTGATTGACGCGTCCCCCTACTACGCGGCGGCCACGGGAAAGCCGCTGGCGGAGGACGGGAGGTTATTCGTGACATCGGCGGCAAACCCCAGGAACGGCGGATACGGGGTGACCGCACTCGACGCGGCGTCGGGCGACATCCTGTGGAGGTCGACTGTGCCGGCGGGATATTCGGATCCATTCGTCCACGAGGGGCTTCTCGGCGTGACCACTGGGCAGGGCAACGTATACCTTCTGGACCTCGCAACAGGAGAGACCAGGCGGACCGTCGAGGGGGGTGGGCCGTGCCTCGATTCATGCGCGGCGCCCGGTCCGGACGGCGCGTTCGTGCTCGGTACCACCACCGGCCGGATGAGCGTAATGGGCGCCGGATCGGACCGGCTCATCGGGGCCGTCCAGCTCGGCGACGGCTTCATATTCGCCAGGACTGCGATATCGGGAGACGTCGCATACGTCTGCACGATGGGCGGCAGCGTCTACGCGGTGTCGATGGCCAGGTAGAGACCACGGGTTTGCCCCCACGAAGCGCTATGCGGTAGAATAGACGGGGTAGACGAGGTACGGAGGGGGGACTCCCGTGGCCGCATACACGCCCGAGGGAGACGTCATCCAGCTCTCCTGGGATGACGTCATGGAAATATGCAGGGACCTTGCCATGACCATCCACAAGGACTTCGACCCCGACATTGTCATCGGCGTGGCCCGGGGCGGGCTCATCCCCGCGACCGTTATCGCCTCCATTCTCCGTAAGGACTTGTTCCCGGTTTCGCTCTCCAGGCGCATGAAGGGCGTTATAGTTCGCGAGAAGCCGGAGGTGCTCGTCCCCGTCAGCGACGAGGTGGCGGGCAAACGGGTGCTGATCGTTGACGAGCGCAGCGAGACGGGCGAGACGTTGAGGCTGGCGGTGAGAGAGGCGCAGAAGAAGGGCGCCAGGAAGGTCAAGACCGCCACCATATTCTCCAGGCCCGGCGGCTGGAAGCCGAATTTCTGCGGCTTCGAGTCGGACGCGGTAGTGATCAAGCCGTGGGACTACGAACTGATCGTCCAGGGCAAATTCATCCTCAACCCCGACTACGAACAGGAATTGTTTACTAGGGGCTGACACCGCGCCGCGCAGGCGCTGCTGCGCCGGGCCGGTGGGCTGCCCGTGGAGGCCGGGATGGACATAAGGGGTTTGCTGGCAATCTGGATGGCCAAGACCGCGACGCTTGCGAGCAGGGCTATGGGGAGAGGGGGTTCCACCTTCCCGGGCCGCGTCGCCCGGATCATCGATCCGTTGGTCTTGCGGAAGATGGCTGCCCAGGCCCGTGCCGGCAATATACTCATTACGGGCACGAACGGTAAGACCACCACCTCGAGGATGATCAGCGCCGTCTGCAGGCGAGCGGGACTGCGGGTGACCAGCAACAGGACGGGGGCCAACCTGATCTACGGAGTCATCTCGGCGTTCGTCCAATCGTGTGACGTACTGGGCAGGCTGAGATCGGATCTCGGCGTCATCGAGGTGGACGAGGCCACCATGCCGGCCGCGGCGGCCGAACTCCGGCCGCGGGGTGTGGTCGTCACCAACTTCTTCCGCGATCAGCTGGACAGGTTCGGCGAACTGGCCACCACAGTGCTCCTGGTCAAGAGGGGACTCGACGTCGTGCCTTCGGGCGATTCGTTCGTGGCGCTGAATTCGGACGATCCCCTGGCGGCGAGCCTCGGGCGCGCCCTGGGGATAGGGGTGACGTACTTCGGCATCGAGGATCGCTCCGTGTTCGCGGGCGGCCTCATACAGGCGGCGGACGTCAAGAACTGCCTCGACTGTGATTCTCCATATGAGTATGACGGGGTCTTCTACGCCCACCTGGGGATATACAGGTGCCCGTCGTGCGGCGCCTCGAGGCCTGCGCCGGATGTGGCCCTGACCGGGTGTTCGTCGCACGGCACGGGCTCAAGCCTGAGGATTCGTGCGCCCGCCGGCGAATTCACCGTTGTCCTTCCCGTGCCGGGGATATACAATGCTTACAACGCCCTCGCCGCGACGGCCTGCTGCCTGGCCATGGGGCTTAGCGTGGAGCAGATCCGCGCCGGGCTGGAAACCTACGCGGGATCGTTCGGCAGGATGGAGTCGATAGAAATCGGGGGGAAGAGGGTCCTGATGGCCCTGGTAAAGAACCCCGCGGGGTTCAACGAAGTGATAAGGACCGTCGTCGAAGGGCCGGGAGACAAACACCTGGTCATCTGCATAAACGACAACTATGCCGACGGCACCGACGTGTCATGGCTGTGGGACGTGGATTTCGAGCGTCTTGCCGGCCCGTGCGGGGTACAATCAGTCGTTACCTCGGGGATCCGCGCGGAGGACATGGCCGTCAGGCTCAAGTACGCCGGTGTCGACCCGGTCAGGCTTACCATAGACAACGACCTGAAGAAGGCGCTCCAGGCGGGGTTGTCGAGGGCGCCCGAGGGGGGAACCCTGTACATCCTGCCCACGTACACGGCCATGCTGGACATGCGCCGCATTATCCACGACATGGGGCACGCGAAGATGTTCTGGGAGGATTAGTCCTATGTCTCCGACCCGGCGGACCCTGGCGATCTGCCACCTTTACCCCGAACTGATGAACCTCTATGGGGACAGGGGAAACGTTATTGCGCTCGCGCGCAGGATTGAATGGCACGGCATCGAGGCGCGAGTGGAGAGCGTATCCCTGGGCCCTTTCGCCATCTCGCGCTTCGACATCATATTCATGGGCGGTGGACAGGATCGCGAGCAGAGACAGATCTGCGTCGATTTCCGGGAGGTCAAGGGTGGCGCACTTCGTGACGCTGTCGAAGCAGGGATGCCGTTCCTTGCCATATGCGGCGGCTACCAGCTACTCGGCAAGTACTACCGTACCGGCGCAGGCCAGGTCATGGAGGGCATAGGCATCTTAGACTGCTGGACCGAGGCGGGTGACAAGCGGCTGATCGGCAACGTGGTCGTGGAGAGCCACATTTCAGGGGTCCCGCGCTCGGTGGTGGGGTTCGAGAATCACTCCGGGAAGACTTTCCTGGGCGAAAGGGCCACGCCTTTCGGCAGGGTAATCAGCGGATATGGCAACAATGGGGAAGACGGGTTCGAGGGCGCGGTCTACAGGAACACGATCGGCACCTATTTGCACGGGAGCCTCCTGCCGAAGAACCCGTGGGTGACCGACTGGCTGATAGACAGGGCGCTCGAACGCAAATACGGGGAGCGACTCTCGTCCTCACTGGACGACACCATAGAGGATATGGCTCACGAGGCGGCCATCAAGAGGATATCGCGAAGGACGGTGTAGGTATTGATTATCGCCGAGGCGTTCCTCCTCTCGCTCGTGATCGGCGTCCTCACGGGGGGCGACCTGTCTGGGCTATCGCGGGTCAACCTCCGGCGCCTGTGGCTGGCATTCGCCCCGCTCGCAATCCAGGTGGCGCTCTTCCTGTTCGAGCCGGTCAGGTTGAGTCTCAGGGGCTTCACTCCGTATGTGTATCCCCTGACCTACGTGTTCGTGCTGGCCTTCGTGTGGTCGAACGTCCGCGTCCCGGGGATGAGGCTCATGGGACTCGGCGCCGCGTGTAACGCCCTGGTGATCACCGCCAACGGCGGGTACATGCCGGCATCTTCCAGGGCCCTTGAAGGGGCGGGCATGCTCCCCGTACTGAAAGCCCTGGCTTCGGGGCCTCATCACAACTCGGTGTTGATAGTGGAGGGGCGTACCCTTCTCTGGTTCCTTGGGGACGTGTTCTTCGTCCCACCCCCTTTCCCCACGCCGAATGTATTCAGCGCCGGAGACATCCTTATCGCGTTGGGATGCTTCACCTTCGCAAAAGTCGCCATGCGCAAAAAACTAGCCGCTTAGTGGCAGGGCGAGCGGCAAAAGAAGGAAATTAGTTGAATCTTGTAGAAAGTGGGTTCGCATGGCGCCGGCCGCCGGAAACCTCGAGCGGAACTCCCCATGAGTCCGGAGGTGGTTTCCGTGAGATGGCGCATAATCGCGATTTGCCTGGCGGTTGCGTCGATCGCCCTGTCCAGCGGGGCGTTCCACAAGTGGTGCTAGGCATCTGACCTGCTGAACCAGGGGGGAACACCGGCGGCCGGCGCCGGCGCCGGTGCCAGGGAGGCGCGATCAGCGTGCCGATGATCGTGAAGGCATACGTGGTTTCGGTGGCCACCAGTAGCGTGGCCTTTTTCCTACTTGTGCTCAAGCCGACCATTCACGGTGTCCCTGACGCGGCCACGGCGGCCGGATTGATGGTGGTAATGAGTGTAGCCGAGGTCTGGGCAATCAGGCTGTCCGAGCGGAACCTGGTGTCCGTGGCGCCCGCGTTTCATTCCGCCGGCTACATTATGTTTGAGCCCGGGACTGCGGCGCTCATGGCGGCGATATGCAGTGTCATAGCCGATTCGGTTGGAAGGCGACCCATCCACAAGACCGTCTTCAACGCCGCGCAGTATGTCCTGTGCATAGGCGTGGCAGGCATCGTCTACCGGTCCGAGGCCTTGTCCTACCCCCGCGGCAGCCTGCTCGCGGACCTGCCGGTGTTCGCGCTCTCGGCGGTGGTCTCGTACATCATCAACGTCAGCCTTGTTTGCCTGGCCCTGCTGTTGGCGGAGAGCAGGGGGATGTTCCGGAGGCTGTTCTCGCAGGCACAGGTATACCTGGTCGAATACCTCTCGCTTTCCGCCCTTGGGATGCTTCTGTCGTTCGTCTACAGACTCGATCCGGATGGCCTCGTGTTGTTGTTGCTGCCCATCGGCTTCGCATACCAATCTATGAAGAGGTACGCCGACCTGCAGACCGAAACGAGGCAAGCAATGGAAGCCCTGGCCGACTCGATTGACAGGCGGGATGACTTCACGTTCGATCACTCTCTGAGGGTTGCCGGGTATTCGGCCCGGACCGCGCGTGAGATGAACCTGCCGGAGGGTACGATCGACGAGATTTACCTGGCAGCCAGAATCCATGATCTCGGCAAGGTCGGACTCACGAACAAGGTGCTGTTCAAGAAGGGTCACCTGAGCGAATTCGAGTGGGAGAGGATCAGGGAGCATCCGCAGATAGGGGAACAGATCGCGGGTAAGCTGAAGTTCTACCGGCGCTGTACGACCATTCTACGCCATCATCACGAGAACTACGACGGCTCGGGATACCCCGACGGGCTGGCAGGGAACAATATCCCGATCGGGGCGCGCGTCATCCGCGTGACAGATGCTTTCGACGCCATGGCCACCGACAGGCCTTACAGGAAGGCGCTCCCGCGGGAGGTCGCCATCGCCGAAATCCGGAAGGGGTCCGGCGCCCTGTTCTGCCCCGAGGTGGTTGACGCGTTCTTGAGGGTCATAGCGCGGCAAGACTCGACCGGGGCCGGCGGGGGGTAGGGGAATGCAGGTTCTTCTTGGGGCCGCCAAGGCGCCCAAGTACGGGGTGCTGGAGAGCGGCGATACGTTCGAGGTGGTGGAGCGCCGGCGCGGCGGCTTCTCCGTAATCGTTGCGGACGGTCAGGGGAGCGGTGCGCCCGCGAAGCGCCTTTCGAATCTTGTGGTCTCCCGGGCAATGTCGCTGATATCCGAGGGGGCCCGCGACGGGGCAGTGGCCAGGGCCGTGCACGACGTCCTGTACGCCCTCAGAGACGGCAAAGTGTCGTGTGAACTCGCGATCCTTTCGGTGGATCTTCGTACCCGGACGCTCGTCATATCGCGGAACACAGCTGTCCCCGTCTGGGTCAGAACAACCGAAGGGCTGGTGGTGTGCTCGGATGAGAGTTCTCCCATCGGGATGCGCGACGGCGTCAAGCCGTGCATCTCCGAGTTCCCGCTTACTGGCGGAATGCTGGTGGCGACGTTCACGGACGGCATCCTCTATTCGGGCATGAAGTCCGGGCTTGGGGACGCTTTCCGGCAGGCCGGAGAGATCATCCGGGATTGGCCCCCCGATCAGGTCGAAGGATTATCGGAAGCATTGCTCGAGATGGGGTTGGAGAGGGACTGCGACAGGCCGCAGGACGACATGACGGCGGTGGCCCTCGGCGTCGTGGACTACGAAACGGAACACAAGGTCCGGAAGATGACCGTTTCCTTCCCCGTATAGGGTGATAAGGTGAAGATCTGCGTTACCGGTGTATGTACCTCCGGGAAAACGACGCTCGTGAACGCGCTGAGAAAACTCGGCTACCAGGCCTATCACGTGGCGCAGGAGCACTCTTCCGCCAGGCGCATGTGGGCCCTGCGGAGGCCGGATTTCCTCGTAGTGCTGGACTGCTCCTACGAGGCCGCCCTCAAAAGGAGGGCCGTGCCCTGGGGGGCCGAGTACATAGAGGAGCAGAGGCGTAGACTTGAAGACGCCAGGGCGCACTGTGACCTGTACCTCGACACGGACGGCATGAGGCCGCAGGAGGTCGTGGGCGCGGTCGTGGCGGCTGTTGAGAAGGCAAGAACGGGGGGTAGCGGGATGCCGGTTGTGAGTCTCGACATGGTGAGGAAGGTACCGGAGGTGGAGATATACATAAACAAAGGAAACGACCACCTCGGAGCGATCGGGTACACTGAACACGGCCCCCGCCACGCGAGTCTGGTGGCGAACATCGCGCACAACGTCCTTGCAAGGCTTGGGTTTCCCCAGCGCGAGGCCGAGCTCGCGGCCATTGCGGGTTACCTCCACGACATCGGCAACATTATCAGCAGGTGGGGTCACGGCCAGACGGGGGCCACCATGGCGTTCAGCGTGCTGAGAGACCTCGGTATGCCCCCGGACGAGATAGCCGTCGTAATGGGGGCCATCGGGAGCCACGACCCCGAAGAATCCGGCCATCCCGTCAACAACGTGTCCGCCGCCCTGATCCTCGGCGACAAATCGGACGTGCACAGGACGAGGGTGCGCAACCCGGACCAGGCGGCGTTCGACATCCATGACAGGGTCAACTACGCCGTGGAGCATTCGTTCCTGAGGGTGGACGACAAGGACAAGACGATCATCCTGGAATTGAAGATCGACACAAAGATCTCGCCCGTCATGGACTACTTCGAAATATTCCTGACGAGGATGGTCATGTGTAGGAGGGCCGCGTCGTTCCTGGGCTGTGATTTCGGTCTGACAATCAACGACGTCCGGCTGCTCTGAAGTCGTTCCGCGGTTAATTCCGGTTGTACGGATGTGGGCGCCCGGAGGCGCCCGTTTCGTTGACAATCTGCAGTTACGGTGGGTATAATCCAGAAGGACATTTAGGGACCAATCTGTTGAGGGGGAAGTCTGATGGCCGGCTCTATTAGAGTAGTCTTACTCGTCATCATCGGCGGCGCCGTCGCGCTGGCCTACTGGTACATTCTCGGCCGGCTCGGGGTGAAGGCGAGGGCCAGGGCGTCCCTCGCTACCGTACTGATACTGGGCCTTGCGGCCGGGTACTATTTTACGAGCGTGAACCCGATCATCGACATGTTGCCCAGGGGGCTTGACCTGGCCGGCGGTGTCCACGTCGTGCTCGAAGCCGTCCCCACCCCCGAGGTTCCGGTCACGGACGCCGGCATGGCGGGGGCGATGGACATCATCCAGCGCCGCGTCAACGCGCTCGGGGTCAAGGAACCGTACATCCAGAGGTCCGGCAACAGGATAATCGTCGAGATCGCGGGGGTGGACGACCCCAACAAGGCGATAGAGGTTATCGGGAAAACAGCGCTCCTCGAGTTCGTCGATGAGCAGGGTAATGTGATAGTCACCGGCAAGGACCTCAAGAGCGCGGATGTCGGGACGCACAGCGATCAGAAGGCGGTCGTCCTGCTCGAATTCAACGCGGAGGGCGCGAAGAAGTTCGCCGATGCGACCGCGAAGAACGTCGGCAAGCGCATAATCATACTGCTGGACAAGCAGACGATTTCCGCCCCGATCGTCAACGAAGTGGTACCGAACGGGCAGGCGGAGATAAGCGGGTACGACACCGTGGAATCGGCGTATCACCTGGCGATCCAGCTGAATTCCGGCGCCCTGCCGGTCGCCCTGCAGGTCGTGGAGAACAGGTCCGTCAGCGCCACCCTTGGCCAGGACTCCATCGCGCGGTCGAAACAGGCGGCCCTGGTGGGCATCGCCGCAGTCATCATGTACATGCTGATCTACTACAGGTTCCCGGGCCTCATTGCCGACATGGCCCTGGCGTTCTATATCTTCATCACGCTCGGTGTGCTCGCGCTGCTGAGGGCAACCATCACGCTGCCTGGCATCGCGGGGATCATCCTGTCGGTAGGCATGGCGGTGGACGCGAACGTGATCATCTTCGAGCGGTGTAAGGAGGAGTTGCGTGCGGGCCGGACCCTGAGGTCCGCGATAGTGTCGGGGTTCAGGAACGCCCTCACGGCCATAGTCGACTCCAACGTCACAACCCTGATATCCGCCGGGGTACTCATGTGGCTCGGGTCGGGGCCTGTGAGGGGTTTCGCGGTGACGCTCTCGGCGGGCATCGTGTCCAGCATGTTCACGGCAATCGTGCTGACCCGATTCCTGCTCCTGGCCGTGGTCAATTCCGGCGTGTACCGGGGCCGCACGATGTTCTTCGGCTATTGACGGCCATCCTGGGGAGGCTTGCTTCATGTTCGACTATGTGGGTCGCTGTAAGATATGGTTTGCCTGCTCCGCCCTGGTAGTCCTGATCGGCCTCGTCTTCCTGGCCATTCCAGGGGTTGGGTTACGGCTCGGCATCGACTTCACCGGCGGCATGCTGACTGAGGTCAGGTTCGAGGGACAGCCGTCGACAGGCCAGATCAGGGAAGTGCTCGACGCCAACGGCCTTACCGGTAGCATGGTGCAGAAGGTGGGGACGGACGGACATACCGCGCTCATCAGGACAAAGGCGTTCACCGCGGAGCAGAGGGCGGCCCTGTTCGATTCAATGACCAGGGTCCTCGGACCGTACCAGGTAATGCGCATCGAGGAAGTCAACGGGGTCATCGGCAAGGAGCTCACCAGGAAAGCCCTGCTCGCGCTGGCTGTCGCCAACGTGGGGATGATCGCGTATATCAGCTTCAGATTCGAGTTCAAGTTCGCGATAGCGGCGGTCGTCGCTCTCATCCATGACGTGCTGATCACCGTCGGTGTGCTCGCGATGATCGGGCTGGAGGTGAACAGCCCATTCGTGGCGGCTATACTCACGGTCGTCGGGTATTCCATCAACGACACCATCGTGGTGTACGACCGGATACGCGAGAACCTCAAGTCAGCCGGGAAGAAAGGGCTGGCCGAGACGGTCAACAGGAGCATCGCCGAGACCCTGACCAGGTCCATCAACACGGCGCTTACGACCCTCCTGGCGGTCCTCGCCGTCCTGGTGTTCGGGGGTCCGACGATCAGAGAGTTCGCTGTCACTCTACTGATCGGCATCACCGCGGGGACCTATTCCTCGATATTCATAGCCAGCCCGCTCTGGGTGCTCTGGAAGAATAAGGAGCAGAAGACCAAGAGACACCCGAAGGCGGCGTGACGGGCGCATAGGGCCAGTACAAACGCGATTTTATCACGGCGGGGGCTGCGAAAGCGGCGCCCGCCGGCTTGTCATTTACCCCCTCCAAACTGAGCAGACTAAGAAGACGAATGGCTCTTCGACCAGTCGAGACAGGAGGGGTGTAGATGAAGCCTCTTGCCGGCCTCGTGCGGCATGACGGTAACGAATGCCTGTTCAAAGCCATAGAAATGTCCATCGCCTCGACCGTGAGCGGTGTGCCGCTTCACGTTCACGTCGAAGGGCTTCGCGGCACCGGTAAGACTACGATCCTGAGGTCGGCGAGGGCGGTGTTCCCCAGGATCTCGAGGATCAAGGGCTGCCTGTACAACTGCGACCCGGAGAACCCGCATTGCCCCGAGCACTCCCACCTGACCCGCGCGCAGGTCGAAGAGATCGGCACAGAGGAAATACCCATGCCTTTCCTCGAGATCTCACATTCGGCCAAGACGGGGACCGTGGTCGGCAGCATAGACCTGAAGAGGATCACGAACAGGGCGTCGCCGGAGGCGGCGATCCTCCCCGGTACCATACCCCAGGCGCACCGCGGGGTCATTTTCGTGGATGAGATAAACAGGCTCGCGGAGACCTCCCCCGAGCTCGCGGACATACTGCTCAGCGTGATGGGAACCAAGCCGGGCAGCGTACAGATCGAGGAAACCGGGCTGCCGGTGGTGGAACTGTCCGTCCAGGTATCGGTGTGGGCAGCCTCCAACCCGGATGAGGAACCGGGCCCGCTCGAAGACATCAGGAGGCAGCTCGCCGACAGGTTCGATCTCGTGGCGAACGTTTCCAGGCCGACGAGCGCCCACGTGGTGAAAAGCATATTCTCGGGGTCCCTGTCGAACGAGGGACCTGTCAAGAACGCCGCCGCACTCACCAGCGCCGCCGGTCTCATTGGGGCGGTGGAGGTCCCTTCATATCTCCAGGAGATGATCGCCGGCCTCTACGTGGACTTCGCCCTGGAGAGCCTCAGGGCGGTCGAGGCCCTGCAGCATGGTTCCAGGGTTGCCGCCGCGCTCGACCACAGGTTGGAGGCGGGTCTCGATGACCTGATCGGGGTCGTGCCCCTCGCCCTTCACCACCGGGTGAGCGTCTCCACCATGGCCCAGATCCTGAAATACCTGACGGAACGGTCAGCGGCGAGGGAACCGTCGAAGTACCGCGCGGCGCCGCCGGGCGGTGACGGCGCGGCGCGGGCAAGCAACAGCGATCAGAACGCGGCGCAGGCCCCTCCCCAGGACGGGCAGGGCCCGATGGACCGCCTCTTCGCCAGGTTGAGAGAGACGCTCATGGGCCACTCGCCGGGCCAGCAGAACACGGGCGGCGCCCCCGGAAGGGGCCAGCAGGGGGGCGGACGCGGCGGGCGTTCGTGGACGCAACAGAACTCCGGATCATCTCAGGACGGCGGTTCGGGCAGCGGCGGTGGCGGCGGGTGGGCGAATCCCATGGACGTGCCCGTCTTCGCCCCCGGCGCGAGGGCGACCCCCCTCGTACAGCTCCCGGTCCGTGAGATGGTGAGGACAGGGGAAGACCTCCGGTGATTGGAGGCGAGATCGAGGTTCTCGGCAACTACCTGGCCTCCATATTCCACCGCGACAACGGCGCCCGCATCGGGGAGACCGCGATAGCCTCCCGCAAGGTCCACGCGGTGGATCCGTCCGCGCCGGAAGAGATACGCGTCATCACGAACGCGGACGCGGGCGAGGTATTCTACCGCAGGCGAGGGCAGGGGGAAGTCGTGCATCTCGACATATTTCACGAGGTCGCCGAGGTCAACCACTTCCTTGTGGCGAGCGCCGTCCGCTCCGTTTTCGAGGGTGATCCCAGGGGGCGGCCCATCGCCAACTTTGTGGACGTCCAGACCGCGACGGGCGGTGGACGGATCACGGGATCCCTGAACTACGGAGACAAGCCGTCCCTGCGGAGGGCGCACCTCAACCACGTCCACGTGGCCGCAATGCTCGACGACGCGGCGCTGCCGCTCATATTCGGGATCGTCGCCGCGGTCGAGGCGGAGGTCCAGGCCCAGGGATTCGAAATCCGCAGGATTGAACGACTCATTCACGAGAAGGGGAGTAAGAAAGGGCAGTCGGACATGTCGCCTTACCAGGCGTTCACCGACTCGATGATCCAGGGCGACGGCTCGAATGCCGGCGACGGACGGTACGAGCAGCAGTCGAACCTCCAGAAGGCCATGGAGCTCTCGGACGACTTCGGAAGCGTCGAGGAAGTGGCTGACGTTCTCGATTACCTGGCTGAGGATTCGGACCTCCACCACCTGATAAGTACCCTCGCCCAGAAGAGCTCCAGCCCGTCGGAGCTCATAGACATCCTCGTGAACAAGGGGCTGGCCAGGCGGGACGGGTGGAGGGCCGTGCTGACTCCCGAGGGATGGAAGCTCCGCAACTTCTTCCGCCTGCACCGGCGGGAGATCGAAATGCACTTCCGGCGCCTCATACGGCGGATCCCCGCCATATCGGCGCCAAGGGACAGGATGACCTACACGAATAACCGGTCGAGGAAACCGGGGGGCAGGATCAAGAAGAAGCTGGCGCCGCCCGAAAAGGACGAGTGGCTGGCCGACCTCGCCGTCCCGGAGACAATCGAAAACGCCTGCAAGAGGAGCCTGGCCGCGTCGGGTCCGGGGGAACTGGACCTGTCGATAATCCCGGAAGACCTGGTGCTGGAGAAGCGGCTCCGTTCAAACCCCGTGGACATCTGCCTGCTTATCGATGCCAGCGCCAGTATGGCGGGCAGGCGCATCCACGCCGCGAAATACCTCGCCCGCCACCTGCTCCTTTCGACCAGGGACAAGGTGGCCGTGGTGGTGTTCCAGGAGTCCGCGGTGAAGGTGCACGTGCCGTACACCCGCGCCTACCAGAGGATCGAAAACGGGGTCATGCGGATCCAGCCCCTCGGCTTGACGCCCCTTGCGGAGGGGATAATCGGGTGCCTGGAATACATCAAGGCGTCGAGGGTGAAGAACCCGCTGATGTTGCTGATCACCGACGGGATTCCCACCGTGCCCAAGTGGACGCTGAATCCGATCGACGACGCCCTCCAGGCCGCTTGCAGCGTGCCGCAGGCGAAGGTCAGGTTCGGATGCGTCGGTCTCGAACCCAACAAGTCTTTCCTGGAAGGGCTGGTGAACAGGGCCGGCGGGACCCTGTACATCGTGGATGAACTGGACAAGGACGCGCTGGCGACGATCGCCCACCGCGAGAGATCGAGGGTGTCGTCAGCGGCCGACTTATAGCGCTCCGGGCGGCTCTGCACACCAGTGAACACAAGAGGAGTTGGAAGGCCCTGCAAAGAACTATCGCAGGGGCTTGTACCGGCTCCTTTTTATGTCAAATCCGCGGGTGGTGTATTGCATGCGCCTCTTCATTGGATTCCTGTTCGCCCTCGCCGTAGCCCTTTTCGCGGTACAGAACTCGGCGACCGTCTCAATTCGCGTCGTGGCGTGGATGGTGGAGACGTCGCTCGTGCTCGTCATCATCGGCTCCGCCGCCCTTGGGGCGGTGTCGGCGATGCTTCTCGGACTGCCGGGCACGATCAGACTGAGGCTGAAGGTAAGGGAGTATGAGGGCAAGGTCAAGCGGCTCGAGGCCGAGGTCAAAGAGTTGAAGAACGCCCCTGTGGCCGCCCCCGGGCCCGGTCCGAAGGCGGGGCAAGTCGATGCGAAGGGAGTTGTCCACAATGACCTTGTCCACGAAGGATCTGGAAGCGACCCTGCGGGTAATACCTGATTTCCCGAAGCCGGGGATCAGTTTCAAGGACATCACCACCCTCCTCAAGCACGGCGAGGCCTTCAGGGAGAGCATCCGGCTCATGGCCGCCGAGTGCAGGAAGCGCGAGTGCGAAGCGATCGTCAGCCCGGAGGCGCGTGGCTTCATCCTTGGGAGCGCCCTCGCGTACGAACTGGGTGTTGGGTTCGTACCCGTGAGAAAGAAGGGCAAACTCCCTTCCAGGGTCGTCTCCGGAGAGTACAAGCTGGAATACGGCACGGACACACTCGAGATGCATGTCGACGCGCTGCGCCCGGGCCAGAAGGTCATAGTGGTGGATGATGTGCTTGCGACAGGTGGCACAATATCTGCTACACTTGATCTGGTGGAGAGGGTCGGCGCGGTGATCAGCGCCGTCGCTTTCCTCATCGAACTCGCTTATATTCCCGGCAGGCAGAACCTCGGCAAGTACGATGTTATATCGGTTCTGAAGCTCCAATCATAAGCTGGGGAATACCGAAGCCCTGCTCACAGTCTCCTTTGGAAAGGAGGTGCTGGAATGACCGTCGAGGACCTTCTCGCAAAGATCAAGTCGTATTCGCGGGATGGCGCCTTCGAACTGGTCGAGAAGGCGTACCGGTTCAGCGCTAGCGCCCATGAGGGCATGAAGCGCCAGTCGGGCGAGGACTACATCCAGCACCCCCTGGCGGTGGCCTGCATCCTGTCAGAGATGGAAATGGACCAGGTCACGCTCGCCGCGGCGCTCCTTCACGACGTGGTCGAGGACACGGGGATCGCCCTGGCCGACATCGAGAACGAGTTCGGCCGGGAAGTCGCCCTCCTCGTCGACGGGGTGACGAAACTCGGCCGGATCGAATTCAAGTCGCCCGTCGAACGCAAGGTTGAGAACCTCCGCAAGATGTTCTTCGCCATGGCGGACGACCTCCGGGTGATAATAATCAAGCTCGCGGACCGGCTCCACAACATGAGGACGCTTACCGCGCTGCCTCCGGAGAAAAGGAAGAGGGTGGCCGACGAGACGCTGGAGATATACGCGCCCCTCGCGCACAGGCTCGGTATCTGGAGGTTCAAGTGGGAACTCGAGGACCTGGCGTTCAAGTACAGGCAGCCCGAGGAGTACAGCAGCCTGGCCGATAAGATAGCCAAGCAGAGGAGCGAGCGCGAGGCATACACCAGCGGCGTCATAAGGGAGGTCCAGGCGAGGCTCAAGGACGCCTCCATCCAGGGGGACGTGCAGGGGCGCGCCAAACACCTGTACAGCATCTGGAAGAAGATGACCGACGAGGGGAAGGAACTGTCGCAGATATACGACCTCATCGCCGTGAGGATCATCGTCGCCACCATACGCGAATGCTATGACGTGCTGGGCATCGTCCACACCATGTGGAAACCGATACCCGGCAGGTTCAAGGACTACATCGCGATGCCCAAGGCGAACATGTACCAGTCCCTGCACACGACCCTGATGGGGCCGGAGGGCGAACCGTTCGAGATCCAGATAAGGACCTGGCAGATGCACAGGACAGCCGAGTACGGTATCGCCGCGCACTGGACATACAAAGAGGGAGTCTCGAAGATAGACAAGGACTACCAGGAGAAACTCGCCTGGCTGCGGCAACTCCTGGAATGGCAGAGGGAGCTCGGCGACGCCAGTGAGTTCATGGAATCCCTCAAGATCGACCTGTTCGACGACGAGGTGTTCGTGTTCACGCCCAAGGGGGATGTGATCGACCTCCCCGCCGATTCGACGCCGATCGACTTCGCGTACCAGATCCACACCGACGTGGGACATCGCTGCATCGGCGCGAAAGTCAACAGCAGGATCGTTCCGCTCGACTACCGGTTGAAGAACGGCGACATCGTCGAGATACTCACCTCGAAGCACTCCAACGGCCCGAGCCGCGACTGGATAAACATGGTCAAGACATCGGCCGCCAGGAGCAAGATCCGCGCGTGGTTCAAGAAAGAGCGCCACGAGGAGAACGTCGCCAAGGGGAAGGACCTCCTCGAGAAGGAGTTGGAGAGGCAGGGCCTGGAGAGATCCCAGATGATGAGCGACGAGATGATGGAGGACCTGGCCGAGAAGATGAATTTCGCCGGTCCGGATGACCTGCTCGCCGCCATCGGGTACGGCGGATTCACTCCGCAGTACGTCGTCTCCAGGCTGAGAGACGAGCAGAAGAAGACGGTCAAGCCGGTCAGCATAGCCCAGGAGGCCTTTGCTTTCCAGACGAAGGCCCCTGTCAGGAAGAAGACCGGCGAGGGCGTCGTCGTGCGTGGTATGGAGAACCTCCTCGTGCGGTTTTCACGCTGCTGCAACCCGGTCCCCGGCGACCCGATCATCGGGTTCATCACCAGGGGCCGCGGAGTGTCGATCCATCGCGTGGACTGCCCGAACATCGTTCACTACTCCGATGAGCCCGAGAGGCTCGTGGAGGTGGCCTGGTTCGAGCACGAGGCCTCCTATCCCGTCGAGATAAGCGTGACGGCCATGGACCGGCCCGGATTGCTGTCGGACATCGCCAACGTGGTCGCTGACACCAGGACGAACATACTGTCGGCCAAGGCCCTCACCTCCAGGCACATGCGGGCCGTTGTCGATCTGGTCCTGGAAATCAGGGACCTCGAACACCTGCAATACATCAAGAACAAGATCACCGGCGTCAAAGACGTGCTGGACGTCCAGCGGGTCGTGCGCGACCACGGCAAGGCGAGCTCCAGGGTAGGGGGATTGTGATTGAGGGCGGTCGTCCAGAGGGTTTCGAGGAGTTCGGTCCGGGTGTCCGGCAGACTGATCGGGGAGATAGGCAAGGGGTTCACCGTGCTCCTGGGCGTTGGCGCGGACGACACCGGGGACGACGCGCGCTACATAGCGGACAAGATAGCGAATCTGCGCGTGTTCGAAGATGACGGCGGCAAGATGAATCTCGCGCTGCGGGACGTCGGCGGCGAGGTCCTGCTGGTTTCGCAGTTCACCCTCTACGGCGATTGCCGGAAGGGCAGGAGGCCCAGCTACTCGGCGGCGGCGCCCCCCTCGCACGCGGAAGGCATGTATGAATTGGTGGCGAAACTGCTGGCCGGGGCCGGCGTCCCAGTGAAGACGGGCGTGTTCCAGGCGATGATGATGGTCGAGATCGAGAATGACGGCCCCGTGACGCTGCTGCTCGACAGCAAGAAGGCGTTCTAGGTGGTGAAATGGTTGATAGTCGAAGTGTTGCCGGTTGGCCCCCTTCAGGCCAACTGCATTATCGTGGGTTGTGAGAAGACGAAGAAAGCCGCCGTGATAGATCCGGGCGGCGAGGGCGAACGAATCCTCCAGACAGTGAGGGGACTCGGTTTGGAGGTCGCGGCAATCATCAATACTCACGGTCACGCCGACCACATAGGGGCCAACAACCGCGTCAAGAGAGCCACGCAGGCCCCGATCATGATCGGGGAAAAGGACGCCGGCATGCTCACGAGCTCCGCGAAGAACCTGAGCCTGCTCGGGGGGGTCGCCATCACGACGGACGCCGCGGACAGGTTGCTGAGAGACGGCGATACGATTGAGGTCGGCGAGGTCGTGTTGCGCGTGCTGGAGACGCCCGGACACACCCCCGGCGGGATAAGCCTGGCGGGCGAGGGCGTGGTGTTCACCGGGGATACGCTTTTCGCAGGTTCCGTCGGGCGCACCGACTTTCCCGGCGGGTCGTTCGATGACCTCATCACCTCCATCAGGGACAAGCTGCTCCCGCTCGGCGACGATTTCGAGGTCTACCCCGGCCACGGGCCGTCGACTACAATAGGCGAAGAACGAGTTGCCAATCCCTTCCTCTGATATGGTATGATCGATCCAGGGCCGGTGTGTGAGCCGCGGTCTGAATGAGGACCGCGGCCACTGTTGGCCGCCTCCACAGCGTTGAGACCCCGTTCAGCCAGTCTTGCCAACCAACAACTCGCGCGCCGTAGGCCGTGACCGGACTGTTCTCACTTGCGCAGTACCACGAGGAGGGATCAGTCCCTTGGGCAGTGCGAATCGCGGAAGCGAGATCTTCGAGGCGTGGAAGTGCTTTGTCTCTCGTGGTGTGCCCCCGGGGCCGGCCGTCGACGAGGAGATATCGGAGTCGTGGCTGAGGTGCAGGTCCTACGGCGTGGACCCCCACGGGGGAGTCGGGCCGGTCGTCTCCACCGCGCAACTGGGCGAGAAAGTCGCTGCAAACAGGAAGTTTATCGAAGCGGCCAGGCCGTTCATGAAAGACCTATGCCAGGTGGCCGGCCCCGGGTTCGTCGCTGTTCTCACGGACGCCGGGTGCCTGCTCCTGGAGATGACGGGGGATCCATCGGTTTCCAGGAGGGCCGGGCAACTCAATTTCGCCCCCGGGGCGATCTGGAGCGAGGCGACGGTCGGCACCAACGCCATCGGCACGGCGGTCGCGACAGACCGGCCGATACAGGTCTGCGCGTGCGAACACTACTGCGTCCTTCACCACCCGTGGACGTGTTCCGCGGCCCCTATCCACGGGCAAGACGGCGCGTTGATCGGCGTCCTCGACATGACGGGGCCGTGTGAACTCGTTCACCCGCACACGCTGGGCATGGTCATGGCGGCGGCGAGGGCAATCGAGAACCAGATCAGGTGGGAGGCCGCCGCGCGGGATGCCGAACTCAGCAACAGGATGATGCAGTCCACGTTCTCCTCCATATCGGAGGGAGTGCTGACGGTGGACGCCGGCGGGATCGTGAGGCAGGTCAACCCGGCGGCCGCGTGCCTGTTGGGGAGGCCCGTAGGGGAAATCCTGGGCGAACCGGTCCTGGCCTTCCTCGACGAGTCGAGTTCGGTGGCCCGCTGTATTTCGGGGCGCCGGGAGTACACGGATCACGAGGCCCCCGTCATAACGCCTTCCGGCAGAACCTACTGTACCAGCACGGGCAAGGTAGTCACCACACCCGAGAGCCGCGACCCCGGGATGGTGGTCACCCTGAGAGAGGCTAAGGGCGTCCACAGGCTCGTACACAGGATAGCCGGTCACAGGGCCACATTCGTGTTCGACGACCTCGTTCACTGTTCCGACGCCATAAAAACGGTGATCGAGTTCGCCCGGCACGCCGCGGCGACCACGCTGAACATACTCATCACCGGGGAAACGGGGACCGGCAAGGAGATGATGGCCCAGGCAATCCACAACGCGAGCCGCCGTTCCAGGGGGCCTTTTGTGGCCTTGAACTGCGGGGCCATACCAAGGGAGCTCATCGAAAGCGAGCTGTTCGGGTACGAGGGCGGTGCCTTCACCGGCGCGAAGCGCGAGGGCAGGCCGGGGAAGTTTGAACTGGCCGACGGGGGCACGGTGTTCCTGGACGAAATCGGGGAGATGCCCCTCGACATGCAGGTGAAACTGCTCAGGGTGGTCCAGGACCGCAAGGTCGGAAGGCTGGGAAGCCATGACGAGACCCCCGTGGACGTCAGGATCATCGCCGCTAGCAACGTTGACCTGAGTGCGGAGGTGGAGAAGGGCAACTTCAGAAAAGACCTGTTCTACCGCCTCAATGTCATGCCCATTCGCATGCCTTCCCTCAGGGAGCGGCCGGAGGACATCCCTGTCGTGACCAGGCATTTCGCCGGGAGACTGGCGGAGCGCCTGGGCAAACCCCGGATCGAAGTCAGTCCCGAGGTTATGGACGCATTCCTTTCATACTCCTGGCCGGGGAATGTCCGCGAACTGGAAAACGTGCTAGAGAGGGCGGCGTGTATCGCGGACCGGGTCATTACCCTGGACCACATCCCTCACTACCTGTCCGAGGGCGGTTTCACGGGAAGCGGGGCGGGGGCTGTGCCGGGCGCCGGCGCGCCGGAAGCCGCTGCCGCGCCGGAAGCCGCTGCGGCGGCAGGGGCCGCGGGACCAGGCGAGCCCGCCGGGCCGCGGGAGACAGCGCGGCCGGAGGAGACAGCCAGGCCGGGGGAGACGCCGGACCCCCGGCGGCATCAGTGCCTCGAGAGCGTTGAGAAAGAGGTCATCCTGGAGGCGTTGGACGCCTGCGGCTGGAACGTGTCGCGGGCGGCGCGGGCCCTGAGGATAGGGAGGAACACGATCTACCGCAGGCTCCGCAAGTGGGAAGTGAAGACGCGGCCGGGGAAAACGCGAGCGGGTCCCTGAGTATCCGGTGACGTGAGCCGTGCGAGACAGCGGCTCACAGGGCATGTACTGGAATGGAGCGTCCTGCTCCAATCTGGCGCAGAGTATCCATCGCACGCCGGCAGGTGTTGCTCCACCATGGAACAGCACCGGCCGGCTTCGTCTTGCATCTCGCCTGCATTCTGCGGCGGACCTCGGACGACCGGGCCGGCGAAGCGTTGGCATTCATCTTGCTCCAACCGGTGTCCGAGGAGGTCGGAAGTCCTTGAAAAGGCTTGTGGTCGAAATCGGCGCGGGTGTCGACCAGCATGGGCAGGACCCCACGCGAGCGGCGGTCAAGGCGGTGAAGGACGCCACCGCCAGGGTGTGCCTGGTGGGGCTGAAGGAGGTGATCGGGCTCGAGGACCTCGACGACATGGTTGTGGAGATTCTGGTTGCGGTCCCGAACCCTGAACGGGTGAGGGCGGAAGAGGTCATGGGCGCCATCCCGTTCGGGAGGAAGAGCCTGCGGGCCGTGAACGGGGGCATGATCGCGAAGGGAATCAAGATGCTGGAACTGGCCGATCAGTCCGACGACATACTGGTGGCCAACGCTTCGGTGACCGTGATGCTCGAGGAACGAGTCCATGGGAGGTGAGGGGTCTTGGACCGCGGTCTTCTGGTACAGATGTACGTGCAGATGGTGAGGATCCGGGCGTTCGAGACGAGGGTCAGCGAGCTCTTCGCACAGGGCAAAGTCCCGGGCTTCGTGCACCTGTATATAGGCGAAGAGGCCACCGCGGTGGGTGTGTGCTCGAACCTGAAGTCCAGCGATTTCATCACGAGTACTCACAGGGGGCACGGCCACTGCCTGGCAAAGGGCGGCAACATGAAGGCCATGATGGCCGAGTTGTTCGGGAAAACCACCGGATACTGCAAGGGCAAGGGCGGCTCGATGCACATCGCCGACGTGGACATGGGGATACTCGGCGCCAACGGCATCGTCGGCGGCGGGCTGACCATAGCCGCGGGCGCCGGGCTTTCGGCGAAGATGCGGGGTACGGACCAGGTCACTGTGTGCTTCTTTGGGGACGGGGCATCGAACCAGACCACTTTCCACGAGGGTCTCAACCTCTCCTCGATCTGGAAATTGCCGGTGGTGTATGTCTGCGAGAACAACCTCTACGGCATTTCCATGCACCAGTCGCGGCACCAGCGCGTGGCGGACGTCGCCGACAGGGCCGCGGCGTACGGCATCCCGGGCGTGACCGTGGACGGCAACGACGTCATAGCCGTCTACGAAGCGGCCAGGGAGGCGGTGGCGCGGGCGCGCGCGGGCGAGGGGCCGACGCTCGTGGAGTGCAAGACGTACCGGTGGAAAGGACACTTTGAAGGGGACCCCACGACCTACCGCCCCAAGGACGAGCTTGAGGAATGGAAGAAGAAATGCCCCATCCTGGGATTCGGCGGTCGCCTGCTCGAGATGGGGATTCTGACCCCCAACGATGTGGATTCAATCAGGCGCGAAGCGGAGGCTGAGGTGGAGGACGCGATACGGTTCGCCGTGGAGAGCCCTCTGCCATCGCCTGAAGACGCCCTCGAAGACCTTTACGCGTAAAGGAGGGGTTGGCAGTGCAGGAGCGTGCAGGCGTTGAGACAGTCGGCGCCGCCACCCGGGATCTGACGTTCGCCGAGGCTATCAGGGAAGCCTTGAGGGAGGAGATGCGCCGCGACCCCTCCGTGTTCGTCCTAGGCGAAGACGTCGGCAGGTTTGGCGGTTGCTTCGGGGTGACGGGGAACCTGTGGCAGGAGTTCGGCGAGGAGAGGGTGCGCGACACACCGATATCGGAGACGGCCATAATTGGGGCCGCCGTGGGCGCCTCCGCGACCGGGATGAGGCCGGTGGCGGAGATCATGTTCTGCGATTTCCTCACGGTGGGCATGGACCAGCTCGTGAACCAGGCGGCGAAGATGAGGTACATGTTCGGGGGCAAGGCGCGCCTGCCCATGGTGGTCAGGGCCCCCGTCGGGGGCGGGATAAGCGCCGCGGCGCAACACTCCCAGAGCCTAGAGGCCTGGTTCACGCACGTTCCCGGCCTCAAGGTCGCGATGCCGTCCGATCCGGCGGACGCCAAGGGCCTTCTCACATCGGCGATTCGCGACGATAACCCCGTGATGTTCTTCGAGCACAAGGTGCTGTACGGCTCCAAGGGGCCCGTGCCGGAAGGAGAGTACGCTGTGCCGCTGGGGAAAGCGGCGGTCAAGCGGGAAGGTCGTGACGTCACCGTGATCGCGACGTCGATCATGGTGACCCGCGCCCTGGAGGCGGCCGGGCAACTCGAGGCCGAGGGGATCAGTGTCGAGGTCGTGGACCCGAGGACCCTGGTGCCTATTGACGAGGAAACCATCCTCGCCTCGGTCAGGAAGACGGGACGCGCTGTCGTCGCTCACGAGGCCGTCACGCGCTCGGGTGTCGGGGCGGAGATCGCGGCGATGATCGGTGAGAAGGCCTTCCCCGATCTCAAGAAGCCCGTCGTTCGCGTCGGAGCGAAGCCGGTGCCGGTGCCCTTCAGCCCGGTGCTGGAAAAGTTTGTACTTCCCGGCACGGCGCAGATCGTCGCCGCCGTGAGACAGGTCATGGGATGAACGATTGAGAGGGTCTGCCTTGGGACCGACAGTCCGCGCGGGGATTATAGCCAATCCCGCCTCGGGTAAGGACATCCGGCGCCTGGTGGCATACGGATCGATATTCGACAATGAGGAGAAGGTTGGCATCTTCAGGCGCATACTCCTTGGAATAGACTCCGGGCGAACGGACTCCGGAGGAGTCGAGTCCGGGGGAGTGGACGAGATCCTGATCATGCCGGACACCTACGGGATAGGGGAGAGGGCGCTCGACGGGCTGGGCAGGAAGGGTCTGGCCGCGCGCGTCCGGTTCCTCGACATGGACATAGGCCGGGGCGCTGCGGACTCGACCATGGCGGCGGATATCATGTGCTCCGAGGGATGCGGGAGCATCGTCGTGCTTGGCGGCGACGGGACGTGCAGGGCCGTGGCGAAGGGATGCGGGCCTGTTCCCCTGGTCGCGGTTTCGACGGGCACCAACAACGTCTTCCCCGCGATGGTGGAGGGAACGACCGCGGGACTGGCGGCGGCCGCCGTGGCCCGCGGGCTTGCGCCCGGGTGTTACAGGGCCAAGAGCATCATCCTCTACGTCAACGGTCGTCCGGCGGACCTCGCGCTCGTCGACATAGTGATCACAACCGACGCGTTCCTCGGCGCGAGGGCCCTGTGGGACATGAGCCGCGTCAAACACATCGTCTGCTCGATGGGCGAACCGACAGCCATAGGGCTCTCGGCGGTGGCCGGTTGCCTGGAACCGGTCGGGAGGAGGGAACCGGCCGGACTGCATCTCGAGGTTTCCGGCCACCCGTCCGGAAGCCGCGTCGCGGTCCGAGCTCCCATATGCCCCGGAGTCATTCAAGAGGTTCACATCGAGGGCTACTCGAAGATCGCCCCCGGGGAGCGGGTGTCTCTCGGGCGTGGTCCCTGTGCGGTCGCGCTCGATGGGGAGCGCGATCATCTGGCTGGAGAGGGGGACCTTCTGGAGGCGGAGTTGTCCCTGGAGGGTCCCCTCGTCGTCGACGTGGCGAAAGCGCTGGCTGAGGCGCAGAAGGCCGGCATGTTCAGGATCGGATGAGAGGGGGGAACACGTAATGAGGACGGAAATCATCATGCCCAAGTTGGGACTGACCATGACCGAAGGCAGGGTCGTGCAGTGGCTCGTGCCCGACGGGAGCAAGGTCTCGAAGGGGCAGGCCGTGGCGGAGATAGCCACCGAGAAAATCGTCACCGAGATAGAGGCGCCGGCGGACGGGTGGTTCAGGGCAATCGTTCCAGTGGACACCGCTGTCCCAGTCACGGCGTGCATCGGCCATATTCTCGAGGGTGAGGAGGCGGCGGAGGAGGAGATCGCTCGCCCTTCCGCAGCGCCTGCAGCCCCCGTAGCGCCCGCGGCGCCCGAGGCGGTCGCAGCGCCCGAGGTACTCGCGTCGCCCGCGTCGGGCGCCGGCGTCCTACGCAGCGTGATAGCCGAGAGGATGACGAGGAGCTGGACCGGGACTCCGCACGCTTCGATACTTGTTGAGGTAGACATGTTGCTCTGTCTCCGGCGGAGGGAAGAGGTTAACTCATCCCCGCGGGCGGGCGTCCGGATATCCGTCAACGACATCGTCGTCTTCTGCGCTGCGAGGGCCCTCCGGGAACACCCGGGGATAAACTCGTCTTTTGAAGGCGGCCGGATCGTTCTTCACCAGGACGTGAACATAGGGATCGCCGTGGCGCTCGAGGACGGGTTGATCGTTCCCGTCATCAAGAACGCGGACCGCAAGTCACTCCGGGAGATCGCGTCACAATCGCGAACGCTGGCGGAGGCGGCCCACGCCGGCTCGCTCGGTCCCGACGACCTGGCCGGCGGGACGTTCACCATAAGCAATCTCGGCATGTTCGGTATCGAATCGTTTGTGCCCATAATCAATCCACCGGAGTGCGCGATACTCGGGGTAGGGGAGGTGAAGGCGACGCCCGTCGCCCGTGGAGACTCGGTCACGGTGCGCCCTGTGATGAAGTTAACCCTCAGTTTCGACCACAGGTCGACCGACGGAGCGGCCGCGTCGAGGTTCCTCGTGCGACTGAAGTCCTTGCTGGAAGACCCCTCATGCCCTGCGTTCGTTGACTTTTCCACCCCTCCTCTATAGAATGGAGCCATGACAGGAGGGGTGCACATGCTGGCCTCCGCTTTGAGAGGCATGCTAGATACCCTGCCGGAAGACACTCCAAAATGGCGATATGTCGAAGAGGCGGCGCGCGAAGTGTGCCGCCTGTTTGGATACTCGGAGATCCGCACCCCGGTGCTCGAGCAGACGGAGCTCTTCCTCCGCACCGCCGGCGAGGTCACGGACGTCGTCCAGAAGGAGATGTACACGTTCGTCGACAGGGGCAAGCGGAGCGTCACGATGCGGCCGGAAGGCACGGCGGCGGCCGCGCGGGCGTATGTCGAACACAGGATGTACTCGGGCCCCCAGCCCGTGAAGCTGTACTACATAGCCCCCATGTTTCGCTACGAGAGGCCGCAGAGCGGCAGGCTGAGGCAGCACACCCAGTTCGGGATCGAGGTGTTCGGGTCCGGCCACCCCGCCGTGGATGCGGAAGTGGTGATGGTCGGGCTCACCCTGTTCGGCAGGCTCGGCCTCAAGAACCTGACGGTGCAGCTGAACAGCATCGGTTGCCCGGAATGCAGGCCGCGGTATCGCCAGGCCCTACTCGACTATTACCGCGGTGTGACGGACAAGCTCTGTGAGGATTGCCGGGAGAGGTTCGCCAAGAATCCCCTCAGATTGCTCGACTGCAAGAGGGACGAATGCCGCGAATTCCAGGCGAATGCCCCCAAGACGCTGGACTACCTCTGCGGCGAGTGTTCGGATCATCTCAGAGGCGTCAAGGAGTACCTTTCGCGCGCCGGCGCGACGTTCCAGATAAACCCGTTGCTCGTAAGGGGTTTCGACTACTATACCAGGACGGTGTTCGAGATAGTCTCGTCGGCCCTGGGCGCGCAAAACTCGGTGTGTTCGGGCGGCAGGTACGACGGGCTTGTCGGCGAGATCGGCGGCCCCGCCACTCCGGGGGTCGGCTTCGGCCTGGGCCTCGAGAGGCTCATCCTGTCCCTGGAGAATCAGGGGGTCAGCCTTCCCGGTCCTGAGCGGATGCAAGTGTTCGTCGCGACGGTGGGCGAGGCCGCTTTCAGATCCGGCTGCGAGACGCTGTACAACCTGAGGCGCGCCGGCTTGACTGCGGACATGGACTACATGGGACGCAGCCTCAAAGCGCAGATGAAGTACGCCGGCAAACTCGAGGCCAGATACGTCGTGTTTCTCGGCGACGAGGAGATCTCGCGCGGCCGGGGGACGGTCAGGTGCATGGATACCGGAGAACAGTGGGACGTTGACCTTGCCGGGCTGGTGGATTGGCTCGGCGAGCGCGCAGTGCGATCCAAGAGGTGACCTTGTTGGAGAAGATGGGTGATTTGAAGAGGACTCATTATTGCGGTGATTTGCGTCCATCCGAAGCCGGCTCGAAAGTTGTCCTGATGGGGTGGGTGCACCGGAGGCGGGACCACGGCGGATTGATCTTCCTCGATCTGCGGGACCGGTCGGGGGTCGTGCAACTGCTTTTCAACCCCGACAACAGGGACGCCTACACGAAGGCGGACGAGGCGCGCGGTGAGTACGTCCTCGCGGTTGCGGGCACGGTGGTGATGAGGCCGGAGGGGCGAGTGAACCCCAACATCCCCACGGGCGAAATCGAAGTCGTGCCGGACGAGGTGCGGGTGTTGAATACGTCGAAGACCCCCCCGTTCGGCATCGCCAACGGCCTCGAGCCGGATGAGACCGTCCGGCTGAGATATCGCTATCTCGACCTCCGGAGACCTGAAGCGCAGCGAAACCTGGTGATGAGGCACAGGATAGTCAAGGCCATCCGCGACTTCTTCGATTCCCGCGGGTTCTACGAGATCGAGACGCCGGCGCTGATAAGGAGCACGCCGGAGGGGGCGCGCGATTACCTGGTGCCGAGCCGCGTCAATCCCGGCAGGTTCTACGCCCTGCCGCAGTCGCCGCAGCTGTTCAAGCAGCTCCTGATGATCGCCGGATTCGATCGATACTTTCAGATAGCGCGGTGCTTCCGCGATGAGGACCTCCGCGCCGACCGGCAGCCGGAGTTCACCCAGGTGGACGTGGAGATGTCCTTCGTCCAGCCCGGTGACGTGATGGGCCTCGTGGAGGACATGATCTGCGAGGTTTTCGAGAAATCGCTGGATACCAGGCTTCCGCGGCCGTTCTCCAGGATGACCTACGCGGAGGCCATGCTCAGGTTCGGGTCGGACAAGCCCGACACGCGCTTCGGCCTGGAGATCGCGGACCTCACGGGGATCGTCCGTACCAGCGGGTTCAAGGTATTCGCATCGGCCGCCGCGTCCGGGGGCTGCGTGAGGGGGTTCGCCGTTCCGGGCGGCGGGTCGCTGAGCAGGAAGGATCTTGATGACCTCTCGGCCAGGGCGGTGTCCCTGGGGGCGAAGGGCCTCGTGTGGATGGTCGTCGAGAGCGAGAGCGTGAAGTCTCCGTCCGCCAAGTACCTGAGCGGCGCGGAATTGGCCTCGATAACGGGTATGCTCGGCGCGCGGGCGGGGGATCTCGTGCTCATTATCGCCGGGGATGAGCGCACGGCCGCGACTGTGCTTGGTACCCTCAGGCTGGAGATGGGCGCCAGGTTCGGCCTGGTGAAACCCGGTTTCAGCCTTTGCTGGGTGACGGATTTCCCCATGTTCGAGTACAGTGAGGAGGAGCAGAGGCTGGTCGCTGTGCACCACCCGTTCACTTCGCCCATGGACGAGGACCTGCCGCTGTTGCTCGACGCCGCGACGCCCGCGAAGGACGCGCTCCGCGTCAGGGCAAAAGCGTACGACCTGGTCTTAAACGGGATGGAGGTCGGCGGCGGCAGCATCAGGAATCACCGGCGGGATGTGCAGCAGGCGGTGCTCGACAGGCTGACGATTGGGCAGGAGGAGGCGGCGAAGAGGTTCGGCTTCCTGCTGGAAGCCCTCGAGTACGGTGCGCCGCCCCACGGCGGGGTCGCGTTCGGGCTGGACAGGCTGGTCATGCTCATGGTCGGCGGTGAGAGCATCCGCGACGTCATAGCGTTCCCGAAAACGTCCAGCGCCAGCTGCCTGATGACGGGCGCGCCCGCAGAGGTCGACCCGGCGCAGCTCGAGGAACTCAGGATAAGAACGGTGGCGCCCGAGCGCAAATGACGGCGTAAACTGGTACTGGCAGCCAGTGCCAGGCGTGCCAGTATGAGGCACGTCGAAGCGGCCTGAACTTGAAAAATGATGTCGTATGTGATATCGTTGTAACCAGCATCGAACCCTGCTGTGTTCGTGAAGAGCTGACTTGGTTTGAGCCAACACCGACACATTGGGAGCCCGGACTCCGGTTGTGGAATGCAAGCCCCCGCCCGGTTGGGTGTCAGGGGACACATGAAGCACCTGGGAGGGCACCCACCTGCTATAGGGCAGGTTCAAAAACCGTCGGCGATTCACGACGCGGTGGGGTGCTTTGCTATTAGAGGCGCCGTGCATCAAAGGCGCTACTGCATCAAAGGCGCAGTGACCCTGTCCAATATGCCGTTGAGGTGCGCCAGTATGACCCCGTAGTTAGTGATCGGCACTCCTTTTCCCCGGGCCTGTCTTATCCGGGATATCATTTCCCTCCGGTTGATCATGCACCCCCCGCAGTGGACGACGAGACGGTATTCAGCCAGATCGGTTGGATAGTTCCACCCTGAGCAGAAACCGAACGACAGCGGCCCCCCCACTCGCCTTTCCAGCATCCTGGGGATTTTCACCCTACCGATGTCGTCCTCGAATCTGTGATGGGTACAGGCCTCAGCCACGAGTACGCGGTCGCCCGGCTGGAGCCTGTCAACAAACCTGGCTGCGTCCACCATGGCGGGGAGGTCGCCCTTCTGGCGAGCCAGGAGGATGGAGAACGAGGTCAATGGCGCCCCGGCGGGGACAGCCCTCGCCACCTTCGCGAAGGCCTGCGAATCGGTGATGACTATGCGGGGCTCGCGACGCAGCGCCTCCAAAGTGGACGGCAGATCCTCCCCGCTCGTTACGAATGCGAACGACCCGTGCTCGATGACCTCCCGTATCACCTGCACTTGCGGGAGAATGAGGCGGCCCCTGGGCGCTGACTTATCGATGGGGGTGACGAGGACCGCGACATCCCCCTCTTTCAGCAGGTCCGCGACGATCGGAGGCCCCGCCCAGTTGTCCGGGACGGCCCTTATGACGGCTTCCTTCAGGGCGCCTATCCCTGCGCCGGAGCGGGCGCTGACCGGCACCACGGATTTGCCGAGTCTCTCCGACGCCTCACGCGCCGCCCGCACGGCCTGATCCGCTTGCAGCAGGTCGACCTTGTTGAGCGCCGCGATGAGAGGGAGACTGCGGGCGGCGGCCAGCCGGGCGATACTCTGTTCCCAGTCGGAAATGCCCCTGAAGGGGTCGACCACCAGCACTACGACGTCGGCCCTGTCCATCATGGACACGGCCCTTTCCGCCCGCATCCTGCCGAGGTCCCCGTCGTCGTCTATTCCCGCGGTGTCCACGAGCACAACAGGTCCGAGGGGGAGTAATTCCATGGCCTTGCTGACGGGGTCGGTCGTGGTGCCCGGCACTGGCGATACCAGGGAAACGTCCTGTCCCGCGATGGCGTTGACCAGGCTGGATTTCCCGGCATTGCGCAGTCCGAAGACGGCAATGTGCAGTCGTTCACTCCTCGGCGTCTCATTCACGGATGATCACCCCAATCTGCCGGCAGACAGTCTTAGAAGTAGAGGTCGCGCGTCCCGGCCTCGATGAGATGGAGCCGGTGTCGCGTCTCCTCGCGCACCCCTTCCGATGGGATCGCCCCGAGGTGCCGCTCGATCGCCCGTTCGCCGGCCCGCTTCGTTTCCTCGCCGGCGTAGTCCAGCAGGTACTCCTTGAAGGTGAGGATGGCGTTCGGCGCGCAGACCTCCTTGATCCTGCCTGTCTTCGCGAGCGCCATGAACCTGTCACCCGTCCGTCCCTGCCTGTAGCAGGCGGTGCAGTAGCTTGGGATGTATCCTGATTCCGCGAGGCTGCGGATGATCTCATCGGGGCTGCGCGTGTCATCCACCTTGAACTGCGGCGGCTCGGCGTCCCCGCCGGCGCCGGACGCCCGCCGCGTCTCGGCGCTGTACCCGCCCACTCCCGTGCACGAGCCCGCGCTTATCTGCGATATGCCCGTCGCTATGACTTCGTCGCGGAACGCGGGCCTCTCTCTGGTGGAGAGGATCATCCCCGTATACGGCACCGCCAGCCTCAGAACGGCGACGATGCGCCTGAACTGATCGTCCGTCACGAGGTTTGGGAATTCCTCGATGCTGACCCCCGTGGCCGGCCGGAGCCTCGGGACGGAGATGGTGTGCGGCCCGACCCCGAATACCGTGTCGAGGTGCCTCGAATGTTCAAGCAGGCCCAACACCTCGAACCTCCAGTCGGCCAGGCCGAAAAGCACCCCGATGCCGACATCGTCGATGCCCGCCCGCATCGCGCGGTCGTGGGCGGTGGTGTGCCAATCGTAATCCTGTTTGGGGCCCGAATGCATCGCCCTGTAGGTGTCGCGGTGATACGTCTCCTGGAAGAGGATGTATGTCCCGATCTTGGCCTCCTTGAGCCTGCGATAATCATCGACCGTCGTGGCCGCTATGTTGACGTTGACCCGGCGGATGTTGCCGTTGTCGTTCCAGGTGGAGTAGATAGTCTCGATGACGCCGGTTACGTAGTCTATGGGGCAGTTCACGGGGTCTTCTCCGCATTCCAGGGCGAGCCTCTTGTGCCCCATCGATTCGAGGATCCTTACCTCCGCCGCCACCTCCTCCATGGTGAGACGCCGCCGATCGAACCGGTTGTCCCTGCGGTAGCCGCAGTATCTGCAGTTGTTGACGCAGAAATCGCTCACGTAGAGGGGCGCGAACAGCACCAGCCGCTTGCCGTAGATGCGCTCCTTGACGTCCCTGGCGGCCGCGTACATCTCATCCAGCCACGCGGGGTCGCTGACCTGCAGCAGGGCTGCGGCCTCCTCCGCGGTAATGCCGCGCGCTTCCCGCGCCTTCGCCAGGATCTCCTCGAAACGCCCCCTCAACGGCGCTTTTTCCGAATCGAGGATGTTCCATATCCTTGTCTCGTCTATAAAATCTGCCGTCTGAGCCATTCTGCCATACCTCCATTGTGAAGTCGTAAGGTCAGCACGGGGCTGTCAAGTCCGTGAACACGACATCAGTGATAGGTGTTCAGTTTGGGCGCTCGAACCCTGCCCCGCCGATACCCCGCCGCGCGCAGCCCCCAGGCCCTGTGCCGATCGCAAGGCCGGCGGACTCGACGACCCTGCGGCACCTCGCGACGGATTCGGCAGGAGTCTCGAGGGAACCAACCTTGCCGGGGTATATCTCGTACATCTGCCTGCACTGTGTGGGGGTGATGTCGGGCATGAGGACATTGGCGCCGCAACTCAATGCCGCGGCTTGGGCCGTGCCGTCGAGCGTGCCCAGAGCGCTGGTCGCCGGGATGTTAGCCCAAGGAAGTCCGAGCCTCATGATCGCTGTGATCCTCAACGTCAGCGCCACGTCGCCCGGCCGGCAATTCCCGAGTGGTGTGCCTGCGTGGGGGATGAACGGGCCGGCCGCCGCCATGTGCACTCCGAAATCCCTGAGAAAGGCTATGTCGCCGGCGATCGTTTCGAGCGCCTGCCCCGGCAGGCCTATGATGATCCCGGAGCCCACCTCGTACCCGAGCTCGCCCAGCCACTCCAGCCTCTGGAGCCTGTCGCGCAACCTGCACCCCGGCCTCATGCTCCAGTACAACGCCTCGTCCGACGTCTCGTGCTTGAGCAGATACCTGTCAGCCCCCGCCTGCCTCCACAGGGCGTACTCATGCCTCTCGCGTTCTCCCAGGGACAGCGTGACGGCGACCCCGGCCCGCTCCTTGATGGACGAAACGATGTCCGCGACGACCCCGGCGGTGTACCACGGGTCCTCGCCGGACTGCAGAACGATGGTTCCGAGACCCAGGCCGGCCCCCTCGACGGCGGCATCCACGATTTCCTCCGGTGTCATCCTGTAGCGGGGGAGGGCCGTGTTGGAACGCCGCAATCCACAGTACAGGCAGTCCCTGCGACAGTAGTTCGAGAACTCGACGATGCCGCGGAGATGCACACAATCGCCCACGCTGCGGGACCTCTCGGCGGCCGCCGACTCGAAAAGGGCCTCGTGTCCGCGCTCCGACACGAGTATCTTGAGTATCTCGAGCATCTCACCGGTATTCATTTGGCCGTCAACGCGCTCCTCACCACGACCCCCGGGATCGAACCGAGCTTCCCGGTGAGGGCGCCGATCTCGTCCGTGGTCCCGTCCACGATAAGGGCTATCACGGCTACCTTGCGGTCGTTGTACGGGACGCCCATCCTGCCCACGATCACGTCACCGTGCTTCGTGAGCACTTCCTGGACCCTCGGGGCCGATTGGCGCCGGTCCTCTATGACGATGCCCACGACGCCGATTCTCTTGGAGACCGCATCCGTCAAGCCAAACACCCCCAAATGAATAGCCCACCGGGAAATGCCCGGTGGGCGGTCTTCCGCTTCCCAGGTAGTCCCCTCGTCCTCAGGCCCTGTGTTGCGCCCTCAGATCAGGTCGCCGGATCAGGTCAGCTGACCAAGTCGGCAGACCAGGTCGGCCTTCGAAAATAGCCCTTCCGTCCGCCCCGCGGGGGGCGTTCGTTCAGGCGTTTGTCAGGCGGATCCCCGCAAGGCGAACCCTCCGGATATGATATTATCAGGCGCGGCTCGATCGATCAACGCCTCACTGCTGGCGTATCTGCGCTCGTGCACAGAAGTTGCCGTCCGGTGTGCGCCTGGGCATAGGAACCGGCGCAGGTTCTGCGTCCACGCAGAGAGATCCAGACTCAAGCTGCGCCTGCGCAGAGAGATCGAGATTCAAGCTGCACCCATGCAGAGAGATTGGGCTCTAGCTGCGTCCACGCAGCGAGATCGAGATTCCAGCTGCGTCCACGCAGAGATCTCGGGATCCTTGCTGCGCCTACGCAGACAGATGACTGAGTCTGCATCCACGCAGAGAGATCTGGATCCGTTCTGCGCCTACGCAGAGAGATGGGCATCCATCCTGCGTACATGCAGACAGACCTGGATTCGGTCGGGGTCCACACACGTAAAGCCGCCCGGTGGGCGACAACACCTCTGTTGCGTCGAGCGTGTGTCTGTAGAGTCTGGCCAGGCGCCCACGCTGCGTATTCACCATCCCTGACAGGATGTCTTCGACGGTCCCGGCCGTCCACGGCCGTTCCGCGCAGTGCCTGCGGCGGGCGGGGCATACTTTACACCAGATGAAGGGGTCTGTACAATGATTCCAGCCGGAATGCACAGGAAACGGAAGTACCGGCGACGAGACGTGAACGACGAGATGTGAACGGCGAGACGCGAACAGCGAGATTTGAACGGCGACCCATGAAAAGGAGGAAGACTCGTTGGCAGGCGATAACGTGGTTAAACTCACCGACGCAAACTTCGGCGAGCAGGTACTCAACAGCACAGGCGCTGTGCTTGTTGATTTCTGGGCCCCCTGGTGCGGGCCGTGCAGGATGGTGGCCCCTGTGGTGGAGGCCGTGGCGACGGAATACACGGGCAGGCTGAAGGTCGGCAAGTTGAACGTCGACGAGAACAGCTCGACGGCGTCGAGCTTCGGCGTGATGAGCATCCCCACCCTGATACTGTTCAAGGACGGCAAGCAGGTGGACCGCGTGGTCGGATTCATTCAGAAGAACGAACTGAAGGAGAAGATAGACAGACTGGTGAAATAGGGTATAGCCCATCGAACAGTCAATCAACCGCCTTGTCAAATAAGGCGGTGCTTTTTACGCGGGCGATGCCGTCCGATGGATGCAGTCCAAAGATGCTGTCCAATAATGTCGTCCAAGAAGGGGGAGGCGCCAGTGTTCCACGAAATAGACTTGAGGTCGGACACCGTCACGAAGCCCACGCCGGAGATGCGGAAAGCTATGGCGGAAGCGGAAGTGGGCGACGACGTCTACGGGGAGGACCCCACGGTAAACAGGCTCGAACAGCTCGCAGCAGAGAGACTCGGCAAGGAGGCGGGCCTCTTCGTCGCCACCGGCACCATGGGAAACCAGGTTTCCGTCCTGACGCACACCGTGAGGGGCGACGAGATAATCGTTGAGAGCGACGCCCACATCTTCATGTACGAGGTGGGCGCCGCGGCCGTGTTCTCCGGAGTCCAGGTGCGGCAGGTCAGGGGCCATGCGGGGGTGCTCGATCCGGTAGATGTTGAGGCGGCGATCCGGCCGGACGACATTCACTCTCCCAGGACAAGCCTCCTTTGCCTCGAGAATACGCACAACCGCGCGGGCGGTACCGTCACACCAGTGAAGCGCATGCGGGAGCTATATGAACTCGCCAAGCGGCACAACGTCGCGGTCCATCTCGACGGCGCCAGGGTGTTCAACGCCGCCATCGCGCTCGGCGTGGATGTGAAGGAGATCGCCAGGTGGACCGATTCCGTGCAATTCTGCCTGTCCAAGGGGCTGAGCGCCCCCGTTGGAACGGTCATAGTCGGCGCCAGGGAATGGATCGACAGGGCCCGCAAGAACCGCAAGATGATGGGCGGCGGGATGAGGCAGGCTGGCGTCATCGCGGCGGCCGGCATCGTCGCACTGGAGAAGATGGTGGACAGGCTGGCCGAAGACCATGCGAACGCTCGTCTCCTGGCCGAGAGCCTCGTGGACGTCAGGGGACTGAAGATAGACATGGCGACGGTCCAGACGAACATGGTGTTCGTCGACGTGACCGGTACCGGCATGACGGCCGGGCAGTTCTCCAAGGCCGCCCTTGAATACGGAGTGAAGTTCAACGCCAGCTCGCCTTCCAGGGTGAGGCTGGTGACCCACAAGGACGTGTCCAGAGACGACGTGCTGGAGGCCGTGAAAGTCATAAGGAGGATAGCCGCAAACAAGCAGTGAGTCTGCTGGAGGCCGCAAAGGGTGGGCAGGGCGCTCTCGAATCCGCCGGCGGGACGGTGGACAGGGGCGCTCCGCTCGCGAGGAGGATGAGGCCCACGAGCCTGGATGAGTTCGTGGGCCAGGAGGATATCGTCGGCCCCGGCCGGCTCCTGAGGAGGGCGATCGAAGAGGACACGGTGCCCTCCATGATCCTCTGGGGACCGGCGGGGACCGGCAAGACCACGCTGGCGGCGGTGATCGCGCGCACCACGAAGGCGCGCTTCGTCCAGCTCAGCGCGGTGACGTCCGGGGTCGCGGACCTGAAGAAGGCGATTGAAGAGGCCAAGTCGCGGCGAGATTACGGTGAGAAGACGATCCTGTTCGTCGACGAGGTCCACCGGTTCAACAAGGCCCAGCAGGACGCCCTCCTCCCCGGAGTCGAGGACGGCGCCGTCACGCTCATCGGCGCCACCACCGAGAACCCGTACTTCGAACTGAACTCCGCGCTGGTATCCAGGACGAGGATATTCCGCCTGTCCGCGCTGACGGAGGAACAGACAAAGCAGATCCTGCGGCGCGCCATGGCCGACCCCGATCGCGGCCTCGGAAGGTTCAGGGTGAGAATGGACGATGACGCGCTCGCGCACATAGTGACGGTCGCGAACGGCGACGCCAGGTCGGCCCTGAACGCCCTGGAAACGGCGGTTCTCACCACGCCGCCCGAGCCCGACGGCTCGGTTCACGTCACCATCCAGGCCGCGGTGGACGCGACCCAGAAGCGCGCTGTCACCTACGACAGGGCGGGCGACCAGCACTACGACCACGCGTCGGCGTTCATCAAGAGCATGAGGGGTTCCGACCCCGACGCGGCGCTGTATTGGATGGCGAAGATGATCTACGCCGGGGAAACGCCGACATTCATCGCGAGGCGAATCCTCATCTGCGCGGCGGAAGACGTCGGGATGGCGGATCCCCAGGCCATAGTGGTCGCCTCGTCGGCGGCCTACGCCGCCGACTTCGTCGGGTTCCCCGAGGCGCGGATACCCCTCGCGCAAGCCGCAGTCTATGTCGCCACCGCCCCCAAATCCAACGCGGTATACGCGGGCATCAACGCCGCGCTCGATGACGTCGAGCACGTTCGAACCGCCCCCGTCCCGATCCATCTGCGCGATTCCAGTTACGCAGGGGCCTCCAAACTGGGCCACGGAAAGGGCTACAAGTACGCTCACGACTACCCCGGTAACTTCGTTCCCCAACAATACCTTCCGAAGGAACTGGCCGGCCGGAAATACTACGTGCCGTCGGGCAACGGCTTCGAGCGCGCCGTGGCCGAAAGGATGGCGCGGCTGAGGGGCGGGGGCGGGCGTGAGCCCGGCAACGGATCGCCAGGTAGCCCCACTGGCGGTGCTGCGGGTGCTGCCGCACGTGGCGCTGCGGGCGGCGCTGCACGTGGCGCTGCGGGCGGCGCTGCACGTGGTGGCGCTGCTGGTAGCGCTGCGGGTGGCGCGTCCGGCAGCCAGGGCGGCGCTCCAGCCGGAGGCCAGCGCAAGTAAGCGCCTCAATCCTTCCAGGCGCCTCAATCCTTCTGTCAGCGGACAGTGAGAGTGTCACCTTAGAAGCGTTGATCTGGACCGAGGAAATGTCACCCCGGTTGTTGCAGTGGGAGTCCCCGCGTGTTGTCCCGATTTTGCCGGTGCGCGCCGGCTTCACTTCCATGGGCGCAGACATAATCCCGACTCATGTGCGCCGGCACACACTAAGTCCCGATTTGTGTGCACAGGCACACGACAAACGGAGATTTGTATGCACAGGCACACGACAGGTCAGTGTTGTGCATAGGCACACAATAAATCGCATCTCACGTGCACAGGCACACGAAAAACCGGGATTTGTGTGCCTGGAGGCACATGTCTTTCGTGGGGAAGGCGGCGCCAGTCGCGAGTGGGAGTTGTGAGATGGGTACGGCAGTAGGTGTGGCAGCACCAATGGCAGTGGCAGTGGCAGTGGCAGTGGCAGTGGCAGTGGCAGTGGCGATGGATGCTCCTGTCATGGTCACATTCTCTCAGTCAGTCATGCTCACAGGGTGATAATGTCACAGACCGATGACAGGCGTCTCGATCCTTCTTGACACACATCACCTCGCGTGGTACATTTTACTCGGCAATAAACCTTAGTTGGCGACTCGGAATTATCTACGGGAATTATTCACGGATGGTATGGAACGGGGGCCGGCAGTTGAAGCTTTCGACGAAGGGCAAATACGGGGTCAGGGCGATGTATCAGATCGCCCTCGACGGGCGCGACCGGCCGGCTTCGCTTCAGTCAATCGCGCGGGCACAGGGTCTGTCCGAGAACTATCTCGAACAACTGGTGGGACCCCTGAGGGAGGCGGGCCTGGTCAAGAGCGTCCGGGGGGCCCACGGCGGCTACCTCCTGGGACGGCCGCCCGACGAGATCACCATCGCGGACATAATCAGGGTGCTGGAGGGCCCAATCGCGCCGTCCGACTGCGTGGCGGAGGACGGGTCGCGGGTGGAGCACTGCGGCTGCCCCGACGGGTGTGTGGCGAAGGGGATCTGGGAGCAGGTCAGGGACGCAGTCGTGGAACTGCTGGATTCTATCACGTTGATGGACGTCATTGAGCGAAACGGAGGGATGAAACAGTGCGGAGAATCTACCTCGATCACGCGGCGACCACGCCGGTAAGGCCAGAGGTGGTCGAAGTGATGAAAGAGCACATGCTGGAGGTGTACGGCAACCCATCCAGCATCCATACATTCGGCAGGGAGGCGAGGAAGGCCGTCGACGGGGCGCGGGAACAGGTCGCAAGCCTGATCGGCGCCACACCCGAGGAGATCGTGTTCACCGGAGGCGGCACCGAGGCCGACAACCTTGCCATCAAGGGCATTGCCGAGGCCTATGCCGGCAAGGGTAGCCACATCATCACCTCCGCCATCGAACACCACGCGGTGTTGCATACGTGCGAATACCTGGAGAAGCACGGCCACAAGGTGACGTACCTGCCTGTCGACTCGGACGGGATGGTAGACCCCGACGACGTCAGGAAGGCCATAACCCCTGAGACGGTGCTCATCACCGTGATGACAGGTAACAACGAGGTCGGTACTATCCAGCCGGTGAAGGAGATTGGCGCCATCGCCAGGGAACGCGGGGTGCTTTTCCACACGGACGCGGTGCAGGCCACCGGCCAGATCCCCGTCAATGTGGTGGAAATGAACATCGACCTGCTGTCGGGCTCGGGCCACAAGATGTACGGCCCCAAGGGGATCGGCATCCTATACATCAGAAAGGGGATCAAGGTCGCTCCCGTGCTGCACGGGGGCGCTCACGAGCGAAAGCGCAGGGCCGGCACGGAGAACGTGCCCGGTATCGTGGGACTCGGCAAGGCGGCCGAGCTCTCGATGGCGGAGCTCCCGGAACGCCAGGAGCGCCTCGCGCGCCTTCGCGACAGGCTGATCGATGGCATCATGGAACGCATCCCAGACGTTAAGTTGAACGGTCATAGGACGAAGAGGCTTCCCAACAACTGCAACGTGAGCATCAAGTACGTCGAGGGAGAGTCCATGCTGTTGAACCTCGACATGCACGGAATAGCGGCCTCCAGCGGGTCCGCCTGCACATCGGGGTCCCTGGAGCCGTCGCACGTTCTGCTGGCGATGGGCGTCCCACACGAGATCGCGCACGGTTCTCTGAGGATGACCTTCGGAAGGCAGAACTCGGATGAGGACGTGGACTACGTGCTGGAGGTCCTGCCGTCCATAGTGAAGAAGCTGAGGGAGATGTCTCCGCTCTACGCGCGGCGTTAGCCGCGGAGGAGGGCGTGGCAAGGGGGCTTGCGCTGTGTATACGGACAAAGTGATGGACCATTTCTCAAACCCCAGGAACGTCGGTGAGATTCCCGACGCCGACGGTTCGGGCACCGTCGGCAACCCCGTGTGCGGGGACATAATGAAGATAACCATCAAAGTTGAAGGCGACCGCATCGCCGATATCAAGTTCAAGACGTTCGGTTGCGGGGCGGCCATAGCGACGAGCTCCATGGTCACCGAGATGGTAAAGGGGAAGACGATATCCGAGGCGCTCGAGATCTCGAACAAGGCGGTCGCCGAGGCCCTCGGAGGCCTCCCGGCCCAGAAGATGCATTGCTCGAATCTCGCCGCGGACGCCCTGCACGCGGCCGTGGGCGACTATCTGTCGAAGAACGGGAAGAAGACCGGCGGACCGCTGCCGTGCTGCGATCCGGCCGTATGCAGGCCGCAAGAGGCTGCGGAGGCTCACGGCGCGGCGGCTCGGCCCTGCGCCAGCCCAGGCTGCCCGGGCGGAGAGCCGGCGTCCACGGGGGAGTGAATGGGGTGGGCCGTTCCGGCCCCGAAAGGGTAGGCCCCGAACGGGTGGGCCACGTAAGCGCGGGCGCCGTAAGGGTAGTGGCGGCCATGAGCGGCGGCGTGGACAGCTCAGTGGCCGCCGCCCTGCTGAAGGAGCGGGGGTACGACGTGACGGGCGTCACGATGCGCATGACGGCTGCGCACGGCGCAAGCCCGGGCGGCGCCTCGCGTTGTGCAGACCCCGCCAGCGGCGGCGCAGGTAGCGCGGAGCCCGCCGCCAGCGCGCGTTGCGCAGACCCCGCCACCGACGCCGGGAGGGTCGCGCGCGCCCTTGGCATACCCCACCATGTAGTGGACGTCAGCGATGTATTCGAGGAGCGGGTGATCTCGTACTTCTGCCGCGAATACAGCCTCGGACGCACACCGAACCCCTGCCTCGTGTGCAACCGCTACATCAAGTTCGGCGAACTCGTGGGGATCGCCCGCGAAATGGGCGCAGCGTACGTAGCCACAGGCCACTACGCTCGGACCAGGTTCGATTCTTCTCTGGGGCGTCACCTGCTGCTCAGGGGCGTGGACCTGCGCAAGGACCAGAGCTACGTGCTGTACGCCCTGCAGCAGGACCAGCTCTCGACCGCCCTGTTCCCGCTGGGTGGGATGCGCAAACCCGAAGTCAGGCGCAAAGCGGCGCAGCTCGGGCTCCCTGTGGCGGACAAGCCCGAGAGCCAGGAGATATGCTTCATCGCGCAGGGTGACTACCGCGGCTTCCTACAGGAGCGTTGCCCTTCGGTCGCCAGGGAGGGTCCCATCGTGGACACGTCTGGCAGGGTCCTCGGGCGCCACCGGGGATTGGCGTTCTACACCGTCGGCCAGAGAAAGGGGCTGGGTCTCGCCGGTGGTACACCACTGTACGTGCTCGATCTGGACTACGCCGGGAACACCCTTGTCGTGGGAAGCGCGCCTGAGACCCTCAGGTCGAGCTGCATTGTGTCGGAGCCCAACTTCATTCCATTTCCCGCCCTGACGGGCGAAATGGAGGTCGCCTGCAAGATACGTTACAGGGCCGAGGCTGCGCCGGCCGTCATCAGCCCCAACCCCGACTCCACCGTCACCGTGACTTTCTCCACACCCCAGCGAGCCATCACCCCCGGCCAGGCCGCCGTGTTCTACGATGGGGACATCGTGGTCGGCGGGGGCTTCATCCGGTAGGGCCCAGCAGCGCATAACTCCCCGATGCGCCGGAAATAATGGGAACAAGGCCGAGGCAAGGAAGGGATGGCATTGCTTCTGTGCCCTCACTGCGGCGCAAGGGGCATCGGCAAAGTAGGCTCCAGCCAATACTACTGCTGGGAATGCTGCGTCGAATTCAGGGCGACCCGGAAGGGTTGGCTGGTGTACGAGGTGCTCGACGACGGGTCACTGGCCGTGGCCAGACCGCACGACAGGTCTTGTGACCGCGCCTGTAACCGGGTCAATGACAGGGCCTATGACAGGGCCGCTGCGGAAAGGGACGTAGCCGGAAGGGCTGTCCAGGAAGGAGCGATCGGGCGAACATAATGCGTAAGGGATTCTGGAAAACGATGGTCACCGGAGGAATAATCGGAGCGGCGCTCGGCGCGCTTCTCAGCCCACAGTTCAGGCCTACCACCAGGCAGAGGCTGATGAGGGCGGGAGGGTCGCTGGCGAAGGGCGCGCGGCGCCTCATGAGGCGGGCGAGAGAGGCGTCCTCCGATTTGATGGAAAAGTAGGGCGTTGATGCAGGAGTAGGGCGGCGGGCCGGGGGCGTCGTCCCTGGCCCTGGTCCGGGGGGTGCGCGGTCTGCGGCGAGAAGTCAGGGCCCTGATGTGGGCCGCTTTTATTTTGTGCGGCGCGGCGCTGCTGTTCGCGGTCAGATCCATCCTGCCCCCGTTCGTGCTCGCCGGTGTCACCGCCTATCTCCTCGACCCCCTCGTCACGTGGCTCGAGCGGAGACGGGTGCCGCGAGTGTGGGGGATCCTCGGCATCTACCTAGTGCTGGCGGGGATTCTCGCCGGCCTCCTGTTCTTCTTCATTCCGGTGTTCATCCAGGAGCTCATCAGGCTGGCCGAGTCGATTCCCGACTACGCGGCCATGCTGAGGGGGATGGTCAATGCTTTCCAGTGGGGATACAGGGGCACCGCATTGCCGAGCAGCATTAAGGTAGCCCTGGACGAGACCATCGCCCGCTATGAGGCGGGCCTGCTCCAGGCCGTGCGCCGGATACTCGAGTCGATCATATCCGGATTCCCCGGCGTGTTGAGCCTGCTGATAACCCCGATCCTCGCGTACTACCTCCTCAGGGACGTTCACAGGCTGAAGAAGGGTGCCATAGCAACGGTGCTCTCCAACCCGTCTATGCAGGCCGGGGGGTGGGTCGGGCTGGCCTACGAGATCAACGGCGTGCTGGCAGGGTTCATTCGAGGCCAGCTCCTGGTAGGGGTGTTCGTCTTCATAGCCGTCACCGTCGTCCTCCAGGTGATGGGGGTGAGGTTCGCCCTGATCCTTGGGATCCTGGCCGGCCTGGGCGAGTTCATCCCGTACTTCGGCCCAATCCTGGCCGCCGTTCCGGCGGTCGTCGTCGCCCTCGTGCGATCGCCCATCCTGGCGGTGCAAGTGGCGGTCGTATTCCTCGTCATACAGCAGATCGACGCGACAATCGTGGCCCCCAAGGTCATCGGGGAAAACGTCGGCCTGCACCCGCTCACCGTGATATTCGCCGTGCTGGCGGGCGGGTACCTCACAGGCGTGTGGGGGCTGTTCCTGGCCGTCCCCGCGGCGGGGATCATCAAGGCGCTGTTCAAGTTCGTCTACCACAGGTTCCTCAAGTGACGCGTTCCTGCGGGTGTGGTGGCTTCCTGCGGCGTGGCCAGCTGCTGCTGCGTGGTGGGTTCTTGCGACGTGGTGTGTCGCTGCAAGGCCCTCCTGTGGCCGTTTACCGGGTGGCCGGCATCTGATAACATCTAACATCGGGATGACCATTATCCTCGAGCAATTACTCTGCTGCATCTGCGGCGTCCCCGTTTTTCCCGGACTCGCAGGGGAGAGGAGAACCGATGGACAGACCGAAGATGGCGGCCATTGACGTTGACGGAACACTCGTGGAACCAGGGGACAGGGTGCCACCGGAGAACGAGGCGGCGATCAGGCGCGCTCTCTCGGCCGGCGTCCACGTCGTCATCTCCACCGGCAGGCCGTACGAGCGAATCAGGAGGATCATTCGACATCTCGATCTAACCGACCCGGTGGTGACCCTGGGCGGCGCCCTCGTGATGTCCGCCTCGGGCGAGGTTTACGATGCCCGGCCTATCCCACCGGCCGGGGTGAGGCAGATATACACATTCTGCGCCGCGCGGGGCCTGTCTGTACGCGCTCATGTGCACGGCTCGACATATGCGTACTTCAGGAACGGGAATCACCCGGACATCGCGGCGAACGAGCGCATAAGTGAGGAAATGCCCGTCCACATGGACGTTCTCGGCGACGGCCTGGGAATGCCGGTCGAAGGCGTCTACAAGGTGACGATAATGTTCGAGGACGCCGCGCTCGCGGAGCGCCTCCACCCGGAGATAGAGTCCGAATTCGCCTCGCTCCACCACGCGCATTCGGCGAGCACGTGGCTGGAATTCACCGCGCGCGGCGCCAGCAAGCTCAGGGGTGTGAGGTACGTCGCGCGAATGCTCGGGGTGAGCAGGCGCGACGTGATGGCGATAGGCGACAACGAGAACGACCTCGAGATGATTCGATGGGCCGGGATGGGGATATACGTGGACTCAGCTCCCGCCGCTCTCAAGGCGTTCGCCCGGCTGGCGCCGCCCCCTGGGGTCTCCGCCGTGGCGTGGGGCCTCACGCAACTGGTAGCCGGCGCAATCCCAGTTCCGTCCGCCGGTCGAGCTGCCGGCGCACGCCTCGCGCGCCCCCTGTGACGGTCGGGCGCGGGGAGTCGAGTTCCATGTCGTAGGGCAGCGTTCGTTGACGGTGACGCTGTCCACCAGCAGTGTTGGGAGGGGTGTTCGCTGTCCAGGAGCATGGATGGCGGGCTTCCCCTGCGGCACAACAGAGTTCGTGGCCAACATCGCTGCCGGGCGACAGGGATCTGCGCATGGGTCGCTGCTTGGCAGCAGTACTGAGGCGGGCCAAGTGTCCCCCGGCGGTCCCCTGGTGGTTGTATGAGCAAGGCGGTCGCACAAATAACGTTGAAGCGGGGCGTATGAGGTTGACATACCCCCTCCCCGGGATATACTTTCTGATCATGGGCCAGCCTGCCATTGCCTGGCCAGGTTGGTCTGGATTTGGGCAAGATGAGATTGGTCAAGATGAGGAAGATCCTGCGGGAGGGGTTTCCAATTATGCGGATGTCGCACCTGTTCGGCCGAACGCTCCGGGAGGCGCCGGCGGAAGCGGAGATAGCCAGCCACCAGCTTCTGGTCAGGGCCGGGATGATCCGGCGGCTCGCAGCGGGGATCTATACATACATGCCCCTTGCCTGGCGAACGTACAAGAAGATCGCGGACATAATGCGGGAGGAGATGGACGCCATCGGGGGGCAGGAGTTGAACATGCCTGTCGTCCATCCCGCGGAACTCTGGCAGGAGACCGGACGCTGGTACGACATCGGTCCCGAGATGGCCAGGTTCAAGGATAGGTCCGGCAGGGACATGGTGCTCGCGATGACCCACGAGGAGGTCATCACCGACCTCCTTCGCCGCGAGGTGGACTCCTACCGCCAGCTCCCGTTCATGGCGTACCACCTGCAGACGAAATTCCGCGATGAGCCTCGATCGCGGGGCGGCCTGATACGCGTACGCGAATTCGTGATGAAGGACGCCTATAGCTTCCATACGGATTTCGAGGACCTCGATAGGTACTACCCCAAGATGTGCCGCGCCTACTTCAACATTTGCCACCGGTGCGGCGTCGATGTGACCATGGTGTTGTCCGACGTAGGCATGATGGGCGGTTCCATGGCGCACGAGTTCATGCTGGTCACCCCGGCCGGCGAGGACACCATCGTGCTGTGCGACAAGTGCGGGTACGCGGCGAACCTGGAGGTGGCTGTCGCGCGCAAGGACGCCGTCGCCGGCGACGCCGGTACGGCGGCCCAGTTGCCGCTCGAAGAAGTGGCCACCCCGGGACAGCAGGACGTGGATTCGGTCGCCCGGTTCGTGGGCGTGCCGACCTCGCAGGTCATGAAGACGATGGTGTACGTCGCCAAGGGCGAGACCATCATCGCGGTGATCAGGGGCGACTTCCAGATCAACGAGCGCAAGCTTGGGAACGCCCTCAAGGTGGGCGAGATCCGGCTGGCCACGGACGACGAGGTGAGGGCGGCGGGCCTGGTGCCCGGGTATGCTTCCCCCGTCGGGATAGAGGGCGTCAGGGTGGTTGCCGACGACTCGATCGCGAATTCGAAGAACCTGGTTGCAGGGGCGAACAAGGAAGGATATCACCTGAGGAACGTCAACTACGGCAGGGACTTCACCGCGGACCTCGTCACGGACATCTTCGCAGCGGGAGAAGGCCACATATGCTCGAAGTGCGGCGGGCAGCTCCACCTGAAGCGCGGCATCGAGGTAGGCAACACGTTCAAGCTGGGGCTCAAATACAGCAAGGCGATGAACGCGACATACCTCGATGAGAACGGCCAGGCCAAGCCCATTGTTGAGGCGTCGTACGGCATAGGCCTGGGCCGGATGCTCTCGTGTGTCGTCGAACAGAACCACGACGAGGCCGGCATAATCTGGCCGGCTACGGTGGCGCCGTTCCACGTGCACCTTCTTACCCTGGGCGAGTCTGAAGACGTCAAGGCGATGGGGGAGGAGGTCTACGAGGCGATGACCGAGCGGAAGATGGAGGTTATCTACGATGACCGCGACGCGAGCGCCGGCGTGAAGTTCAACGACGCCGACCTCCTCGGCATGCCGCTGAGGATAACGATAAGCCAGCGCAACCTGGCGAAGGGCGTTGTGGAGATGAAGCTCCGCAGGGAGAAGGAAGCGTTCACGGTGGACGTGGCTGAGATATATGACCGCGCGCAGCGGATCATCGAGGATGAGAAGGCCAGGTTCAGGCCGCGGGAGGTAGCGGGGCTGGAGGATGTATAGACTTGCGATCAGGCTTCCGCGAGGCGACTTGAGGCAGACTGACGCGCTGAACGGCTAGGTGACAGACCTGCAAATCGAAGGACCGCACTGGCTGCAGTCGTGGCCACGAGTGCGGTCCTTCTTCGCGTTCTGATGGAGTCGGGCATGCCCCGCGAATCGACCACGGAGGATGTTTTCAGTGGTCTGAAGAATAATACTCAACACATTGAGCAAAATGTAGACGCGTCTTGAATGAGAAGGGGAATGTGAACTTGGAGCAGGCATTTAGGCGACCTGTGTTCGGCGCCGTTTTGAAACGGATCATGGAACCGCGACGGTTCATCCAGGTCCTGGCCGGGCCGCGCCAGACAGGCAAAACCACTCTGGCCCGGCAGGTTATGGAAGCGGTCTCCATCCCTTCACACTACGCATCGGCCGACGAGCCGTCCATAAGCGACAATGTGTGGCTCCACGCGCAATGGGAACACGGGCGGCTCAAGGCGCGTGATGGAGGAGAACGCGGCGCACTGCTCGTTTTGGACGAGATCCACAAGATAACCGGGTGGTCCGAGGCCGTGAAGCGGCTATGGGATGAGGATACCGTATCGGGAGTCCGGTTGAAGGCGCTGCTTCTGGGCTCATCGCCGCTCTTGGTCCACCGCGGGCTCAGCGATAGCCTTGCCGGTCGTTTCGAACTAAACAGGATTACCCACTGGTCCTACGGCGAGATGAAGGAGGCTTTCGGTTGGGGATTGGAGGAATACCTGTTCTTCGGCGGTTATCCCGGCGCCGCTCCGCTCACTGGTGAACCGGACAGGTGGGCGCGGTACGTCCTCGACTCTCTCATCGAAACCACACTGGCCAGGGACATCCTGTTGTTGACGCGCGTGGAGAAACCGGCGCTGTTGCGCGTCCTATTTCGACTTGGCTGCGACTATTCTGGACAGGTACTGTCCTATCAGAAGATGCTGGGCCAGATGCAGGATGCCGGGAACACGACCACTCTGGCCCACTACCTCGAGCTGCTATCGGGCGCCGGTATGCTTACCGGACTCCAGAAGTACGCTGGTAGCCGCGTCCGCCTGCGGGCCTCAAGCCCCAAACTCTTGGCGCTGAACACCGCGCTCATGACCGTCCATTCAAGGCATTCCCTTCGCAGCGCACGGGCCGACTCTGATTTCTGGGGCCGGCTGGTGGAGACGGCGGTGGGCGCTCATCTCGTGAATGGTCTATCTACGATGGGTTCTGAGGTCCAGTACTGGAGGGACCGGGGAAAAGAGGTGGACTACATCGTAACTGGGGGGCGAGAAGTGGTCGCCTTTGAGGTGACAAGCGGCAGGCGCAAGAGATCCTTGCCCGGCTTGCAGGCCTTCAGAGACACCTTCGGCCCTCACCGGTGCCTTCTCGTGGGTGGGCAGGGCATCCCCCTCGATGAATTCCTGCTTACTCCAGCGGAGCAGTGGCTTGAGTGATTGCCGCTAGCCAGTAGGATTGTCTGGGGCGGGGATTCGTGCTAGACTGCTGTCAGAAACAGGTAATGACAAGACATGCTCTGTCGGGCGCCAACGCCCGCATGGCGCAGGTTTACGTGGGAGACATCTGATGTTGGACCGCGGCACTAAAGGCCTGCTCATTGAGACGCTACGCTCGTACGGTGTAAGCGTCTGCTATTTGTTTGGATCGCGGGCCAGAGGGGATTGCCGAGCAGATAGCGATGTTGACCTTGGCATGGTCTTCCGCGAGTTCAGGCGCGAGATCAACAATGTGGATATGGAGATTGAGATCGAGAACGCAGTCGGTGACCTGTTGGCGCCATTGCGGGTAGACGTTGTCTTTCTTCAGAGAGCGAGCCAGACTTTTCGATACGAGGTCGTCACTAGCGGCGCGGTTCTGTATTCGGATGACGAGGACTTCCGTACTGATTTTGAATACGAGGTTGTCCGCGACTACCTTGATTTCGCCCCGGTAATAAAGGAGTACCACCTGTCAGTGCAGGAATCTGCTGGACGACCTTAACGATTTCTGCCTGCATATTGTCCGCTAGCAGTCCGGCTTGCCTAGGCTGGGCTTGCGGGATAGGGCTGCAGGGTCAATAGGCCTTCGACGACCTCAAAATGCCTGGTGTTTCTGGTGACAAGGACAGCTCTCAACTCCAGGGAAGTGCTGGCGATGATTGCATCGACCGGAGTAAGGCCCTTGACCCTATAGTTCCTCAACAGGTGTCCGGCCCGCCGAGATATGGAGGAAGAAACGGGGATAGAGGAGAAGCGGCCCAGTAGTCTTTCCACCAAGTCTCTTTCGCCTTTTGCCGGGAGAGCGCCGGCCAGGAGCTCCATTTCCGTGAGTACGGATATCTGCCCCGAGTATTCACCTTCAAAGACCCTGCGCAGAAAATCGGTGGCGGGCGGAAAACCGCGCAGGTGATCGATGAGGATATCCGTATCGATGAGAATACTAGTCATCCAGGAGTCTCCCCAGGCGCTGAGAATCTGACTCGCGCAACTCCGCTATGAAGTGGTCACGAATGTCTCTCCGATCTTTCCACAGGCCGGCCGTCGCAGCGATTATGTCTTCATCCGCCCTACCCTTCACTGCGGGCTTTCCTTGTACCTCGAGCACGAGGCTGTTTTCCCCTATCACTCTCACCTGCAGGACATCTCCAGCTCCAATCTTCAACTGACGCCTGGCATCTGAGGGCAAGGTGATCTGCCCTTTGGAGGAGATGCGGGTTTGCACGGTACTTACCTCCTCTCCTTACCTAGTAAAGCATAGCATGGTAAGTAAGGACAGTCAAGTAGAGGAAATTGAACACTGCGGGTGGAAAGAGCAACGGACCGCTGTAACCAGATGAGGATGATGCACTATATGACCAAGCCAGTCGAACCAGTCATTGATGCGACACCTCAGGAGTGGAAATCCCTCTACTCAGCCTGCGAAGAGTTCAGGCGCCTCGCCCCATGGGACTGGATGGACGACACCCAGGTAGTCGGCGTTGAAGACCCTGACTCCGGTAGGATCGGGTGGTGCGTGGTAATGGGCAACGCCCGCGAGACCTTCGGTTTGTGGGTGTACAGGGGCGCGCACGGCTACGGAACATACTGCCTACTGGCGGCGGGGATCGAGCCTGACTTCGAAGACATTGCCAAGATGGACTACCTGTCATTATCGTTCGAGGATCGCGGCGAGATAGACCGACACGACCTTGAACTGATCCGGAAGAGCGGTCTCAGGCCGCGAGGGCGCCAGAGCTGGCCACAGGTGCTGTCCAAGACGCCGTGGAGGGTGCCCTGGCGCCTGAATGCCCGCGAGGTCAGATACATGACGCTGGTCCTCCATCAGATCTCTAGGAAAGCGATCGATCTGAAGGAGAACCCCGGAACGCCGCTGGTCAAAGGTAGCAGGCTGCTGGTAAGGCGATACGGGCAGGTCGGTCAGGATTGGGGCTGGAGTGATGTGTGGCTTGAGCCCGGTGAGCCTGAGCACGAGAGGGTCATGGTGACTCTCGATTCCGCCGAGATTCGCGACATCAAGTTGGCCGCTCAGGTCACCAGTGAGACGTGGGAAGTGGACGTTTTTCCTCTGCTGAGAGCGGTGGGTGGGGAAGGGATTCCTTACTATCCCATGACCCTGCTTGTAGTCAACAGGGGAGTCCCGCCCGTGATTCACTCCTTGATTGTGAAACCCGAACCGGGTGGGTGGCAGCTGCTCGCCGAATCCTTCGTATCTGCCCTAAAGCAGACCGGGCGCATCCCCAGGCGGATCCGTGTGAAGCGGCCCGAGGTGGCTGCAATGCTTGGGGCCATCTGCTCTGCTCTGGGAGTCAAGCTGAAAGAGGTCGAGCGACTGACAGTCCTCGACGAGGTGAGGACCAGCTTGGAGGACAGTCTCGGGCAGTGAAGGCCCCCGCGGCAACTGCCGATTCACATCCAACAAGAGGAGGTTGTCCGTACGTGGAGAACATACATCCGTACGATGCTTAAGGGGAGATGGAATTGGATCAGGCAGCAGACGAACTCGATCTGTTGGAAATATTCGGCAAGCTCTGGGCCGGCAAATGGATTATCGTAGGAATCACTGTTGTCGCCATGGTAGTGGCTGCGGTGCTGAGTTTCTTCGTCCTGAGGCCCGTGTATGAGGCGAAGGCCACCCTGATAGTTGTCGCGCTGGCTCAGCGCACTCAGAAGGAGACGGAGGAACTACTCTCGATAAGCGCCCTGCAGAAGTACCTCCCTAACCTGTCTCTCGAGTCTTATCGCCAGCAAGTTGTGAACCCCGTCGTACTAGGGAGGGTCAGGCAGAGGCTGGGTCTCCAGGACAGCGTGGAAGAACTGACCAGGGCAGTGCAGGCTCGTTCGCTCAAGGACACAAACCTCATTGAAGTAGTAACCAAGTACACGAATCCGGAGACTGCGGCGGCCATTTCCAATGCCGTTGTTGAGGAATATGAACGTTACCTGAGCGAAGTGGCCCAGAAGCAGATGACGACAGCCTCAGTGATGGCGGAACAGCAGCTCGAAGTGGAAGAGAAGAAACTCGAAGAAGCCATCGACGAGTACATGCAGTTTCTGAAAGAAGCGCGGCCGGTCTCCGAAATCGAGGAAGAGATCGAGGCCAAGAGCCAGCTTCTCACTCAGTACCGTTCCGAATTGGTAAAGATCGAAGTGCAAACCAGCTCAGTAGAAGCGTTCATCCGCGAATGCAGCTCAGAACTTGAGAATCAGCCTTCGGTTCTGACGACCACGAAGTCCATCCTGGACGATCCTCTCATGCAGGAAGTCGCCGGCGAGCAAACAGGGACGTCGCTTACGTCTCTTGCGGGTCTTCGAGTCAAGTCGGAAGAGATCAACACTGTTCACATGGATCTGGCTTCGGATCTGGCGATCAAGCGTTCGGAGCTTGCGGGACTGACAGCCAGTAAGGCGGCAGTCTCCAGGGCAGTCGCGGACCTGGAGCGGAACCTTGAGGCGTTGCGGCTGGAGTATGCTGAGAGAGAGGTAGAAGAGCAACGCCTTACAACCAAAGTAGACACTCTACGCAGTGTGTACCTTGCATTCCTGGAGGAGTATGAGAAGGCCAAGGTCGGTGAGGCGATCGAACTGGGGCAGGCGAGTATTTCGATGGTGTCCCAGGCGGAGAAACCCGAGAGACCCGTGGCGCCCAGGAAAATGCTGAACGTTGCGGTGGCGGGGGTGCTCGGTGGGATGTTGTCCGTATTCGTGGTACTCGTGATGTCCTGGGACAAGCGCGCTATTGCCCCCGGTAGCTTCAGCCACTCTGCGAGCTAAGGGGTAACGCGGATGGCTGGGATGCACATAAACGGCAAGACTGCTCCCATGAGTCGCAGGGCGATCCTGGTCATGGCCGACCTGCTCTTGTTCAATATTGGGGTCCTGCTCGGCTTGTTTGCCAGGTTCGAGGGCAGGATCCCAATACGTTATGTCCAGCAGTATGTGGGTCCGTTTGGCCTGTACCAGACCATAATCACGGGCATACTGTTCAGCATATCCGGACTCTACAGGAGCATCATCCAGTACTCCAGCATCGAGGAGGCCCAGGCCCTTGCCAAAAGTTGCGGCCTCTCCCTGGCAGCGTTCCTTGCGCTGATCGCCTTCTCTGTCGAAGGCAAGGGGTTCCCCAGGAGCGTCCCATTCATGGCGGCGGGGCTGAGTTTCATTTTCTCCGGTGGGCTCAGAGTAGCTGTGAGATTGTACTTGAGCAGACAGTCGAACCCGGTCTCGAGGAGATCCGTTCGGAAACGCGTGATCGTGGTTGGGGCCGGCGATGCGGGCGCCATGGTGGTCAGAGAGTTGACGGGGCGATTGAGGGGCGAATACGAACTCGTAGGTCTCATTGATGATGATAACGCAAAACGAGGCATGAGGCTTCACGGTTCGCCCGTACTGGGCGGGATGGCGGAACTACCCAGATTGGTCCGTGACAAGGCCGTAGACGAGGTCATAGTTGCCATTCCTTCGGCCCGCGGATCGGTTATCAGGCGCGTGTTCGGCCTGACTGAGGGGACCGGCGTCAAACTCAAGACGATGCCCGGGTTGTACGAGATCATCAATGGTAACATCAAGTTTGACAAACTGAGAGACATCGATGTCGAAGACCTTCTCGGCAGGGAACCGGTCAACCTCAACGTGAAAGAAATAGCCGACTATGTGAGTGGTAAGGTGGTACTTGTGACCGGGGCGGGGGGGTCGATCGGGTCCGAGTTGTGCCGGCAAGTTGCCAGGTTCCAGCCGGCCAAGATAGTGATGTTCGACCACGATGAGAACTTCATCTTCGAATTGTCCCACGAACTCAAGTTTGGCTTTCCGTCGCTCATGGCTGTGCTCGTGGTGGGGGACGTTCGGGATGCAAATAAGGTGAACCGTGTGTTTGAGCAATACCGGCCAGACGTTGTCTTCCATGCGGCCGCGCACAAGCATGTTCCATTGATGGAGGAGCATCCCGACGAAGCTGTCCAGACAAACATCTTTGGGACGCTCAATTGCGCTTCTGCTGCGTGCAGAAGTAGGGCGAGCAGGTTTGTACTGATTTCCACCGATAAGGCCGTTAACCCCACCAGCGTGATGGGGGCGACGAAGGCCGTAGCCGAACAGATAGTCGTGGCGCTTAATAGCGGGTGGCATCCGCTGGGCAATGATGTCGATGAGACCTCTACCACGAAGTTCATGGCCGTCAGGTTTGGCAATGTGCTGGGAAGTCGCGGAAGCGTTGTCCCGCTATTCAAGGAACAGATCGCTCACGGCGGGCCAGTGACTGTCACGCACCCCGATATGAGACGGTATTTCATGACCATACCGGAGGCAGCGCAGCTCGTGATTCAGGCTGGCGCGCTCGGTCGTGGCGGTGAGGTGTTTGTTCTCGACATGGGTGAACCCATTCGAATTCTGGATCTGGCCGAGACCATGATTCGATTGAGCGGGTACGAACCGGGATCCGACATAAAGATCGAGTTTACACAGCCCAGGCCGGGAGAGAAGATGTTCGAAGAGGTGTTCTCTGATAGAGAGCGATTCTCCAGGACGTCACACCCGAAGATACTGGTTGCGAAAGAAAACGGTGTTGTCAAGTCTCTATTGCGAGAAAGCCTTACGAGCCTGGAATGGGTGTGTCTCCAGGCGGATGGGACTGACGGCATCAGGCGTATCCTGGGGGAGATGGTCCCGGCTTTCAGTCCATGGCGTGGATGCGAGCCGGCAAAGAGCAAGGATACTGGAGGGCTTGGGTGATGTGCGCAATACTCGTGGGTGAAACTGCACACGAGAGGGCGAATCCAGCTGCTCCTGCATGGACTTAACCGGCGGAATCGAGGCGATTGTCTGTGGAGGAACATGCAACGATTCACGAGACTGCATATGTCGAACAGGGAGTAATCTTGGGTGAAGGCATCGAGATAGGTCCTTTTGCGGTTATCTATGGGGGGACTAGCCTGGCAGATGGTGTCCGTATTGGAGCCCACGCCGTCCTCGGCCAGCGCCCAGCCAAAGCCAAGACCAGTACACTCAAGGTTTCTGCTGATCTGCCTGGGTTGACTGTGGGCCCTGGTTCGACAATCGGGGTTGGCGCCATCGTCTATGCTGGCACGACGATAGGGAAGGACTGCTTCATCGCTGATGGAGCTCAGATCCGGGAGCGATGCGAGATCGGCGACCAAGTGATTGTGGGACACGCTGCTACCGTAGAAAACGACAGCACGGTTGGAGCACGGACCAAGATCCAGACCGGCGCCTACATAACTGCCCATTCCGTCCTCGAAGAGGACGTTTTCGTCGCGCCGATGGTCACGACGACTAACGACAACTACATGGCCCGTACGGAGGCCAGGTTCGCGGCCACCAAGGGAATCACCGCCAAGAGAGGTTCCAGAATAGGCGGCAACGCGGTGATCCTCCCCGGAGTCACTCTCGGTCAGGAAGCGATGGTCGCTGCGGGAGCGGTGGTCACAAAGGATGTCCCTCCGTACGCTAAGGTCATGGGTATCCCCGCCAGGGTCGTTGCAGACACCCCGGCGGAACAACTGCTATATCCCCGGACGGCATCGGATGAACCTAGCGAAAGGGACGATGGAGAGTGAAGGTACCTTCGTTCGATTTGGGCGAGCAGAACCGTGTTCATAAAGATGAACTCATGTCGGCTATTGAGGAAGTCGTTTCGAGCGGACAGTTCATTCTCGGCAAGACCGTTGAAGAATTCGAGAGGGCAATCGCTGAGTACTGTGGCGTCAACCATGCCATCGGCGTGGCAAATGGGAGCGATGCCCTTTACATAGCCTTAGTTGCTCTCGGGATTGGCGAAGGCGACGAGGTCATAACCACTCCATTCACCTTCTTCGCTACTGCGGGGGCAATTGTCCGCACGGGGGCAATACCGGTGTTTGCCGACATCGACCCAAGGACATACAACATAGACCCAGTTGAGATCGCCAAGAAGATCACTTCCAGAACTAAGGCCATCGTTCCGGTTCACCTGTATGGTCAGCCTTCCGACATGGATCCCATTAATGAAGTCGCCCGGGAGCATGATCTCAAGATCCTGGAGGATGCGGCTCAGGCAATAGGCGCCCGGTACAAGGGGCTCAAAGTCGGAACACTGGGTGACGCGGCGTGCATCAGTTTCTTTCCGACGAAGAATCTGGGTGCTTTTGGCGACGCCGGGATGGTTGTCACCGACGATGACGAGGTTGCTGAGAGATGCCGGATGATCCGGGCGCACGGCAGCAAGAAGAAGTACGTGCATGAGATGATGGGCATCAACAGCAGGCTTGATGCGCTTCAGGCAAAGATCCTCAGCGTGAAACTGCAGTATTTGGATGAGTGGACAAACAGGCGCCGCGCTGTGGCTGCCAAGTACAACGACCTTCTGGGCGCGGCGTGCTGCTCCCAAAAGGTCAGGCTGCCGTTTGTGGCCAAGGGTTCTCACCACGTATTCCACCAATACACCATCTCGGTGGACGGCAGAGACGCTCTTCAGACACACCTGAGCCGGGAGGGAATAGCATCCACAGTCTACTATCCAATTCCGCTGCATTTGCAGAACGTCTTTGCCAACCTTGGCTACAAGGAAGGCGACTTTCCCAACTCGGAGAGAGCGTGCAAATCCGTGCTCTCTCTCCCGATGTTTCCCGAATTGAGTGCTGAGCAGATTGCTGCTGTCGCGCAGTCAGTCGCGTCGTTCATTAACGCCTAGTGTTCTGAAAGAAGGGCTACTGTGGAGGCTCGGGTTTCAGCGGTGCGAGACCACGTCGCTGCACTGAAAGAGAAGATCGTGACACGCAATGCCGTTGTGGCCGTTGTGGGCGCGGGTTATGTGGGTCTACCCTTGGCTGTTGAGAAAGCAAAAGTGGGGTTCTCCGTCTGGTGCATCGACCGAAACGAGAAGCGTGTTGCCCAGATCAACGGGGGCGAGAATTACATCCTGGATGTGAAGTCCGAGGAACTTGCGGAAGTCGTGGGCCAGGGCAGACTCAAAGCCTCCACTGACTTCGCTGTGCTGGACCAGTGCGACGTCGTGATAATCTGCGTGCCGACTCCGCTTACTGTGAACAGAGAGCCTGACCTGCAGTACATCGTATACGTCTCGGACCGCATCTCTGAACACCTTCATGAAGGCATGTTGGTTAGCCTAGAGAGCACGACGTATCCTGGCACGACCGAGGAGATCATCCTTCCCAGGCTTGAGAAGACTGGGCTCAAAGTCGGGAGGGACCTGTTCCTGGCTTTCTCTCCTGAGAGGGTGGACCCGGGGAACGCTGGGTATACCACAAAGAATACCAACAAACTGGTCAGCGGAGTCACTGCCTCATGTCTTGATGTTGCTTCTACCTTCTACGGTCAAACCATTCTAAAGGTTGTTCCCGTCTCGTCACCGGCTGTGGCTGAGATGGCCAAGGTATTCGAGAACACGTATCGGGCAGTCAATATCGCTCTAGTGAATGAGATGTGCCTCCTTTGCGATAGGATGGGCCTCTCGGTTTGGGATGTGCTGGATGCGGCTTTCACGAAACCTTTCGGTATTCAGCCGTTCTACCCTGGCCCCGGCGTGGGTGGGCACTGCATACCTCTCGACCCTTCATACCTCTCATGGAAAGCCAGGGAGTATGACTTTTCTACCAGATTCATTGAACTGGCAATTGAGATTAACACCAGAATGCCGTACTTCGTGGTGGAGAAAATCGCGAGAATCCTGGGGGAGGACCGCAAGTCAATCAATGGATCCAATGTACTGGTTCTCGGCGTGACGTACAAACGGGACCTACCGGACGCGCGGGAATCGCCGGCTCTTAGAATAATCCAGCTGCTAATGAAGGACGGAGCGCTTGTTCGATACCACGATCCATTCATTCCGCAGGTCCGCATTGCTCGAACGTCAAATGGTGATCAGCGGGCAGGGGAGCCCGTACAGATGGAATCAGTAGAGCTCACGCAAGAGGCTCTGGCCGAAGCGGATGTTGTGGTCATCGCTACGGATCACTCCTGCTTCGACTACAGGTGGGTCGTGGATCATTCCTCGAGGCTTGTAGATACCCGGGGCGTGACAAGGACTCTTGGTGGCCTGCCTTCCCACGTCTGGAGGTTATAGCCCCATGAGTCTGGACGCGGTCAGATTCGCACTTATTGGGTGCGGCGCAATCGCTGAGAGGCATGGGCAGGCTCTGGCTCGAATCGAGGACGCTGATCTTGTGGCGGTGGTAGACGTTCAAGAAGACAGGGCTCGTCGCTTTGCGGAACGGTTCTCTGGGGGCCACGCGGTGAGAGTCATGACCGATTACCGGCAGGCGCTGGACGCCTCCGATGTGGATGCAGTAATCGTGGCTACGCCCAGTGGCCTGCATTTTGATGTCGGTAGTGACGCACTGGACGCGCGTAAGCATGTTCTTATGGAGAAACCCCTTACTTTGTCTAGTGCGCACGCCCGGACTCTTCTTGCCCAAGCTGAGGATAATCACGTCTTCCTTGGCACGGTCCATCCGAACAGGTACTATCCGACCAGTCAGATGGCGCATCAGGCTATAGGAGACGGCAGACTTGGGCGCCTCAGTCACCTGGTTGCTACGCTCAGATGGAACCGAACCCAGCAGTACTATGATGAGGCGCCTTGGCGCAAGACGCGGGCAATGGATGGAGGCGTGCTGTTTAACCAGGCCTGGCATGCGATCGATCTCTTGCTTTGGTTCGCCGGGAGTGTCGTGAGCGAAGTCAAGGCCGTGTCAGCCCGACGGCTTCACGATATCGAGACTGAGGATATCGCGTTGGCGACCATCCGGTTTGATAGTGGCGTGCTCGGCTCAATAGAGGCGACGACGAACGTGTATCCTCGAAATCTTGAGCAGACAGTGAGCGTCTTTGGCGGAATGGGGACTGTTGTCCTTGGGGGTACCCGTCCGGATGTTGTAAGAGTGTGGCGCGTTGCGGGGGACGACGAGAGTGTAGTTCTGTCTCGATGGGGTGAGGCTAACGCACCAAAGCCGGATGCGAGTTGGCCCCATGAGCAGTGCATAAGGTCTTTCCTGAATTCCGTACGCGAGGGACACTCTGGGGTGTCCGAAGAGGTTCGCACTGCCGCCGAGACGATTGATCTTATTGAGAGGGTCGTAGGGGGCTAGTATACTTCTGGAGAGGCTTCCGTCCGAGGGGCAATGGGTGCAGTCGCCCGATTGCGTAATAGTGGGTTTCCCGTGCCTCAGCATTCCTCAGGGCAGGGCAGGATCTGTAGAAGACGGAGTCGACTGTCACGGACAAGACGGTATCGGTCTTAGAGCCACACACAGATGAAGGGGAGATCGGCCGTGGGGCCACAATTGCCAGACTCATAGAGAGTGGAGACGAACTGTATTGTGCAGATTCTTCCGTGTGCGAGGAATCAGTCCCAGAGGGACTACCCAAGAACATATTGGAGACTGAGGTCAAGAAGGTGAACACAGTCATTCAGGTGTTACCCGAAGGCGTAAGGTATCTGCTTGCTGGAAAAACAGACCTCGCGTACCTTGGCGAGTTGCAGACCCTTGAAAAGTGGCCCCAGGTCGATTTGCCTGGCTCAATTCCCTTTGAGAAAGTGGGGGATGTGTTTGCTAAGACAGATATATGTCTGGTACTGTGTGATTACCTGTCCGGGGATCCTTCCAGAAGGGGGACCCAAGGTAGCAGAAAGCTTTTCGAGTATGTGCGGGCGGGTCTTACGGTGTTGTGTACGGATTTTGTGCCATGGGAGGGAATCGTTGAAGGCAACCGGTGCGGCATGTGCGCAAATCCCCAGGATAGCTGTGGCATATCGAATGCAATCAGCGATCTAATGCAAAATCCTGCCAGGTCCAGTGAAATGGGTGAGAATGGGCAGAAGGCTGTGCTGGGGAAACATGATTGGAGTCTTGAAGAAAAAAGACTAATGGCCTTATACGACGCTGTACTCGGAGAAGGTGAGTAAGAATGCGTCTGTTGGCCAATGGCTATTTGGGAATCATTATCTATAGAACTATCTTGGACATCGTGTACGTCAGATTGCTTTCGCCTCTCTATGCCTATTATGGATTCACGCGAGATTTCTATGGGCCACGATATCTGTTGTCTTGGTTGTTGCTATTGGCGTTTATCCCCAGCATAGTACGAAAATATAGAGCTGCGAAAATATCTGGTCTATTGTTGGTCCTGCTATTCTTAGTGGCATTTGTTCCGCTGACTTGTATGGCAGCATTTCGTGAGATGCCCCTTCGTTTGTTTTCGTTGATTGCGGCGTATTGGGGTTTCCTTTTCGTATATGACGCCATATTGCCCAGGTTAATACTTCGCCGATGCAGTACGCGAACATCTTATGCAGTTACTCTAGCAGTTACCGGTGCATGCATACTTGTGGTAATCTTTGTATCCGCTCGGTACACGAGTTTTCGGTTTAATGTGAACATTTGGAATGTATATGAACTAAGAGAGGAATTTGGAGACTTCGAAATGCCAACAATCCTTTCATATCTATTCGCGGCTGCCAAAGCAATGATTCCAGTATTGATTGTATATTGTCTATCAATAGGACAAAGAAGCGCTGCTATATTGCTTGGATTGCTGCAAATCCTTAATTTTTCCATTGACGGTTCAAAGTCCGTGCTTCTTACATTAATATTGGCATTTGTAGGATATGCAACATATAGAAAGTCTCGCATGGCATGGCTTCCATGGGTTCTTTCTGGAATCAATATACTTTCCATTGTAGAAAACATTGCGCTCGAATCATATTACATATTAGGTCTGCTAGTGCGGCGAGCTCTATTTGTACCTGCAGTTTTGAATTACTACTATTACGACTTTTTCACCAGTAATAACTCAGATTATTTTCGGCAGGGATTCTTGCGAATATTTGGGGCAGTGTCTCAGTATCAAGATAAGATCCCGAATATCATCGGAACAGTATACTATAATGCTCCCTTAATGGGCGCAAACAATGGGTTGTTTAGCGATGCATACGCTAATCTGGGATCTGCTGGCGTAATAGTGATGCCATTTTTGATCGTTCTAGCTTGCAGGCTCTTGGAAGCATGCGCCAATGGGATAAGCCAGCGGGTAACGTTCATGGCATGCATCACCTCAGCACTCAATTTCATTAGTTCCTATTATTTCACAGTATTATTGACCCATGGTTTTTTATCTGTCTGCATTCTCCTCTATTTCTTGCCGCGTCTTGCCTCAAATGCGCCAGGGAAGAGGGCCGCGTATTTAGAAGGCAAAAGGAGGATAAGCAATGACTACTATGATGCTAGGCACACATGCCTCCATACAATGGGTTGCATCCGCAAGTACATTCGTCCGTGGTTGGTTCTATGAATCAGACGTCTTTTGTGAAAACGAAGCAGTTTTGATATTCGATGATGTTTCATCTGAAAACGAATTTGTTAAGAAACTTAAGGCGTTAAACGGTAACTTTGCGGTCATACATACGGTAGGAGGCAAGACATTTGCCGCAGTAGACAGAATAATGAGCTTTCCCATTTTGTATGCCCGAAAACACAATAATGTATTGATCAGCGATAGCGCTGAAACCCTTAGGGCCTACCTTGATATTCATAAAGTCGACCTGTGCCGAGCGCAAGAGTTTATATCTGCAGGATTCGTAACTGGGAATCACACCCTTTTTGAAGGAATATCCATGCTACAAGCTGGCCAATATCTGGTGGTTGAGGATGCTACGGGGGAGATTACCGTAAAGGACTATTTCATCCACACTCACGGCGAGTACTATGATTTGACCACAGAGAAGCTTTGTGAGCTTCACGATCAAGTCGTACTTCGTGTGTTCAGGAGGCTAATCAACAGTATCAATGGAGGACATATCACGCTTTTCTTAAGCGGGGGATACGATTCCAGACTGATAGCTGTCTCCCTAAGTAGACTGAAATACCAGAACGTCACCTGCGTGTCTTTTGGGGATCCAAGGAGCAAGGAAGTAAGGGTTGCAAAGAGCGTAGCGGACGAATTAGGGTTTGCGTGGGTCTTGATCCATAGCTCTAGGAGGTTTTTCGAAAGCCTATCGGAATCTGACAGGTATGAGAACTTTCTTATACAATCATCGAATGGCTATGTGATTCCGTATTTTCAGGGAGTAGTCATTGAGAGACTCATTCAGGACGGGACAATTCCGAAGGATACCATTGTCTTGTCCGGCAACTCTGGAGACGTTATTGAAGGAAATCAGTTCTGCACTAAGTTCGAGGAGGGCAACTCATATAGCAGGGATGATATCATAGATTCGCTCATAGACAAGCACTACCGAGTATTTGGAAAAAGAGAGTCTCAGGAAAACATGTTAAGAGGGTTCATCTCAGAATGCATTCCTGACAGAAGTTGCTACAGCTATGAGGAATGTCAGGACATCTATGAATGCTTCAATTGGAGGCAAAGACAGGCGAAGTATGTGGTTAATGATGTGCGCTGTTACGACAGCTATTGGGGGACCCGATGGAGACTGCCCCTCTGGGACAATGAGTTGGTCGATTTCTGGCTGAGAGTTCCGACGCAGGCTAGGGCATATCGTAGACTGTATTACGAATATGTGAAGGCTGAGCCATACCGTACGGCAAATACACTGTCTATCACGCACAGGATATCGGGAATGCTGAAGAAGAGGGCAATGCCGCTGGTTGAAATACTGTATCCCGTGAAGAAGCTCTGGGACTACCTGGTAGACCGGAATACTTTTTATGCAGTGGGCATTCGTGACTATCTGAAGATATTGCTTATGACCAAAGGATACCAGACGAGCCACATCACCACGCGGGTGTACTTTGTTCTTAGGCACTGCTACGGCAAATACTTTGATTCTCTTGATGAGACATTCCGCTCAAGTAGAAGCAAAGTGGCCAACAAGTGACGATAGTGTCTTCCCTGGAGACTAAGCCCTCTACAAGATCAAGAACTACATTCGGCGATTAGCATAGGGCTCAGGAGATGGACTCTTACGTGGGAAACAGGGATCAGAACGAAGTCATTCGTGCCTCTTGGCAATCGCGAGTCAAGGAGGTAGGCAAGCCGATCAAGGTCGTGCATCTCACCTCGGCTCATCCTCCTTTTGATGTGCGCGTTTTCCATAAGGAATGCATGACACTTGCACGATCCGGATATGAGACTGTCTTGGTGGCCCCACACTGCCAGCCCCAAGAAATCGGTGGGGTTCGGATTCGACCGGTAAGACAGGCGTCCAACCGCTTAGTGCGGATGACGGGGGTGGTTGGACAAATCTACCGGTGTGCGGTCGAGGAGGACGGCGCAGTCTATCATTTCCACGACCCTGAGCTGATCCCCGTTGGCTTAATACTGAAGAGTAGGCGCAAGAAGGTGGTGTATGATATTCACGAGGACCTTGCGCGCCAGATCTTGAGCAAAGACTGGATACCTGGTTGCGCTCGAAGGGTCGTAGCCTTTGTGAGCCAGGTTTGTGAGGGCATTGCCGGCCGGTTTCTGGATGGCATAGTCGCAGCTACTCCATCGATTGGGCAACGCTTTCCTCCACACAAAACGGTCGTAGTGCGCAACTATCCCATCATCGGGGAACTGGATGGTACCGGCCATTCATCCTATGCGGCCCGCCCGATGAACTTGGCGTACGTTGGTGTGATCACCGGGCTGCGTGGTGTGCGGGAGATGGTGGAGGCTGTCGGGCTCCTTCCGGAAAACCTTGGAGTGCACCTGGACATGGCTGGCTGGTTCGACCCGCCAGCGCTTGAGGATGAACTTAGAGCGGCTCCGGGATGGGAGCGAGTCCGGCATGCGGTCTGGCTAGATAGGCCTCAGGTTGCTGAACTACTCGACAAGGCCAGGGCAGGATTCGTACTTTTTCACCCTGAACCCAACCATATCTCGGCTCTTCCAAATAAACTGTTCGAATACATGTCGGCGGGGATTCCGGTCATCGTCTCGGATTTCGCATTATGGAGAGGCATCGTGGAGCAGGCAAAATGCGGATTGGTTGTGAATCCCAAGGATGCGCGAGCGGTTGCAGACGCTGCATTCTGGCTGTTGACCCACCCTGACGAAGCGGCTCAGATGGGTGAACGCGGGCGGGAAGCCGTGCTTCGGGAATACAACTGGGACAGAGAATCATCGAAACTAGTGTCGCTCTATGAGAGGTTGGTAAGGTGATCAGAATTCTTACGGTAGTTGGCGCACGACCTCAGTTCATAAAGAGCGCGGCGGTGTCGCGGGTTCTGAGAGCCACACCGGGAGTAGTCGAAATCCTGGTTCACACGGGGCAGCACTATGACAAGAGCATGAGCCAGGTTTTCTTCGACCAGATGGATATCGCTTTGCCGGACTACAACCTTCAGATAGGATCGGGTAAACATGGGTGGCAGACAGGGCGCATGGTCGAGGCGATTGAGACGGTCATACTCCAGGAAATGCCCGACTGGGTTCTTGTCTACGGTGACACCAACTCGACACTGGCGGGTGCCCTGGCCGCTGTCAAGTTGTGCATACGCGTTGCGCACGTCGAGGCCGGGCTGAGGTCATACAACCGTAAGATGCCCGAAGAGATCAACAGAGTGCTTACGGACCACGCGTCCGACCTTCTTTTGGCTCCCACCATTCGTGCTGTGAAGAACCTGGATAGGGAGGGCCTCCCGGAGGATAGAGTCAGGATGACGGGGGACGTAATGTTAGATGCCTCCATGTACTATGGTGCGAAGGCCGAGGCCCAGAGCCGAATCCTCGAACACACCGGTTTGGTGCCCGGGCAATATCTGCTCGGGACTATCCATCGGGCGGAGAACACGGACGACGTGGACAGGCTTGCAGCCATATTCGAGGGGTTTGCGATGGCATCCCGCAATATGGACATTGTGATTCCACTCCACCCACGGACCCAAGCTGCGCTCGCCCGCCACGAGTCGTTAACGGGGACTCTTGCCAGCCTGCGCGTCATTCAGCCCGTGGGGTATCTTGACATGCTTATGCTGGAAAAGAACGCGCGAATCATTGCCACTGATTCCGGTGGTGTGCAAAAGGAAGCTTTTTTCTACGGTGTCCCGTGTGTCACTCTTCGCGAGGAAACCGAGTGGGTTGAGACTGTAGAGTCGGGTTGGAATCGCGTGATTCCTCCCACGGATCCAGTCGTTATCGCCGACGCACTTGGACGGGCCGCGGAAATGCGGGGGGAACCGGGGACTCCATATGGGACCGGACACGCAGCTGAAGCCGTCGTGGAGTCGCTCATGGGACACTAGATACCGGCCCCGGTTCTGCATTTGACACTGGAGGGCATCTCGTTCAATGAGAATCTGGCTGATCACTGTTGGTGAGCCGTTACCAGTGGACGGGGGAGGCAAGCGGCTCCTGCGGACCGGACTTCTGGCAGCCATATTGTGCCAGCGTGGACATGATGTCGTATGGTGGACCTCGACGTTTGACCACACGGGTAAACGCCATAGGGCGAATTCTGATGTCTCGGTTCGGGTGGGCGAACGACTGTGGATTCAGATGCTCCATTCGGTCGGGTACAGAAGAAACGTATCGTTGAGACGAGTGGTCGATCACTGGGGTATAGCCCGCAAGTTCTCGATTCTGGCTTCAAAGGAAAAGACGCCGGACATCATCCTGTGCTCGCTGCCGACCCTCGAGCTATCGGTCGCGGCGGCAGAATACGGCCGCAGTAAAGGGGTCCCAGTAGTAGTCGATATCCGTGACATGTGGCCGGACTCGTTCCTGGAGGTAGTGCCACGTTGGGGCCGTCAGGTGGGACGACTCCTTCTCAGCCCGATGTTCGAGTATGCCCGGAGAGCCTGTTCCATGGCCACAGCGATTACCGGTATTACCCCCACTTTTGTCGACTGGGGAGTTGGCTGTGCGGGGAGACGACGTTCGCCCTACGACAGAGACTTTCCTATGGGGTATTCCAGTGTGACTCCTGCCGCCGAGGCAATCGATAGAGCCGAACAGTTTTGGACTTCTACTGGAATCAGGAAGGAGAACGGCGATTTTATCGCTTGCTTTTTGGGGGCGATGGGTCGTCAGTTCGATCTTGAAACTGTCATTAGCGCTGCCAGGAGCCTCTCGCGAGGACAGAGACGGTTCCGGTTTGTGCTCTGCGGTGACGGGGAGAGCCTTGCACGGTACAGGAGACTGGCTGAAGGCTGTGCCTCCATCACGTTTCCAGGATGGGTCGGGGCGGCAGAGATTTGGGCCCTGATGAGGATGTCCAGCGTGGGTTTGGCCCCATACAGGACTAGCCCAGACTTTGAGGCCAGCCTCCCCAACAAACCCATCGAGTACCTGTCGTCGGGTTTGCCCGTAGTAACGTCTCTAGGTGGCGTTCTGGGTACGCTGCTATCGGACCACATCTGCGGGGTCAAATATGGCGACGGCGACCCCCAGTCGCTGGAGGCCGTGCTGGTAGACCTTTACGACCATCCTGAGCGCGTAGACGCAATGTCCGCGAACGCCGTCTCACTGTACCGCGAGAGGTTCGTAGCCGAGAAGGTGTACGCTGAGATGGCTGCCTACCTTGAAGGGATGGCGACACCAGGATAGTGTGAGAGCACGGGCTGACGGTCGGAAGTTGGAACCAAGTACCTTGAGTTCATACGGCCAACGAAGGTGCGTGTGCAAATGGGATGGGTCCGCAACAACGCACTACTGACGAGTCAGGACCATACCCGTTATTCCCGCTAGTGGAAAGGATGTTGGTTATCCGGTGAACTCCAGCAGATTCACCACCGTGACGGAAACACCCGGGACAGGAGCAACCGGCGAACAGCTCCGAATGCTGTATGCGCGCTATAAGATTGCGGGGGAACTGGCGACGCGGAGGGACGTACTCGAAGTAGCGTGCGGCCCCGGCATTGGCTTGGGATACCTCATGAGCAAGGCAGCGAGTGTTGTGGGTGGCGATTACGATCCCTCTCTTGTCGAAATCGCGCAACGCCATTATGGCGACAGGGTTGAGGTCATTCACCTGGACGCCCAGGACATGCCTTTTGCGGACTCCAGCTTCGATGTAGTCCTTCTCCTCGAGGCGTTGTACTACCTTAGGGATGTAGAGAAGTTCCTCCGCGAGGCGAGGAGGGTACTCAGAGATGGGGGCACGCTGTTCATATGCTCTGCAAACAAGGAATGGAACGGATTCAACCCCAGCCCGTTCAGCCGTGCTTACTACTCCGCCGCTGAATTGGGGGAACTGATGACCCGTTCCGGTTTCGACGTGAGTCTGTTCGCGGGTTTCCCCGTCGAAGACCGCGGTTTCAAGGGCCGCGTCTTGCGGTTGGTCAGACTAATAGCCGTAAGATTCCACCTCATTCCAAGGACCATGCGGGGGAAGAACATCCTCAAGAGGATACTGTACGGGAACCTAACCCCGCTACCGGCCGAGATTGGGGAGGAAATCGAGACAGCCGCTGACACTCCGGTGGCCCTGAAGACCCCCGGGCCCGTGCCAGGCTACAAGGTCATATATGCCATCGGGAAGGTGGCCACATGATCGAGTCGATCGCTTCAGCTGGGGATGCTGAAGCCCTGGTGGTCCTGCTGTTCAGGGTCATTGAGGAGACCGAATTCCGTGCAAGGCTATTCCTTAAACGCGCTTCGCGCCTTTAACGAGAGTCCGGTGCAGACAGGGTATGCAAAGACGTAGGACGGAGTGCCAGATTGGCAGGCATGTTCAAGGGAGCCTTGATTCCTCCGATCGGACAGTCCTTGTCGAAGTATTGCCCAGCGTGCTACTTCATGGTCGGGGGCCTTATCTCGTTCCTTATTGGGAAGGTTGTCTACGTACTTAGAGAGAATAACGTCTAGGCAGAGCCGTGCCGGCTAACCAAGTTGCGGCAACAGTCAAGAAATAATACATGCGCCAGTGGTTGAAGCAGACTTGCAGATGCCCGAGGGGAATTCGGAGATGGTTAAGCGTGCATTCGACATCATATTCGCCGTCATGTGTCTTGTAATCGCAAGCCCGTTGTTGCTGGCGATAGCTCTGGCGATCAAATTGGACAGTAAAGGCCCGGTGTTTTACCGGGGGCTCCGGGTTGGGCTTCACGGCAAACCGTTCCGGATCTACAAGTTCCGGAGCATGGTTGCTGATGCAGAGAGGACAGGAGTAAGTTCAACCAGTGAGACCGATTACAGGGTGACCAGGTGCGGTCGCGTTCTCCGCAAGTTCAAGTTGGACGAGCTGCCTCAGCTCATAAACGTTCTCATCGGAGATATGAGCATTGTTGGACCGCGACCGGAAGTCCCGAGATTCGTGGATATGTATACGGAAGAAGAGCGGGCCATTTTGACAATTAGACCTGGAATCACCGATTGGGCAAGCATTAGATTCCACAATGAGGGAGAGATAATCCAAGCATCGGGGATTAAGGACGCAGACGAGGCTTACGCGAGACTCATAAGGCCAGAGAAAATGCAGCTCCAGATGAAGTATGTCAAGGAGCACAACGTCTGGCTCGACTTCAAGATCATTCTTGCCACAGCACTCATGTTGTTCTCTACGCGGGTCGGTAACCGGGTGTCAGGTGTCGAAGGATCGAGTTCGTCGGGCCGGTCGGCCACCCAGATCCCCGGGTAAGGATGGTCTTGCGAGCAGACTTCGGTGGAAAGGACGGTAGACAATGGGATACAGGGTGCGTTTCGTCGATCCAGGCAAGAACTACCTGTCGATTAAGCGCGAAATTGACCAGGCCTTTTTCGACGTAATGAACAATGGCGACCTCATAGACCGGGGCCAGCTGAGATCTTTCGAAGAGAACCTGGCTCGATTCGTAGGGACGAAGTACGCAGTGGGCCTGAATAGCGGATATGATTCTCTGCATCTGTCCCTTCGCGCTGCGGGTATCGGACCAGGCGATGAGGTGATAGTGCCGGCCCACACGTTCGTCGCGACATGCTCAGCGGTGGTAAATGTGGGGGCTACTCCGGTACTCGTCGATGTCGGCCATGACTTCAACATCGATGTGGACAAGATCGATGAGGCGATAACCCCAAGGACGAGGGGCATAATTCCCGTACACCTCAATGGGTACATGGCTGATATGAATCGAATCATGGAGATCGCGCGCCGGCATTCTCTTGTTGTTGTTGAAGACGCCTGCCAGAGTCTCGGGAGCAGCATCGATGGCAGGAGGGCCGGATCATGGGGACTCGCCGGATGCTGGAGCTTCTACCCGTTCAAGATCCTCGGGGGCTATGGCGATGGCGGCGCGATCACAACCGACGATCCTGACGTGGCTGCGTTCGCGAGGCGGATGCGGTACAACGGCGAGGACAGGGATACGGGCGAATACCACGGGCACGGCTTCACGTGTCTTCTGGATAACATCCAGGCTGCTTTCCTCGATGTGAAACTCAAGCATCTTCCCGCCTGGACACTGCGACGCAAGGCCATTGCCGAGAGGTACCGCGCTGGCATGGCTGATGTTCCCGGCCTCACGCTCCCTCACTACGACAAGCCCGGGTTTGACCACGTCTATCAGAACTATGTGGTGAGATCCGAACACGGTGATGAGTTTTCGGATTACCTCCGCAAGAACGGCGTCGAGGTGCTCGTACAGTGGCGGAAACCGTACTACAGGCATGAAGCACTGGGGCTTGTCAATCGCGGTTTCCCGGAAACGGAGGCGCTTAGTCGCGAAGTGTGCTCTCTGCCGATGAACGTCGAGATGGACGATGAACAGGTGGACTACGTTATCGATGTCGTACGGTCATTCCACGGAAACAACTAGCCGGAGGTTGTCTGATGAAGCGTTTGTCCGACTCTACCGAGAGATTCACTGAGTCTGTCATAAGGGAAATGACGAGGATATGCGATGACATCGGGGGATACAACCTCGCGCAGGGATTCCCGGACTTCGAGAGTCCGAAGGCAATCAAGGAGGCAGCTATCGCCGCGATAAACGCGGAATGGAATCAGTACCCGGTCACCTTCGGAGAACCAGAGCTCAGGCAGGCGATCAGCAAGAAGGTAGCCAGGTATAACGGCATCAAGTGTGATCCCGAGACAGATATCACCGTGACATGCGGCGCAACCGAGGCGATGCTCGCCTCCCTCAAGGCGATCGTCAATCCCGGCGACGAAGTTGTCGTGTTCGAACCATTCTACGAGAACTACGGCCCCGACGCGATCCTTTCCGGGGCTTCCCCCCGCTACGTTACACTTTACCCGCCTGACTGGTCGTTTTCATCCTCGGAACTGGCGGCGGCGTTCAACGATAGGACTAAGGCCATAGTGATCAACACCCCGAACAATCCCACCGGCAAGGTGTTCTCCCAGTCCGAATTGGAGGAGATCGCTGCACTGTGCGTGAAATGGGACGCCTATGCGATCACCGACGAGATCTACGAGCACATCGTGTACGATGGGGCGAGGCACATCTCCCTGGCTACGATCACGGGGATGGAAGACAGGACGGTGACCATCAACTCGGTGTCCAAGACCTACTCCGTGACAGGGTGGCGCGTGGGCTGGGCGATAGCCCACCAGGCGATCACCCAACGGATCAGAAAGGTGCACGACTTCATGACGATAGGCGCGCCTACCCCGCTCCAGCATGCGGCCGTGGTGGGCCTGTCATTCCCGGATGAGTACTATGCGGGTCTGCGGGAGAGATACGAGAAGGCTCGGGAATATCTGCACGGAGTCGTCCTTGGTGCCGGCTTCGATGCGCCAATGCCACGGGGGGCCTACTACATTATGGCCGACGCTGCCAAACCGATGAAGCGCCTGTCGGCCCACGATGACTTCTCCTTCAGCAGGAAGCTGATTGAACTTGCTGGCGTGGCGACAGTGCCCGGTTCCTCGTTCTACGCTTCTCCGAACAAGGGGAAGAACCAGGTCAGGTTCTGCTATTGCAAGAAATGGGAGACGCTGGAGGCCGTCGCACGGGCTCTGGAGAAGTTGAGGTGATTCGGTGAGCGTGGATAGTGGTTCTACGCCCATTCAGTTCCACATTGAAGACGTCGGTGCCGCGGACCTGAAGGGTCTCTTGCTGACAATGCTTCGTATCCGCGAATTTGAGGAACGAGTGGCCGACCTGGCGACCGAGAAGAAGATAATTACTCCCTGTCACCTGTACATTGGGCAGGAGGCGGTAGCTGTTGGCGTCTGTCACGCATTGAGTAGCGACGACTACGTCTTCGGCACGCACAGATCCCACGGGCACTACCTTGCCAAGGGAGGGGACATGAACGAGGCCATGGCGGAGATATTTGGCCGGGCCACCGGATGTTCTCACGGGCGAGGGGGTTCAATGCACCTAGTAGCTCCTGATGTTGGCATCCTGGGCACGTCTTCGATTGTTGGAGGTAGCATGCCCATTGCGGTCGGAGCGGCGCTCGCCGAGTCCATTCGCGGGTCGGGGCGCGTGTCAGTGGTCTTTCACGGCGATGCCGTCCCCGAGGAGGGCGTATGGCACGAGTGTGCCAACTTTGCCGCCGTGAGGCGTTTGCCAGTGGTGTTCGTCTGCGAGAACAATCTGTATTCCACCCACATGCCACTGGCCAAGCGCCGGGTTCGTGACAACATCGGCGAATTGGCACAGGCCCATGGACTCGACGCCGTCGAGGTGGACGGGAACAACGTGCTCGATGTGCTGTACGCGGCGCGCCGAGCGGTAACGCGCGCGCGGGAGGGGTGGGGCCCTGCGTACATAGAGTGCCGCACTTATCGGTGGCGCGGGCATGTGGGGCCGAACTACGACATCAATAAGGGTCTCAGGAGCCGGGAAGAGCTCGATGCCTGGATGGCCCGCTGCCCCATCAAGCACTTCACTCAGTTCTTGCTTTCCACCGGCGTAATCACAGGTGGAGAAGCACGAGAAATGGTGGATCAAGTGGCTTCGGAGGTGCGTGAGGCTGTCGAGTTCGCACAGGCCAGCCCGTATCCAGATGTCCACGAGGTGCTTCACAACGTTTTCAGGGAGACTACCGCATGAGCGTAAAGAGTTATGCTGAGGCAATAAACGAAGCACACGCGCAGCTCCTCGAGAGCGACGGCCGCGTGTTCGTGATCGGCCAAGGCGTTGATAGCCCCTGGTTTGTCGGGACCACCACGACAGGGCTCGCTGCCAGGTTCGGTGACGCGAGAGTCATAGACACGCCTGTTTCCGAGGCGTGCGTCACCGGGTCGGCTATCGGTGCAGCCATGGCGGGGATGCGCCCGATCGTATTCCATCCCCGGATGGATTTCATGTACCTTGCCCTGGACCAGATCATCAACCATTGTGCCCATTGGCACTACATGTTCGGTGGAAATGTCAACGTGCCCGTCACTATCAGGGGGATAATAAACAGGGGTAATGAACAGGCTGCCCAGCATTCACAAAGCCCGTTTGCTCTGTACACCCACATCCCCGGACTGAAAGTAGTGTGCCCTGCCAGCCCATATGATGCGAAGGGGTTACTTGTATCCGCTGTTCGGGACGAAAACCCTGTGCTATACATCGACGACCGCTGGCTTTACAGTCTTGCGGAAGAGGTCCCCGACGATTTGTACGGAGTGCCCATTGGGGAATGTCGCGTTTGCAGGCGTGGATCCGATGTTACCATAGTGGCAGTCTCATACTTGGTGCGAGAGGCTCTCGAGGCGGCGGAGTCTCTGGAATCCCGGGGGGTCAGTGCCGAGGTCATCGATCCCCGAACCATCAAGCCCCTGGATACTGGCACTATCCTCGACTCTGTGGCGAAGACGCGCCGTCTCGTCATTGCCGATCCAGATTGGAAGTGCTGCGGGTTCTCGGAGCACGTTGCTTCGGTGGTTCTTACAGAACCCCGGCTGTCGGGCATTTCCGTTCAATTTGTTACGCTGCCCGACGCTCCTGCGCCGGCGAGCATCGTCTTCGAGAAGGCGTATTTCCCTTCGGACACGACCATATCTGAGGCGGTTGAGAGAGTACTCGCAGGTTAGGGGGGCACTCGCGGAGATTCACGGCTTTGGCCAACACCCCGCCTAGTTCCGTCCTTCTGGCCATGGCGTTTCACCGAGTTTCCTTCTTTCGGCAACAATGCGCTGTTCGCCGGCCAGGAGAGAGTAACGGACAGGCTCGTAGACAGCCTCACGCCCGCGCGCCCCGATGAGTGTCAAAAGGCAAACCAGAGGTGCGTGCCGCATGTTCTTTCAATACCTCCGCCCCCAGAAAGTCCACCACCACTTGAGACACTAACATGGCGACCCCCGGCGGACGAAAGGTGGATGGCGCAGGTCCTGTGATTATCGCGGTTTGTGCGATGTGGTTTGTTAACTTGATTCTGATCCACCCTGCTCACGGGCCTGTTGCCGAACCCTTGTTGTGCAGGATCGTCTGAGCTAGAATGGATCATACGCGCCCCGGCTTGTCTCCACCGGCCTGAAGGAAGCGCCTCCCGTGTGCCGAATCTTCTGTCAATACCTGCCCATCTTGCAGGGCCGCGTTGCAGGGCATGTTGCAGATCTGCTTACAGAGCCGTCCTGCAACAGCACCCCGTATGCGCGGCAAGTCGGTCGGGCCGGCCCAATTCATCCCAGTTGAGGTGAACGCGACATGGCTACGAGGACCGGAACCAGGGCCTTCGGCCTCTTCGACAAGGCCGAAGCCGCAGGAGTCATCGAGAGCGGCAAAGGGCTGATCATAGCCCCTACCGGCACCGGCAAGAGTTTCATCGGCCGGGCCGTCCTCGTTGAGGCGCTCAGAAGGCGGCAACCGGGCCCCCATGTGTACCTCATCCCATACAGGGCGCTCGCCACGGAGATCTACGAATCGCTCAAGGAAGACCTTGAGAAGAACGGGATCCAGGCAAGCGTTAAGGTGGCTACAGGCGACTATTCCGACCCCATCTATCCCGCTGAGACAGATATACTTGTCGCGACATACGAACGATTCTCGAGCCTATTGACGTCGCTGGAATTCCGGCCGGGGCGCGTGGTGGTGGACGAAGTCCACCTCCTGGCGGATGAGAGCCGTGGACCCGTTCTCGAAGGATTACTCATCAGGCTGACTAGGCTCAGGAAGAGCGAGTCGATCTGCGCTCTTTCCGCCGTTGTCGCGAATCCGGAGGAGATTGCGGCCTGGTTGAACGTTCCGCTCGTGAGGGGGTCTGCCGAGGACCGGCCGGTGGAGGTGCAGTACGAGTGCAGGACCGAAGGGGATGCGGACAGCTGGGTTTCGGCCGAGGTGCAGAGGATACTGGAAAAGGGCGAACAGGTGATAGTCTTCTGCCGCTCCAAGGCGGCTTCCCAGGGCCTGGCGCGGGACCTCCGGGAAGTCGTTTCGAGGTTTCTGACGCCGGATGATGTGGGGGCGCTCCGCGAATGCGCCCTTGCCACGGCCGGCGATGATGAAGAAGCCGGGGAGGTGTCTGATCTCCTCTCGGGGGGAGTAGCCTATCACCACGCGGGCTTGACGAGGCACGCGCGTCTCGCCATCGAGAACGCCTTCCGCCAACGGAATCTCAAGGTAATAACCTGCACGCCAACACTTGCGGCTGGTGTGAACCTTCCCGCGCGGCTGGTGGTCGTGCGGGACGTATACCGCATGGAGTTCATACGCGGGTGGCCGCGCAGGGTAGTGCTCTCGACCGGGGAACTCCTCAACATGCTGGGCCGCGCCGGCCGGCCGATGCAGGTGGAGGCCGGCAGGGGCGTCGCCCTGGTCGAGCCGGGCCTCATGGAGACCGACGAGTTCGCGCGCTTCGAGATTGCCATACGCGAAGGGAAAGGAGACCTCGTCAGGAGCCGTATGCCCGATTCGTTTGACGCCCTCATGCGTTTCTTGCTGCTGGTGATGGCCGACAGGGGAGAGGTGACCTTGCCAGACCTGGCCGGGGCGGTCTCGGCGACCCTGTGGCATCATCAGGAGCCAAGCGGCATTTCTTTCGACCGAAAGCTCGAGGAAGACATCATGGAAGACATACCCTCGTTCGCCAGGGTGGACGCTCAGATGCGACTCGAGCGCGCGTGGCCTGAACCGGACGGTGTGGCGGGGTCGGTCGTGTCAGGCGACAAGGTCTACAACTTCAGCCTCAGGCTTACGGGGGACGAGTGCTCCTGCCCCGCGAAGGCGAAGTTCAGGCCCCGAGAGGTGTGCAAGCACGTCGCGTGCGCCATCTACACCCTGCTATTCGATCGCTCTGTTGACGTGGAAACGAGGAATAGGGCACTGTATGCGTCGGCGCACAGGTTCAGGCGCACCCTCGACGTGGGGACCAAGATACAAATGGCGCTGGATCTACTCCTTGCATGGCGCCTGGCTGAGCATGTCCCGGGGGGTTACAGGGCAACGCCGGTCGGCGTGATAGCGGCGAATTCCGGGCTCGACCTGCTGCTCATCAGGACCGCGAGGGATAGGGTCAGCGCCATCGAGACGGCGCCATCGACGGTCGAGGTCGCCAGATGGCTTGTTGAGGATTTCTTCGGGGACGAGTCAAAAAGGGAGAAATGGCTCGGAGCCGTCGGTCCCTGGCTCGGCGAGGTGGATGAGAAGAAGATCAGGATGCCCGAGAGGTACCGGGGCGATTTTGAGAGGGGCCTGGAAAACCTGGGTGAACTCGCGTCATTGTACGCGGAGATCGCCCGGAGCCTGGGGAAGGACGAAGTGGCCGAGGCCTGCAGGGTTACAAGGGCGTGCCTGGCGTACGGCGTCCACCCCGAGATTGTCCCCCTGGCCGGGCTGAGGATGAGGCAGCTCGGCCGCACCAGGTGCAGGATACTGTTCAGGGACAAGGGCATCCGGAACGTGGACGACCTTGCCGCCGCCGACCCGCGTAGGCTCGCGGGCCAGCACATACCGGTCCAGATGGCGGCGCAGTGGGTCGAGCAAGCGTGCGCAATGGTGGAGTCCCGCGACCGGGTGAAGACGTCCGGGCAACCGGAGCGTGAGGTCGACGAGTTCCTGATGGGTTTCGGGGTCGACTCCGCGATTCTAGCGGGGGCGCCCGGTGGGGCCGCTGCCGCCACGGGCGGGGGTGGTGGCCGGTGAGACTCACGGATGAGCAGATCGAGGCGATAGGTTTTCGCGGGCCGGCCCTCCAGATCGTGGCCTGCGCGGGATCCGGCAAGACCGAGGTACTCTCAAGACGTGTCGCGAATCTCCTGCTGAAAGGCATCCCCCCTGACGGGATCATCGCCTTCACTTTCACCGAGAAGGCGGCGGAGGAACTGAAGCAGCGAATAGACGCCAGGGCTGCCGAGGCTGACCCGCGTTTTGTGTCACTGCCGCCGTCGTCGGCGGGGGTGTTCGTGGGCACCATTCACAGTTACTGCTTGAACCTCCTCAGGGACTCGGGAGCGCACGAAATCCACGATGTGCTCAACGAGGAAAGGGAATGGGCCCTGCTATACAGGTTTGCGAGACGGCTCGGCCTGATGGACCTCATGGAAGCCTCATTCCCGGGGAGGAAGACCTGGCGAAGGGGCGCCGTGAACACGTTCGTTCGGAACATCTCCGCCGTGTACAGTGAAGCCATCCCACGTGACCAACTTGGCCGGCACGCGCCGCTGTTTGCGCAGGCCGTCGAGCGGTACGAGAGCCTTACCGCCGCCATGCGGCTCCTCTCGTTCGACAGGATCATCCAGCTCGCAGCGGATGCCGTGGTCCCCGGAACAGCGGTATACAGGAGCCTCGCCGGGCGGGTCCGGGAGGTGCTGGTCGACGAGTACCAGGACCTCAACAAAGCGCAGGAGGTCCTACTGCGGCGGCTCCGTGATCTCGGGGCAAACGTCACCGTTGTGGGGGACGACGATCAGGCGATCTATCAATGGCGCGGCGGCGATGTATCGCTTTTCGTGGGGTTTATGGATCGCCACGGAGGCGCGAGGAAGCAACTCGGGGAGAATCACCGCAGCGTCCGCGCTATTGTCGATCTGGCCTCGGAGTTTGCCGGTACGATAAGGGGTCGGATACCGAAGGAGATGCGGAGCTCTCGCCACGACAGCGCGGAGCCGGCTCTCGCCCAGCCAGATTCCGCGCATTCGGCTCTCGTCCAGCCAACTCACAGCGCGTCTGCCCCTGGCCGGCCCGCCGTCGAAATATTCCACGCTCTGGACGCCCACGAAGAGGCGCGGCTGGTGGCGGATAGGATCCGCAGCCTCATCGCGCTGGGCCACAATCCACACGACATTGCCGTCCTATTCAGGTCCGTCCGTACCTCGGCCGGCCCCATCGTGGACGCTCTCAAAGCCGCCGGAATTCCGGCCGACATCACCGGGCGGGTTTCCCTCCTTGACCGGCCCGAGATGGCTCTGATAGCGCGCATATTCGTTTGGTGGTCCCGCGGCGTGTGGAAACCCGACAGGCGTGACGAACGAGTGACTCCGGACCTCCTCGTGTCGGGCATCAGGGAGCTCACCGGCTGCACAGAGAACGAAGCTGCTGCTGCAGTGGCCTCGGTGGAGTCGCTTGGAGCCCTGGTGATTGAGCAGGGAGTCCCCGACCTGCAGCAACTCTACATGGACATTCTACGCACTGTGGGATTGCCTTCTGTGGGATTGCCTTCGGCCTCCACCGTTGAGGCTGCTGGTGGGGGCGCCATCGAAACTGCCGGAGTGGCCCCCGGTGGCGCAGAGAGCGGCGCTGCGGCTGAGGCCAGGTCCCGGCAGGAGAGGGCCCTGGGCGCCATGTCGGGCCTCCTCGTTGATTTCGAACACTCAGTGCGGCGGTGGGCGCCGCCCGGCTGGTTTCGGCAGGTGGACGCGCGAGCGGGCGAGGAAGTCGCGGAGGAGTCGATCATTCAGGCCGGGCCCACGGAGAGCCCCGGTCGCGTTCCACGCGGCGCGGTCTACCTGGCCTGGCTGGTCGCGTTCCTGGAAGAGCACGCCTCGCAAGCGGCGGAGGAGCGGGTTGAGGGAGCGGTCCCTACTCGCGGAGCGGTGAACATCATGACTGTGCACCAGGCGAAGGGGCTGGAGTTTCCCATCGTCTTCCTTCCGTCATTGACCAACGACAGGTTCCCCTCGTCAATGACCGGGCGGCGCCAGGACTGGTTCATTTCGCACGACTTCCCCAGGGAGTTGTTCGACAGGGAACGATACGAAGGCAGACTCGACGACGAGAGGCGCCTGTTCTACGTGGCCATGACGCGGGCGAAGGATCTCCTGGTGATGAGCTTCTTCCTTGAGGACGAACGCGGGAACACGGAGCCATCGGTGTTTCTTCGAGATCTGGGCGGGATGCAGTGCAGAAGCCGGTTGAAGAAACTTGGTGAATGCTGCCCAGCTGTTCTTGCGAGAAGTACGGGAGACGCGGGCACGCTCGCCGTTGACTGCACGCAGCTGCTTGTCTACGGGGAGTGCCCCTACAGATATTACCTGAAGAATGTGTGCGGTTTTGCGGGACCCATCGCGCCCGAGTTGGGCTTCGGGCGTGCCCTCCACCACACCGTGGCGGATCTCGCGCGCCGGGCCATGGAAGGCAGGAGTCTCGACCAGGCCGTGGCCTCTTCGGTGCTGGAGGAGTCGTTCTATCTTCCTTTCGCCGGCAGGACGCAGCGGGAGAGGTTGTTCGGAGTGGCGAGATCGAGGATAGCCGGGTTCGTCAGAAGGCACGCGGCGGACATCGCCCGGGCGGTGGGCGTCGAGCGGAGGTTCGAGATTCCCTTCGACGGCGCGCGGCTTCGAGGCAGGATCGACCTGTTGCTCAAGCCGGCGAGTTCACCGGACGCTGGGTGCGTTGAGGTTGTGGATGTGAAGACGGCTGAGAACCGGCCCCCGCTGTTGCAGCATCGCAACCAGCTCAGGTTGTACGCCGCTGCGATGAGGGCTACGGGCATGAAGCCGGTCGGCATGTTCATATATGATCTGGATTCAGGCGGCCTGGATCCAGGCGACGCGGGAATATTGCCCGTTGAAGAAGACTCAGTGGAGTATGCCGGATTTCAGTCTCAAGTTGTCGGATGGCTGGACGGCATAAGGCGGGGCGACTTCCGGCGGACGAAAGGTGGATGGTGCAGGTCGTGTGATTATCGCGGTCTGTGCGATGCGGTATGTGCGATGCGGTAGATGATGGCACGGCATGGTAAGATATGACGTGAAGCGAGTTGCTGAGACGAGTTGCTGGGAGATGAGCCACGATTTAGTACTCACACGCTGGCAAAAGGCGCGCCGATCACCGGCGCAGACTGTTGTTCATAGTGCTGTAATGCTGTATACTGTACATGGGAGGCTGAACAAGGTGGAAAAGAGCAGATACCGGACCCAGCTCTACCTCGATGAGGCCCAGTATCGTTTTCTCAGAGAGACCGCTGCGCGACACGAGACCAGCATCGCTGGTGTGGTAAGGGACCTCATTGACAGGGAGATGGGGAGCGTTGAGTCCGTGGACAAGAATGATCCGCTTTTCCGCGCAACTCAAGACGCCATCAGGACGGGGCGTACGGATGGCTCCGTAGCCCACGATCACTACATCTATCGCGAACCTCAGCGGAACAGCACTCAACGGGCGTCTGAGAAGGGCAGTGACGGGGCGTCGTGATCCGCCCGGTAGATTGGCTCTTCATTGACACCTCTGCTTTCATAGCCCTATTTGATGCGAGTGACCGCCATCATCAAGCGGCGACGGACTTCTTCACGCCGGACCGGATCCGGACGCTCGGCGTGCACCTTGTGACCACGAGTTTCGTCTTTGCGGAGGTCTACGCTTACTTCTGCAGGGACCACAGCCATGCGGTGTCTGTAGGTAAGCACATTCGCGAGAGCAGAATTCTGCGATATATTCGACCGGGCCCGGCAGACGAGGATGCGGCGTGGGAACTGGCGCAACAGTACTATGATAAGGACTTCAGCTTCGTCGACTGCCTGAGTTTCGTCGTGATGTCCAAATTGGGCTGCCGGAAGGCGTTCACGTTTGACTCCCACTTTCGGCAGATGGGGTTTGAGATGTTGCCTGGTTGAGCTGCCTCTCGCGACGGCGGCTAGCAGAGCATCTGAGAAGTCAACGCCCTTGTCCCTTCAGCCTGTGTGAGACGCATTCGGCCTGTTCGACGAGGTACTTGACGCGTGGGCTGAGGTCTGGACGATCGTTCAGCAAGTAGCGCAACACGACGTTAGAGCCCAACGATGACTCGGGGGCCTTTGCCACTTCAGGGTTCCTCATCTCCCCGGCGGTAGCGCCATGCCCGCTGAGCACGGGTCTTGGCCCGGGCCACGCCCAATTCGACCGTTGGCGCGCCTGGACGATGCAGCACGCCGAAGACTTGCAGCGCCGAAACATTGCCGGGGAGCTTCTCCAGGAACACTCTGTCTCCATCCAGGATAAGGGCCACCCGGTCTTCGGCGCCGATGGACGGGTGCTCTCGAACCGCCTCAGGGACGGTTATCTGACCTTTGCTTGTCATCTTTGCTGTCGCAGCCGTCACCGTTGGACCTCCCTTCGGCCTTGGGTTATCATCTGTTGTCACTCTACAATGTGCACCCCCATCGATCAAGGACGGGCACATGGCATCCGATCAAACCGTTGCTATCCTTGATAAGGACGATCATCCGCGAACGGACGGACTAGGCCCCGCGAGGCTGGCTCTCCGGGCCAGCCGGCTTTGGCTGGTATTACTGCTACTGTTACTGCTACTGCTGCTGCGCGCACGCAGCGAAACGCGCGCTGATCACTGCCGCCCAGCAGCAGTGGCGGCCGCGAACCCTGCTGTGCCGCAGCGATAGCCCGCCAACTATGCTGCTGGACAGTGAACACGCCGGATAACGCTGTTGCTGAGCAGCGATGCCATCGAAGAACACTGCCCGGCGACAGCGCCGGCAGCACCGGCAGCGCCGACAGCACCGGCAGCGCCGGTGGCGGCGGCAGCGTCGCCTGCGGAGAACGGCCTACGGACCTGCCGGGAGGAATCCAGGCGGGAGGAATCCAGGCGTGCGGATCGCCTCGACTGTGGACCTGACTGTGGACCTGACTGTGCACCTGCGTACACTGGAGATGACACCTTCGGTGCGATGGCGACCTGGGGATATGGCAGCGGGTGGCAGAATATGGCAAAATATGGTAGAATGCGACACGAGACGGGATGCTGCGATAGGATACGCCAGACACCGCCAACCAGATGATCTGAATCACCGGCGGACACCGGCTGCCTGTACAAGCCCGCTCGTGGGAACGGCTCAGCGGAATGACCCGGCGCACGGCGGACCGGGGAGGAGGATAGTCTTCAGTTGAGGCAGCGCGTACATCTGCCAATAGAGCTCATTCGCTCTCGAGACGTCAGCCCAATGGAGAAACTCCTGTATCTCGGAGCCGAAGCCGCCGGTCCACGGTCAATCAGCGAACTTGCCCGGCTGGCGGGGATCGACACGGGCAACGCCTCCAGAGGGTGCGCCGCACTGGCGCGGGCCGGGTGGTTCAGGTTGGCCAGGAATGGGCGGGGTCTTGTACCCATCCCGGTACTGCCCAGGGCGGCCCAGGAGCAACAGGCCAAGCAATTGACGCGGGCCCTCGGACTGGCCCCACAAAAGGGCGAATTTCTCATGAAGCGATGGCTGGACCTTCTGGTGGCCAGCGACGACTTCGTGGACAATGCTAGGCCACCGTCCCTGGTGAACCCCATGACCGGCGAACCCCTCGAGTTTGACCGCTTTTACCTCGAAGGTGTCGTGTTCGAATTCAACGGCGCACAGCACTACGGCCCCACCCAGACATACCCCAGCGAACAGGCATTCAAGGAGATTAGGACGAGGGACCTCCTGAAGAAAGGAATGAGCCTGGAGCAGGGCATAGTCCTCGTCGAAGTGATCGCGGACGACCTCTCCCTCGATGGGATGCGGAAGAAGGTTCCTGAGAATCTGCGGCAAAGCGCCATCGACGCGAGTGGCGCATATGTGAAGGCCCTTGAGCGGATGTGCCAAGAATACCGCTCCAGGGCTAGTGGATAGGCGGCTGAGTTCGGCATCATTCCACCCACCACAGGGGAGGGCGCATCGCCCGCATAATTGCACCATGAGGCGGCTCTCGTCATGTGTTGCCGGCCCGGGGTTACCCACTCGGGACTGGATCTTCAGACGGTGTCTCTTTCGTAGAGCCACATCACTTCATCAAGGATTCTTCGCCAGAACGGTCCGGAATCCGTCGACAGGGCCTCCCATTCAGCCTGTGTATATACGAGGATGTCCGTTGGTACGGGGAGCGTAGTGGTATCGAACCCGGATGCCCGGTCAATGAATGGCAAAGCCGACTCGGTCAGCACGAGCACCATATCGAGATCGCTGCCGAAACACCAATTCCCACGCGCCAGGGATCCGAAGCAACCGGCCTTCAGCACGTCCTGCCGGCTGCGGCCCAGTTCGCAGGCCCACTTCCGGGCGGCGTGAACAACCGAAGACGCATCAGGCCATCTTAGAACGCGCGAACTCAATGATCTCACGGGCAAGGCGCATCGCCACCTCACTCTGGATCGGGCCGTAGTGCTCGAACGGCGCGCCTTCCGGATGCCCGTCCTGCTGACTACGTCCTTGGTACAACCATTCTACACGTTAGTAACCTTCTGCGGCAACAAGCTGCGGCAACAAGCGAAGACAGCGACTGCGAAACGGAGGACGCCGCTCGCACCGCCGGTCGCGGAAACAGCCCGGCCGGGTTAGAGTGCCGGGTCAGAGTGACTGAAGAGTTGTCATGTATATATCGTAGTCAGCCTTCGTGAACAGTACGAACCGTACCTCCGAGAAGTGGTCGTGCTCGAGCGCGTAGTCGCGGACAGTCTCAAGGGCGATACGCGCCGCGCGTTCGATTGGGAACCTGTATGCGCCGGTGCTGATGGACGGGAAGGCGATCGTCTTTGCGCCGTTTTCCTTGGCCACCCTGAGGCTGTTCCGGTAGGCGTTGCGCAGCAGTCCGTCTTCGGGGCGCGACTCGGCATGCTCATGTGCCGGTTCATGCCCGCCCGCGAACTCGTGCTCGCCCGCAGGCCCATGCCCGCGCTCGCGTCCCCGCCACACCGGTCCCACAGTATGGACGACGTACTTCGCCTTGAGCCGGCCACCCGTGGTGATGACCGCCTCGCCCGTCGGACAGCCGCCCTGCCGCGCGCGGATCTTCCTGCACTCCTCCAGTATCGCGGGACCACCGGCCCTGTGGATGGCACCGTCCACTCCGCCGCCACCAAGGAGCCCGCTATTGGCTGCGTTGACGATAGCCTCAGTATCCTCGAGCGTTATGTCACCGATCTTCAGCGTTATCTCGGTACTTCCCCAGCGCATGCGCTGACACCGTCCCCCCAATGTTGTCCCTGTCGTGTCGATACTGAATCGCCTGGTCTCTCTCCTGTTTGCGCGCCTGGCCCAGCGGTGATTATTGCGCCATCAGCGATTCACTGTTGTTGTCGGGCGTCACTGACTCTGCTGGTGTCACTGTCGTCGCTGGCGTCACTGTCGCCAGCGTTGTGCATTCGTCTGCAAAAACCTCGACGATCATCATGCCGTACGGCCCACCCTCGACGACGGCCGCGCCGATCCTGGTGAAGTCGGGGTTCAGGATGTTCCCCCGGTGAACCGGGCTCTGCATCAACATCCTGTGAGCGTCGGGCACCGATGTGTTACCGGCCAGGTTCTCGCCCGCCTTCTCGAATGTGACCTCTGCCCTTGCAAGGCGCCCCGCAAGAGTCCCTGAATTGGGTGAGAGGTGCCCGAAATACCGCGACCGGATCATGTCTTCTGCGTGCCGCCGCGCTACGTTGCATAGGCGCTCATCCAGGTTCAGCGGGGGCAAGTGCATGTTCTTTCGCTCCGCGTTGACCAACTCAAACAGCGTGCGCTCTCTGTCGTCGGAGAGCATCACCATTGGAACGAGTGACGATTCCTCCCTGTCTGGGCTGTCACCTGCGTCGGGACTGCGGGCCGCAGTCCCTGCGGCTGCCGTGGCGGGCGATGAAGCGCATGCCAGCAGGCAGATCGCCAGGAGCAGGGCCACGCGGATTGTTGGTGGTAGGTGGTGATACTTTTCCGCCAATGCTCTCTCCCTTTCGGTAGCCCAGCCGACCGGCGCTGCGACACCCGGAGACGACTCCGCAGATGTGCTTGGACCGGTCCTGTGGCTTTGCGTCCCAGCCTCGCGACTGGTTTGCCTTTGTCGAGGGGTTGCTCAACAGTTGACTGGCCTTTAGTCCTTTTATCGAAAGCCGATGGATGGGACTTTAGGTTAGGGGAAAGTCATACAATTCAGGAAGGAGTTGAGACATATACGTCGAAGTGCCGGAATACTTCGACACCATGATTGGTTTCTGTTGAGTCACCGTCAGTGTGTTTCCTCGCAGCTTTCTCTGTCGAACTAGACCTAGTTCTTCAAGCGGAGGCAATGACCGAGGGAGCCATTTGGTCACCTCAATCTCCCTCGTAAGCCAATGGTGAAACCGGCCGCTAGTCTCGGGCCGGTTTTTTGTTGTTTCTGGATGCCGGGCTTCAGGACGACTCGACGCGCGGACGCGCGGAATTACGAAAGAGACATCGGGAGGGGACAACATGAAGAGTCTTCGTGGGGGCATGTTGAGGAAAGCCGTGATCTATGCGGGACCCATTCTGCTTGCGCTAGCCATGGTAGCGCTATTCGGATACCCGGCGCTGGCTCAACCGGATGACGTTTGGGTGGAGGAGACTGTGGCGGGTGACGTATACCACTATGAGTCGCTGACAGAGGCAATTGATGTGGTTGCTCCAGAGGGCACCATATACATCGGAGAAGGAGTGTTCACCGAAGCTGGGCAGATCCACATATCCAAGAACCTGACCATTGTCGGGGCGGGCGCCGGTAATTCAACGATAAAGAGCAGTACGGACTTTGTCGGGGCAGTTCACGGCGATGAGGGCGCCTGGTTCCTGGTGGATGAGGGAGTCAACCTGAGCCTCAGCGGTATCACTCTTGATGGGGATGGCCGGCGGATAATGACGGGCATCCTCTCGCATGGCCAGATCACGATCGGGAACTGCGAGTTCAGGAACATACGATGTGACGAATACTACGGGGTAGCTATCAACCTACATGGGGCCGACAACTCGACCGTCTCTGACTGTACATTCATCAACATTGGCCGAATCGGGGTCTATACAGGTAACGATTCTGATTCGGTGACGATAGAGGGGAACACGTACACGGGGAAGGGAAAAGACGAGGAATGTCTGGACTATGCGTTCGAAGTGGGCCGGGATGGGCAGGCCATAATACGAAATAACAGAATCACAGGGAACACGGGAGTTGCATACGACGACTCCACTTCTGCGGGTATCTTGGTCACGACGTATTATGGTGACGCGGAAGCCACGATTACGGGAAACACCATCAGTGACTGCACCACCGCCATCGCAGTGGGCTATGATGACGAGGATACGAGCGTTGTAGAAGTCCACAACAACAGATTGACTGGGAACAAGTGCGGCGTCTCCAGCACCAAGGTTGCTGTCGATGCCAGCCGGAACTGGTGGGGCAGTGCAAGCGGACCTGCAGAGGGTCAGATAGACGGGGATGTTGACTACTTCCCGTGGGCCACCGACGAAGCATGCACACAGTTCGCGAACGACTCAACGAACGTCGTTGCAGTAGATGATGATTGGGCGGCCCTTGCCGACTATACGATGGTAGAAGCAGGTGGCAAAGACTACTACATCGGACTGAATGCGTTTGCGAGTGTCGCGGATGCCGTAGCCGCTGTCGAAGCAGGCGGGACGGTTGACGTTGCGGCTGGCACTTACATTGAACAAGTGGAGATCGCTAAGCCTCTAACCCTCGAGGGTGCGGGCCCAGATACGGTGATCAAATCACCTGAGGTGCTTACCATAGGTTTCACCACGAGCGCTCCTAATAAGCCCATCGTCTATGTTCACGACGCTACAGATGTAACTATAATAAACCTCAAGATCGATGGCGACGGCAAGGGTAACGCCAACTACAGGTTTGACGGTATTGCCTACCACAACGCCGGCGGGATGGTCGAGAATGTGGAAATAACCGGCGTCCGTGATACCCCGTTGTCAGGTATGCAAGCCGGCGTGGCGATATATGCCTACAACGACGACGACGCCTCTCGCACACTCGAAGTCAAAGACTGCGAAATAGGTGACTTCCAGAAGAACGGAATGGCGCTCAACGGTACGGGGCTTACGGTAACCGTGACGGGTAATACCGTGACAGGAGCGGGTCCAACTGAGCTGATCGCCCAGAACGGCATTCAGGTTGCGTACGGCGCGGTTGGGACTGTGACGGGGAACAACGTAACCGGCTGCCACTACACTGGTTCGCCGGATTGGAGTGCTGCCGGTATCCTGCTGTATCAGCCCGGGGAAGGCACCAACGCAACGGGGAACCAGGTATCGCAGTGCCAGTACGGAGTGGACACTGACCTTCAGTCATCGTTCCCTGAGGTGCAGGACAATACCTTCTCGGGCAATGCTGCGGACGTCCACGCGGACACGGACGGTTGGAGCGCGCCCGCCGAGGTTGATGTGGATAGCCAGTTCACCCAGGAGAAAGGGGTGGCGCTGGCGACGGGTCTCATTAAGGACTACAACGCGTTCTCTTCCGTCCAGCCCGCCATTGACCGGATCGCTGACGGGGGCACCGTCAACGTTTCAGCCGGTGATTATGCAGGCCCCATCAATATTACTGGTAAGAGCGTCACCGTGAAAGGCGCTGGAAAGAACACGACGATCGTGCGGCCCGCGAGCCTCCTATCCACGGGAGTCGACCACAAATATGACTCCGATATGAAAGTGGCCGTGTTCGTGAACGATTCCACTGACGTCCACGTCCAGGACATGACCATCGACGGCAACAGCCTGGACGCGAACGCAGTGGTTTTCTGGAACGACTCCACCGGGTCTCTTGACCGGGTTGAGGTCAGGGACACCGGACCGTTCGGCGGAGTCCAGACCGGACAGGGCATAGCGGTTGATGCGGGAACTAGCGGTACTACGGAACTGACCCTCACTGACTGTGTCATACACTCCTTCGACAAAAACGGCATCGATATCGTGAACGGGAACGGGGCAGTCACTGGCGGCGGAAACATCACCGTCAACGTCAGTGGAGGTTCGGTTACTGGCCGGGGTCAGATAGACACGATAGCGCAGAACGGCATCGTGTTCTGGGAGCGCGCGGGCGGTTCAGTCCGCGGTTCAGTCAACGGTGTGGCCATATCTGACATCGGGTACACCCCGGGGACTGATGAAGCCTGCGGCGTGCTGCTTTATGGGGTGAAGAACGGGACCGTCACCGTGGGGAACGTCCCCTTCACCGAGATTGAGCAGTACATCGGACTCGCAGGCGGAACGACTCGCAACCTCTCGGTGAACACGTGTACCTTCGATAGCATCGTACCCGGATCGGCAAGTGCGGCCGAGCTGGCAGCCATCGAAGACAGGATCATCCACGTAATGGATGACCCTGATGTTGGCACGATCTACATCGTGCCCGACACCATCGTAGTCACCCAGAAGAACCGGGGCATTCAGGCGGCCATTGACGCCGCCTCACCTGGCGATAGAATCGAAGTGACCTCGGGGACGTACAGCGAACAAGTCACCCTCAACAAATCCGTGAAGGTGCACGGCGCGGGAACTGGAGCGACAAGTCTGAGGGGCGCGGGTTCAGGCGCAGGCTTAACAATACCCTATGCGGGCCAGCCCTTCACAGGAATAGAAATCACCGGCTTGACAATAGAAGGCTATGAAGACGGAATTCTCATACTGGGTACCAACAGCGATCTCTTGGTGGAAGATGTTAGAATCGTCGAAAACGCACGGCACGGCATATGGAGCCAGGCCTGGGACGTTGAAGACTGGACTTTCCGACGTATAGACGCTTCCAATAACAGGGGCAGTGTTGGGAGAGGCATCTGGATCATCAATGGCGAGAAAGAAAACATCACAATTGAGGACAGCACGTTCACTAACAACGGATTAGTGGGTATTGACATCAGCGATGGCAGTGTGACCGGCTTGACTGTCAGGGACAATACTGTCACCGGCAACGGAGACTGCGGCATTGCTGTACTCGGCGCGGAAGGTCCGGGGGCAACCGTAATTGACGGCAACACCGTCACAAATAACGGCAGATTCGGCATTGAGATCAAGAACCCATCCGGTAGCGGCCAATCCAGCGGGCCAGGTAGCATAGTGGTGACAAACAACGTTGTATCGAGAACGGCTGAAGCCACAGACGTGCGAGACCATGCAGGGATCGCCGTGTTCAGGCGTCTGCCCGTTTCACAGTACAATGCAGACCAACCTGCAGGTGTGGTGATATCGGGTAATACGGTAACGGGCTTCCGGCGCGAGCCTAGTGGTTCAACAGGGGACGGCTTCGGCATTGTAGTCGAAGGACTGAACCAAACGGTAACCGGCAACACAGTGTCCGACAACGACATTGGCATTCAGGCACAGGCTGGAAATCCGACGCCAAATCAGCAATCCACCGACTACTTTGACAGGGGCGATGCTGCAGAATTCAGCGGCAGGATCAATCAGAACACCATAACCGACAATACGATTGGCGTAAGAAACACCGGTGTTGCCGCGCAGATTGATGCCACACTAAACTATTGGGGAGAACCGGGGCCGGGTGGATTGGTGAGCGGAGACGTCGATGTTTATCCTTTCTATATAGACGAAGAAATGACCAAAGAAAACAATGTGGCAACCTCAACAATCGTGGTCGACGATGATTGGACCGATAAGCCCATGAACGCCAAAGTCATGTTTGATGGAAAAGACTACTACATAGGTCTTAACGCTTTCCCCACAATCCAGAATGGCATCAATGCGGCTGAATCCGGTGGAGAGGTAAACGTCGCCCCAGGTACGTACAACGAGGCTCTCGTGATCAGCAAACCGCTTACGCTGCGGTCCGCAGCAGGCGCAGCCTCCACTATACTCGACGGGAACCACGCCGGCGAGAGGTACTACATGGTGAACATCAAGGCGGACGACGTTACTGTGGATGGATTCACCATCACCAATTCGCTGTATAGCGGCACGGCCGACGCCTCCGGAGTCCTGATCGGTTCGGAGGGTAAGAACTCCAATATCCGCGTCATGAACTGCGTGATTCATGATATAGGCACTCCGACCAGGACCCCCGTGAGTTTCGGAACTTTCGGCATCAACGTAGGCCCGGTTGATGGTCTGGAGATAGACCACAACACTATCTACAACATTAGGAACGGCGGAGCGGATCCGGACGACTACGCCATGGGGATCTTCACCTGGGGTAACGACGAAATTGATACCACCAACAACGTGAACATCCACGATAACACAGTCTATGACATATCGAACCCCGGGCAGTCAGTGGGTATCAACACCGGTTACTGTGGAACGAACATCACAGTGGCTGACAACTCGGTGACTGTGGCGGGAGAAGCGCAGACCAAGTTCGGGATCGCGGTCAGCGCCGACGCTCTCGGCCCGATCACGATAACTGGGAACACTGTCGAGGGGGCGAAGACCGCGGGTATCAGACTGAGCAGCCCGCATGACCAGACGGTGACGGGCAACACCGTGACCGGATGCGCCACCGGCATCCTGCTGAAGGATACCTCCGGTGCAGCTACTATTCGCGAAAACACCATCTCGGGTAACACGTTGTCGGGTATGGAAAACCTGTCCACGACTATCGCGGATGCGACCCTGAACTACTGGGGCAGCGACAAGGGTCCTGAGCACGAAAGCAACCCCGCCGGCGACGGCGATACTGTCGCAGGCAAAGTGAGGTACAGCCCGTGGGTGACGGGAGACGGAAACGAGGCGGCACTACCTCTCGACCTGGCTGGTGTCTACGATAGGGAAAACGATGAAGCGGACATTACGGTCGCGGGACCGGCAGACCCGACACTTCACTCTGTCAAGGTGAACGGGAGAGAGGTGGGCCCGGTGCCGGTGATCACTGACGGCGCGTTTAGCATCAAATTGGAAGAGGGAGCCAACGACATCTGGGCGGAGGTACATGATGCCCTGGGCAACGCGTACAGGGGCACCTGCGACCTGACCAGGGACACGACTGCTCCCACGACCCACCTGGAACCAAGCCGGCCCGCTGACGGTTTGGACGGCTGGTACAAGGGGCCGGTCGCGCCGGGGGTGACCCTCAGCACGGAGGCGGGCGCCACGATACACTACCGGTGGAACGAGGAGGACTGGACCGAGTCTACCGAAAACGAAGTCGAATTGACCGTTCCTGAGGGCGAAAACACGCTGGAGTACTATTCGGAAGACGCGGAAGGAAACAAGGAGCCTCGCAAGAGCTCTACGTTCAAAGTTGACACGGTGGCTCCCACTGGCAGCATAACCATCAACTCGGGTTACTCGTCAACTACCAGCCGTGATGTCACACTCACACTGAGTTCCGCCGACGCGGTCTCAATGAGGGTGTCGAACGAGCCCGGAATGGGCGATGCTGAGTGGGCATCGTTCGCTTCGAGTAGGCCTTGGACGATGCTAGAAGGATACGGCCCGAAGGTAGTGTACGCTCAGTTCAGGGACCAGGCTGGAAACGAGTCCGTGATATACAGCGACTCGATAACGCTGGAAAGGCGGACGGGTGGCGGCGGTGGTGGCGGCGGGACTACGCCTCCTCCGGTGCAGCCGCCCGTGGTCGCTGGTTCCACGACGGAGGAGGTCGGAAAAGAGACCGGCGGAACCGTGGCTCTACCCGACAATAGCGCGGCGGTTACCCTGCCGCCGGCGGCAGTTGCAGAAGACGTGAAGGTGACGATAGCCCCGGTCACAGAGGTGACCCAGCCTACGCAGGGCATGGTAAAGATCGGCAACAAGATATACGAGATAACGATTGAGAAGCCGGATGGCGGGAAGGTGACGTCGTTCTCGAAGCCAATCACCCTGACGTTCCAGTACAGCGACGAGGAGCTTGCGGGAACGTCGCCGGAGGATCTGAAGGTATTCTACTGGGACGAGGCTGCGGGTGCGTGGGTGGCGATACCCTCCACAGTCGACCCGGTGACGAAGACGGTAGTGGGGACGACCGACCACCTGACGGTGTTTGCCCTGATGGCCAAGCCCGGGATGCCTGCGATGCCTGATATCAAGGGTCACTGGGCTGAGGGACCCGTGCTGAAGCTGGTGAGCCTTGGTGTGGTAGGTGGGTACGGTGACGGGACGTTCAAGCCGGAGGTCACGATCACAAGGGAGCAGTTTGCAAAGATGATCGTGCTGGCGACGGGGATACAGCCTGAAAGCGCGCCGGCGCTGACATTCGCCGACAACGGTAGCATCTCCGAGTGGGCGAGGGGCTACGTGGCGGCCGCGGTGAAAGCGGGGATCATCAAGGGGCTCGACGGCAACAGGTTTGGCCCGGCCGAGCCTGTCACGAGGTCCCAGGTAGCGACGATGCTGATCCGCGCGCTGGGTGTTCAGGCGCAAGCGACCAGCACGACGTTCGCTGACAACGCGGAGATACCGTCGTGGGCTGTGGGCAGCGTGCAGGCGGCGGTGGAAAAGGGTATCGTGGGTGGCTTCGACGACAACACGTTCAAGCCTGGGCTCAGCGCTACGAGGGCGCAGGCCGCGAAGATGCTGTCACAGTTCATGTCGGTCAGGCTTTCGAGGTAGTCTGGAGTCCGGCCGGTAGCCGGACCGGCGGCGGCCGGGGTTGACTTGAGAGGGGAGCGGCAAAGACCGCTCCCCTGTCTGCTTCTCGGGGCAGCACCATGTGGAGGCGGTCTGCGATCAGCAGCATTCTGGGGCGCGGCCGCGGCGAGCGGATATAATAGGTGGTGGCCACGCAAAGACCGCCAGCGGATTGTGATGACAGCCGCTGGACAGAGTGGAGGCTACTGCCTGAGGTGAGAAAACCCCTAATTCGATGGCTCCCCTTCATAGTGTGTCTTACGCTCATTGTGTTCTTCTCCTCGCAGGATGCCTCCAAGCAGGACCTTAGCGGCCCTGTGAGCAGGCGGCCCGCCCTGGTGAGGGCCGTGCGTTCACTCCCTCACGTGAGTTTCCGGTACTCGAAGGAAACGTATGACAACCGCAAAAATCCCGTGCAATTCATCATCTTCTGCCTGCGTAAGGGCGCACACGCAGTGATATACGCCGCCCTCGGGTTGTCCTTCGGCTACGCGATCCAGCCCTGGGGGCTGACCCCCTGGCGCCGGTGGCTCCTGTCCACCCTGGTCGTCGTCTGCACGGGGGCGCTGGATGAACTCAATCAGACTACTGTGCCTGGCCGCACTGGGTTACCCCTGGACGTGATGATCGACCTGTGCGGATTCGCCGCTGCTTCCGTGATCCAGGTTGCATTTGCGGGATACCTGGGGACACGACGGGAAAGGCACCCCGCCAAAGGGTGAGACATACCGGCTGCAACGGCTGCAGGGTCTTTCTCTGCAGAAGCCGGCCTGGACAGGCGACCGTCGGATTTCTGAGTGCCCTCACGCGAGATCTGTCGCCCAGACCACGTTCACAGTGCAGTCTTCTTCGGCAGACGTTGCTGTCCGCATTACGCCATGCCTTCGCCGGCGTCTTGGGCACAACGGTCCGCACACCGCAACGGTCCGCACATTACAACGGCCTCAACATCGCAGCGGCTTGCACATCGTAGCGGCGCGGGAAGAAGGTAGGTCAGCCCCCGAGAACGAATGGAACGGCGTTCTGCATTTGTGCCTAGTGGATTGTCTGCTGCAGCCAGGGAATGCGGCTAAACGGGGTGACGTTCACATGAGTGACATCAGGCGCGACAGCGGGGATTCTCCCATACCCTGGGAAGGATTCGGCGAGAGAATTCGGCTGCGCACGCCTAGACCGGGGTCGCTGGCGATCAGGCATGTCGAAGAGAGTATGTCCGACATCGACCGGCTCGTCAGCGGGAAATCGTTCGATTCTCTGGATGAAATGAACAAGTATCTTCAGTCGCTGGTGAGAGCAGGGCGTCCCGCCCCCAAGACCCCGGCTTCGACGCCTCTGCAGGCGGCACAGGACATGATATACCGGACGGTCGGCCTTTCCTCTAAGAAGAGGAAACTCGAACTCGCCCGCAAGGCCCTGAACACATCGCCCGATTGCGCGGATGCCTATGTAATCCTGGCGGATGCCGAGCGCGACCCCGCTGCGAGGCTCAGGTTGTTCGAAGAAGGAGTGGCCGCCGGAGAGCGCGCGCTCAAGCAGGCTGGCACTGACCTGGACAAGCCCGAGAAAGGCGAGATGTGGTCGATTGGATCGAGACCGTATATGAGAGCCAGGCTGGGGCTGGCACACTGCTTGTGGGACATGGGCCGGAAGGACGATGCCGTGGGGCATTACAGGGATTTGCTCAGGCTGAACCCCGACGATAACCAGGGAGTACGGCAGGTGTTGCTGAACGCCCTACTCGATCTGGGCAGAATTGGCGAGGCGCGTGCGCTGCTCAAAGACTACCCGGACGATGCTTCCGCCGACTGGTATTACGCGAGGGCGTTCATATTGTGGACGGAGTCAGGCGATTGCCGCCAGGCCCGCATGGAGATGAGGAAGGCGTTCTACGCCAACGCGTTTGTGCCCGAGTTTCTGATTGGCAGGCACAAGATGCCCTCGGCAGTGCCTGCTGATGTGGGATTGGGCGATGAGGACGAGGCGGTGGCGTACGCCTTTGCGTCGCGGGGTTACTGGACGGCTCGCCCCGGCGCCCTGGCCTGGATGGACGAGGTTGTGCGTGAGTTCACCGCTGGCCTGCCTTTCCCCAGGGGGCTTAACACCGTCGACGGTAGGCGCGCCATCCAGAGGGCGTGGAGAGCACTGAAGTCGGGCAAGCCGGCGAACACCCCGCTTATGAGGGCCATTTCACAGCATCGCGACCTCGGTCCGCTGTGGATGCTGGGGCCCGACCTGGCATCGGGGAGAATCCCGGGGCCATTCGTTGTCGGGGGTATCGACGTTTTCGGCCATTTGCACCTGCACCGCTGTCTGGGCGAGGTCATGGAGCGTCGTGACGATTCTACGGGCCGCGCGCTCGCGGAGGCTGGCAACGCGCTCATCAGGGCTGGCGTGCGGGAGCATGAGGCCATGCATCTTCTCATTGAGGTATACCTTGCGCAGCTCGAGGTATGTCTCAAGACGGAGGGGTGGGCCCCGTTCAATGCGGAGGCGTTCATCGCGAAGTTGAATTACCTGACCGCGGTCGCCTCGGGTGCCGCCACCCTGCGTTCCAGGGACGGGCGGCCGGAGAGGAATGAGACATGCCCGTGCGGCAGCGGCGCCAAGTTCAAGAAGTGTTGCGGCAGGGACGACGGGTGGCCCATGGAGCCGGTCGCGAGGTTGACCAGGGAGGTTCAGCGCAGGGGCAAGGCAAGCCCGCCAGGCAGCCTGGGATTGATGATGCTGCTCGGTGAGGGCAAGTACGTGAATCCGCGCTCGGTCGAGCGGTTACATGAGGATCATCCCCTCGTGCGCCTTGAGAATCTGTCGGCTGTCGCCAAGGGTCTGAATGCGCTGGGCCATGGGTACACGGCCTGGCTCTTGTTGGAGACCGCAATCGGAATCGCCGGCGGTGCCCCGGGGGCGGACTCCGCAGCAATGGGTGGCTTCGTGGCAGACTCCGCGCGCCCGGGCGCTGCAGCAGCAGAGTCTGCGGCCCTCGCCCCCGGCAGCGGGGTGCTGCGCGTTGTGCTCGAGGAGGCTGTAGAACTCACGAGGAAGGCATTCGCGTGCGAGAAGGAATTCGAGAAGTGCGCCAGGATGCTGGCGGAGGTGTCGCACGATCCCAATCAGGTGAGCCTCTTGTGGTCCGAGATTGCCGGCTTGAGGTGGGATGACGGCGACGCACGGGCCGCTGAGGAGGCGTTCCAGAAAGCGCTGGCCGTGGAGCACCCGCACCCCGCGACCGTGCTGGATTGGGGGCATTTTCTCAGCGATTGCGGGAGGTTTGAAGAAGGGGCAACGGCATATAGCAGTCTAATCGACTCGATTCAGCGCGGTCCGTCTGTTGTCGGTGCGGGCGCCGACCCCTCTATCAGGGACATCCTGGCGGAGGCGCTGGAACGGTTGGCCGAAGTCGAACAC